>NZ_CP033433.1:4427500-5027500 GCF_003713065.1 Cohnella candidum | reverse complement strand
AGGAGCAGCACGAGATTGATGACCGCGTTGAACAGGCCGATCGCCGCGGAGAAGCTGTACTCCGCCCGCTGGATGCCGATCTTGTATACGTAGGTCGGTATGATTTCGGAGACGTCGACGTTCAGGTCCGTCTGCATGAGGAACGCCTTCTCGAAACCGACGTTCATCAAGTTGCCGACCGCGAGAATGAACAGGACGACGATCGTCGGCGCGATGCCCGGCAGGTCGATGTTGCGGATCCGCTGCCATTTGCTGGCGCCGTCCACGACGGCTGCTTCGTGCAAATGGGGATCGATGCCGGTGAGAGCCGCCAGGTACACGACCGACGCGAATCCCGTTTCCTGCCAGACGGTGGAGAGAATGTACAAGGGCCGGAACCAGCCCGACTCGCCCATGAACAGGACGGGCTGGCCGCCGAACAGCCGGATGATTTGGTTCACGAGCCCGCTGGAAGGTGACAGGAACACGAACATCATGCCGACGAGGACGACCGTGGAGATGAAGTACGGCGCATAGATGGTCGTCTGGATGAACCGTTTCAGCTTCTCCCGCCTAAGCTGGTTCAGGAACACCGCGACGGCGATGGGCACCGGGAACGCGATCGCCAGGTTCAGCAGGCTCAGATACACGGTGTTGCGGATGATTTCCGTGAAGTTGTAGGAATCGAAAAACCGTTGGAAGTTGTCGAATCCGATCCAGGGGCTGCCCCAAATCCCTTGGGACGCGCTGAAGTCCTTGAACGCGATTTGGACGCCGTACATCGGCCAATATTTAAAAATCGCGAAGTAGGCGACCGGAAACAAAATCAGGAAATACAGCTCGTAATTGTTCCGGATGTTTTTGAGCCGGGCGTGCAAAGCCGGCGAGCCGCGTCGGTTCCTGGCTGTCATGGGCATGTTCTCTCCCCGGTTGATTTTTGGTTTAAACGTTTGCGTAAACGTTTTTCTGAAGGGCGGCAAAAGGGTCGCTCCCGCATCAGCAAGAGCCCCTCAAGACCAATTGCGTCGGCAGGCGGTATTCCCGGAATTCCGGGTTGTCTTGGCCCTCTTCGATCCGCTTGATCATCGCCTCCGCGGCCTTCTCGCCGATCTCGAAGGAAGGCTGCCGGATCACGGTAAGCGGCGGCGTCGTGATCTTGGTCCAATCGTAATCGTCGAACCCCACCACCGCGAGATCTTCCGGAATGCGGATCTTCTTCTCCTGCAGGCAGCCCATGACGCCCATCGTGAGCACGTTGTTCGCGATAAACAACGCGGTGATGCCGCCTTCGGCGAGCAGCCGCTCCGCGCATTCGTATCCGCTCTCGAAGCTGGGCGAAGCGACTTTCACGAGCGACGGGTCATAAGGAAGCCCTTGCTCGGCAAGAGCTTTCTTGTAGCCTTCCAGCCTCTCGTTACTCGTCGAAATCCCGAGCGTTCCGGTGACGAAGCCGATCCGCCGATGCCCTTTCTCCGCCAGCAGCTTGACGGCGTTGAAGGATCCGCCGTATCCGTCGGCCACCACGTGGTCGCCGTTGTAGCCTTCCGGCTTGCGGTCGATAAAGACGACCGGGTACCGTGAACGGACGATATCGTTCAAATATCCGACGTCTTCGGCGATCGAGGCGATGATCAGGCCGTCGATGAGTTTGGAGTTGAACAGCTTGATCTGTTCCTTCTCCTCTTCCAGCTCCTCCGTCGTGTTGTTGCTCAGCAGCATCTGGTAGCCGTGCTTCTTCAGCGTGCTTTGGATGCCCTGCGCCACGGTCATGAAGAAGAAATTGGAGGTGTCGGAAGGAAGGATCGGGACGATCAGCCCGATCGTATTCGATTTCTGGCTGCGCAAGCTTTGCGCGACCGCGTTGGGCCGGTAGTCCAGCTGTTCCATCGCGCTGTATACTTTCTGTTTGATCTCGTTGGAGACGTATCTCGTGTTGTTGATGACATGCGAGACCGTCGCGATGGAAACCTGCGCCAGTTCCGCAACCTGTTTGATTCCTGGTCTCATGGCGTAGTCTCCTCAGAAAAACGTTTACGTAACCGTTTTCTTTATTTTATTGTTCACCTTCGCCCACTGTCAATCCTTTTTTTGAGGCGCTTACAAAGATAAAAAAACCGGCCGCGGAATCTCTTCGGGGCCGGCTGTAGTGTTGCTGTGCTATCAATAAGATCCGCGAATATGCTCGTGTACCTGCGCGGCGTAAAACTCGCGCAGCCGCGCGCGCTCCGCTTCCGAAAACGACGGGACGCCAAGAGAAGCCAGATTGTCTTCGACTTGCCGGACGTTTTTGAAGCCCGGAATCGCGCACGTGATCTCGGGGAAATCGAGTATCCAGCGCAACGCGGCGTGCGTCATGCTGCCTCCCCGCTCCCGTGCGATCCAAGCCAGCTCTTGCGAAAGCTCGACGCCTTTCTCGAACGGAAGGCCAGCGAACGTTTCGCCGACGTTGAACTGCTGGCCGTCCCGGTTAAAGTTACGATGGTCGTCGGCCTCGAATGCGGATCCGGCTTTGAATTTGCCGGTCAGCAGACCGCTTGCGAGCGGAAGGCGGACGAGCAAACCCGTCTTCGTGCGCGCCGCTTCCGGAAGCAGCCGTTCGATCGGCTTCTGACGGAAAATGTTGAAAATGATTTGCAGCGCTTGAACGCCCGGCCTCTCCAGGCACAGAAGCCCTTCTTCCACCGATTCCACGCTGACTCCGTAAGCGCGGATCTTGCCTTCCCGCTGCAGCCGATCCAGAACGTCAAAAACGGAGCCGTCCTGCAGGATCGCGAGAGGCGGGCAGTGGATCTGGTACAGGTCGATCGTCTCCCGTTCCAGCCTCCGCAGGCTCGCTTCGCACCACGCGTTTACCTTCTCGTAGGAGTAGGTTTGCGGATCGTGAATGTCGCCGGCACGGCAAAATTTCGTGGCGACGTGGATTTTATCCTCCATGCCTTTCGTCGCTTTGGCGAGCAGCCGCTCGCTTCTGCCGTCCCCGTAGACGTCCGCCGTATCGAAGAAATTGACGCCTTCGTCGATCGCTTTGGCCAGCGCCCGAAGCGATTCCCCCTCGTCCGTCTGACCCCATGAGCCGCCGATGGCCCACGTTCCGAAGCTGATTTCGCTCACTTTCAAACCGGTTCTGCCGAGTTCCCGGTATTCCATTGTCCGATCTCTCCTTTACTCCTCCAGCCACAAAATGCTCGTGACGCCGCGCGGATAATATTTGCTCCCGATGATTTCTCCCGCGAGGATCTGGTCGCTCCAGCTCCAATAAGACAACTCCGGATGGGTCAGCCATTCCACGTGCGCCGCATCCGCCGCGCGGCCTGCGTCGATCCACTCCAGGCCCATGATGCGGCGGGCGATGAATTGGCACAAGTAGATTTTGCTGAGCCAGGAGTTGTTGCTCGTGGAGGACAGCTTCCAGCCGCCGTCCGCGAACAAGCACACGCCGGGCACGAGCACCGTCGCCAAGTGGGTGCTTAACGACTTCAAGTATCCGACGAACCGCCCCTCCCGGTCAAGCGCCTCCTCGCATCCCGTCGCGTAAGGGAACACGAGTCCCTCGATGGCGGGAATGATGCGGGAATCGTTGCCCTCCCCGATGACCGCCGGAATATATCCTTGGTCCGTCAGCTGGGCCGCGATCGTCGCCGCGCACCGTTCCGCCTGCTGGCCGGCTTCCCGGGCGAGTTCCGCCTTCCCGCGCTCGCCGAACAGCCGCTCCAGCGCGACGTATGCGGCCCAGCACTTGCCGCCCATGTAAATGTTATTGCGCGCTTGGCCGAGCGAGACGTCGAGACTGTCGTACGTCGTGATTTCCGCGCCGCCCATCGTACGGGAGCTGTCCAGCGCCATGAGGCCGTTGCGCTTGGCCGGATCGGGATGGTCGCGGTTCAGCATGCTTTGGAAGCATTCCTCCACGATGCCGAAATTCCGGTCGAGCCACGCCCGGTCTCCCGTTTGATGGACATACACCGCCGCGCACAACACCCAGTTCACCAGCTGCTCGTGCGTCATGTGCGAGAAGCAATCGTCGATGCCGAACATCTCGTAGGACGAGTACTCCGGTCTCGAAAACACGTTGCCGACGCCCATGTCGTGCGTAAAGCTCAGCCCGCCGGGATACTCCGTCGGATCGTTCGGGAAACGCACCGTATCCCGGTAGCTGTATCTTTCCGTAAACAGGTCGAGCTCGTTTCGGACCGTCCAAGGGTTCATTTTCAGCTCGTAAAACAGCTGGTCGACGGTCAGGTCGAACGTGTTCATCATCCGGTACTCGCCTTCGTTGACGACCCAGAGCGGATCGCCGTTCACGCGGACCAGCAGCTGGGTGCTGCCGTAGTAGCTGCGGATGGCGTGCCGGAGCATGAACTTCTGGTCGTCGCTCAGCTTCGCGCCTTCCAGCAGCTGCTCCGCCTGCATGCAAGATTCCTTCAGCTCATCAAAACGGGACAACGCGTAAGCCGCGACCTCGTCGATGTTCGCAAACTGCTTCGTGTAGTAATAACGCGTGTCGATGCCGGAAGTCGCTTCGCCGCCGCGGTAGAAGCAAACGGCGAACCGGAACGTTTTACGTTCTCCCGCGGGGACGTCCGCGATCAATGCGCCGTTCATGCCGAGCGCGAACTTCCAGTTCTCCTCCAGCTTGGCGCCGAGGATTTTGTCCAGCCCGAAGCCCAGCGCGGACCTTACTTCCGGGTCGTTGGTCGCGATCGCGGTCATGCGGCCTTGTCCGATCCCTTTCAAGGCACCGCCGGTCGTATCGTCCAGAAAACGCATGTTGGAATACGGATCGTTGCCTTGGTACCCGAAGTACGCGCGGCGGGACCTCGTTCCAATCCGGTTGTCGACCGTCAGCTCCGCCAAGACGGCGGGCACCAGCGTATCCTTCAGTTCCGCTTCCGATGCGGAGGACGGCTCGGGAACGGAACGGGCCTGGGAGTAGATCCGGAACGTCAGATCCCCGGCTTCCCAAGTATCCGTGCCGAGCAGCAGCTCCCGGCGAATGTCGGAATCGGCGAAGGGCACGATCCGCGGGGCGCCGTCCGCTTCGCCGGCCGCTTCCTTCTCCACGTCGTACCTTCTGCTCTCGTCCTCATCCGACTGGAAGAAGGGGAGCGCCTGATACACGCCGGGATGGGAAGCCGACTCCAATCCGACGTATACGTTCTGGTCCGCCGGCTTGCCGAGCTCGAGGCCGAGGCCTCCCTTGGCTCCCTTGAAACCGAGCGTGAAGCTGGCGAAGGCGCCGATCGGCGCATGGTGGGCATTGTAAAAGCGGTTGCGGCTCATGGATCATTCCTCCGTTTGTTGAAGTCGAATGGTTTCGTGCGCTTACCCTTTCACCGATCCGGCGGCGATGCCTTCCACGATCCTGTTGCTGAGCAGGATGAATACGAGCAGGATCGGCAGAATGCTCAGCATCAGCGTGGCGCGTCCTCCCTTCAAGGCTAGTAAATCTTGCGGCTCCGTTCGTCGGGAATGCCGGATTTGCGGTAGAAGTAGGTGTTGATGACGTCGCGCCATTCCCGGGCGTGCTCCTCCTGGTGGATGAGCCGCTCGCGCACTTGGCGGAAGCACCCTTCGTCGATCCGGCCTTCGAGAGAATTCCACTGGGCGAGCAGATCGGCAGCCTGTTCCGCTCCCTCGAAATGGGAGTCGTAAATATGCTGGATGACGGTTTTGCCGGACTTCAGCACATGCGTGTACGGTACATGGTGGAAGAACAGCAGCAGCTCATCCGGGCAATCGGCGAGCGATTCGTATCTGGCGGATTGGGGCGGATGGTACTGTGAGGCATATCCGGTACCGGTGCCCGCGGTGCGGTCGACGCCGATTCCCTCGTGATCCGCGAAATGGTAGGTGCCCCACTTGGAATATTCGTAGCCGTCGACGTTCGGGCCGTAATGGTGATGGGGATTGACCATCCAGCCGACGCCGAGCGGTGCCGTGTAAGATTCGTAGATTTCCAGAGAGCTGAGGAGCATGTTTTGGATGATATTGATTATCGTGAGGTCGCGGCCGAAAGTCTGCATGATCCATTCTTTGGCGATTTCATCGGCGCCTAGTGCCGGGCTCCAGGCCAGCCTGCCATACCCGTACAAATTCGCCTGAGCGAGCAGGTGACCGGTCCAGTTGGCGTCGTCCCCCACATTGGATACGGCGGCCATGCCGCCGCGGCTTCTGCCGAACAATGCTCCGCTCGCGGCTTTAGCTACGGATGAACCCTCGCCGCGGGCGAACGTATCGAAATCGAGCACTTCCTTCCACTGCGGAACGAGATAGCAGAGGTGCCTCTGCTGGCCGGTATATTCCTGCGCGATCTGCACTTCCAGTAGAGTGCTGGTTGCCTTCAACCCGCCGAATAGCGGGGATACGGGCTCCCGGACCTGGAAGTCCATCGGCCCGTTTTTGATCTGCAGCAACACGTTATCCCGGAATTGTCCGTCGAGCGGCTTAAAATGGTCATATGCGGCTTTGGCCCGATCCGTCGAGCGATCGCGCCAGTCCTGCAGGCAGTTGTAGACGAAGCAGCGCCAAATGACCTCGCCGCCGTACGGTGCTAACGCGTCCGCCAGCATATTGGCGCCGTCCGCGTGGTTTCTGCCGTAGGTGAACGGGCCCGGCCGGAACTCGGAGTCGGCTTTGACCAGAAAGCCGCCGAAGTCCGGCACGTAATCGTAGATTTCCTTTGCCTTATCCCGCCACCAAGCGGCGACGTTGGGGTCCAGCGGATCGGCCGTCTCCAGTCCTCCGATCTCGATGGGCGCAGCGAAATTGATGCTCAAATACAGCCGGATGCCGTAGCCGCGGAAGAGATCTGCGACTTTTGCAACATCGGGAAGAAGCCCAGCCGTGATCAGCTCCGTTTCCCGCGGATGAACGTTCACATTGTTAATCGTTATCGCGTTGATGCCCACGGAAGCGAGCAGCCGCGCATAGTCTTCGAGGCGATCCGTGTGCGGTATGAAGCCGTTATCGCGGTAAAAAATGCTCCGCCCCGCATATCCCCGCTCGACGGAACCGTCCATGTTGTCCCAGTGGTTGATCATGCGCAGCGCGTTTGCCGGTTTTTCGCCGATGTGGATATTGCGGACGTTGGCTCCCAGTTGGAGCAACCTCAGTAAATGAAAGACCGCGTAAAGAACACCCTTGTCGGAGGCGGCGGCCAGGTAAATCGGCCCCTCCGTCTCTGAGTGGATGACGTAGCCCTCTTCACCCAGCTCATCGAAATCATATTGAGCGGTTATTTGCCGTAGTTCGGTCGAACTGTCGATCGTTCCGGCGATAATGCCGCCTGTGTCGCTCTCCGTCGGCACTCTCCCGAGCATGGAGGATAACGCCTCGGCCAGTTGCTTCCGGGCGTTCATGAGGATGAAGGAATCTCCCAGAAGGGAGTAACACGAACAGCTTGATAAGTAACTTTCACGCAGGGAAGCGTTTTCAATGTATTCGTAACGCAGCCAACAAGCATAGCCGCTGTCCGTCGAAACCGGATTCATCGCGCTGTCAACCTCCCGTAATGCGGCTCTTCCTATTAGCCTACGGGATCGGTAAAGCGAAAAAAACAAACAAACGAAAGGCGTTACTTTGAAAAACTTATATGTTTGGCGCTGGGGAGAGTAGCGAGTCTTGGTAAAACTAAATTTGCTGTAACCGGATTTTTCCCGGTTACAGTGGCAGCGGGCCGGGTTTGCCGCGTTCTAACCGGGTTTTTCCGGGTTACAGCAACAGCGAGCCGGGTTTGAAGAGTTCTAACCGGGTTTTTCCCGGTTACAGTGGCCGTGGGCGAGGTTTGCGGCGTTCTAACCGGGTTTTTCCGGGTTACAATGACTACAATAGGAGGTTTGAAGCCTTCTAACCGGTTTTTCCCGGTTACGGCGACTGTTTAACGCTAATATCTAGCGTTACACCGAGGTTGGAGAGAGTTTAAACCGCTCTAGCGCTAATTTTTAGCGTTGCACCGAGCTTAGGCGAAGCTTCAGGCAATCCAGCGTTAGTTTATAACGTTGCAGCGAAACTCTGTTCGCTCGGTGGCTTAATAGCGCTACTTTTTAACGTTGCAGTGCCGCCACCCTTCTCATACGATCCGGAACACCGGCTCTTCCGCAATGAACTGTATGGGCGTTGCCGGGAAGGCGCGCTTCAAGCTCTCGGCCAGCAGCTGCATGCCGGGCTGCTCGCTTTCGGCGTGACCGAGCAGGATCAGCGCCTTCTTCCGGCCTTGCCGCATCGCGTCGCGGACGTATTCCGGCGTCTCCCATTCCGGTCCTTCGCCGGTGATGATCATGTCAAGATCATGCTCCCGGAACATCGGGATGCACAGCTCGCCGCCGCCCCGGTAGCCGGCCGACAGCCCGATGCGGGTGCATTTCATCGCTAAATCGCCAGCCACGCGCAAATATGGCAAACCCAGCGCCCGTTTGCAATGCTCCGCCAACTCGCCCACCGTCGTCTCCGGCATTTCCAGAATCACCGCAACCTGCAGATCCTCCCGCAAATACGCCTCCCATCCCAACCTGCGAACGAGCCCCTGAATAATCTCGTCGGGTTGCCGGTAGTGCAACGCGTCGTGGCAGCGATACAAGGCGAGTCCCGACTGCGCGATCAAACCGCGTTTCTCCAATACTACCAGGTCATCGCCTTCCAACGTCTCAACACGGTCGCGATGCGCGTAAAACTCCCCTTCGTGCGAGATCAACAGGTTAGCACCGGCTCGCAACGCGGCTTCCACCACCGATTGCGAAGCCGTAAACGCCACGGCAATTCCCGTAACGGTCATGTCCGGCCGGCCAAACTTCAACCCATCTACCGTGTTTTCCGCCAAGCCGACAGCCCCTTCAATCCACTCGATCACATGCCGGACCAACGTCGTCATCCGCCTACTTCCTCTCCTATTGAATACTAATCCGTTCATACCCGCTTCCCTCAAATCTACCACCCATGTTCAGCCACCCTCTTGAAAAAAACAAGTCCCGCAAAGCCCTTTTATCCCTGATAAATAAACTCGAAACAACCGATATAAATATATGTAAGCACTATTTCTACCAATCTCGACATTTTCAGAGCACCTTAAAAAAACAAACATGTTCCCCTAAAGAACTTCATTGTTTGCGTTTTCGCAAACGAACATAATGAGGACATCAAGTCACTATCATAACTAGGGGGATGTACCATGAAGACAAGCAAGAAAATCTTCGCGGGCGTACTTGCAGGCGTTCTCGCTGTGAGCCTCGCAGCTTGCGGCAAGTCCAACAACGACTCCGCATCCAGCTCGGACGCAAGCTCGCCGGCAGCAAGCCCTTCGGCTTCCGCTTCCGCACAAGCATCCGAACCGTCCAAAGAAAACATCACGATCACGTTCCAAAACATCTATCCGGACCCTACGGATCCGAAGTACAAAATGATCCGCAAGCTCACCGATCAATACCATAAGGATCACCCGAACATCACGATCGAGCTCGACTCCCTGAACACCGACCAACAGAAGCTGAAGCTGAAAACGCAAGCGGCTTCCAAAGAAGTTCCGGACATCACGGTCGTCAACCCGGCAGCCCAAATGCAGCCGTTCGTAGACGCCGACCTGTTCGAACCGCTGAACGACATGGTTCAGAAGAACGGCCTGAAGGACACGTTCCAAGCCGGCCTGCTCGACTTCTACACCTTCAACGGCAACCTGTACGCCCTGCCTGACGGCAACAACGTCGCTCTTATCTACTACAATAAGTCCCTGTTCCAACAAGCGGGCATCGCGAATCCGCCGGCTACGTTCGAAGAGCTCGTAGCTGACGTCAAAACGCTGAAAGCCAAAGGCATCACCCCGATCGCGATCGGCGAGAAGGACTCCTGGACCGGCTCGTTCTTCTTCATGAACATCCTGCTCCGCACGAACAACGGCCCGGGCTTCCTGAAAGACGTACTGGCCGGCACGAAGAAATTCGACGATCCGGCATTCCTCGACGCCGTCAACGCGTTCGAAGACCTGGTTCAAGCGAAAGCGTTCCAAGAAGGCGCGCCTTCCTTCGACTACAATGCAGGCGAAAACCTCTTTAAGACGGGCAAAGCCGCCATGTACTTCATGGGCTCCTGGGCAACGGGCGGGATCGAAACGTCCGATGTCAGCAAGAACGGCAACGTCGGCGTCTTCAAATTCCCGACGGTTAACGGCAAAGGCGATCCGAACCAATTCATGCTCGCTCCGGGCTCCGCTTTCGCGGTTTCCAAGAACAGCAAGCACAAGCAAGAAACGCTTGATTTCCTGAACTACTTCATGCTGAACTACCCGAAAGAGCTGTTCACGACCAAAGGCGCCGTAGGTCTCGGCCAAAACGTAGAGGGCGACTTCAAAGCCGCCGGATACTCCGACATGGCGATGGAAGTTCTGGGCATGTTCAAGCAAGTTAACGGCGGAGACCTCGCGTTCGACAACACGATGAACCCGGGTACCGCTCAAGCTCACCTGACGAGCATCCAAAACCTGTTCGTCGCCAAGAAAGACGCGAAGGAAGTCGCGAAAGAACACCAAGACGCATTCGACCAAAACAATAAAAAATAAACGTTTGCCGTCGATTGGATTGCGGATGGGGACGCTCTGCGTCCCCTTTCGCCATCGGCGGGAAAGTAAAGGAGGCGTAAGCCTTGAAGGTATTGAAGGTATCTCCTTGGACGATCGCGGCTTTCGTGTTGCCTTGCTTGCTGCTGTACGTCTGCCTCGTATTCGTGCCGATTCTCGTATCCGTCTATACCGGCATGCTCGATTGGAACGGCATCGGAGCCTCCGAATGGGTCGGCTTCGCGAATTTCAAATACATGCTGACAAGCGACAACGTATTCTGGCCTTCGGTTAACCGGACGATGCAAATGGCGATTTTGTCGCTCGTGATCCAATTGCCGGTCGCCCTGTTCGTGGCCATCCTGATCAGCCGCCACGTCCGTAAAGCCAATTTTCTCGTCACCAGCTATTTTCTGCCGGTTATTTTATCGGTCGTCGTTATCGGGCAGTTGTGGAAGACGATTTTGAATCCCGCATCCCAGGGAGGCATGATTAACCAGCTCCTTGAGAAAATGGGACTGCAGGATTGGACGCACGCTTGGCTCTCGGAGCCGAAATACGCGATGTATTCCATTATCCTCGTCGGCTTGTGGCAGTACCTGGGCTATCATATCCTGATTCAATTCACGGGAATCCAGAACATTCCGGCCGATATTTACGAAGCCGCCAGAATCGATGGCGCCGATGGCTTCAAGGCCGATCGATATATCACCATTCCGATGATCGTTCCGATTTTCAAAATCTCCGTCGTGCTTTCTTTCATCGGCTCCCTGCAGTCGTTTGACCGAATCCTCGTCATGACGGGCGGCGGACCGGCGCACGCCACGGAAGTGCTGGCCAGCCACATGTACTATCAATCGTTCTTGACGCAGAAATACGGTTACGGCAGCGCCATCGCCGTGTTCCTCGTCGTCCTTAGTCTCGTGCTGACCGTCGTAGTCAACAAATCCTTCAACTCTCTTGAAAAACGTTACTCTTAAGGAGGCGCCCCGAATGAGCCAGTCCGCGACCCTCACGGCCATGCAAGCTTCGGCTTCATCCCGGCGACGTTTCTCCATCAGCCGGTTGATCATTTATATCATCCTTGCCATCCTGTTCGTCACTCAGCTGTACCCTCTGTTGTGGCTCTTGATCTATTCGTTCAAAACGAACGAAGAAATTTTGTCGGGCAGCTTCTTCGCCTTGCCGGCCAGCTGGCAATGGGTCAACTACAAGGATGCCATCGGCGGCGGACTCTATTGGAAGTATCTGACCAACAGCGTTTTCGTGACCGCCATTACCATCGTCGCCGTCATCGTGTTGGCCGCGATGGTGGCGTTCGCGATCTCCCGCTTCCGCTGGAAGTACGGCCAGTATGTGCTGCTACTCTTCCTGCTCGGCATGATGATTCCGCTGCAGAGTACGCTGCTTCCGCTCATGATCATGTTCAAGAACATCGACATCCTGAACACGCGCTGGTCGATCATCCTGCCTTACATCGCATTCCAGACACCGATCGCCGTGTTCATCCTGTCCGGCTTCTTCCAGTCGATCCCGAACGAAATCGAAGAATCCGCCATCGTGGACGGAGCGGGCGTATGGAGCATTTTCACCCGCATCGTGCTTCCGATTTCCGTTCCTCCGGTCATGACCGTCTGCATCCTGACGTTCATCAACATCTGGAACGAATACGTGCTGGCCGCGACGTTCATTTCCTCCGAGAAAATAAAGACGCTGCCGTTCGGCGTGTACAGCTTCGTCAGCCAATACTCCGTCAACTATGGAGCGATCGGCGCATTCCTCGTGCTCGGAGCGGCGCCGGTCGTCATCATCTACTTCCTGCTTGCGGAAAAAATCACCAAAGGGATGGTAGCAGGCGCCGTTAAGGGTTAAGATGAACCTATGAAAAGCATTCACACGATCCACGGAAGATTGTTCCTCATATTCCTGTTCAGCCTGCTCGGGCTGCTCTTTATTCTCAGCTTCGTGTATTACCAAAGAGCAACCGAGCAGATCCGCGATAAGGTCGCCGTCATTGCCGAGAAAAACATCTCGCAGACGGTCGGCCTTTTCGATCTTATGTTGAAAGGTTATGACAGCGTCACCAAATCCCTCACCAGCAACAACGAATTGATGCGGCTGCTCCGGCAATCGGAGGATCCGGTCAGTTCCGACGTGGCCGTTAACCTGGAGCGGCGGATCACCGACATCATGGGCGCCATCTTCTACTCCCGCAATGATGTCGTCGGCATCCACATCCTGACGAATCAAGGCGAGGTGTACAGCTTTGACCGGTCGGTCGGAGGCGCGGTGCGCAGCTACGTGGGCAAAGATTGGTTCAACCAGCTCCAAAAGTCGACGGGCGAGATGATCTGGCTCGGCGTATTCCCGCACTCTCTCGTCAGCGAGGGCATCAACGAGCCCGGCAGCAAGGTGTTCGCTTTCGGGCGCGAGCTGTTCGAGCTCAACACGATCAAGCCGATCGGCATTGTCTTGATCGAGACGGACGCCGACGCCATCACCTCGGCGCTGTCCAACGCCAGTCTGGGACCGGGCAGCAACGTCATCATCCGCGACGCCTCGGGCAACGAAATCATGCATACAAGGCCCGCCGATCCCGATTCAGAAGAGATGACCATTCCGAAGGAATGGCCCGGTCCGCTGAAGAAAGGCCAAGTAATCGTGACCGACCGCAAGGACTATCTCGTCACGGCCGCCCCGATCAGCATGGCGGATTGGACGGTCATCGGGGAGACGCCGAAACAGGACATCCAGCTGGAGCTTCAGGAGACGCAGAAATTCCTGCTCTCCGTCGTGATCGTCCTCGTTATCGCGGCCACCTTGCTGGCGACGGTCGTCTCCCGGTCCTTCTCTTCTCCGTTCAAACGGCTGATCCAGCAAATGAAACAGGTCGAGCTCGGCAATTTCAAAGGCATCGTTCGGGTGCAATCTTACCATGAGCTTAACGTGCTCGTCGGTTCGTTTAACCGGATGGTGACCCAGATGGACGAGCTCATCGAGCGAATCAAATTGGCCTCCATCAGCGAAAAAAACGCGCAGCTGCAAGCCCTTCAGTCGCAGGTCAATCCGCATTTTCTGTTCAACACGCTGGACATGATCTACTGGATGCTGGACGAACGCGAGAACGACCGGCTCGGCAACGTCATTTTGTCGCTGTCTCACATGTTCCGGTACAGCAGCGACTGGGAGGAGGCTTCCCGCGCGACGCTGCGCAAGGAAATCGAGCAATTGCAGCACTACTTGACCATCATCGAGACACGGCTAGACACGCGGGTGAACACGACCATCGACGTCGAGGAAGAGCTGCTGGACATCGTGGTTCCGAAAATGATCCTGCAGCCGATCGTCGAAAATGCCGTCAAATACGGACTGGAGCCGCTTAACCGCCGTACGGGCTCGCTGCGCATTTATTCCCGGGAAGAGGACGGCAGAATCGACATCGTCATCGAAGACAACGGCGTCGGCATGGAAGAAGAAACGCTGCGGAGAATCGAACGGATGTTGGAGGAAACTTCCTCCACGACCGCTTCGGCGCAGGACCACGGCGGCCGTCGCGGCGTCGGCTTGCTTAACGTGCATCAGCGCATCCGCCTCCTGTACGGCGATGCCTACGGCCTGCGTATCGAAAGCGAGCGCAATCGCCATACCATCGTGACGGTTTCGTTTCCCGCACCCCACCGAGAGGAGAAATCGGCGTGAACATTCTCGTCGTGGACGACGAAAGCTTCATCCGCAGAGGCATCGAACGGACGATCCGAACCCATTTTCCCGAACACAAGGTGCTGCTGGCGGCGAACCCGGAAGAAGCGGTGCTTACGCTGCAAAACGTGCCGATGGACCTCGTGCTGACGGACGTCCTCATGCCCGGCATGACGGGACTTGAGCTGATGGAGATTTCGCGGAAACGCCACGCCCATGTCAGATGGGTCGTCATCTCCGCCCATTCCGAGTTCAAATACGCCAAGGAAGCGGTCCGTCTCGGCGCAAAGGATTATTTGCTCAAACCGATCGGCAAGGATATGCTCGTCGACATGATCCGCGAGATCGGGGACGAAATCGCCAAGGATAACGAGCGGTCCAAAGAGGCCCAGCTCCTGAAGCGGAACCTGCGGTTCCTGCGGGAAGCCGTCTTCGCCCGGTGGGCGTCCGGCCTTGATTTGGGCGGCATCGATCTGGCGGCGTTCACGGGCAAGCATCCGTATTTCCATCTGATTATGGTGCGGATGGAAAGCGAATCGGACATGAAGCTGGAGCATTTCATCGTGGAAAACGTGCTGTCGGAGCTGATCGAGACCTCGGGTCAAGGGTTCGTGACCAGTTTTGACGCGAAAAGTTTGCTTGGCCTCTTAACCCCGAAGGACGAAGGAAGCCTCACCGCCATCATCGACCAGCTTCGCAGCCACTTAAAGCGCTATTTGAAGATACCGTTCCAGATCCTGCACTCTGAACGCATGACCGACATCTCCGAGGTTCCGGCTAAAGTGCAGCAAATGCGGAAAAGCTCCGCCACCCAGGTCTACGAACACTATGCCAGCGGCGGAGAGAAAGCGATCGAGGTGGCCTTTCAATACATCGCCGCGCACTTCCAGACGGAACTTACGCTGGAGAAGGTCGCGTCGATCGTATACTTGAATCCGGTTTACTTCAGCCAGCTGTTCAAACAGAGAACCGGCGTCGGCTTCAAGGATTACCTCACGCAGCTGCGTCTCGACCGCGCGATGAACCTGCTTCGCGATTCGGAGCTGAAGATCGGCGACATTTCCGAACGCGTCGGGTATCCGGACGTGCGCCACTTCTCGCAGATCTTCCGCAAGAAAACCGGGCTGACCCCGTCGGAATACCGCCAGAGCGTAGGCGGAGGCGACACCGGAGAGCCTTAAATGAAAAGAGCCTGACGATCCGTGCATCCGGTCGTCAGGCTCTTAGGCTTTTTACGCTTGATCTCCGTCCAATACGCGGACTTCGATCGGGAGCAGGTTCTGCTCGATCAGATCCCGTTTGGGTTCAAACCACGACGGGAGCTGCAGTTTCTCTCCCAACTTTTCGAACGGCTCGTCGTTCGTGAACCCCGGCGCGTCAGTGGCGATTTCGAACAGGATGCCGCCGGCTTCCCGGAAGTAAACGGCGTTGAAGTACTGCCGGTCGACGATGCCGGTCGCCTGGAAGCCGTGGGCGATGACATTCTCGCGCCATCGCGCATGTTCCTCGTCATCGCTGGCTCTCCACGCGATATGGTGGACGGTGCCCGCTCCGCCTGCTCCCCAGCCCATCGGCGCGGCATTCATGTCGATGACATTGCCGAGATCGCCGTAGGAACGATAACGGACGAGATCTCCCTCTTGCCCGATCTTCGTCAGCCCCATGACGTTGACGAGAAGCTCTTCGGTTTTCGCGGGCGCAATGCTGTTCAAGATCGCTCCGCCGAAGCCTTTGATCGCCTTCTCCGCCGGCACTCCGCCGAACGACCATTGGCTGGGTCGCCCTTCCTCGCGCTCGACGATTTCCAGCTGCAAGCCGTCCGAATCCTTGAAGCGCAAATAGGTTTCGCCGAAACGGACGGTACGGTGGACGTCGACGTTCAGTTTGCGAAGCCGCTCCTCCCAGAACTCCAAAGTGCCGACCGGCACGGCGAACGTCGTATAGCCGACCTGCCCGCCGCCGATGCGCCCTTTTCTCGCTCCCTCCGACGGGAAGAACGTCATCGCCGTTCCCGGGCTTCCGACTTCGTTGCCGAAGTACAGGTGATAAACATCCGGCGCATCGAAGTTAATGGTTTTCTTGACCATGCGGAGGCCCAGCACTCCTGCGTAAAAATCGACATTGGCTTGCGGATTGCCGACGAAAGAAGTGATGTGGTGGATACCTGCGGTTTTTTGAGTCATTGTTTTTCAACCTCCATGATTTTAATATTTCCTTTTGTTCCCTGGTTGCAACATATCTTTAATTTAAGATATTTGACGGACGGATAGCCGCATCGGCTACTTGACCGCCAAACCGAGTTTCTTGAGCAGCTCGATCGCGTCCTTCTTCTCTTCCTTCGAAAGTCCCCTCATCATCGATTCGATGGCCTCGGCGTGGGATGGGAATAAAGAGCCGAACCACTCCCGGCCTTGCTCCGTAAGCTCCGCGAAAGTGACCCGCCGGTCTTCCGGATGAGGGACGCGCTTCAGGAGCTCCCGCTTCTCCAGCTTGTCGATGTTGTAGGTAATGCTTCCGCTCGTGATCAACACCCTGTCGCCGATCTGCTGCAGAGGAAACCTGCCTTTGTGGTACAACAGCTCCATGATCATGAACTCCGTCGTGGACAATTCGTGTTTCTTCATGTCCTTGATCGCGAGGTCCATGATGCTCTTGTAAGCTTTGGACAGCACCACGAACAATTTCAGCGACAAGTCCCTGTTCTCCGGATCCTGCATCGTGCCGTCCCTCTCCATTGCGCTCGCCCTCCCTTCGCATTTATCTTTAATTTAAGATAATAATAGCACGGTTCTTTTTCATATGCAAGGGGGTGTCGGCTGTACGGAAGCGTTCTGTTAAAATATAGGCAAGCCCAATAAAAGGAGTGACTGGAGTGAAGTTCGGTCATGTGATGATTTTCGTTACAGACAAGGAAAAAGCGAGATGGTTTTATTCAGAAGTACTTGGCATGGAAACCGTTCTGGAAGAAGAAAATAAACTTGTTTTTGATTTGGGAGGCAGTAAACTTACGGCTTTTAAGTGTGAGAAAACGACTGAAATCGGAGATTACTCCAATGAGGCCAGAACCGTTCTCGTGTTTGAGGTCGAATCGATCGAGCGCAGTTTTAAGGAAATGCAGGAAAAGGGAATTCAATTCTTGCATGAGGAGCCTACGCCAGGGAAATATGCGGCATTCGTTGATCCCTTTGGTAACGTGCATGAAATCGCTGAGTCGACGAATTAACCGAAAATGAACAGCCTTGAAAATCCGGCAGGCCGGACATCCAAGGCTGTTCCACAGGATGGTGTCAATGAGCGCCGACGCCAACCGCTTCTTCGGAAGGGGAATAAGCAGCGGCCAACTCCCGCTCCAACTCCTCTGCGTATTCCTGCGTTTGCTCGCCGCCCCAACCCAAACGCTCCGCCATGTACCGGACGGATTGATCTTTCCATCTCCGTACCCAGTCGATATCGAAAAACATCGCGCCGGTCCGACGGATGAAGAAGTCAACGGGTTTGACGGCCATTTCCTCCTCTATGGCGTATCGCAGCATCGCACGCAGTTCAGCCGGGAATCCATGTGCGTCCTCGCGTTCCCGCTCCGCACGGATCAAGTCGTAAACCGTCGCGACGTTCGAACCGTAACGCCGGACGAGCTGCTCCGCAGTAAGGGGCAAAAGCCCGTCACGCTCCCCCTCTTCGGCCATCTTCCGAACGAACGCCGGGAAGCCTGCGGAACCGCCGACATCGCCTCCGGAAATGGGCAGCGTCCGAGTCGCGCATGGGGCGTACGGTCCGCGGCCTTCCGCTTGAAGCTCCACGGCAAGGAGATCCGCCACCGTTTCGGCCATTTTCCGGTAGCCCGTCAGCTTGCCGCCCGCGATCGTAATCATGCCGGAAGGAGAGACGAAAATCTCGTCGCGCCTCGATACCTCGGACGGCGATTTGCCTTCCTCGTAAATGAGCGGCCGCAAGCCGGCCCAGCTGGATTCCACGTCGGCGGCCGTCAGCTTCAGCCCGGGAAACAAATGGTTGGCGGCGGCCAGCAAGTAATCCCGGTCCTCTTCGTTCATACGAGGGTGGGCCGTGTCCCCGGCATAGTCGGTATCCGTCGTGCCGACGTACGTCTTCCCGTCGCGGGGAATCGCGAACACCATCCGGCCGTCGGGCGTATCGAAATAAATCGCCTGCCGCAACGGAAAACGCCGGCCGTCGAACACGAGATGCACGCCTTTGGTGAGCCTGAGCGTTTTGCCTTCCTTGGATCGGTCGAGCCCGCGCAGCGTATCCACCCAGGGCCCCGTCGCGTTCACGACCTTGCGCGCGCGAATGCGGTACTCCTTTCCTCCGATAACGTCCCTAGCCACCACTCCGCCCAGCTTGCCGCCCTCGTCGTAAATGAGCTGCTCCGCTTTCGCATAATTAACCGCATGCGCTCCGGCCTCCGCCGCTTTTTTCAGCACCTCGATCGTCAGGCGCGCGTCGTCGGTCCGGTATTCCACGTAATAGCCGCCGCCTTTCAGGCCTTCCTTCCGCAGCAGCGGCTCCTTTCCGAGCGTTGCCTCCCGGCTCAGCATCCGGCGCCTCTCTTCGCGTTTCACCCCGGCCAGGAAATCATATACCCGCAGTCCGATCGAGGTGGAGAACTTCCCGAAAGTGCCCCCTTCATACAGAGGCAGCAGCATCCATTCCGGCGTCGTCACGTGGGGACCGTTCTCGTACACGACCGCCCGCTCTTTCCCGACTTCCGCGACCATCTTCACTTCGAACTGCTTCAAATATCGGAGCCCGCCGTGCACCAGCTTCGTCGATCGGCTGGAAGTTCCCGCCGCAAAATCCTGCATCTCGATGAGCGCCGTCTTCATGCCTCTCGTCCCGGCGTCCAGGGCAATGCCCGCTCCCGTAATCCCACCGCCGATGATCAGCACGTCGTAGATTTCCTGCTCCATCCGAGCAAGCTTGCTTTGGCGGTCCGCGCCCGAGAATTTCCCTGTCATGATGGATGGCCCCTTCTCTCCTTGAAAGTAAAAAAGAACCGCGAAACGTCCCGGACGCGCAGCCGCGCAGCGGGAAGGTTCGTGGTTCTCCTGGTCTCCTACCGAGATATGAACTTGTTAGGATTGATTATAGCACTTCATTCCGCCGCGCGAAAGCGACAAGTACCGATCACATCTTGAAAGCCATGGCGGCTTGCACCGCTTTGCGCCATCCCGCGTACAACCGCGCGCTATCGCCCGCGTGCATGGCCGGCTTAAACGACCGCTCCAGTTTCCAGCCTTCCGCGATGTCGTCTTTGCTCGCCCAGTAACCGACGGCCAAACCGGCCAAGTAAGCGGCGCCCAATGCGGTCGTCTCGTTGACGACGGGCCGCTCCACTTCCGTGCCGAGCAGATCGCTCTGGAACTGCATGAGGAAATCGTTGCGCACCGCGCCTCCGTCGACCCGCAAGCTTTTGAGCTTCAGGGCCGAATCGACCTGCATGACGTCCAGCACGTCCTTGCTCTGATAGGCCAGCGACTCCAGCGTTGCGCGAATGAAATGCTCCTTCGACGTCCCCCGCGTCAAACCGAATACGGCTCCCCTCACGTCGCTGTCCCAATAGGGGGTGCCCAAGCCGACGAAAGCGGGCACGACGTACACGCCTTCCGTCGAGGCGACGCGGTTCGCGTACGTCTCGCTGTCCGCCGTCGTTTTCAGCATCCGCAGGCCGTCCCGCAGCCACTGCATGGCGGAGCCCGCCACGAACACGCTCCCTTCGAGCGCGTATTCGACCTGTCCCCCGATTCCCCAGGCGATCGTCGTCAGCAGCCCATGCGCGGATTGGATCGCTTCGGTTCCCGTGTTCATCAGCATAAAGCAGCCCGTGCCGTAGGTGTTTTTGGCCATTCCCCGTTCGAAGCAGGCTTGCCCGAACAACGCGGCTTGCTGGTCTCCGGCGATGCCGGCGATCGGCACCCCTTTGCCGAAGAAATGGTGCTCCACCGTTTCGCCGTACACTTCCGAAGACGAGCGGACTTCCGGCAGCATCGACGCCGGAATGTCGAGAATCCCGAGCAGTTCCTCGTCCCAGCGAAGCTCGTGGATATTATAGAGCAGCGTCCTCGACGCGTTCGAGTAATCGGTGACGTGAGCTTTGCCTCCCGTCAGCTTCCAGACGAGCCAGGAGTCGATCGTGCCGAACAGCAAATCGCCGTTCTCCGCCCTCTCCCGCGCGCCTTCCACGTGATCCAGCAGCCATTTGATTTTGGTCCCGGAAAAATAAGCATCGATCAGCAGCCCCGTCTTGCTCCGGAACAGCGAGTCGTGCCCCTGACGCTTGAGTTCCTCGCAAATGTCGTTCGTTTGCCTGGACTGCCAGACGATCGCGTGATGGATGGGGTGGCCCGTATGCCGGTCCCAGACGACCGCGGTTTCCCGCTGGTTCGTGATGCCGATCGCCTCGATCTGCTCCGGAGCAATCTCCGCTTGGGAGAGCGCGCCGGCAATGACGCCGAGCACGGATACCCAAATCTCGTTGGCGTCGTGTTCGACCCAGCCCGGCTTCGGAAAATATTGCCTGATCTCCTGCTGCGCGGTACTCACGATATGCCCCTGCTTATCGAAAATGATCGCGCGCGAGCTTGTCGTCCCTTGGTCGATCGCGAGAATGTAAGTTTGAGCCACTCAGCGTCCCTCCTGCTTCCCGGTATTTTCGAAATGCTTCCATAACTCGGCGTTCGAAGTCGTGACTGCCGATGCGCCCGCCCGGACCGCCTGCTCCACGTCGTTCACCGTTCGGATCAGCCCGCCTGCGAAAATCGGGATTCCCGTGCGCTCCGACACTTCGGTGATGATGTGAGGGATGACGCCCGGCAGCACCTCGATGAAATCCGGCTTCGTCCGTTCGAACATGGCGTAGCTTTTCTCGAGCGCGTTCGTGTCCAGCAGGAACAACCGCTGGATGGCGAGCAGCCGGTTTTGCTTCGTCTTCGCGATTACACCGGCCCGGGTGGATACGATGCCCGCGGGCTGTACGACCTGGCACAGGTATTCCGCCGCGTATTCGTCGTTCTTCAGCCCCTCGATCAGATCCGCGTGCAGCAACGGCTTTTTGCCGTGGGACTTCGCCAGCTCGACGATCGACCGGATTTGGCTGATATGGGAGTCGAGGATCACGATGTATTCGTAGGACAATTTCATCAGCTTCTCCAGATCCTTCACCTTCCGGGCCGCCGGCAGGATGATCTGGTTATTGAAATTCACGCGTGGTCCACCTCCGTCAAAAAAAGGAGAAACACGAATTCGTCCGACTAGGACAAAATTCGCGTGTTCTCCTTTTCTCCGTCACTTGTATTAACTTGAGATCATTATAAAGCAGGCATGTAAGCGATGTCTACCATTAAACGAGATTCCAGAACAGCGCCGTGTTGGCGACCGAGATCATCGTGAACAGGAACGTGTTCAGGAAAGCGGCCAGCCAAACGTTGTTCGTTTTCTCGAATACCTTGCGGGAATAGACCGCCGCGATCGCCAGGGCCGGTACCAGCGCGAACAGCAGGATGCCGTTCAAGGCCTGCGCCGGGTACAGCGCGACGCCCGTCGCGAAGTCTTTGCCGTACTGGGCGAGCAGCCACAAGACGAGTCCGCCCACGTTCAAGAGGATGGCCAGCAGGTATCCGCCTTTCCGTCCGCGGGTGTTCGCGTTCAGCGCCACGGTGCTGACGTAATAGTAGACTAAGAAATATGGAATATAGCGCAAAGCGGTGATGAAATGTTCCATCTTAAACGTGCGCACCGCCATGACCCAAATGCGGAAGTCGGTACCGAATACGGCTTGCAGCGCGAAGAGCAGCAGATAGCCGATGACGACGGCGATGACGGCCGTGATCAGGCTCGAGACGATCGTTGCCGGATTCAGGCTGATGCCGTAGCTGCCGAAAGACGTACCCGCATCCTTCTTGGAGAAGTAATGGAATGCGACCGTCAGGAATGCCGCGATCAACGCCGACACGATAGCCCAGTACACGATTTGGTTCGTCGTGGGCTCGTTATAAATCGGTCCGAGCGGGGTGATGTGCGCGGCGTTGCGGAACACCAACCACAGGATCAAGGACAGTACGGCGAGCACTGCGCCGCCAACGCCGAACGACCTCTTTTTCATCGCGAAGCCGGCAACGGCCGCGACCACGCTCAATCCCAATAGGATGAGGGAGATCACTTCGAGCGTATGAAGTCCGCCCGCTTGTTTATCCATCAACGTCGGGAACAGGATGGCCGGGATGAGCGCGCTGAATACGATGGCCAGCCAATAAACCGCTGTCTGCCTGCCGTTCGCAGGCGCCGAGACGGTCGCGATCGCGCCGGTCACGGCTTTGTTCAGCAACGGCGCTTTCAGCAGCAGGCTGATCAGCGGCACGAACATCAGGAAGAACCCGATCAGCGCCACGCAGTTGCCCGCTTCCTTCAGCCACCAAATTTGGTTGCCGGACGAGAGGTCCGCATGGGTTTGATTCGGCGAGGTAACCCCGTTAAACGCATGCGCGTAAAAATCGATCAGATCCGCCGTAACCGTGGGAGACGTGTGGTTCCAAGGGTGAGTCTGGTTCGGCGTGAAGACGATGCGCTCGCCCGCTTGCGAGGGACGAACGGCCTTGCCTTCAACGGTCACGTCTCCGGATTGCACTTGATAGAACTTGCCTGCCTCCGCCGGCTGGTCCGCCGCCACGCCGAGGAACGACTTGCCCGAAGCGGTTTCCGTGAAATCCTTGTGCGTGACCGTTCCTTTGACTTCCTTCTCTTCGGCGGTTTTCTCCGCCTCCGATTTGTTGAAGAAGAACTCGTCGTACTTGCCTCCGATGACCCCGACCGTTCGGCTGCCGAAAGCGGCTTGGAACTGGTCCTGGGGAGCGACCGCCGCCGCGTAGGAGAAATCCGCGCCTACGGCAATGCCCGCATAGATCATGCGATAGCCGGCCTTCAAGGAATTCATCTCATCCATGTACATGGAGATCAAGGAGGAGAAGCCGCCCATCGAGTGGCCGCTTACGGCGACGTAGGCGTTGCCCTTGTCGTCCTTCTTGGTGTAAGGCTGCTGATAAATGTACTTCGCCGCGTCGAACTGGGAGTAAATCCAGAACGTCGCGAACATGTCTTTCACCGGAATGTCGCCGGTCCAGCGGGAATCGCCGTGGTCGTACATGTCGAGCGCCAGAACGATATAGCCGCGTCTCGACATTTCGATGGCGGGAGCGTCCTGCATTTCCTTCGAGTTCAGGTAGCCGTGCGTCGTGATGATGACCGGCCGCGGATCGTTCGGGCCGGCCCCGTCCGGCGTGTACAGCAGGCCGGTCAGGTTGCCGTGGTCGCCCTTAAATGAAATCTCCTTCACGTTGACCGAATAAAACGAAGTGTTGAACATGCCGGCGAAAAAGCTGCCGAGAATCATCAGGACCAAGGATAGCACCAGCAATCCTTGCGGTTTTTTCATCATTTTAAGCATAGTAGGCTCCTCTTCAACAGTTTAGTTTCTATCGAATGACAGCGCTGTCATCGCGCCGTAAGCCACCCCCTCTGAATGGACTCCTGCACCGGGCGGACACAAGAAAACACCACAACTCCTTCGACCGCGCGATTTCCGCAGCCAAGCGTTGTGGTGTCTCCCGTTCTCCGACCAACTATTAATTTATGGCTGAATTATAACACGGCAAACGACGATTGGATAGTCCCGGTTTTCAGGTCTCGGATTAACCGGCACGCCGCTGAAGCCATCGCGTAAACTTAAAGCTCCCCAGCACAAGCAGCAGGAGCACGGGATAGCACAAAGCAGAGTACCATAACTTCCATTTCAAGTAGTAAAAGAAGCCGGATTCTAAAGCCGCGACTTCATAAACAAGGCAAAATGCAGTCCACGCCAATATGTAAGCGGCTTTTCGCGAATTGGTTTTCGCGAACGGAAAATAATTTAAATAGATGGCATTTACGGGGGGATACAGAAAGATTGGCAGAAATCCGGACCATTGGTTTCCGGGCGCGATATATCCATACAGATTGAGTTTCAGGTCCAAGGCCATGTTCGAAAATGATTCCACCACGATCGAAAACAAGGCGATGCACCAGATATCCAGCCAAGTGATTCGTTTCGGCATGAAGATCGCGGCCACATGAAAAGCGATGAGCGATACGATGAGAAATACCATGTTCAATTCCACACTTTCGCCGATTCAGGCTTCACTTGGTCAGGGGCACATGAAACAAGCCTACTAACGTGAAGACGACAATGATCGAAATTCCGTATGCCCATAAAGGTCTTCGGTAATGAAGCCGTACCAAGGGGATGACTACGCCCATGAAAGCAATCGACCACCATAAATTCCATCCATTGCGATAGATAAGGATCCCTTGCCATACCTCAATCCATTCAATGACGGTATATACCAATATCCAAAACGAAATCCAGAAGAACCGTTTCATTTTACCGATCGGGTAATTCCCCAAAAACAGGATCACGACGCAAGGGTGAATGGTCAAGGCATAAAAAAGCGAACTCTCCGTGTGGGTCTTGAAATTCGATCGGGCGTATATTCCCACATCGAATACGGGTAACAGAGAAAGTTATAAAGAAAATCCGCGGCAATCACGAATAAAATGCTGGACTGATATTGCTTCCAGTTTCGCCAGTCGCCCCATTTGAGCAAAATGAGCGCCCACAAGACGGCCCTTATCAAAATGAACATGCAGTCGACCTTCTTTAGGAAGTAGTGTTACAAATATTCCCAAGGGCACCCCGCATTAGTCTGCTAAAACAAAAACGGCTGCCGCAGCAACCGTTACCCTCTACTCGATCAGCCTTTCACGCTGCCCGCGGTTAAGCCTTCGATGATTTGTTTTTGCAGGACCGCGTAAATGATCATAACCGGAACCACGCTGTACACGATCCCCGCGGACATTTGCGCATAGTTCGTATTATAGATATCGCGGAAACCGACCATCCCGACAGGCAGCGTTCTCAATTCATCCGTGGAGATGAAGAAATTCGCCATCAGGAACTCGTTCCAGTTTCCGATGAAGTTCACGATAAATACGGTGACCAACGCCGGTACGGTGATCGGCAAGATGATGCGCACGAAAATCCCCTTCGCGCTCAAACCGTCCATAACGGAGGCTTCTTCCAGCTCGCCCGGAAGCGAGCGCATAAACGCCGACAGGATAATAACGGTGAAAGGAATAGCCCCGGCGGTGTAGGGGATGATCAGCGCCAAATGCGTCCCCAATATGCCCGCGTCTTTCAACATGATGAAGATGGGCAGCAATAAAGCATTACCCGGAATCAGCATGCCGATGAGGATGAATTGGTACATTCCTTTGCTCGTTTTCCAGTAACGCATCCGCGTGATCGCAAACGAGGCCATGGAGGCAAGGATGACGGAAACGATCGAGCATAGCGTTGCGATATACAGGCTATTGAAAAAGTAAACGCTGATTTTAGCATTCACCCAGGCTTCGTAATAATTTTCGATATGGAAGGTCGAAGGGATACCGAACGGATTGCTCGCGATCTCCTGATTATCCGACTTTACGGACGAGAAAAGGACGAACAGGAACGGATACAGGATGATGATCAAATAGACCCACAAGATGATATGGCCGATGCTTTTCTTCGCCGCTCTCAACGTCGTCGTCATTCGTATTCGATCCTTTCGCTTCTTCTGGCAATCAGCCATTGGTACAACACGGTAAGTATGAGCGTGAATACGAAAATTAAGACCGCGATCGCGTTGCCGTAGCCGTATTTCACATTCGTGATCCCGTATTTAATCAGGTAGGTCGCCATGACGTCCGTGGCTCCGCCGGGACCTCCCTTGGTCATGACGATGACGATATCGGCCGCTTTCATCGCGCCGGCGATGGAGAGCATGATAACCACGGATATGATCGGCATGATGAGCGGTACCGTCACCTTGGTCGCCCGTTGAAAACCGTTCGCCCCGTCGATCACGGCGGCTTCGTCGATTTCTTTCGGAATCGACAATATCGCAGCAAGGACCATCACCACGTACCATCCGGTCCACTGCCAGGCATTCGTAATCAAGATAGAGAACATGGCCCATTTGGGTTCCGATAACCACATGACCGGCTGCATGCCCAGTTTCGTCAGGATGATATTGAGCAACCCGATATCCGGTTCGTAGATGAAGCTCCACAAAATGCCGATCACCGCGGTCGCCATGACGGATGGGATAAAAACGACCGTTTTATACAAGCCCTGAAGCTTCTTTACGTTGCTGATCAACAGAGAGAAAAAGATAATGATCGGTACTTGCACGAAAACCGAGAACAAAATGAAATAGCCGTTGTTTTTAACGGAATTCCAAAATTTATCGTCCGTGAGCGCTCTGTCGAAGTTCTTGATTCCATTGAACTGCGCGGCCCCGATGCCGTTCCATTTGGTGAATCCTTTTTCGAAGGCATCGATCATCGGATATATGAAAAACAGGACATACAGCAATAAGACGGGCAACAGGAACAATACATAGGTCCAGGGCTTCCTTAACGCCTTGTTCATCTTAACCTCCGGGTCGGTCAGACATGATTCTCTTGGTCGTCTTTATAGAAAAGCACCACCCACTCTTAGGCGGGTGGTACTTTTCCTCCATTCTGCGATTTAATTATCCGAATCTTCGTTTGCCGTTTCCTGGACCTTTTGGACGCTGTCCAGCATCGCTTTCGCCGTCGTTTTCCCGCCGATCAATTTTTGGATGCCTTCGCTGATCGCCGTATTCACGTCAGGTTGGACCAAGGAATCGAATGCCGGGAACGCGCCGCCTGCTCTGTTGCCTACCGCGATGATGACTTTCACGAGATCGGAGACTTTCGCTTTCGCCAATTTCGCGCTGTCGATTTTCATGGAAGGCAGGACGCCGTCGGCTTCCAGCCCGCGAATTTGCATTTCGTCGTTGTACATGTTTTTGATGAAGGATTTCACTACAGCCAATTGTTTCGGATCCTTAGCGACTTTGGCCGAGAATCCGTAGCCGTTGGAGAAGCCGCCGTTGACCCAAGTTTGGTCGCCTTTGCCCTTCGTGGCTTTAGGCATCGGGAAGTAGCCGACTTTGTTCGTCATTTTACCGGCTTGCTTCGGATCCGCGAATACGCTGGATGCCCAGGAACCGTCGTACATCATGATCGCTTCGCCGCGAATGAGCTGGTTGCGCTGTTCGGCATAATCCAGACCGAGTTCGCCTTTCTTGAAGTAGCCTTTCTTCACCCAATCCGCGTATTTGTTGAACGCAGCTACCATCTCGGGGCTGTTCCATTTCGTTTTACCGGTTGCGAATCCGGAGGTGATCGTCGGACCGGCATAACGGGCCCACAAGGTATTGGCGGTCATGAGCGGTACCCACGCTGCTTTGGAAGCTTGCGCGAAAGGCGTTTTGCCGTCTTTCTTGATTTTGGCGGCCAATTGATCCAGCTCATCCAGCGTTTTCGGAATCGTCAGTCCTTTGGCCGTGAAATAATCCCGGTTGTAGAAATAACCTTCTTGGTAACCGCCGATCGGCAGCCCGTATACTTTGCCGTTCACCTTGAACTCATCCAAAGAAATGAATTTGCTCGTGAGGCCGAGTTCTTTCAGAATCGGGGTCAGATCGAGCAGCTTTCCTTCGGAGGCGTACAGTTGCGTGTCGGCTCCGCCGAACAGATCGAAAATGGGCGGTGCGGAGTCGGTAGCCATTTCGGACCGCAATTTCTCTTTGCGGTTAACGTCCGAGTCCACGCCGTCCAATTTAAATTCAACGCCGGAAACGTCTTTCTGCACTTTCTTCAATACATCGGTAAGGATGTTGAGACGTTGTTGTTTCGCCTCTCCCAATTGCGTGTGTCTTACAACCATGGTAACGCTTTTTGTTGCTGCTCCCGCTGAGGTTACGGCCATCGTGGCCACAAGAACCAAGCTGAGCACTACCAGGAGAAGACTTTTCTTCATGTGCGGGGAACCTCCCATAGAATTAGAAATTTCTCATCTACTTCATTTTAGGGAGATTAGCAAATTCCGGTAAGTGCTTAATCCAATCATGCAGGGATAAGATTGTCTAATGCCCAAAAAAAAGAAAAAAAGCCAAGACCGAGGTCTTGGCTTAATGGAGGAACGATTACTTTTAATATACGGTAACGGAGCTTCCGTCGGTCGTCGTTTCCGTGGTGACGGAGTACAGTCCGACGGCGTTTTTCACGTTGATCTGGAAGTTCATCGCGGCTTTCGGATCGGTGGGGTCGATCGTGTAAGTCGCCGCGTTCTTCCATGTGTGGTCCGCTTGCTCCGTGGACGTGAAGCTTGCGGGGTTGCCGCCGTTGATTTTGAAGTTGCCGAGTTTCGAAACTTGTTGCTTCGTCGTGAACGTCAACGTAACGACATCGCCGACGGTTGCTTTGGAAGGATCAGCGTTGTTCGAAGCAAGGGATACGCTGCTGATTTCAGGCTTTTTAAAAACCGTAACCGTGCTTCCGTCGCTCGTGGCTTCCGTCGTGACGGAGTAAATGCCGGCATCGTTCTTCACGTTGATTTGGAAGTTTACGACGCCTTCCGAATCGGAATCTTCGAGCACATAGGTGGCCGTATTCGTCCATGCGCTGCCCGAACCTTCGGACACGAACGTCGTCGGGTTGCTTCCGTTGATTTTAAAGTTGCCCAGCTTGGACACATGTTCCGTTGTCGTGAACTTTAGCGTCACCGTGTCGCCGACTTTGGCGCGTCCGGCGTTCTCATTGCTGGATTCGATATGGACGCCGCTGATGGCTACGGGTGCCGGCGTGTTTTCTTTGACGACAACCTCGATGGCTTTAAGTAGATTGGAACCCATAACGGCGCCCATTTCACGGTTGGCCGTCGTTTTCGGATCGAACGTACCGTCCGGGTAGCCGGCGATCAACTGATATTTCTGAGCGACGCCAATGGAAGCCTGGAACCAAGTCGCGATTTTGCCGCCGTCCTTGAAGTTGACCGCAGCGTTCGCGTCGTCGAGCTTCCCTTCGGTTTTGAGCGCATTGACCAGAATCGCCGCGGCCATTTCCCTCGTTACCGGTTCATTCGGAGCGAACTTGTTGTTGCCTACGCCGTTCACGATACCTGCCTTATAGGCGGCTTCGACGTACTTAACGGCCCACGCCGCTTTGACGTCCGTAAAAGAAGAAGTCGTCGCGTCGGCTGGCAGACCCAATGCATTCACGATGATCGTTACGAATTGGGCGCGAGTGAGGGAGCCTTTCGGGTCAAAGCGGCCCTCGTTGTCGACGCCGGACAAGATCCCTTTGCCGTGCAATTCTTCAATCGCCGATTTCGCGTAGGATTTGTCGATATCGATGAACGAGCTCGATTTCGCAGTGATGGCCGTATCCGCGAAAACCGCCGGAACCGCCGACACCGAAACGACCGTTGCCAGTAACGCACTTGCCAAAGCTTTTTTCATCTAGCTGCCTTCCTCCTGCTGTCTATCATGTTGTTATAACGACGGTATAAATTATCCGATCCATCAATGGTGAATTCAACCGTTATATACTGGGAGTGTACCCATTACACTTGCCAACGCGTCTATCGATTGCCCGCCCCAACGGAAAAATGGTATAATTAGGAACGATTTCTAAAACATTTTAGTTGGGTGGTAGAATAATGAGCGCAGGCGATAAAATCACGTTAACGGTGGAGACTACGGTAAATGCACCGGTTGAAAAAGTATGGGAGTATTGGACGGAACCCCAGCATATCACGCAATGGTCTTTCGCTTCGGATGATTGGCATGCCCCGTCCGCCGAGAATGATTTGAGAGCAGGCGGCAAATTCTCAACCCGAATGGAAGCCAAGGACGGCAGCTTCGGATTCGATTTCGGCGGCATCTATGACGAAGTCAGAACCCACGAATGGATTGCTTACACGCTCGGCGATGACAGAAAAGTGACGATCTCATTCCTTCCTGTCGACAACGGCACGAGGGTCGTGGAGACTTTCGAAGCGGAATCCTCCCATTCGATCGAGCAGCAGCAAGCGGGATGGCAGGCGTTCATGGACAACTTCAAGAAATATAGCGAGCAGCCGAAATAAATAAAAGCAAAATGGATAGAGGCTTCAGAAAAGATCTGAGCTCTATCCATTTCTTTTTATTTTCTACAGCAACAATTTGCGCGGTTTTCATCATATAGTGACGTTGTTTTTATTCGGCTTAGCCCATACCAAATGAACCATATTCATGAAATGTCGCTCTGCCTTGATAATATGGATACCGGATTTCTGAAAGAGGTGCTCCATATCGCGATTCTGATGACAGCCGACCACCTTTAAGAACAAAGGATCAACTGCCTTCTGAATAGAACGAATGAGCCCATTCGAACTCGTCCCGTGCTCCATCAGAAGAATTTGCCCATCTGCTTTGGTCCACTTATTGAATTTGTTCAACATGGCAATCGGGTCTTTGTAGCCGCAAAGCGTCAGCGTAGAAACAATCGTATCGAAGCTGCCCTCGGGAAAATCGCACGATTCGATATCGGACAGCACGAACTCCGCTCGCACGCCTAACTCGGATGCCGCTTCCTTCGCGCTGCTGAGCATCTCCTTGCTGAAATCGACTGCCGTTACGATAACATCTTTCGGGTAATACGGGAAATTGCCACCCGCCCCGACGCCGACCTCGAGAACCATTCCCTTCGCGCCGCAAATCAATCGTTCCCGCCATTCATTTTGCGTAAGCTGCTTCCTTCTCCTCTCATACGCTTTCGCTTGTTTGTCGAACTTCCGGGCCAAATTTTCCTTATTCATTCAAATACCCCTTTTCGTAAGCGACGCGAACAGCTCAATGTACTCCGTCCTGTTGAAGCGCTGCAATCACATCGGCGACCAACCGATCGGCGCCAGCAATAAATCCATCCGAGTAATGGGACACGCCCAATCGCACCACAACCAGATGCTGGGATGGCACGATCACAACAAACTGCCCCATATGGCCCAAGGCAAAAAACGCGTCACGCGGCACATGGTGCATCCCCCAGGGGAGACCATACGGAGCCTTGCCGCTCGTCTCCTGATTTATCCAAAACCCGGCTCCATAGCCGGTGTTTAGCGTTTGGGAGGACGAGTATTTCACCCACCCTTTCGGCAGGATGCGGTCAATGCCAACCATGCCGTCGTTCAGGTACAAAAGCCCCAAATGAGCCCAATCACGCGCAGAGGCTAACATTGAGTTTGCACCGTTCGGCGTGCCGGTCGCATCGAACTCCAACGTCACGTGCTTCATGCCAATTGGCCCGAACAGCTCACGCTGCGCGAAATCTTTTACATCCGGGCCCCGACCGCCGACGGCGTCGCGGATAATACGCGAGAGAAGTATATAGTTGCCATCGGTGTAGGCCCATCGGGTTCCGGGCACTGTAGTTAACTTCGCCTCCTCTGCGAAGCCTGCCATGTCGCGCTCCAGATATATCAATCGCGACGCAGGATCGAAGCCCGAGCTAGTTTGTTTGAGAGCAAGGCCGCTAGTCTGCCGTAACAGGTCATCTAGCGTGATCTTGTGACGAGGGTCCTGCTCATTTTGCCAAGCTGCAATGGGTGCGGGTTGGCCGATGTCCAGCTTTCCCTGCCGGACCAGAATGCCTATCAGCGCATTGGTGATTGATTTTGTAGCCGAGAATCCCAATAAAGGCGTGTTCACGCCAATGCCAGGCGCATACCGCTCGGCAACGATTTTGCCATCTTTGACAACGACTATTGCTTTGGTTCGGATGTGCGGCTGATTCTTTGGCTCTGTAAAAGCGCGGTCAACCGCCGTGCGCAGAAGCTCGTTACTCGTCTCGGCCACCCCGGGCCCCGCGATCTCAGGAGCTAGTGAATCAGGTGGGCGAACGGGGGAATTGAGCTTAGCATCCGCAGCCAGATTGACGTCCTCGGGCTTTTGGACCAATAAGCATCCCATCTCTTCACCGTACACCGCTTGGGTTTTATATAGGCCTGCGATCGTCGTTGTTACTTCACGTTTTTCACGATCAACGTTGAAGTGAATCAAATGGCTAACGAGTCCGATTGCCCCTTCCGGCTTCACCCTCTCGTCGTAAACCTGCTCGGGGTCAAGGCCCGAGACAAACGTTTCGGAACAGATTTGATGACTTGTAAAGCCAGAGGCAACCATTAACGGCTGATAAAGCACAAACCCTGCGCTCACGAATAGCGTTAAAACGGCTGCCAGCAACGTAAATCTGCGTTTTCTTTTACTTCTAAAAAGTATCACCCATGGGTGAACTTTGCGGAATTTCATTTCGCGATCGACTCCTCGTACGCGGAAGTATACAGCGTATACATGGTATTATAAGTATACAGTGTATACACGTCAACTTTCTTGTTATAATAATTTTGTTATACTGTTTCATTCGGAGGCGTCGAACTATGGTCCACAATAACAATGATCAAATACCTGAAGGTAACCATAAACGGAAAGGCTCTGCTCGCCTTAGTCGAGAGTCCATCGTGGGGCTGGCATTGAATATCGCGGATACGGAAGGAATCGACGCGGTGAGTTTTAGGCGCTTAGCCCACGATTTCGGCGTAACACCCATGGCCATCTATCGGCATGTACGCAATAAGGACGACCTTTTAGACGCTATGACCGAACATATGCTGGCTTCTTTCGATACCTCGGCAATAAAAGAGGTGGATTGGCGGGAACAGGTGAGGGGATTGCTTTACGCTTTACGTCAGGTATTGCTCGACCATCCCTCGGGCGGAAACTTGCTGTCCAGGCGGTCTCTGCCTTCAACGAACAGGCTCAAGATTTTCGATACTTCGCTTGGCATCCTCCGCAACGCTGGCTTCGAGCCTCAAGAAGCATTCTTTACTTTTGAACATTTGCTAACTCAAGTGGTGTCGCTGGTTGTGACGGGAAATGGTTATGTACAAGGGTCGGAAGAAGAACGCCAGGTGTGGGGGGCTAAATTGCTGAAGTTCTATGGAGGCCTTCCACAGCAACAATATCCATGGCTCGTAGAAGCTGCCCCGAATATTGCGGCTCGCGTCGATACGGATCTTCACTTCAAGTTCGGTACGGATCTCCTGTTGGCAGGATTAGAGACAATGGCGGCGTCCAAACGATCGAAAAAGCTATGAGGAAACAACCGCAAGTTAAACAGTGTTTTCAAAAAAATGAGCAATACAGAGAGCTTTCCCCTCTACATTGCCCATCTAATTCGATTATGACCACTTGCTGAGACAAAAGCGCCGGTCCACGGTACTGTAGTTCGATTTTGCCCACTTACGGTGGGGGGCCATCCCGAATTGCGTCACACCTTAAAACGGTAACCCGCTCCCCAGATCGTATCGATGTATTGCGAGTTGGAGGGATCGTGCTCGATTTTCTCACGGATCTTGCGGATGTGGACGGTCACGGTGGCGATGTCGCCGAGCGAGTCCATGCCCCACAGCTGCTCGAACAGCTGGTCCTTGCTGAAGACCCGGTTCGGGTTCGAAGCCAGGTAGGTCAGCAAGTCGAACTCCTTCGTCGTGAAAGCGACCTCCTTGTCGTTCACGAATACGCGGCGGGACGCCTTATCGATCCGCAAGCCGCGGATCCGGATCTCCTCGCTCTTCTGGCCGGCGCCCGACAAGCGCTCGTACCGGGAGAGATGGGCGTTCACGCGCGCCATCAGCTCGCTTGGGCTGAACGGCTTCACCACGTAGTCGTCCGCGCCGAGGCCGAGCCCCCGGATTTTATCGATATCCTCTTTCTTCGCCGACACCATCAGGATCGGGATGTCCAGCTGGCTTCGCAGCGTGCGGCAAATCTCGAACCCGTCGACGACGGGCAGCATCAAGTCGAGCAAGATGAGGTCGAATTTCTCCTCCAACGCCCGCTTCATTCCCCGGTCTCCGCTCGTCTCGATATGCGGCTCGTATTGGTGAATGGCCAGATAATCGCGAACGAGCTCCGCCATGCTGGTATCGTCTTCGATGATCAAGATGCGTTTCATGCCGACTGCCTCCCGTCCGTTCGTCTAAGCGAAATCATGATGACCGTGCCGATGCCCGGCTCGCTGGCCGCATGGATCGTGCCGCCGTGCTCTTCGATGATGTGCCGCGCGATGGCGAGCCCCAGGCCGCTTCCGCCCGTATCGACGTTACGCGCAGGATCCGCGCGGTAGAACCGATCGAAAATATACGGCAGCGCTTCCGGCGCGATCCCCTGGCCGTTATCCTTGACCACGATCCGGTAGTTGTCCCCGTCTTCCCGCATGTCGATCCACACTCTTCCGTCTTCCTTATCCATATACTTCACGGCGTTCTCGATGACGTTGACGAATACGCGCTTGAGCTTCTCCCGATCCGCGATCACGTTCGCGGGATGCGGGAGCAGCGGAGATTCATAGGCCAGCTTGACGCCGCGTTTCTCCACGTCGAGCTGCATCTCCTCGGTGCAATCCTGCAGGAAGGAATCCAAATTCACTTCTTCAAAATGGAACGGCAGCCGCTTCAGGTCCAGCTTGGAAAACAGGAACAGCTCGTCGATCAGGCGGTCCATCTGCACGGTTTTCTTATGGATCGTCTGAATGTACCGGTCGAGCTTCTCGGGGGTGTCCGTCACCCCGTCCATGATGCCTTCCACGTAAGCCCGGATGGCGGCTACCGGAGATTTCAAATCGTGGGAAATGTTCGAGATCAGATCCTTGCGGTTATCCTCGTATTGAAGCTGCACGTCGATCGAGCCCTTGAGCTTGATCCTCATTTCTTCGAACGCGACGGCCAGCTCTCCGATCTCATCCCTTGATTCGGGACGGATCTGGTAGGCAAGGTTGCCTTCCTTCATTTCTCCCGCGGCGCGTTTCAACGAACGAAGCGGCCGGATGATGCTGCGGGACACGTAAAAGGTGAGAATCCCATTCACCACGACGAGAATCACGAGCAGCGAGATCAAGAACATCTTCGCGAACTTCGCCGCGAACCAATTCAGGAAGTTCACGTTCAGAAATATATAGTAGGAGCCCTTCGAGCCGTCCTTGAACGTGACGTCGTATTGCCGATCCAGCATCCAGCCGGAACGGAAATCGTGTTCGGTTTGAGGCTGCCCGTAAGCGGGCAAATGCTCGGCGACGTCCGTCCCGTCGATATTGGGAGAGGAGTAATACACTTGGTCCCCCAAACGGACGATCAGCCCCATGTTGATCCGCTGAAGCTTGTCGCTGTACCCCTGCATCTGCGTGCGGTCCCTCAGGGAATCGGGATCGTTCGCGGCCCGCAAACGGATGTCCGCCGCGATGTCCGCTTCTTCCCCGATGATGGCCGCGATCGGGTTTTTGTTCTTGGTGTCCAGCTTGAATACCGAATCGAGATCCCCGAGCACCGTCGAGACGATGACCGCGAACGAGATGGCCAGCAAGACGAGCGGGATGATCAACATGGCCAGGTAAGAGAGCAAAAGCCGAATCCGGATCGACATCGGGAGATTCTCCTAAACTTCTTTTTTATCGAAAACGTAATAACCGGACGTATAAAACAATATACCGCAACCGAGCAGAAAGCTGAATACGGTCATGATTTTGCTTATGGACACGATGCTTCCGATCCAATAGGCATGCCAATCGGTGTAAGCGGTGGGCGAAAACACGGCCAGAGACGGGAAGAAGAAAGCGAGCAGTTTGGCCGCGGCGTACAGAAGGATGCAAATCGCCAGCGTGCCGCTCGCGTTTTTGAAAAACTGCGCGATGAAGACGGCTGCCGTGCACAGCGCGAACATCGGCACGGCCGCAACCGCGTAAGCGAGAGCGGCTTCCGCGACGGCTCCCCCTGCTCCGGCGGATGCCGGCAGGAAGAAGGAAGCGATGGCGGAGCCCAGCAAGCCGAGCAGCAGCGCGGCCGCGATGAGGGCAAACAAAGCGAGCAGCTTGCCCGTGAACACCTTCAGCCGGCTTACCGGACGAAGCAGCACGGAGCGGATCGTTTTATCGCCGACCTCTCCTGAAAACATATCGGAAGCCGACATGAACATCATGAGGGGAAGCACGAAAACGGTGAGCACGTTCAAGACGGAAATCGCGTAATGGTCACCCGAGACGCCGGTGACGCCCAGTCCGCTCTGCAGCCGAATGACGGCAAACAGTCCCAGGAACGGGAGCACGGCGGGCAGCAGCAGGAAAAACGCCGTTTTTTTCCTCGACAGCAGTTTGACGATTTCGTTAATGGTAATGGACTTCAGCAGGCTCATGGCGGCCGGCCTCCCTTTCCGCGCGGATTTGCTGTACGAAATAACTTTCGAGAGACTGCCCGGAGCCGTGAACGAGCTCACCCATCCCGCCTTCGCGAATCAATCGGCCGTTATGGAGAATGCCGACGCGGTTGCAGATCATCTCCATCTCGGAGATGAGATGGCTGGACAAGAAGAACGTGACCTGCTCTTCCTTCGCCAGCCGCGCGATCAACTCGCGGATTTCGACCATCCCTTCGATGTCCAGGCCGTTGGTCGGTTCGTCAAGAATAAGCAGCTTCGGTTTGGACAGGATGGCGGACGCGATACCGAGCCTCTGCTTCATGCCGAGCGAATAGTGGCCGACCTTCTCCTTCTTGTGAGCGGCGAGGCCCACCAGCTCCAGCGCTTCGTCGATCCTCGAATTCGGCAGCCCCGGATACAGCCTGGCAGCCTGCTCGAGATTGCGGTACGCGCTCATATATTCGAACGCTTCGGCCTTCTCGATGAGCACCCCTACCTGCTTCATGGCATCCTCGTACCGTTCCCCGGGATCGTAACCGAACAGCCGGACGGAGCCCCTGTCGGCCTTGGCGAGACCGGCCGCGATTTTCATGACGGTCGTTTTGCCGGCGCCGTTGGGCCCGAAGAACCCGTAAACGTCCCCTTCGTTGACCCGAAGCGAAACGTCGGCGATGCCCCGGTTATTTTTGTAGGTTTTGGTGAGGCCTTGTATTTCCAGAACGGTATCCCCGTACATGATTGTTCCCTCCTCGATGGGAAGAGAGCGGCGGTGAAGCCGCTCCCTCGTATTCGGATTAATGTTCAAAATCGGCGAATTCGATTTTTTGGACTTTCTTGCCCGTCAGGTTGACGGAATCCGGCGTTGTGGTGCCGAGATCGGACGTGTCGATATCCGCGCGGATGACCACGTTATGCGATTGGCCGGAAGCGTCCTTGCCGGAAATTTTGAAGCCGATCGTTTGGCTGTTGATGTGTTGGTCGCCATCGATGTCCGCATGCAGCGACACTTCGTCGATGTTCACGTCCTGCGTCAATTCCGGGAATTCGGCGGTAATTTGCGCGACGTCAAGCCCCAGCGCCTGGCTGCCCATCGGGCGGTGAGCCATCTTGCTCTGCATGTCTTTTCCGCTCATTTCCTTGATCAGCAGCGATCCGATCACATTGGCGGCGGAAGGGATGCGCGAGCCGGTCAGCTTCATGTCGATCGAATGCTGCCCGTCCTCGGAACCGCTAAGTACGACTTCGTTCTTCAGGTTGCCGACGAGCGCGTCTACGACGTTTTCCATTTCCTTGCTGAGCTGCGGATTGTCCTTGAACCGGTCGGCATGCTTCATTTCGCGTTTGCCGGATTCGTTCGTCACGAAATACGTATCGCTGTTGCCGGCTTTCAGGACCGATTGGCCGTCCTGGTTGTAGAATTCGAAGTTTTGCGAAGTTCCTCCGGATTGGATCGCGGCTTTGCCGCTGACGTCCTTGCCGTCTTCTTTCACCGTCGTCGTGACGTTCAGCAAGGATTTGCCGTTATCCTGCAAGGCGAGCGCGATCCGCTGCGTTGCGCTGGAGGTGGCTGCCGTTTGCTTCAAAGCGTCCTTGTAAGCTTCATAGCCGCGCGCTCCTCCAATGTCCGCGAAAGCGGAAGTGACGAGCAGCGCGCTTCCGAGCGTCAAGCCTGCTCCCAGCATCAAAACCTTTTTCTTCATATCGATGACCTCCAAGGCGTTTAATCGACGCATCTCTGCGTCACATTCCCTATAGTAGACTCCACTTCTAAACTGCCGAGAAAAGAAAATTAACGCGGGCTAATCAAATTATTAATAAAATCTAAACTTTAGCGGAGGCGTCCATGTGGTAAAATTCATTATCCGAATGCTAGACAGGTGAGGCCCCCCATGACAGAACATTTGACGCGCCAAGAGAGCAAATGGGCCGGACGAGTCTGGTTTTCCTACTGGTGCATTATCGGCGTCCATTTCCTGGCGCAGCTGATGTCGTTTCTATTCCTTCCCTATGAAGCTTCCGCTTTGGAATTCTATTCGATCATCCTGATCGGGCCGACGCTCGCCATGAGCGCGGCCTTGTTCGCCGCATGGATCGTGCGGCGCCTCGTGCCGCGATTGTCCATCTATTCGCTGCTCATCGCCGGAAGCCTGATCTCCGTGACGCTGGTCCGGCTGAATACGGATATCCGCATCATTTCCGCGCTCCTGCTGTTGCCGATTTTGGCTTCCGTCATTTTTTATCGAATTCGGCTCACGCTCTTCGCCTCATTCCTTCAATTCGCCGCTTTTATCCTGTTGTGCCTCCGCTACCCCGTTTACCGAAACTACCTTTCCGATTTCGACCTGGTCGCCACCCCGTGCTTCCTCGCCATGTGCACCTGGGTCGCCATCGTCATCATGATCCGGGGACGGGAACTGCGGGAAGAGCTCTACGTGACCTTGAAAGCGAAACAAGAGCTGATGGCGCAATACGCGGCCATGCGGCGGCAATCCCAGATCGATGCGCTGACCGGATTGTACAACCAGGCATCCTTCCATGAGCATTTCGAACTCGCTTGGGAGTATGGCAGACAGCACCCGGAAAGCGGGTTTTATTTGGCTCTGATAGATATCGATAACTTCAAATCGGTGAACGACACCTACGGTCATCGCGCCGGGGACGCGATTTTGTCGCGGGTCTCCGGCTTGATCCGGGAGCTTGTCCCGGAGAACGCCATCGCGTCGCGTTACGGCGGCGAAGAATTCGCGATCCTGCTTTTGGGTGCGCGTTACGAAGAGGCGGTCGGCACGATGGAAGCGATCCGGGAACGCGCGGCCGGCATTCGCCATGAGGATTTGGGCGGACAAGCCGTCACGCTCAGTGCCGGACTGGCCGCTTACGAACCTGCGATCGGCAAGGAAGAGTTGTTCGAACGGGCGGATGCCCGCCTCTATCAAGCCAAACGCTCCGGTAAAAACAAACTGGTCACCGCCACGTGAGCGGCAACCTCGTCATCCATGCCACGATTCTATCCCCTTATTAGGGGATTTTCCTCTTTCTGGGCCTCGAATCTTCCTTCACAATAAGAATAACGATGCTATGAACCTCTCTATTAACCTCTTAAAATTCCATACCGCTGCCGAATGCCGTAAGATTCGTCCATCCGCCGTCGTTCCCTTTCGCGATTTTCGTTAAAGGAGGTGATGCCGATTCGTCATGAAACGGTTTTTTTGCCGTTCGGATTTCATTACGCATGAGGAGAGGTGGAATGAAGAATGACGACCCTCGCAGTTCGCTTCCGCAAGACGAACCTGCTCGTAATGGTTGCCGCACTCCTGCTGTCCCTCATTCCCGGCCTGCTTGCCCCCGCCAAGGCGGAAGCCGCCGCGCCTTACAAGATCATCGGCTATTATCCCGCCTGGGGCGCCTACGGCCGAAACTATCAAGTGTATGACATCGATCCTACCAAAGTAACTCATATCAACTACGCATTCGCCGACATTTGCTGGAACGGCTCGCACGGCAATCCGGACCCGACCGGTCCTAACCCGGCTACATGGAGCTGCCAAGACGAAAACGGCGTGATCAACGTGCCCAACGGGTCCATCGTCATGGGCGATCCTTGGATCGACGCGCAGAAGAGCAACCCCGGAGACGTGTGGAGCGATCCGCTCAAAGGCAACTTCAAACAGCTGATCAAGCTGAAACAAATCAACCCGAACCTGAAAACGATTATCTCGGTCGGCGGCTGGAGCTGGTCCAACCGGTTCTCGGACGTCGCGGCCAGCGCGGATACGAGGGACAATTTCGCCAATTCGGCGGTCAACTTCCTCCGCAAATACCAATTCGACGGCGTCGACCTCGACTGGGAGTATCCGGTCGGAGGCGGACTCGCGGGCAACAGCTACAGGGCGGCCGACAAGCAGAACTACACGCTGCTGCTTCAAGCGATCCGCGCCAAGCTGGATGCGGCGGGAACGGCGGACGGCAAGCATTACTTGCTGACGATCGCTTCGGGAGCAAGCCCGACGTACGCCCAGAACACGGAGCTGGCGAATATCGCCGCCATCGTCGACTGGATCAACATCATGACGTACGACTTCAATGGCGGCTGGCAGACGGTGAGCGCCCATAACTCGCCGCTGTACTATGACCCCGCCGCCGCGGCCGCCGGCGTTCCGAACGCTTCCACGTTCAACACGGACGCCGGCGTCACGGGGCATCTGAACGCGGGCGTTCTCGCGAGCAAACTCGTCATGGGCGTGCCTTTTTACGGGCGCGGCTGGACGGGATGCAACACGACGGGCAACGGGCAGTACCAAAGCTGCACCGGTCCTTCCACGGGGACCTGGGAGGCCGGCGTGCTGGATTACTCGGACATCGAGAACAACTACGTGAACAAAAACGGCTACACCCGCTACTGGAACGCCACCGCAAGGGTGCCGTACCTCTACAATCCGTCTAACAAAACGTATATCAGCTACGACGACGTTCAATCCATCGGCGAGAAAACGTCGTACATCAAGACGAAAAACCTGGCCGGCGCGATGTTCTGGGAATTCAGCGGCGACCGCAACAAGACGCTGCTCAATAAGCTCGCGACAGACCTGCCAACGACGGGCGCAGGCGACACGACGCCGCCCAGCGCGCCGACGAACCTGACGTCGCCGTCCAAGACGTCCTCCAGCGTATCCCTCAGCTGGACCGCGTCTACGGATAACGTCGGCGTCACCGGCTACACCGTTTCCTATGGCTCAAGCAGCGTGAACGTCACCGGCACCTCCGCGACGATCTCTGGACTGGCCGCAAACACGTCGTACACGTTCACGGTCAGCGCGAAAGACGCGGCGGGCAACGTCTCCGCCGCCAGCAACGCGCTCACCGTGACCACGAGCCCGGCTTCGACGGACACGACGCCGCCCAGCGCGCCGACGAACTTGACGTCGCCGTCCAAGACGTCCTCCAGCGTCTCCCTCAGTTGGACCGCGTCCACGGATAACGTCGGCGTCACCGGCTACACCGTGTCCTACGGCTCGACGAACGTGAACGTCACCGGCACTTCCGCGACGATCACCGGGCTGGCCGCGAACACATCTTACACGTTCACCGTCAAGGCGAGGGATGCTGCAGGCAACGTCTCCGCCGCCAGCAACGCGCTCACCGTGACGACGAGCCCGCCGCCGACGGACACGACGCCGCCCAGCGCGCCGACGAACCTGACGTCGCCGTCCAAGACGTCCTCGAGCGTCTCCCTGAGCTGGACCGCGTCCACGGATAACGTCGGCGTCACCGGTTACACCGTGTCCTACGGCTCGACGAACGTGAACGTCACCGGAACCTCCGCGACGATCACCGGGTTGGCCGCGAACACGTCTTACACGTTCACCGTCAAGGCGAGGGATGCCGCAGGCAACGTCTCCGCCGCCAGCAACGCGCTTACGGTCACGACGAGCCAATCCGGCATCCCCGCCTGGGCGCCGAACACCTGGTACAACGTGAACGACTTGGTCACGTACGGCGGCATCACGTACTATTGCATTCAGGCGCACACCTCCCAGACGGGTTGGGAGCCGCCGAACGTTCCCGCGCTGTGGGGACCTAAGTAATCGAGGGTACGATATGCGGAAAAGGCAGCGAGCTTTGGGCTCGCTGCCTTTTTGCGTGGTAATGTGCGCGCGCGAACAAGCTCGCCCCACCACCGTCACCCCAATTTGATCCCCGTCTCATTCCCATCGACCCGCGCAGTTCGGTTTTGCACACTTAATTTAGTATTTTCGGCGGGAGGCACACTCCAGTTCGAAATCGCACACTTAGAAGCGCATTTCGGAGGGCCGGTGCTGAAAAAGAGCCTGCAAGCAGGCAAAATCGAACTACAGGGAAACTCGGGCCGAAACTTCGTCTCCAAGCAGGCAAAATCGAACTACAGCACTTTTTCACACAATTACGGATTGACCTATTATTCTGATGGACTCCTCAAGTATGACGTGCGGGAAGAAGACGGCTCCATCGTGCTCTATCTCGATAAACCGCCGGAACGAGTCGCGAGAAAAACCTTTCATTGCATTTTGTAAATTTTTACTTGACGTGCCGTAAAACACAAACTATATTTTAATTCATACTATTCCGGTAGGTTAATAACTATTTTAGTCCGGCAAGTATCAAACTCAGTTGAAAGCGGTGTTCAGGATGGCAAAAAAATCTCTGCTTGTACTTCTCGTTCTCGTGTTTACGGTAATCGCGGCAGCTTGCGGTAAATCGAACGACGACAAATCCGGCGAAAGCAGCGCGGCTGCCTCCAGCTCGGCCAGCAGCAGCCCGAACGAAAGCGCGAGCGCCAGCCCCACCGGTTCCGAACCGGCTAAATTGAAGCTCGGCGTTATGGCCGGAGCGGAAGAAGAAATCTGGAAAGTGGCCAAAGAAGTTGCCGCTAAAGATAATCTGGATTTGGAGCTTGTCGTATTTAACGATTACGTTCAGCCGAACAAAGTGCTGGAAGACGGCCAACTTGACGCCAACGCTTTCCAACACGTGCCTTACCTCGACGAATTCAACAAAACGAACGGCACGCACATCGTGAAGCTGGCGGATACGATCAACTATCCGATTGGCGTCTACTCCAAATCCATCAAGGATCTGGCGGAACTGAAAGACGGCGATACGCTCGGTTTGCCGAATGACCCGACCAACGGCGCCCGCGCGCTCATCCTGTTCCAAAGCGCCGGCTTGATTAAGCTGAAAGACGGAGTCGGCATTACGGCCACGGTCCGCGACATCGCGGAAAACCCGAAAAACCTGAAATTCAAAGAACTGGATGCGGCCTTTATCCCGAAAGCGCTCGGCGACCTGACGGCAGCGGTCATCAACACCAACTACGCGATCGACAACGGTCTTTCCCCCAGCAAAGACGCGATCTACCGCGAGCCTAAAGATTCCCCGTGGGTGAATATCATCGCGGTTCGCGAAGGCGAGCAGGACAAGCCGGTATTCCAGCGCTTGGTCAAAGCTTTCCAATCCGAAGAAGTGAAAAAATTCGTAACGGAAAAATACGGCGACTCGATGGTTCCTGCTTGGTAATTCAACCACGCTGAACATGTGCAGGTCTCTCCCTCGGGGACGGACCTGCCTTTCCTATTTTCATCGAGACATGAAAGGGCGTGCCGCATGATTCATCTAGAGAACGTAACGAAAGTCTTTCATCAACATAAACAAAAAATCGAAGCCGTCAAAAAAGTCACGCTGCAGGTGGGCAAAGGCGAAATTTTTGGCATTATCGGTTACAGCGGCGCGGGAAAGAGCACCCTGATCCGTTGCATCAACTTCCTGGAACGGCCGACCGAAGGAACCGTCCGGATCAACGGGGTCGATCTGGCCGGGTTGAACGAAGCCCAGCTCCGGCAAACGCGGCGTAAAATCGGCATGATTTTTCAAAACTTCAATTTGCTCTCTTCCAATACGGTGTTTGACAACGTGGCCGCGCCTCTGCGGCTGGTGAATGCCCCGAAAAAGGAAATCACCAGAAAGGTCCATGAACTGTTGGAGCTGGTCGGACTGAAGGATAAGGAATCCGTTTACCCTTCCCAGCTTTCCGGCGGCCAAAAGCAACGCGTCGCGATCGCGCGGGCATTGGCCAGCGATCCGGAAATCTTGTTGTGCGACGAAGCGACGTCGGCGCTTGACCCGCAAACCACCGAGTCCATTCTCGAACTGCTGCTCGAAATCAACCGCAAATACAATCTCACGATCGTATTGATCACCCATGAGATGCATGTCATCAAGAAAATTTGCGACCGCGTCGCGGTCATGGAAAACGGAGAAGTCGTCGAAGAAGGCAAAGTGCTGGACGTATTTTCGAATCCGAAGCAGACGATTACCCGAAACTTCATCAAGACCATTTTCGACGTGAACTTACCCGAGTCTCTGCTCAAGAAAATCAAAGAGCGGAACAGTTCCGGAAAACTATTGCGGATATCGTTCGTCGGCGAGCACGTCGCGGAGCCGATCTGGGCGGATTTGGCCACCCGGTTCTCGCTGCGCCCCAATATTCTGTACGGCAACATCACGCAAATCAAGGATACGACTTACGGAACCCTCGTCGTTCGAGTAACGGGCGAAGCGGAGGCCATTCAGGCAGGCATGGATTACTTGTCCAAACAAGAGCTGCAGATTGAGGTGATTGACCATGCTGGCTGACTTTTTCGGCATCTTCGGGGAATTCTGGGACTTATACGTGCAATCGATGAAAGAGACAGGCATCATGGTCGGTTACGCCTTGCTCGTTTCCGCGGTGATCGGATTGTTTCTCGGCGTTGTGCTCGTCGTCACCCGGCCTGGGCATATCTATCAAAATACGTTGATTTATCAAATTTTGAACGTGGTCATTAATATTTTGCGCTCGCTGCCGTTCATCATTTTGATGGTCGCCATCATCCCTTTCACGAAATCCATTGTCGGCACGACGATCGGGGTGAAAGGCGCCATCGTGCCGCTGGTCGTCTATACGGCCCCTTACCTTGCACGGTTGATGGAATCGGCCCTTCTTGAGGTCGATCGCGGCGTCATCGAGGCGTTTCAAGCCATGGGAGCGACCCGAAGGCAAATCATTACGCGCGTAATTCTACGGGAAGCGAGACCCGGCCTCATACTCGGATTAACGATCGGAACCATCAGCCTGGTCGGCGCTTCCGCGATGGCCGGGGTGGTCGGGGCCGGCGGTCTGGGCGACGTCGCCATTCGGTACGGTTATCAGCGCTGGGAACCGAACGTCATGATCACCTGCGTGATCTTGCTCATCCTTTCCGTTCAACTCGTCCAGTCGATCGGCACCGTGATTGCCAAAAAGTTGCGTAAACGTTAACGAAGAAGGCGGTGCCGGGGATTAACCGGTACCGCCTTGTGCCTTATTCGAGATCTTTAATAAAACAGATAATCCGGTTGGCTTCTTTGAATCCGACGCCGAGATGAAATTGATAGCTCGTATGGTTGTCATACTCGATGTCCGAGCCGATTTGTTTACAGCCTTTGCTTTTCATCCATTCCTCGCTCTTCTGCAGAAGCGCTTTAGAAATCCCCTGCCGTCTGTACTCCGGTTTAACGTATATCCCTTCTACATAACCGACAGGGCTCGTTACCGAACCTTCTACATAGTCGAATCTGATGCACAGGTGGATGAATGCCACGGGCAGATCGTCTGCCAAATAGAGATAAACCTTATCTTTGTCCGATTGCAGAAACTCGAAGAATTCATTTCGGAGTTCGTCATAATCACTGTCCGGCCAGAGGTCCAGCGCCATATCCGTTAATGGCCCAAGATACCGTTCGCTTGATTCTTCAATCCGCCTCAGGATCAACCCTCATAACCCCTTCCGTGCTCCTTAATAAGCATGAATACGAAAATCATGCCGATTGGTTTCTGCAGAACATGGCACAAAAGTGGAAAATGAAAAAACCGCCGGAGTCGTTGTAAACCCTCCGGCGGTCTGTATGCTCTTAAATCAAATCGGCTTTCTGAAGAAGACGCTGCACGATAACGGCTACTTCCGCTCGCGTGATAGAGTCGAGAGGCGCAAGCCGGTGATTTGCTCTTCCTGAAACGATGCCTGCCTGCAAGCAATCCGCCAAGCCGTCGACAGCCCAAGCAGAAGCGAGCGTTGCGTCGCTATAGGCTTCGAGAGAGGCCTTCGCTTGCTCTTTTGATCCACTTACGCGGAGCCCGGCCAGCTTCATCGCTTTGCTAATCACGGTCATCGCTTCCTCGCGTGTGATCTTGCGGTTCGGCTGAAAGGAGCCGTCTTTAAACCCGCTGATCAGGTCGTACGACTTCGCTGTATGAATGGCTTCGCCGTACCAGTCCGATGCCTTTACGTCGGAGAAGGAAGTTCCCTTTTCCAGCTTCAATCCGAGAGCACGAACCAGGATAGCCGCGAATTCCGCACGGGTAATCGCTTGATCCGGCGCAAACGTCTGATCAGAGATGCCTTTAATGACCATACGGGAACCCATGTCGTTCACGGCATCTTTCGACCAATGGGCAGCTACGTCTTGGAATTCGATCGGATGCCAGACGACGGAGTAGGTACTGTTGGTCAAACTGCTCACTTTGGCGTAGTATTTGCCGTCTTCTACAACGATCTTCGTCGGCACGTGACGGACCGTTCCATCCGGCTCAATGACGATCCCGGTCGTGATCCGCTGCGGGTCGACTCCGTCCGGGATGGCGATCATCCGTTCCACGTATGCGATAAACTTGGAAACCTCCACCGTCTTTCCCCCGTAGGTTCCGCGGACAGTGAAGTCGAGCGGAGGAGCCACGATCGTAAACTGTCCGGCTGCAGCGGTTGACTCCACCAGCTTGACGGTATTGCTTGGAGGGGAAGCGATCTCGATTTGGACCTTAATATCTTGCAACTGCAGGTTCTGCCCCAATTGATCAGACACCGCGTTAATATTGATTTGCTGAGCAGGAAGCGTGTAGGCGGCGTTCCCGGTCTTGATCTCCACCACGGCTTCCTTCTGCTCCATGTTCTTGATCATTTGGCCGTTGAGCTCGCCGACGACGACGTCGGAATCCGCCGATTTGATCGGAATGGTAATCACGGCTTTCCGTCCCTCGGCTGCGAGCTTCTCATCGAGCTTATTCTGATCGACGCTGACGGTTGTTACAGTCCGATTGTTCACGACGGACGTCGTCGCGGTGCCCGCTTTCTCGATTTTGCCGTTCACGAGAACTTCTACCGCTGTTGTCTGCTGCAAGTTCCCCGACTCCGATTGTGCAGGCGGGTTGGCTCGTGAAACCGTAATCGTATACGTGTTGCTGGTTTGGCCGTCTTCGGCCGTGACCACCACCTGAATCGTGTTATCCCCACCGTTCAAGGGGATTGGATTCGACGCATGGCCGCTTGATACCGTCTGGCCGGCTACCTTCACCGTCGCGTGATCCTCCGACACCGTCGGGGTCACCGTGATGTTGGCCACATTACTTCCTACGTTCGTTCGATAGGTACTTGTTCCAGATACAAACACAGGGTTCAACGTCCCTGCGCTTATCGTCATATCGCTGAGCGTCGCATCGTTCGATATTAGGGAAGCAAGAGGCATTGCCCCATCCACATTGGATATCCCCATCCGGTCGCCCCCGGTCACCACTAAGCGAAAATGATACATATCCCCGTTCGTAAGCCCGGTCACCCATGCGCTCGTCGTCGAGGAATCGATCGTGCCCGTTGTGGCAGCCTGCGTCCATGTTACCTCATCCGTAGATTGTTCGATCCGAACGCTTGTCGACCGCGCAGCTGCACTGAAGGTCAACTTCACTTTTCCGTTACCTGCAGCGGCAGTCAGATCGTTTATCGGATTAGGCTTGATCAATTGAAGCGTTCCCGGGCCCAGACTCTGGAAGGAGACATCTCCGGATTCGCCGTTTTGCCAAGTCGTCATCACCAAAATGTATGTTTTTCCCGCATCCAAATGCAGCATCGGAATGTACGACTTTGCACGATCGGGCTGATTGCCGTAGATGCCGAACCCAAGCATGTCGTCATTGCCGGCAATCAGGTTGGTTAAAGGGCTGGAAGCGTCAAATTGATCCTTGTAAACAAATACGACCGAGTCACTGCGATCGATGGCCGCGTCCTTCACCCAGAACATATAATCACCGCTAGTATCCGGGATGACATTATAGTAAAAATAGTTAAAATCATCGCTTGAAACGGAAGTCATCGATTCGGCGTCGTATACGCCGGTCGGCGTTGCGGTATCCGGAAACTCGGGGCGCTTAAACACGTGTTCGGTCGTGAGTGTTCCACTGAACGGCGTCGAGCGCAATCCATCGCCCTCGGGGGTACGGATTTCTATCCAACCGCTGGCTACGGTCAACCCTTGATAATATCCATTGTTAGGAGTTACCTCTAATCTAAGGTATTTACCGACGTCACCCGCTGTCGGTGTGTAAGTCAGATATACAGCGTCCGTAACTGCTTGTTTACCGTCGCCGCTGGGATTATTCGCTCGATACCATTGATAGGTAGAAGCATTACCCTTCCGAACTTTGTTCGTGTAATAATCGTAGTTCCCGATCAGAAAATAATCTTTATAGGGATACGCCTTCGCTATAGTTACATTGGTAGCCTCGGGAAGATTTACGGTCACAATGCTACTCGCCGTAAAACTCCCATCCGTAGTGGTTACGGTAATCGTTGCGGATCCTGAGCCTATTGCGGTTACCACGCCATTGGCGCCCACGGTGGCTACATTGGAATCAGAGCTGCTCCAGCTCAAGCTCTTATCGGTCGCATTCTCAGGACTGACGGTCGCGCTCAGCGCAGCTGTTGTTCCGCTCGCAAGGTAAAGTTTTTTCTGATCCAAACTAACCCCCGTGACAGCATAAACGGCATCCGTCACGGATGTAAGGCTCTCAGATGGTAGGGATCCGTCGTCTGGCGTATCGGCTGAGGCAACCGGTATCCGCAAGCTTGTGAGTGCTAACGCTAGAATGAATAATGCGGTTAATATTTTCTTGATCGTCTTCATTGTCGACACCTCTGCTGTTATTGAATATCTCAACACGACACGCTAATTGTGCCGGGTTTGATTCGGAAATAGGGCGGATCGGCACTAGAACTCGTAAAGCAGTGAGAAGACATGTCTCCCGGCTTCTTCGAGAAAGCCGCTTGTGAAATTTACGCGATCGGGATTGAGCCCGGCTCTGTTAGGGGGAACGCAGAGATGCTTACTTAAGGGCCAAGTGGCAGGCTGGTCACCGCAGTTAGCGATGCAGGTTCCTGCATGCACGGTTGGGAGAGTGGGCGGCATGAAACTGAAAAATAGGAGGAATGCAGCGAACAGCGAAATCGAGGCTTTTTCAATCCGGGGGTAAAAACCAAATGAATGACCCTCCAATGTCTTAGATGACCATAGCCTTAGTTGATCGTCGGGTAACTTGTGGGACTTGCGATGATAGCGTATTTCAAATGGCTTAATTAAAATACAACCAACTAACTATAGAAGATACGACTGAACAATTTCTGAACATCCGTTAAACGATTCGCAACATTTTCTTAAGCGATTAGATGTGGTTACAGCAAAAGCCTGCCGGCGAACCGGCAGGCTCTTCTTACTAATCAGAACAGTCCATTTTCATTGGGAGAATCCGCAGGGATGGGCTGCGCTTCTGCCCAAGCTTGTCGAATCAACTCCGCCACTTCATCCGCGCGAGCTTCCTCTGCCGTCTTTATTTTGACGTGACGCATACGCCGACCTGTGCCTTGTAAAAGTTTCTGAGGGTCGGAAAGATTCGCCCCAAAATAAAATTCCAATCGCACGTAGTTCTTGTGAGCCGTGATGTAGCAGATCCACCTGTTCGACGCTTCATGCAATTTATAATTGATGGCGTCATGATACACAAACTCATGTGCACCCGGCATGTTGGCCTTGGCAATCTCCCGTAACGTTTCAATGACTTCCCGAATCGGGTCCATCTTAACCCCCTGTGCGGATATACATAAGTCCATTCTAAACGAAAAAAGCGGCTGCCGCGCAGCCGCTTGAAACATTGTTATGAATCGCGCCTCTCCAAGTGGCGGAGCAATTCCTCCCGCAACGCGGCATACTCCCGATGCTGGCGCAGCTCCCCCACGCCTTCCCCTTCCCGGAACAAAGATTGACCCGATCCAGGCCGATCCGGCCGGGAGCCCCGCTGATCAATCGACCAATCTATTTCGCTTCTTATCGGGTAGCCGACAAGGCTTTGCGTTTCCATTCCTTGCGAACGTGACGGACTTGCCAAAATGCGACGACCGTGACTAAAGCTGCGGATGTGATGAATACGTTGCGGTAACCGGAGGCGGCGTGCATGAGCGAGCCCGCCAGAACCGAGCCGAACATCATACCGACGTTGCGGCTGAGCGCGATCATGCTGCCGATGAAAGAGACCAGGGATTCATCGGCATTCCCCATGATAAGGTTGCTGTTCGGGGAAGTAATCATCCCCATGGATGAACCGAGAAGGATGATGAATCCCAATACGTAAATAAGCGAAGTACCGGCGGACACGAAGCTGAGCGCAAGCAGCGCGCCGGCCATCAAGATCAGTCCGAGCCTCATGATGGCGTTCGAGCCGAATCGATCGGACAAATCGCCGCTCAACGGAGCGGAGACGATCAGCGACAGAGGATATCCGGCCACGATCAGTCCCGCCAGCGCCGGCCCGTAGCCCATCTCCCCCCGCAAAAGGAACGGCACCACAATTTGAGTGGAGAATGCGGCCATGTACGTCAGAATGGTAATAAGAAAACCGAGCCGGATCGTGGGATTTTGGAAAACGCCGGTTTGGATAAACGGCATCCTCTCGCCCGTACGCCACCGTGGGGACCGGCTCCAGTAAAGGAACGCAGCGGCCAGACCGGCGCAGACGGCCCAAAGCGACCACAAGGCGGGCGACATCCAGCCCCAGGTTTGGCCCAGGTTTAAAGCGGTGACCAAAGTGCCGAGACCGGCGGCGAAAAGCGCCGCCCCGATGCCGTCCAAAGGAACTCGCGAAACGGGTTTGTCCACCGGGATCAGTCGCTGAGCACAGATCCACAACAAGCAGGCCATCGCGGCGAGAATCCAGAAATTCGCTTTCCAATGCAGCCATTGTATGACGACACCGCCTAAGCTGGGCCCGATAATCGTTCCCGCCGCTACGAACGTGCTGATAATACCCAGCGCTCTGCCGCGCCGCTCCGGCACTGCAAGCGAGACAACGAGCGCCATATTGGTGGCCTGGTACATGGCCGCGCCAACGCCTTGCAGCACCCGCGAGAACAGAAGCACAGCCAGATTCGGGGAAACCGCGCAGCAAACGGAGCCGGCCAGAAAAATCAGAAATCCCATGTTATGGACGCTTCGTTTGCCGCGCAAGTCCCCCAGCCGGCCCATCAAGGGCAAGCAAACGGATATCGTAAGTAAATAAAGAGTGATTACCCATTGGACAGCCCCGACAGGACGGCCGTATTCGCCCGCGATGTCCAGGAGACCGACGTTCAGCATGCCGGCGGACAAATTGGAGAGAAACGATCCCAGACAGATGACGTAACGCGCAAGGTCGCGGGAGGTAAGATTCATGATCGATACCCAAGCGTCCTGTTAAAGGCCGACGGCCTCGGACACCTCCGCGCGTTGGGATGCCCATACGTTCAAAATCTGCTCTACTTTTACCACCGAACCGAAATAGCCGTCGATATTTTCCAGGGTCATCTCATGGGCCTTCTGCGAAAACGCGGCGCAAGCATCAGACGCGAGAACGATGTTGTAATCGAGCATATAGCCTTGCCGGGCCGTCGATTCTACGCAGACGTTGGTACTAACGCCGGTCATGATCAAGGTTTCGACCTTCAGCGTCCGAAGCACCGAGTCCAGTCTCGTGTTCACGAACGCGCTGTACCGGTGTTTGTTCACGATAATGTCGCCGGCCTGCGGAGACACCTCGTAAAACTCCGCGCCCCACGTACCTGTGCGGCACACATCTCCGGAACGGCCGTCGGAACGGTCTGTCCAGGCGGCGGAATCCGTCGCCCTCTCGTGGAAGGTTTGGATGAAAATGACGGGAACGCGGTTCTCTCTGGCGCCGTTGATTAAAGCCGCCAAATGCGGAACCATCCCCTTCACGCCGCTTACGTCATTGCCGCGCCTGGCGCAGGCGCCGTCCGGATGGCAATAATCGTTCTGTACGTCTACGACGATCAGGGCGGTTTTTTCGGGAATAACGTGCTGTTCTTTGAATTTCATCTCTTGTCACCTCGTCAAATTATTTGGAGTTTTTCACGAATTGCATGTCGACAAGCTCATCGTACTTGTACGGATCGGTGAAAATGCCTGTTTTCAACATGACGTCCATGTCGAGCTTGAGGGCGGATTCCGAAATAAGCCCGTCCTTGCTCCACAGATTGTCCTCGTACGCGCGGTCAAGCGAAGCTTGCACGCTCTCGTCTGATAAGGTCGGGAACTCGGCTTTCACGGCGCTTTTCGCGTATTCCTTGTCACCGTTCACCTTGTTCAAGCCTTCAATAATGGCGTCGACAAACGCCTGTACGGTCGCCGGATCTTCGTCTATCGAGGATTTGCGGACACTCAGCACGGAATAAGAGTAGTCGCCCATGTCCGGAAATTTGTAGAAAGGCTCGTCCCACACGCCTTTGGAAATGCCGTCCGTGATTTGCGGCTCCGCCCCGTTGGCCAGATCGACGATGCCTTTCTGCACCATGGACACGACCGTCGAACCGTCAGCCGGCTCCTCAAGCGTCACATCCTTCTCGGGGTCCAGGCCAAGCTCGATGAGTAAATACCGGGTAAGCAGATTCGGCGTCCCTCCATGCCGGCTGGCCGAGATTTTCTTGCCTTTGAGAAACTCCTTCAGGTCTTCTTTGGAATTACTCTTCGGCGCCAGTCCTTTTTTGGCCATCAAATATACGTTGGCGCGGTTGACGACGTTCACGACGGAGACAATCGGATCCTTATTCTTGCGGTTGGCCATTGCGTTGGATTCCGGTCCGCCGATAACGCCCCAAGCATCGCCGCTCACCACCGAGGTCACGTGTGCGCCGCCCGTTGCCGTGATCACCTCCACCTGTAACCCGCGTTTCTCGAAATACCCTTCCTTCTGCGCCACATACAGAGGCAAATAGCCCACGCTGTGGATCGGCTCCGCGATGACGAGTTTCTTCAACTCCCCGGAAGTACCCGACGATTGGGAAGCGGACGCCGGGGACGAAGGGGTCGCCGCACCGGCGGTTTCCCCCTTCTTGCCGCATGCGGCGAGCGCCATGGTCAGCATCAAGAGCAGCACGAGAAATCCAAGGTTCGTCTTTTTCAAAATAGTCATTCGCATTCTCCCCCACTTATCAGATTGTTTGTTTTGTTACTTCGGAAACTTCTTGGACAGCTGTTTCTCGAGCAGGACAACCCCGCCGTACATGACCATCGACAAGATGGACAGAACGACGACGCCAACCCAGACCAGATCGATGTCAAGCAGCGTTCCCGCATAAAGAATCATGCGTCCCACGCCTTCGCGGGAAGAGATGAACTCTCCGACGATGGCGCCGGCCAAAGCAAGCGCGATATTGATTCGAAGGCTGTTGATAATCCAGGGCATCGACCACGGGATGACGACCTTCGTGAAGACCTGTCTTTTCTTCGCTCCGAGCGAGTACATCAGCTTCTCCATGTCCGGATCAACGCTCTTCACCCCGCTGTATGCCGATAATGCCGCCACGATGAGGGTCATGGCGATGGCAAGGGCCACCTTCGAGTAGAATCCGATACCGAAAAGGATGACGAGCACCGGCGCGAGCGCGAGTTTGGGCATCGCATTAAGGAGCACCAGGAACGGTTCGCTGATTTCCGCGTATTTGCGTGACCACCAGTAGCTTAGGCCGATCAAGGAACCCGCCAGCGTGCCCAATACGAAGCCGATCACCGTCGAACCGGACGTATAAAGCACGTCTCCGATCAGACTCCCTTCTGTCGCCGCGACCCATCCGGTCTTCAGAATCACGCTTGGCGAACTCCAGAAGTAGGGGTCCATGAGGCCAATGCGGGTGAAAACTTCCCAACAGACCAAGATGAGAATGCCGACCGCGATCCGTCCCAACAGCACGACCCGGCGGTGCCTCTTCTCGAGTTCCTCCACATCCTGCACGACCGGCTTCTCGCGAGCTGCTTCTCTAACCGGTTCAAGTTCTTGTATGACGGACGGTTGGACGACATAGGCTTCACTTCTTACAGAATCCATGGTTTCTCTCCTCCTTCTCTCTGTTTTGTTTTATGAGATTCTCTCCTGGCCGCCTGCAATCCGCACTTCCTCGGAGAGCAAGTCCAAAAGGTGATGCTTCAGTTCGGTAAAAGCCGGCGTCGTCATGTCCTGCTGCTTGCGCGGCCTCTCCATCGGCACCGTGATCTTAGCCTTGATGCGTCCCGGCCTTGCGGTAAAAACGTAAATATCATCGGAAAGATAAATCGCCTCGTCGATGTCATGGGTCACGAACAGGACGGTTTTCCGGAAATCCTCCCAGATTTGCAGCAGCCAGTTTTGCATTTGAAGCCGGGTCTGCGCATCCAGCGCACCGAACGGTTCGTCGAGCAGGATGATATCCCGATCGTACAAAAGCGTGCGGAGCAGCGCGGCCCGCTGTCTCATGCCTCCGGAAAGCTCTTTGGGGTAGTGATTGTCGAATCCCTTGAGCCCGTATTTCTCCATCAGCGGAAGCGCCCTTTCCACGGCCTCTTTCTTCGGAACGCCCCGCACCTCCATGCCCAGGATGATATTATCGAGTATCGTGCGCCAAGGAAGCAGCATGTCCTTTTGCAGCATGTACCCCACATAACCGGCCTTCTCGACGATATTCTTTCCGTCCGCCATGACCCTGCCAGTCGAAGGGGACATCAGGCCCGCAATGATATTGAACAAAGTCGATTTCCCGCATCCGCTGGGTCCGATAATGCTGGCGAACCTTCCTTCTTCAATGAACAGGTTGGTTTCTTGCATGGCTACAATTTCTTTACCGTTGCGGCGGAACAACTTGGAGACTCCCGACACCTCAACCTTGTTAGCCATCAGGTTCACGCTTCCTTTCAAATGTTTTATAGCAACCAGCTCCACTCGAAGAGAAGAACCGGAAACCTGCCCTCGAAAGATATAAAAAAATCAGCTCAAGACCCGACACCTGAGGGGACAGATGTTATCGGGAACTTGAACTGACAGAACATCGGTTCTCTATCGCTAGAGCTCCGGCGTATCCTTCAGATACTCTTGGACGTCGCGTTCGAGGATTACGATCGTACCGGAATATTCGGTCATCACATCGTAGTCCTTGAGGATGGCGGCGACTCTCAAATCGAAAATCGATTCCAGCATTTCCTTTAACTCTTCTTTGACCCGATCGTGCAGCACTTTGTGCACCCTCGTGATCACTTCCGGATCATGCTCGTCCAGAATCTTTAATAGCGGAAGCCGGGCGTTGATGGAAATGAAGAGCAGCTTGTTACCGACCCATTCCAAGTCCTGCCGTTTGACACCCGTGTTGAAGATTTTCTTGTTAATGTCGTTGTAGTGTTTCAGAACCTCTTGCTTGAACTTTCCGGGAGTCATAGGCATTTAATCACACGCTTTGTGTAAATTTATCTGACGTTTATCTGACTTATATTCATTATATTCTGAGAATTTCGAATGTCAATAGCCTATGTGTAATAGAACATCACATTTACATCACATATGAGTGCTCGCAATAGGAAAAGGGGCTGTCTCAAAAGTGGGAAAATAAACGAAAAAGCGGCTGACGCGCAGCCGCTTTAAACGTATCCGTCCCGTTATGAATCGCGCTTCTCCAGGTGGCGGAGCAATTCCTCCCGCAATGCGGCATACTCCCGATGCTGGCGCAGCTGCCCTACGCCTTCCCCTTCCCGGAACAAGGGATTAACCCGATCCAGGCCGATCCGGCCGGGAGCCCCGCTCATCACGATAATCCGGCTGCCGAGAAGCAGCGCTTCGTCGACGTCGTGCGTGATGAAAAACACGGTTCTCCGCGTTTCCCTCCAGATTTTCTTGAGCAGGGACTGGAGATTCTCCCGGGTTATCGCGTCCAGCGCCCCAAAAGGTTCATCCATCAGCAAGACCCGGGGATCCGCGGCCAGCGTGCGGGCAATCGCCGCTCTCTGTTTCATGCCCCCCGACAACTGATAGGGCAAATAGCGGTGATAATCCGCCAGACCGACCTGGCGAATCGTCTCGAGCGCGATCCGGCTTCGCTCCTGACGGCTGACCCGCTTCATTTTCAAACCGAATTCCACGTTGCGGCGAATATCGAGCCAAGGGAACAGGTTAGCTTGCTGAAACACCACGCCAACCTCCGGCCGGGGTGCGGGAGTCTCGCTCCCCAGTACCGCGATCTCTCCCTCCTCGTGGGTTTCGTAACCCGCAAGAAGGCGCAGCAAGGACGTTTTGCCGCAACCGGACGCTCCCAGCACGACGACGAATTCGTTTTCCCCGATCTCCAGGTTTACGTCTTTCAATACCGCTTTACGGTTTTTCCCCGCCCCGTAAGCCAGGGACAACCCCCGCAGCGAAATGACAGGCTGTTCGCGTGCCGCCGGGGATAACCGTTCCGCGATGTCCGTCTCCAGAAGCGCCATTCCGTTCCTCCTCCTTACTGTTGAAGAGCCGCTTGATTGATTGCTTTCTGATAGTCGCCCAAAGAAGGCGCCGAAGGGATTTGCTTTTGCTCCACCAGGAATTGCCCGGTTTGAAGCAGCACGTCGGCAAAGCCGCTTTCCTCCGGCTTCGAGCCGAGATACTTCGCATCCTGCTGTTCCTTGGACGTCAGCCAAACCAGCTGTTTCGTCTGGGCGAGCGCATCCGCCTCATCGGTGCTGAGTACGGGAGCAAGCGCTTTGGCCGCGTCTTCCGGATGGTCGCGGTACGATTGAACGGCTTCGTCCAACACGGATACGTATTGCTTCAGGAAGTCCGGATAATCCTTCGCGAAAGCCGAACGGACGATCCCGACGTCGGCGGTGATGATGCCCTTGTCGGCCAACTGCTTCGCGCTGACCAATACGGTTCCGTCATCCGCGAGCAGCTTGCCGAGGGTCGGATTCCAGACGAATGCTCCATCGATGTCTTTCCGCTGCCAAGCGGCCAGAATGTCTTGTGGCTGCAGGTCGAGGATCGTCACGGATGCCGGATCCACGCCTTCGGATTTCAGGGCCGACAGCAGGCTGAAATGGGAGGTGGATCCGAACGGAACGGCGACTTTTTTGCCGGCCAGATCCTTAATGCTTTGGGTGCCTTCGCTTTTGCGGACGGCCAGCGATTCCGCATCCCCGATAATATCGTGAAGGAAATACACTTGGTAAGGCAGCTTATTGGCGACGCCGATGGCGACGGGCACGGAGCCGGCCAGCCCGAGGTCGATGCTTCCGGCAGCCACGGCGGTATTGACGTCGCGCCCCGAATCGAAAGGCTTCCAATTGATCTTCACGTCCGGGAATTTCTTCTCCGCCAACCCCAGCGTTTTCACGAGCAGCTCCGCGTTGGGGATGACCTGGTACCCGATGGTCACCTCTTTCGGAAGCTTGCCGCTCCCTTCGGACTTGGCCTTATCGGTACCGCATCCGGCCAGCAGCAGGGATAAAGAAGCAATCAGGGAAATCAGGACGATGAAACGTTTTGTTTTTTTCGACATGGCGACCTCTCCTAAACTCTCATATTCATTCTTTGCCGCTCCAGGGAATCCGGTTCCGTTCGAGCAAACGGATCAATCCGTCCAGGACGACGGCGATGAAACCCATCAATAAAATACCGGCGAAAATGACGTCGCTGCGCAGGAATTTGCTCGCGTCGAGCACCATCCAGCCCAAACCCGATACGGCTGCGACCATCTCGGCCGCTACCAGCGTCGTGTACGTCATGCCGAGAGAAGTGCGTATTCCGGTAAACAGGTCGGGAAGAACGGATGGAAAGATGACGTAGACGAACAGCCTCCATTTTCTCGCTCCGAGCGATTGGGCCCCTTGGATCCGGTCTCTCGGAATCCGAGCGACGCCCGACACGACGGACAAATATAAAGGCGCAAACGCGGCCAGCGCAAGAAGCGCGATTTTGGAAGCGTCCCCGATGCCCATCCAGAGGACGAGCAGCGTGTAATACGCGAGGGGCGGCAGCGGCCGGTAAAATTCGACGAACGGATCCACGATGGCCCTTACCGAAGCGAAATATCCGCTGAGAAGCCCCAGAGGAATCGCGGTCAGCAGCGCGATACCGAATGCGACGCCGAGACGCATCATGCTCACGCCGATGTGGACCGACAGCGGGCTTCCCTTGTAACCCGAGGACGCGATTTCCACGAACGCCGCCCACACGGCACGGGGAGAAGGAATGAACAGCGGATTCACCGCGCCTGCTTCCGTCAGTGCCCACCAGGCAGCGAATGCGGCCAGCAGAGCGGCGGCGGATAAGCCAAGCTGGCGCTTTCTCATCTGGACCTCGCCGTTACGCCGGCGTTATCCTCTTGTTCCCGTGGGAATGCGCTCATAGGCGACCACCTCCCCTGCGACCGTTCGCCGGCTCGGCTGCGCAACTTGAACGGCCCCAGGCTTGCTGAGCGGAAGCAGCGGAAACAGCAGCTCCGCGACCCGGTGCGCTTCCTCCAAATGCGGATAGCCGGAGAGGATGAACGTGTCGATTCCGAGCTCCGCGTACTCCTTGATCCGTTCCGCAACCGTGTGCGGGTCTCCGACCAGCGCGGTTCCCGCTCCTCCGCGGACGAGTCCGATGCCTGCCCACAAATTGGGGCTGATCTCAAGCCGGGAACGGTCGCCCCCGTGCAGTTCGGTCATCCGCTTCTGTCCGTGAGAGTCCATTCTGGCATAGACCTGCTGCGCCTTCGCGATCGTTTCGTCGTCCAAATGCCGGATCAAATCGTCTGCCGCGGCCCATGCCTCTTCTTCCGTTTCCCGAACGATCACATGCAAGCGAATGCCGAACTTCAAAGTACGGTTTTCCGCTTCGGCCCGTTTGCGGACCGCTTCGATTTTTTTGCCGACCGCTTCGGGAGGTTCTCCCCAGGTCAGGTAAGTATCGCAGTGTTTCGCGGCGATTTCGATTCCCGCCGGCGAAGAGCCTCCAAAGAACAATGGCGGATAAGGCTTCTGCTCAGGCGGGTAAAACACGCGCGCTCCGGTTACCCGGATATGTTCGCCGTCAAGGTCCACGCTTTCCCCTTGAAGCACCTTTCTCCACACTTCCAGAAACTCGCCCGTCAAAGCGTACCTCGAATCGTGGTCCAGATAGACCCCGTCCGCTTCCAACTCTTCCGGATCGCCGCCGGTTACGACATTGACCAGCAGCCGTCCGTCCGAGAGCCTGTCGAAAGCCGACGCCATTCTTGCCGCCAGCGTAGGCGACATCAGACCCGGTCGAACCGCAACCAGGAACTTCAGGTTTTTGGTGAACGGTACGAGCGAGGACGCCACGACCCAAGCGTCGTCGCAAGGCCTTCCGGTCGGAAGAAGCGCTCCCGCGAAGCCGAGATCGTCGATAGCCATGGCGATTTGCCGGAGGTACGCGGGCGTGACCGCCCTCGCGCCGACATTCGTGCCGATGTGCCGTCCGTCACCGTATGTGGGGAAGAACCAAAACAGCTCCATCGTCTACACTCCTTATGTCTTATATTCCGATTGACAAAATCGGATTTAAACGCAAAAAAAGAGATTCCTCCCGCTCTGCGCATTGCAAAGCGATGGACGGAATCTCCGGCGTGTCCGGTCGATTGTGCCACTCGGTATGTGTTCTTGATCGTATCAACAAATTCCGAGTTAGTCAATCGGATTTTTTAAGCAAAATCATAAATCGCGGATATACCAAGCGTCGCATGCAAAATGGACGGAACCGGACAGCGGTGCTTCCAGCCTCCGAAAGCCGTTTTTCTCATAGAAACGATTCGCGGCTTTCATATCTTGCAGCGTCTCGAGATAGCAGGCTTGATATCGTTGTTCAGCAAACCGGAGAGCGGTCTGCAGCAACTCTGCCGCAATTCCCGTGCCTCTGGCTTCCGGAAGCAAATACATTTTCTGCAGCTCGCAAATCCGTTCCTCGGCGGAACCGAATTCCGCGATCCCGCAGCCGCCGACAATCTTGCCGTTTGCATCTTCCGCAACCCAGTAAGTTCTGCCCTCTTGGTCATAAAAGTCGGACAGATGGCTCAAGCTTTCGTCTTCCCACGCCAACCCTGCACGATTTCCTCCAAACTCGATCAAGCATTGCCGGATAATCGCTTCGATGGCGCGGTTATCATCGGCTTCAAGTAATCTAATTCGCATTCGGCTGCGCTCCTTTATCCACGTGACGCTCACCCATAGTAAACCTTCACGATCTGATGGATCGTTAGCTCCGGAAGGTCGATTTCGTATCCGTCCGAAACCCGTCGCACGTTCAATTCTTTGCGTTCCGGATACGCGAGCTCTGCTCTTCTAATATTCTTCCAGGAGTCGGACAACTTCAGCGTTCCCCCGGCAATCGGCGGCGCTTCCCCTTGCGTCAATTGCGCCAAATGCGAGATTTCGTGCACGATCAACGCCTTTTCGGCAGGCCTGTCGTAACCTACGAAACCGACGGTTCCGGGATGCTCCGAAACGAGCCGCATCTTGGCATCAGACAAATTCGATTCGAAAATTCCTTGAACGAGAGGCGTTACATAGTGGAACTCGCTCTCCATCCGGAACAGGTCGAATGCAGCGTAGATGACCGTTCCCGCTCCGTGCGAGCGCCGCACGATAGCCGGCTCATCCGTCGCTTCTCTTGGAGGTGGAGACCACCAATTGACCCACGTCGTCGCCGTAATCGGCACGGTCGGATCGATATACGCCGCCAAAGCTTCGCCTTCCTTGGCTTCCACTTTCAAGCGCAACGGCGAGACCGGAGGAGTGGTCTTCGGCACATGCTTCCACATCGGGGAATCGTTCAGCTGCAAATAACCGCTCCACGGATTCGCGCTGTACCGCTCGTCATGGCGGACATAACGGCACCCGTACAAAGCTGCCAATCGGAAATCCTCTAACGGCCGGCCTTCGGCATCGAACAGTCCCGATTCTCCGGCGGAAACAAGAAGCCCTCCGCCGCGAACGTACTCATCGAGTACTTCAGCCAACTCATCGCTAACGCAATACACGTTTGGAAGAATGATCGCTTTATATCGCGACGCTGACGTTTTCGTCAACGTTTGTTCAGGCACGATTTGCCACGTGTAGTTCAACCGATCGCAAATTTTCATGGCGCCCAGAACGCCTTCCCGATGGCGGCTGCCCGCCTTCAGTCGGCCGATGGCGTTCGGCAGAATCGAATCGCCGGATTTGATTTTCGCGGATACATCGCTTTGCACGATCGCGATGTCGGCCACCGGCGTACGGTCGTTCAACAGCGACTCGAACTTCGCCACCTCGGCGTATGCGCTGCCGACACGCCGGGCTTCCTCGTGCTCCAACGTGCCGTCCGTATGCTGGGAGCCGCTGTACATGAACACCCTGCAGCCTTGGGCGGCAATTTGCGCGGCGGCGAGTTTGTAGACATTTTCCGGCCTGTAATTGTAAACTTCCGAGACATCGCCCGGACCCAGCTGGGGATATTGGCCGATGGCCGTATCCCGGGCATAGGCCGCAGACAGCCAATTGCCGGCCCACGGCTCCGTGAATTGGTAATCCAGCAGGTCGCGAAGCTCCTTGTGGTACAACGCCGCGAAGTTGATCGTGACCTTCAGACCGGGATCGATGCCCTTCACGACACGCAAAATATCTCGGTACATCCCCGTTGCGCAATCCTCTAAAAACTCGCCGACGTGCTGATGCTGTGCCTTCAGCCCCGCTTCGTCCTCCGGAAGCGCCATGCCGTAACGATTTTGGAACTTCGACCGGCAAGGGTCGCAATAACAGAGAGATTTCCCGAAAATATCGAGGAACAAACTGTCCGGCCGATGCATGCTGACGATTTCCTCAAGCTGCTCGAGCACATAGGACCGATAGCCGGTTTCGTAGCAGCCCACCCCCCATTTCGCGATCGGGGATGCGCATTTCAGTTGTTCCCCGTTCGCTTTTAGCACGGACCATTCGGGATGGGTGTTTACCGCGAGCGAATCATATTCAATGGAGTAATAGGCGTTGAATTCGATGCCGTTGCGGGCCAGAATCGGTCTCAACTCCGCGATCCAGTCCTTATCGAGACCCGGGTGCCGGCGGCCGATCTTGGAATCGTAATACGTGACTCCCCAGTGGTCCTTGCAGTAAAGCATTAAGGTGTTGATTCGACTTTCGCGAAAAAACGCCTCATACTCGCCGGCGTCCAGCTTATGAAGCGTCACGACCGGCGGATCGGGAGAATGGTGGTCGACCAGATAGCCTCGATATGTCTTTTGATATAAGTCGCTCATGATGTCTCTCCTCCTGTGCCGCCCTCTATGTCCATTTTAGCAATTTAGGAGCGGCAAAACTTCACGCGCCCCCCCTATTTGCTTGCAGTCCGAAATGCCATTGGGGAAACCTTGTAATAGATTTTGAAAGCCCGAGTGAACGTATACAAGTTCGGATAACCCAGAGACAGGGCGATCTCCGTGATCGTCGCGTCCGTTTCCTTCAATAGCCGTTCGGCCTTTTCCATGCGGATTTTCTGAATGTACTTCAGAGGAGGCATCCCGACCTGGCTGTTGAACACATTGGAAAAGTACGAGCGGTGCACCCCTGCGAAAGCCGCGACTTGCTGCACGGAAATTCCTTCGGTGGCGTGAAGTTCAATGAATTCCATGCATTCGTGAATCCAGCCGGATGGCTCATCCGCATGGCTGGGAACCGTCTCCGGAATGAATCCCGCGAACAGCGCGTAGATCAAACCTTGAAGCTCCAAAGCAATGGATGGCTTCCACCGCTCGACGTCGTTCAGCGTTTGAATGACGCGTTCAGCCGATTCCTTGACCTCGGGGGTGATCATTTCCTGCCGAAACGGCCTTTCGGGCGTCACTCCGGAGAGTTCCAATAATGGCTTGACCCTGTTGCCATCCAGCGCCAACCAGCTTAATTGAAGCGTTGAATCCGAGGGAAGCATGTCATAGTAATAGGTCCGCCCCGGAAACAGGCAAAATAAATCACCCTGCTGCAGTTCCGTCCATTTCCCGTCGTATTCAAACCGGACCATTCCCCCATGCACGAAATGAAGGCTGTAGCATTCGATCCTTTTCGGACCTACTCTATAGTTGGGTTTGGCGATGCTGCGTCCCGCCCGGACCGGCCATAGCTGTCCTTCTTTATCCAGATTACCGGGGGTATAGTAAATGAATTGGGCAAACTCATGCTCGAATTCCTGCATCATCGCCGTAGCTTCCCCTCTAATTCGCTCTCACGTTCATTACAAAATGACAATCGAAATATAACACGAAGCTATTTAAATAACGGAACGATTTCCCTATTATCTTACTAGGAGGGGATCATGTTTGTCGAGACAACCTAACATTCTGCTAATCACGAGCGATCAACAGCATTGGAACACCATCGGAGCTTTCCACCCTGAAATCTCCACGCCGAATTTAGACCGTTTGGTACGGCAAGGCACGACTTTCGACCGGGCCTATTGCCCGAACCCGACCTGTACGCCCAGCCGGGCCTCCATGATCACGGGCATGTATCCGAGCCAGCATGGCGCATGGACATTGGGCACGAAGCTCCTGGAAGACCGCCATACGGTGGGAGAGGATTTCAAACAGGCGGGATACCGGACCGCGCTGGTGGGCAAAGCGCATTTCCAACCCTTGAAATCCACGCCGGAATATCCGTCGCTTGAAGCCTACCCGACGCTTCAGGACTTGGAATATTGGAAAAATTTCAACGCCCCTTTCTACGGGTTCGATCATGTTGAGCTTGCGCGCAACCATACGAATGAATCCCATGTCGGACAGCATTACGCCCTATGGCTGGAAGAACAGGGCTGTGCCCATTGGCGGGATTACTTTCTGCCGCCGACCGGAACGATGGACCCTTCCGTCACCTACAAATGGCCGATACCGGAAAAATACCATTACAATACGTGGATCGCGGAACGAACGAATGCCGTCATGGAAACCTATCAAAAAGAAGGCGAACCTTTCTTTCTTTGGGCCAGCTTCTTCGACCCGCATCCGGAATATTTGGTGCCGGAGCCTTGGGATACGATGTACGACCCGGATAAGCTGACTATTCCCGCCCTTGTGCCGGGAGAGCACGATCGCAATCCGCCTCACTTCGGGCTGACGCAAGAGGAGGATCCGGATTTCACGCATCTGATGGAAACCGGGTTCGGCATCCACGGCTACCGCTCCCATCACTACTATGAATATGGCGAGAAAAAGCGCTTGACGGAATATGACAAGAAGAAGCTGGTCGCCGTGTATTATGGCATGATCAGCATGATGGACAAGTATATCGGCAAGATCCTCGATAAGCTGGATGAGTTAGGTTTGACGGAGGATACTCTCGTCGTCTTCACGACGGACCACGGCCACTTCTTCGGACAGCACGGCCTGCAGGCGAAGGGCGGATTCCATTACGAGGATCTCATCAAGCTCCCGTTCATCGTTCGTTACCCCGGTCGGGTACCCGCCGATCGAAGGTCCCACTCTATTCAATCCTTGGTGGATCTGGCGCCAACCTTCTTATCCTTCTGTAACCTTCCGATTCCGACATCCATGACGGGGATCGACCAGAAGGAGGTATGGCTCGGCACGAAGGAACATGCCCGGCAGCACGCGATTTGCGAGTTCCGTCATGAACCGACCACGATTCACCAGAAAACCTATGTCGACGAACGTTACAAGATCACCGTCTACTACAATCAAACCTATGGGGAAATCTTCGACCTCAAGGAAGATCCAGGGGAACTTCGCAACTTGTGGCATGAACCGGGTTACCAGATGTTAAAGCTCGAGCTTCTACTGAAGTATGCATGGGCCGAGATGGGCAAGGAACCGCTGCCCATGCCCAGAATCCATCACGCGTAACCAAATTAGAAAAACGGAGCCCGCAGATTAGCGTGGCTCCGTTTTCGTTGCCGTTCATGCATTTAGGGCGTTTCGTATAAATCTACAACATCTTGTCCAAACAGCGGTACGTCGAAAATTTTCACTTGATCCATCTTCCCTTTGAAGTACGCTCCGTCATTCGTCCCGTTAAAGGCATCTTGCGCGAACCGTTTTCCGAGACCGCCGAAATCGGTATGGGCGCCGACCGTCGGGATTCCCGAATTGACGGAAGCTTTTAAAGCGCCGTCCAAATACAATTCCAATGTTCCTTCCCTGAACACCGCAGCCACATGATGCCAGCCCAACGTATCCGTAAAAGCGGTGCTCACGGACTTTCGAACGTTGTTGTTCGCGATACCCGCCAATAGATTCCCGTTCTCTATTTTTACGGCGAACCCGTTACTTGCCCCTCCCTCATCGTATAAGACTTGGGTACTGGACGTCTGATCCGCCTTAAACCACATCGAAACCGATCTCATGGAGAATGCGTCGTGCATGAAGCCTGTACCCGGACTGTTCGCCAACTGAATTCCGTCATCGATTCCATCCAGGTTTACGTATCCTCCGGCCACCCCGCCCGAGCTCGTGAAGACAGGCGAACCGATTAACGTTCCGTTCCGGTTGTTCCCCGATGCGTCCAGCGCGGCCGCATCAAGCTTATAATGAGCATCCAGGGAATACTGATTGATCAAAGCCCAAAGTTCGGATTCCGTCAGATCCGCAACGCCTGCGTGCCGCATTTTGTAAGGGAACCTGGCATTGGAATTCTCGGCAGACCAGGCCGTCGGATCTTCGATATTGGTCGTCGTTTTCAATCCGTACTTCCCTTGTGACCAATAATCATAGATGAGGTGCCATTTGTTCTGCCCGATGATTTTGAACGCTTCAGGCCCTTCCGTATAATCGGGCGTAATATAATTGTCGCTGATATGGGCAGGATCCTCATACTCGATTTTGTTTACGGGCTCCGATGCCCAGGTCTGCTTGATTTTCATCGGGCTCGCGCTTTCATCTTTATAGAACAAATAATAAAAGTCCTCACCGTTTTTATCGTATCTCAACATGTTGGCGTCAATCGTTTTCACGCCCGGATCGAACAAGATGGAGGCATCGCTGAAAGTATTCCAGTCCGTGGTCGTCGCTTTGTAATGTTTATTATTGCTTGGGCTGCTCGCATTCAGCGTGGATGACCAGAAAATGATGTATTTTCCCGTTTCGTCATTATAAACCCACTCCGGTGCCCAAGCGTTGTATACCGTGTTAGCGGGCCTGTAATTCTTCATTAAATCCAACCGTTTTTGATTGGTCCAATGGATGAGGTCGGTCGATTCGGCATACCCCAAATAATAATTGGGAATGTTGTTTCCGTTACTGTCTACGTCGGGAGTCGTGTACACCAATCTCCAAATCCCGTCCGGACCTTTATCAAGGAAAGGATCGCGAAGCGGATACAAGAGATCGGCCACCGGTGCATTGTTGTTCAATTCATACCACTTCAGCCCGTCCCTGCTGTAACCATAGTGCAGCTTTTGAATCTTCTCGCCCGTTTGCGACGGGTCTGACCGGAAGTACGCAATGACGTAGCCTCCTTCGTCGGTAGCCGCCTGCGTCCAAATCGGCGAAACGGCCAATATAAGCAGCATGACCAGTGAAATCAACGACCATCTGACTGAGGCATTCCTTTTTCGATTCATACTTTACTATCCCTCCTTAAGAGATTGGCGTACAACACAATTTTATGATTATGGAAACCGCTTACAAATGTCAGGATGTGTGATGGGGTTTTTGTGAAAATGTGAGCCTTCCCTTGTAAATCCTTACATAAAGATAAAGCAAATCGAACATTATGCTATTCTCTCGTTTTCGACAGGAATGTTAATATATCCCTATACTCACCTTGTGATGAGGGATCTCCATGATCGAGTTTTCCCACGAGTTTGCAGAGCACTGGTATCACACCCCCAACGCTTTGGAAAAGCACAGCGGCATCATTCCCATTCGCATAGGCTACAACGAAGCAAAGCCCAATTATCGCATTGGGCCTCGTTTTATCGTTTATTTTAGTTTGCATTTCGTCCTGAAAGGCCATGTTACGCTGCGCTGGGATCATGAAGAAGTCATTTTGCGGCGCGGCGACCTATTCGCGTTGTTTCCTCACCAAATCCACAAGTACAATATCACGCCCGACTCCGAAGAACCTCTGAAAATGTTTTGGATCGCCGCGGAGGGCAAACAAATGCCCTCATTGATCCGCCGGCTCGGTCTTACTCCCCAATTGCCTTATTTGAAAGCCTTTTTCTCTCCTTCTTTCGAGGCTTCCCTTTTCCATCTCGCCAATCAATGGGAGGATCTGACGAGAAAAGACGATTTCTCCTTAACGCATGCCTTCTATGCTTTGCTGAATCAATTGCTTCAGATGTCCCAACCGCCTCAATCGTCTGCCTCAACCGATGATTGGATCAGCAAAAGTCTTGCTTACATTCATTTGAATTACATGGAAGGAATCACGATTCGGGATATCGCGGAGCATGTCGGCATCCACCGCTCTCACTTCTCGAACATTTTCAACAAAAAAGTAGGCGTTCGACCTCAGCAATATCTCATGAATTTATTAATGAAAAAAGCCATGGAAATGGTCAGCACGACGACGATGCCCATCACGCACATCGCTTTGTCGCTGGGCTATTCGGACGTCTATTCTTTCACTCACTCGTTTAAGGGCTTTTACGGAGAATCCCCCAGCTTTTATCGCAAAACGCCGCAGCCGTAAGATTCCCCGTATCGCCCAAACGATTACTTTCCTCCCGTGAACGCGATTCCTTTGACGATGTATTTTTGAAAAATGAAGAATACGATGATGATCGGAATCGACGTTATAGCGCTGGCGGCCATAGGCAGCGATTGGGTGGAGAAGTATTGCGATTTGAATACGGGCAGTCCGACCGGTATCGTCATGATTTTAGGATCCGTAACGGAAATAAACGGCCAGAGGAAATCGTTCCACGCGGCCAGGAAAACGAATATGCCAAGCGAAGCGAGCGCCGGACGGCACAGCGGCAAAGCGATCCGATACCATGTACGTATCCATCCGCAGCCGTCTATTTTGGCCGCTTCGAACAATTCTTCCGGTAAGCCGTCAAAAAACTGCTTTAATATGATGAGACCGAACGGGGCCGCCAAAGTAGGGGCAATAAGCGAAAAATACGTGTTCAGCAAATCCATGTTTCTAAACAGCAAATACAGCGGAATTAAAGTCGCTTCCCGCGGGACGAGAAGCCCTGCCATGATCAACCAGAACCAGAAGGTGCGGCCCGCGAATTTCATTCTCGAAAAAACGAAAGCCGCCATCGCGCACAGAATCAACACGCCGAGCGTAGACAACACGGAAACGATAAAGCTATTCGTCAACCACAGTTTGATGTCGGCATTCGTAGATTGAAGCACCTTGCGGAAATTGTCCAGCGTATAGGGAGAGAACAGCCATTCGCGAAGCGATTGGGCGACCACGGATTCCGGCTTCATGGCCAGGATCAGCATCCATAGAACAGGTGCGATAAATAAAAAGAACAAGAGATAAGCCGCCGCGTTTACGGCGATTTTGGCGGTACGGTGCATAGTCGATTCCCCTTAATCCTCATTAACGTTCTTGAGCAATCGGAGTTGCAGCATGGAAACAAGCATAATCACCAAGAAAAGGACGAATGCGGCAGCCGACGCTTTGCCCATGAGGAACCTTTGGAACCCGCTTTCGTAAATGTACTGGATATACGTCCGGCTGGCGCCTCCCGGCCCGCCTTCGGAAGTCAGAAACACTTGGCCGAAAATTTTGAAAGAAGCGACGGCCTGCAAAAAGAGAACGAGGACGTGTATGCGTTTAAGGGAAGGCAAAGTAATATAGCGCAGGGTATGCCAGCCATTCGCTCCGTCAATCTGGGCGGCTTCGTAGCGATCCTCCGGAATTTCCTGCAAGCCGGCTAAATACAGAATCATATAGTATCCCGTGTTCCACCAGAACGTAAGCCCCGTGATTGCCGGCCAGACGAGGTTTTTGTCGTTCAGCCAGGCCAAGCTCCCCTCTATTCCGAACAAGGAAAGCACGTTATTGAGCAATCCGCCGTACGGCTGGTAGATGCTGATCCAAACGATGGATACGATCGATACCGCCAGCACGTTGGGAAGGAAAAACACGCCTCTGAGGAGCGCCCTTCCTTTGATGAATTTATGGTCGATGATGACGGCGAACAGAAACGCGCCAAACATGAATATCGGCGTAGAGAACACGACGTAAAGGAAAGTATGTCTTAGTGCCTGCCAGAAAGCGTCCTCGGCGAACAACTCCTTATAATTGTCGAGGCCGATGAATACTTTGTCGCTCGTGATGTTCCATTCGTAGAAGCTGATGAAAAAACCTTGCATCAGCGGGTAAAAAGTAAACAATAAGTAAAAGCCTATGAAGGGCAGCAGCAGGAAATACGCGATCATAGACTCTTTGGATTTCGCTCGGAGTTTGAATTTCGAGACCATACGCCCTATCCTTTCCGATGAAGCCTGAAATTCTGAAGAAACAGGGATCATGCGGGCATCCACGTGTCTGCATGATCCCTGCGTGTATTGCGATGGTTTACTTCACCAATTGAGACAACATCGAGTCGACGCCCTTGCGAATCAACGCTACGGCTTCTTCCGGCGTCTTGTCTCCGGATACCGCCGCTTGAACGAAGTCTTTGACTTCGGGCGCTTGATGCAGCATCGTGCCGGGAATGACCGGAAGAGCTACGACGTTACGGCCGGGCTCGGTAAATTGCGGGTGGTACGGAAGAGCCTTGAATTCAGGCGTTTCGAGCGCGGGGCCGTATGCCGGCACATGACCCGCTTGCGCCCATTTCCAGTTGTTGTCACCGAACCATTTGATGAACTCAAGCGCCGCTTTCGTCTCCGCGTCCGTACGGTCGGCATTCTTCGGAAGAACGAAGCCGTGCGAAGTGGTCACTTCGGTCGGCGTGGAGAAGAGGTAAGGGAAGCCCGTGACGCCGAACTTGTCTCCAAGCGCTTGCGCCGCGGCTCCGATGCTCCAAGATCCATCGATGAAGAACGCGGATTTTCCTGCTTTGAACATATCCAGGCCGGCCGGGTCGGTCAGCTTGGCGGGTACGTACGCCGCATACAGATCGTGCAATGCTTTCAGGGCTTCCGTCGCTTTCGCGTCGTCGAAAGTCGCTTTCTTCTGTTCGATGCTGAGGAAGTCGGTTCCGCCCAGCTGGTAGTAAAGGGACAGCCACACCAGCACCAGCTGCGGCGGCTTCATCGATACGGTGAGCGGCTGGACGCCCGGAGACGATGCTTTGACTTTGTCCAATGCTTGTTTAAAACCGTCGAAGCTCATCTGGAAATTCAGCTTGCCGTCCTGGCCCACCAATCCGGCCTTGGACAGTACATCTTTGTTATACATGAGCACGCGCACCAAATTGTCCAGCGGAACCGCGTATTGCTTTCCGCCGATGTTCGCAGCCGTGGTCGGATCTTTGCTGTACTTGTCGAACGCGATGTCTACGCCCAATCGTGAAGCTTCTTGGTCCAGCGGGATCAGATCGCCGGTCGCCGCCATTCCGTTAATGTTGCCGCCGATATGGGAGATCGCGAGATCCGGTCCCGTTCCGCCCAAAATCGCCGTTTTCAGCTTCGTGTAATACTGGGCGTTATCCTGGAATTCCAGCGTGACTTGCGAATCCGGGTGCGTGCCGTTGTAATCTTCGACGATCTTACGCATGGTGTCGGCGTCGGAGCCGTCGAACAATACCCAGAACTTGATGTTTGTCTTTTCCGTTTTCGGCGCGTCGGATTTCTGCGATTCCGACGCCTTGGCGGAAGGAGCCGCCGCCGAGCCGGAGGCAGGCTCGGCGCTTTTCTTATCCCCGCCGCATGCCGATACGAAAATCGCTACCAGCAGGATCGAAAGCAGGACTGACAGGCTTTTGGTCCATTTTTTACTCATATTTGACACCCTCTCTTGTATTTGCATGCATTTGAATCGTAAGCCATCTGAATGCGGTTTCACATGCTGGAATGTATTCCTCCCGATTTGTCGTTTTGTAAGCATCCGTGTTCGTTTGGCCCGAACAAAAACACTGCCGCGGACACCATGTGATGGCGCCCGCGGCAGTGTTTTGTCGGTCTCTTTCTATCCTTTTACCGCACCGGCAGTCAAGCCGGAAACCATGTACTTCTGAAAAAACAGAAACAACAACGAAATCGGCACGATCGAGGTTACGCATACCGTCATAATGCTTGACCAATCATAGGACAGCTCTCCGATGTACCGAATCGCGATCCCGGCGTTCAATGGGCGAAGCTCGTCCTTGTTGATGAGCGTGAGAGAGTACAGAAAATCGTCCCACGATAAAATAAAGGAGTAAATGCCGATCGATAACAAGCCGGGTTTCGTCAGCGGGAGAACGATTCGGAACAGAATGCCGAATCGGGAAGCTCCGTCGATCTTCGCGGACTCTTCCAAATCGACCGGGATATGGTCGAAGAAAACTTTGATCATCCAGATCGAGAACGGCAAGCAAGAAGTCGTCAGCGCAAGGATCAGCCCTGCCCTCGTATTCAAAAGATGGTATTTGTTATACATCGTATACAAGGCAATGAGCAAGCTGACGACGGGAAGCATCTGGGTGGAGAGAATCGAGAAAAGCGCGAGCGATTTGAACTTGAACTCGAATCTCGAGAATCCGTATCCCGCAAACATGGCGGCTAATAGCGTGATAGCCGTCGTAGTGAGGCAAACCAGCAGGCTGTTCCTGTAATAGCCAAGGAAGACGCCGTCTGCGAACAATTTGCGGTAATGGTCCATGACAGGCTCCGAAGGCCACCATTCCGGGGGGAGCTTGAACAAGACTGAATTATCTTTAAAGGAAGTCAGCAGCATCCAATAAAGCGGGAATATCAGGAACACCAGGAACGCGGCGGCGATCAATATCGAGAGGAAGGCGCTCGTCCGTTTGCTTCTATTCAATGCATGGCGCCTCCTTTGCCTTCGCCGATCGAGAACAGCCTGTTATATACCCAAGAGAATACAAGCATGATGATGAGCCAAAGCGCGCCCGTAGCTGCTCCCTTACCTAAATCCAGATCGATGAAAGCCGTTTTATAACTCAAAATGGAGAGGGTCGTCGTCGCATCGACGGGTCCGCCGCTTGTCATGATCCAAAATAGGGGGAACATTTTGAAATTCTCGATGCACGCGATCAACGTCACCGTCTTGATCGTATTCTTGAGCATCGGCAGCGTGATATGAAAAAACTGCTGACGTTTGCCCGCGCCGTCGATCATCGCAGCCTCGTACATATCTCCGGGAATCCCTTGCATGCCGGCAAGAAGCATCGTGACCATAAACGGAAGCTGCTTCCATAACGCGGCGATCGTAACGGCCCAAAGGGCCAGATGAACGTCGGACAGCCATTGTAATGGCTTATCGCTCAAGTTCAGACTTTGCAGTATAAAGTTCATGACTCCGTATTGCGGCTGGAACAGCCACATCCAGAGCAATGCGCCTATAATGGTAGGAATGACCCAAGGTATGAGAATAACGGTCCGAAGAGCTCTCCGAAACGGGAGTTTTCCGTTGAGTATAAGAGCAAGCATCATGCCTAGCGCGAATTGAAGGGAAACGACCGTCAAAACATAACGGAATGTGACCCCAATCGAGTGCAGGAGATCGTTATCCGCGAACAACTTATGATAATTGCCGAATGCGTTCCATTTGAGCGTTTTCATGCTGAGCAGCGTGACATCGAAAAAACTGAGATACAAGGATTTAATGATCGGAATCCCTATCGTGAACAATAACAGCACGATCGCCGGAGCGATCAATAACGCGAGAAACAGGATATCCTTTCTCTTCTCGCTTAGTCTCATTCCGCCTGCCTGCAGCTGTGCCGGCTTCTCCAAGATGCTCACTTCCTTGTCCGTTTCGGAAGTTTCCCGAAGCAAAGCCGGCAAGGCTAGGCCATGCTTTGCTTCCGGAAAACGATCGTTCGTTTACTTCATGATTTGCTTGAGCTTGGAATCGAGCTCCGCGGCGGCGTTTTCGGGGCTTTCGCCCGCAACGGTCACCTTCTGCACGGCTTCGGCAATTTCCAAATAGGCTTGTTCAAGCCCTTGATTGTTCGCCGGCAGCGGCTTGACGTGCTGCAGTTGGGCATTCAGCGTTTTATCCAATTCGGAGGCATTGAACGCAGGAAGCGCGCCGATCGATTTGCGGGCACTCATAACGTCGCTGTTGTCGTGGTAGAGCGAGATCATTTTCTCGTCCGTCAGGAACTTGATGAACTCTACGGCCATTTCCGGATGCTTGCTGTCTTTGCTGACAACCAATCCGTGCGCTTCGCCGATCGATACGCTTTCGTTCGTTTTGTTCGTCGGGATCAGCGCCGCTCCCCACGTCGCGTCGAAAGCTTCCCCTTTGCCGCTTAAGTTCTGAAACACCTTACGGCCGTAGTAGCCGTCGGCATACATGCCTAACCGTCCGATGCTGAACAGGTTCCGCAGGTCTTTCAGTTTAGCGCCTTGCGGGGAGAGGCCATCCTTCACGATCTTCTGATAATATTTAAAGGTTTCGATGACTTCGGGCGTATTGACGTTGACTTTGCCGTCCGCTCCGAACACGGAGCCGTTAAAGCTGTAAATATTCCGCAAGGCGATCATCCCGTTGATCGGCAATTTCTCCGTCGCTTCCCCAAGTCCGTAGATCTGTTCCCCGCTGTCCGTTTTCAATTTGGAGATCGCCGCGGCGAATTGCAGCATCTCGTCATAGGTTTGCGGGGCCCGATCCGGCAAGCCGGCTTTCTTGAACAGTTCTTTGTTCCAATAAAGCACGTACGGCGACGGTGCCCACGGTACGCCCATCAGCTTCCCATTGTAGGTATAGTCCTGCTTATAGGAGGGAAGCAAATCGTTGATGTAGTCTTGTCCGAGCAGATCATCCAGCGGGATGACGATGTCGGATGCGGCATACGTCGGAAACGAAGCCGTGAACGTCTGGATAATGTCGGGAGCGTTGCCCGAAGATGCCATGACGAAGGTTTGTTGCTTGATATCGCCGAACGGAATGCCGACGAACTCGATTTTCACGTTCGGGTGAAGCTCGGTAAATTGTTTCGCCATTTCCTCTAATGCGCCTTTCGTCGCCTCTTCGCTAATGCTCCAGGACGCGAATTTAAGCGTGATCTGTTCTTTGGCGTCAGGCGAGGCGGAGTTGCTTCCGGCAGGCGAAGCTGCTTGGCTGCCCTCGTCTTTGTTGCTGCTGCATGCGGCCAACATCACCAATACGAGCAAAATCGCCATTCCCGTTATCAATATCTTTCTCAATGCAATGACCTCCTGTATGGTTATGGGATGATACGACCTCATCATAGACGACTCTATCCTGAAGGGTAAACGATACGAAAATGACATCCATCGTCCAAAAACAACAATGGAACGTATTCAATTCCTGACTTCCGTCTTCATTTTCTGAACAATAGCCTGATCGCGGCCGGTTCACGGTTCCTCCGCCAGAACATCTGTGCCATAATGGTCTGGGGGGTAGCTTCATGAACTTGATGCGCTTCGCGAAACGTAAACCCAATAAATTGTTTCTGTTTTATTTCCTTTCTTATTTCTTGGTCATCCTCGTCCCTGTGATTCTGCTCGGCATCTCATCTTACCAGTTAGCCTACTCATCGATCATCAACGAAATCCGAAACGGCAACAAGAACGCCATTCAACAGACCGGCACGTCATTGGATCGGCTGTTAGATGAGATCAAGACGCTTTCGATCCAACTCGGACTTGACGGCAGAATTTACGCGACTTCCCGTAACGCCGTAAGTTCTTATTTACTAAACGACGTGAAAGACCGGATCTCCTCGCTCTCCAAAGAGCACGGTTACATTCATTCGATCCAGATCTACTTTAACGACAACGGAACGATCTTATCTTCCGACGGCCCGAACCGCCATATGCCCGGACAGCCGATCGATCAATGGATTTCGCAGGTGACGGCGGACAAGAAATCGATTCTATGGCTGCCCACCCGGACATTCGTCAATCAAGACGGGAACCCCTATTCCATCGCCACGGTCGTCGCGAAGCTGCCCGTTGCCTTTCCGGAGATCACCGGCTATATCGCCATTCATTTCAAGGAAGAAAGCTTGAATGCCTATCTTCGGGGAGTCGACTCGGAAAACAACACTCGTGTATATCTCGTTGCCGAGAATGGCGCACTTGTCAGCGCCTTCGATAAAGATTCCGATTCCCGGGCGGTTTCCGCGGAGTTGGCAAAGCGGTTTCAAACGGCACGCGAAGGCTCTTCCGTCATGCACATCGAGGGAGCCGCTTCGCTTGTTACGATAGGCTCGCCGCTGAACAACGGTTGGAAGCTCATTTCCGTCACTCCGCTCGCATACGTGGACCATAAAATGAGTTACATTCGCAACGTCATCTTATTAATCGGCTTGCTGCTCGTGCTGCTCGGAACCTTCTTTTCCTTTTTCCTCTCCAGAACGATTTACAATCCGATCAAGCTGGTATTGGAGAGGACATCCCGGTTACACAAGGAGCTTTCGCTTCCGGATACGATGGAGAAAGAGCATTCGCTAAGAGACGTTCCCGAAATATTCGATCAAGTCTATCTGAGCCACAAAAAACTGGAGGCTTCCTATAAAGCTATTTATCCGGTGATGGTCAACCGCTTTCTGAACGACTTGTTCCACAACCGGATTCATGAATCGCTTCAAGACGTCGAACGGAAACTCGCGGATTTACGACTGCCGAAGCTGACTCGCGGATTCATGGTCATGCTGGTCGAAATCGACGATTATTCCAAATGGAAAGAGCGGTACAGCTCCCACGACCTTAGTTTGCTTCGGTACGCAGCGCTTAACATCGCGCATGAGAAGGCATCGGAACAATTCACCTGCCTGTCGGCGGAAACGGGCGATAATCAGCTCGCCATTCTATTGAATACCGGAACTTTAATGGAATCGCTCGTCGATATGTTGACGGAAACGGCGAAATCCGTCATTCACTCGATTCTAGCTTATCTGCCATTCACCGTTACGATCAGCTTCGGAACCGCGACCGATGATCTTTTACAGGTTCATGTCTCTTACCAAAAGGCTCAAGAGGTCATGCGCCGAAAAATCCTCCAAAAAGAAATGGCGATTCTTTTCCCGGACACGACGTTGCATCCGCAAACATTCAAGTATTTCTATCCCGCGCATATCGAGAAGTCGCTCGCGAATAACATGCGGGCCGGGAACGACCGGGAAGCCCTCCTCTGTCTGGAACGGATGCGCGAGCAATTGTTGGACAAGCCGAATCTCTCGTCCGAAAACGTCATTCGTTTGTACAATCGTTTAATCGAAACCATGATCGATTTGATCGAGGATATCGGCTCCTCCTGGGAAACGGCATACGGAAGCGGCAATGTCTTTCAGGATCTCTCGAAGCATGAAACGATTGACGGCTTGCACGATTGGATATCCGCCGTCTGCGAGCGCGTCTGCGAAACCGTACGCAATCATGTCCGCAATCCATCCAAAGCCGATGCGGCGATTGCGGTCATCGAAGCCCGATACCAGGAAGACATATCCGTGGAGATGATCGCGGATGCCGTGCAAGTAACCCCCGCTTATTTGAGCCGGATTTTCAAGCAGACAACGGGGAAAACCGTCTTGGAATACCTCACCGTCGCCCGGATCGAACACAGTAAACTCCTTCTTCGCGATACGTCTTTGACGATGCAGGAAGTTTCCCGCCGTGTCGGTTACAATAACGCAAACAGTTTTATTCGTTTTTTCCGAAAGCACGAAGGGGTTACTCCCGGCGAATACCGCAAGATTAACGGAAACCTGATTCGCGAAGTCGCGGATTAAATGGTTATAATGGAAACGACCCATACTTTCATTGAAGCAGGGGAGTTTATGAATCCGCCGAACATTCCGTCCATGAAGAAATTGGTCTATAACCGAATTGCCGAGTATGGTCCCCTGTCGAAGGCTGAACTGCTGTCCGCGTTTCAGATCACGTCAAGCACCCTGACTCGCATGTTGGAAGATATGGTAAGCGAAAAGCTCATTCAGGCAGCCAGCCTAGGAACTTCAAGCGGTGGACGGCGCCCGATTTTGTACCGGATCAATCCGGATTACGGATATATATTCGGGTTGGAGATCTCAAGGTTTTCGTCCACGTTGGGCCTTTTCGACATGGCCTTGAACCCGAAATCCTCGATCCGCTGGCGCATGGACGAGACCATGACACCCGAATGGCTTGTTGACCACGCCGCCCGTCATATGAAAAGCATTTTAAAAGACCACGGTATCGACTCTTCCCGCGTGATGGGGATCGGAATCGGAGCGGTCGGACCGTTGGATCGGGACAATGGCATCATTTTGGACCCTCTGCACTTTCCCGCTTCCGGTTGGCGGAACGTCGCCATCTGCCGGCTTTTCGAAGAAGAAACCGGCTGGAAAACCCGATTGGAGAACGGCGCGAATGCCGCGCTGCTGGGCGAAATTTGGTCAATGCGGGATCAAGGGGCACAGCACGCGCTCTATATTCACGCAGGGGTCAGCTTGCGTTCCGCCATTATGTCCCACGGACGGATCGTGCATGGGAGCGTCGATACGGAAGGCTCCGTCGGCCAAATGATCATCCAGACGGACGGGCCGCGTTTATCCGCATCCGGCAATTACGGGGCTCTCGAAGCCTTCGCCTCCATACGCGCTCTCGAGAAGAAAGCACAGTCCCAGGCCCAGGCGGGCCGAAATCTGGAACCCGTCTTAAGGGGGCTAACGCCCGATCGGATCGATTTCAGCGCCTTGCTTCAAGCCCTCGAGTCGGAGGACCCGTTTACCCGGGAGCTTTTCGATCAATCCGCCGTCTATTTCGGCGTCGGGTTGGCCAACCTCATCAATACCTTTCATCCGGAAATCGTGATTTTAGGCGGACCCTTGATTTCCCGCAATGCGCTTTATTTTGATCGGGCTATCGAAATCGCCAAAAAAAACATCTTCTACTTCCCCAAATACGAACCTTTGTTTTCCAAAGGATCGCTGAAGGAAGACGCGGTGATCACCGGATCCGCCCTTGAAGTTTGGCAGAGCCTCTCCTTCCAAGAATAATCACCCTGCCTGGAAAGCCCCCTTAAGCGAATGCATTCAGAGCCAATCTGCATGTATTCGCTTAAGGTTTTTTTGTTTGTTTTACCCGGATTAAAAACCAATTTGAGTTTAAAGTTCCGTCTTATAAACCAAATAAGAAGAAATAATAAGTCTTTATAGGCTTACTTTCTTCCATTTTGGAAATAAGTGATTATAATAAAAGGGAAGGAGAGGGGATCCCATGAACCGAAAATTAAAGCTGCTAACGAGCATTTTCATGACGTTTCTTAAAATGGGGCCGTTGACGTTCGGCGGGGGATACGCTTTAATTCCCGCCATCGAAAAGGAAGTCGTGGACAAAAAAAGATGGCTTTGCTCCGAGGAAATCGCCGACGTCTTCGCGGTTTCAGGCTCAGTGCCCGGTGCGGTCGCCGTCAATTCGGCAACGTTCATCGGCTACAGAATCGCCGGCATTTCCGGATCGATTGCGGCGCTGCTCGGCATTCTTCTCCCTACCTTTTGCCTCATGCTCCTATTGACGATCTTCTATGTCCAGCTCAAGGACAATCCGAAAATCGAAGCCGCTTTCACGGCGATTCGGGCCACCGTCGTGGCTTTGATCGCATACGCGGCGATTAAAATCGGGCGCGCCTCCATCGTGGATTTCGCCACGGGAGCGCTCACCGCGATCGCAGCTCTCCTCCTCTATTTCGGTCACCTCCATCCGTTGCTCGTGATCGTTTTCGGAGCAACGGCCGGCGTCACCCTCGTAAAGATCCGTAAACATGGGGGGCGGTCACCATTGTCCGTGACTCGTAAACCGCAGGATAAAGAATCCGTATACGATTACATGATATAATCAAGACGAATGGGGAGCTCCTATGCTGATCCAGCTCTTTCTAACCTTTTTCCTCGTCGGGCTCGTCTCTTTCGGCGGCGGTTATGCCATGATTCCCCTCATCCAAGAGGAAGTGCTGAACCGGCACCATTGGATGAGCGCCGCCCAGCTCTCCGATATCGTCGCCGTCGCGGGGATGTCCCCCGGCCCCATCGCCACCAATATCGCGGTGGCCGTAGGACAGCAGCAAGCCGGCTGGATCGGAGCGGCCGTCGCGTCGCTCGCCGTTGTTTTGCCGTCCTTGATCCTGATTCTTGCAGTCGGCACCATTTTCGCCCGCCTTCAAGACCACCCGCTCATGAAATCATCCTTATACGGAATCCGCCCGGTCGTCGCGGGCATGATCGTCTTTGCCGCGGTCACGTTCGCGCAGAATGCCGGCATGTTCGCCCAGTTGTCCTGGTTCACTTGGAGCCAGATCGGTATCTTCGCCGGATCTCTGTGCGCCTTGTTTTTCCTGCATAAGCATCCGTTCTCCGTGATCATTCTTTCCGGTCTCGTAGGTATCGCGCTATATGGGTAGCCGTCATGACCAACCCTCAGACGAATGAAAAAGGAGCCTCTTGCACCATGGATCCGAATCAACAGGCATGCCCTTGCTGCGCTTCTCCCAGAAATTCAGGCCAACCTGACAATGGAATAATAAAGGCTGCCGACGAAGGACCTTACGCCGACCCGCCAGCACGACGCCCCCGCCCGGAACTGCAGAGCGACATGATTTACATTCCCGGGGGAGAATTTTGGATGGGAACGGACACGAGCGAAGGCTTCCCTGCCGATGGCGAAGGACCCCCGCGCCGGGTCCGGGTCGATTCATTCTCGATTTCCGCCCATGCGGTAACGAACGCCCAATTCAGGGCGTTCGTGGAGGAAACCGGTTACGTGACCGAAGCCGAACGGTTCGGCTGGTCCTACGTATTCCATTTGTTCGTATCGGACGCATCCAGAGCGCAAGTGAGCAATGTTCCGGCCGGCACGCCCTGGTGGTATGTCATGAACGGCGCATACTGGGCCAAGCCGGAAGGGCTCGACTCGAACATCGGGGATCGATTGAACCATCCTGTGGTTCACGTGTCGTGGAACGATGCCGAGGCCTATTGCCGTTGGGCCGGCCAGCGGCTTCCGACGGAAGCGGAATGGGAGTACGCCGCTCGGGGAGGACTGGAACGGAAAACCTACCCGTGGGGAGACCTGCTGAAGCCGGACGGGAAGCACCGCTGCAATATCTGGCAAGGTAAATTTCCCGTTAAGAATAACGAAAGTGACGGTTATGCCGGCACGGCCCCTGTCGATGCTTACGAGCCGAACGGCTATGGCCTGTACAACATGTCGGGTAACGTCTGGGAATGGTGTGCCGACTGGTTTACTTCGGATTATCATGCCGTCTCCTCGACGGTGAATCCCCGGTTCGACAAGCCTACCGGTAATCGTTCCATGCGAGGAGGCTCCTATTTGTGCCATCGCTCCTATTGCAACCGTTACCGAGTAGCCGCGCGAAGCAAGAACACGCCCGACAGTTCCACCGGAAACTTGGGTTTTCGTATTGCACAGTCGTTGTAAGAATAAAAAGAGCACTTCACGAGTAACCCGTGAAGTGCTCTTTTGTTCCCTATACCAACTCCGAGATGAACATCGGCGTGGCTCCATCCTCCTGTGTGAAGCCAACCTTATGATAGAACTCTACTGCATCGGAGTAAGAAATTAATACTTTCGTTTTAAACCCTTTATATTGATCAAGCATTCGGTTCATCAATGCTTTGCCTATGCCCTGGTTCTGATAACTCGGATGGATAAGCATGTAATGGAAATATACAGTTAGAACGCCATCGGACAATGCGTTTATTAAACCGACCAGCTTATCTCCGTCCCAAGCCGTAACTACGGAATGAGATCCGAGGATGGCTTGTAAAAGTTCGTTCGGATACTTCCCGGATTCCCAGGCTACGGACAGAAATAGCTCCTGCAACGCATCCTCTCCGATATCCTCCGTACGGGAAGTGTAAAAAATACTCATTCCTGCGCCTCTCTTTCAGCAATGGCTCTACTTTTTTATTGCCTCCTATCTCAAGATAGCGATTAGAAAGCATCGAGTGAATGGAATGAGTGATGAAGAACTTGTGTTTCAATACAGAAGAAGGCAGCCGAAATCAGCTGCGAATTTCACTTCATTTCTTTTGCACGTTCCTTCTCTTCAATTCGGTGGCTGAGTTTGTTGATTCCATAACCAATTGCGAGGATGATCAGAGTTCCTCCGATTACCCATGGCCAGTTATCCGGCTCGAGGCTAATAAAGAAATAGTCGATGCCGGCAAAAACAGCGATACAGCCGATATAGGTTATGTACTTGAAAAATCCAAAAAAGTCTTCCATTCGGCCCCCCTTTCTGATCACACGTCGAATGCAAATGCTACGCAAGCATATGTATGTATATCGGCTTCTGCCCAATAGTTAAACAACCCACCGATAAATCTGGTGGGTTGTTATTATTTATCTATCGTGTCCGTTAACACACAAATCTAATATATTGTCGGCACCATTCCTCCGTCCATGCGGATCGGAGACCCTTTGAAAGCAGACGCCATCGGGCTGCAGATGAAAGCGGCCAACCGGCCGATTTCCGCAGGTCTGATAAACCGTTGGATTTCGGATTGAGGCAGGTTCTTCGCCATAAAGTCTTTCTCTTTCGCCTCGAAGGTCATCTCTTCGTTCGAATAAATGCTTTCGATGATCTGCTGCACGTTCTCGGAGAGGGTCGGCCCCGGAAGGATCGTGTTTACGGTAACTTCGGAGCCGCGCGTCAACTTGGACAAGCTCCTGGACAACGACAGCAGCATGGATTTGGTCACGCCGTATTGAGGCATCTGTCCGGAAGGCATCACCGCTTCCTCGCTCGCGATAAAGATAATGCGGCCGTATTCGCGACTCAGCATGGAAGGCAAATAAAACTTGGTTAAGCCGTTGGCGGCGAGAACGTTCGTGCGGAAGTACTTCTCCCATACGGCATCGTCTATGTCGTCATAGGACATGATCTCATAGATGCCCATGCTGTTGACGAGAATATCGACGTGGGGGTACTTCGCCAATAAAGCTTCTCTTTGCCTCTCATCGACGAGATCGGCCGTTGCATTCAGCGGTTTCGTCTCCGGGAACGCGGTTTGGATCTCCGCGACCGTGCGCGCTACGTCATCGTTGTTCCGACCATTTACAAGAACGTGAACGCCTTCTCTGGCAAGTTCAAGGGCAATCGCTTTCCCTATGCCTCTGGTTGATCCCGTTACTAAAGCCGTCTTATTCTTCAATCCCATATCCATCTGCTTGTGCCCCTTATGTCTAGGATAGGGATAATGATACTTGGATTCGCCTATTCGGTAACTAGCGCAGAACGCCAATGCTCTTGCGCGGCGCGCCAATTGGCGGGAGTCTCGCCCTCCCACGAGCGGAACGCGCGGTAGAACGAGTTCTGGTCTTCGTAGCCGACGAGAAAAGCGACCTCTTTGATCTCCAGCGTCGGGTCCGCCAAGTATGCGAGAGCCTGTTCGTGCCTGGTTTCCGCCAGCAGCCGTTTAAAGCTTAAACCTTCGTCCGTCAGCCTTCGCTGCAAGGTACGACCGCTCATCCCCAGCTCGGAAGCGACGGTTTGAATGTCGATTCGCCCTCGCGTCAGGCATCGAGACAAGATCCACTTCACCTTAGCGCTCGTGGTGAACTGGCTCTGTCGTTCTTCCAGCGTTCGCTCCAAGGCGGGAGTCAGAATTTCGAGAAGTTCTTCATTATACGACGCGAAGGGACGGTCCAAATCTTCGCGTTTCAGCGTGAGCCGGTTTCGGTCCGCTCCCGTCCGAACGCGGCAGCCGAAATAACCTTCAAGAACTCGAACGTCGCCCATGGGGTGTATGAATTCGACGGAACACGCCGTGAGATGACGGCCGGTTCCCCGGCGCCCGAGCTCAAGCAGGTAGGCGAGCGTGATACCGGCAAGCACCGGCGGTCCTGGTTGATCCGTATGCTGCCATTCTAATTCAATCGAGCATTGCTCGCCTTCTTCCCGAATGCGCAAGTTTTCCGGAGGGCACATTTGCTTGTAACGCACCATTCGGTTCAGCGCGTCCCTGTAGTCGCGAGCGTGGAAGGTCGCTAAGGCGGCCGGCGGATACTGTGCCGTCTCATACGCGGTCGCAAGCTTGACGATTCCCGCAGCGGTGTCTCCGAACAGTTCGGAATAGGCTTGCCAGATTGAGTAATATTGGGCGGTCGTGACTAACGGTTCATGGATCACGGAGAGCGGCAGACGGGCTTGGCGCGCTACGTCAACCGGGTCTACCCCTACGCCTCTCAAGCTTGCCCAGAAGCCCGGCGCGATCTTGATTAGGTCTGCGGAAGGAGCGTTCATGGCTGTCGACCTCCAAGGACGAATTCCAATTGCAAATGGTCCACGGAGCCCGTGGACCATTGATTCCTCTGATTATAGCTTAACCGTCGAGCAGCGTCATCCCCGACGTTATTACTGCCTCACCAACAACGACAAAATACCCGCGGCGATTAACGGACCTACGGGTACCCCCTTCAAAAACGCGACACCGATGATCGTTCCGATGATGAGCCCGGTTACGATCGTTGGCTGCGCTGACATCAAGTTCACGCCTCGCGCGCCTAAGTACGCGACCCCGATTCCGACTACGATGGCCGCGATGGATTTCCAATGAACGAAAGACTGCAGTAACTGCTGCCAACCTACCGAACCCGTCGCGAATGGCGCCAAAATCCCGATGGTTAAAGCAATGATCCCGATATTCAGCCCATGTTTTTCGATCCAGGGAAACGTTGACTCCAATTGAGCTGCCTTTAGTAGAAGCAAGAAAACGGCCGCAACCGTTATGGAACTGTTCTTGCTTAGTATGCCGAGTACGGCGAAAATCAAAAGCATCATCATGGACATATCCAATTGAGGCATCGGAATCCCCTTTCTGCACGAAAAGAAGAGCAGCGGGTTCCACAAGGAACCCGCCCGTCGTTGAGTTACTGCTTATTCTTACCATTCTTACGCCAATTCAACTCGTTATTTCTCCCAAAGCTCGTTCAGTCGACCAGTCAGGATCTTCAATCCAAATAAACATCAATCTGTTTCCATCTGCACGACGGCGCGTTGCGTTCTATCCGCCGGCAGTAGAAAGATCAAGACCGCAACGAGTGAAGCCGTCAGGAAAATGGCCGAACCCCCGATTGAGACGGAGATCGCATGGGCAAAAGACGTACCGGAAGTAACTTCCGGTCTGTTCGCCGCCTCGAACACGGCGATCAGAACCGCGAGCCCAAGCGACGCTCCGGTCTGATGAGCGACGTTGACGAGCCCTGATGCCGCTCCTGCATCCTTGGCCTCCACACCGGACAACCCTAACGTCGTGAACGGTTGAAAGATCATCCCGGCACCACCCCCCATGACGATCAACGGTAAAAACAAATCAGGGAAATAGCTTGAACTTGCCGAAATGAGACTCAGCCAGCTTGTTCCGGCGATCGCGATTACCAATCCGAAAATCAATACTTTAGCGTTCCCGAATCGGGCCAAGAGCTTGGGCATGGCATACATTATCCCGAACTGAACGGCCGTGAACGGCATAATTGCAAGCCCGGCCTCCAATGAATCAAAATGAAGGACGTTCTGCAAAAATTGCGGGACGAAGAAAAAGATCGGATAATTTCCGCACACGAGCAACAGCCTCCCCAAGTAAGCTCCCGATCGCGCTCGGCTCACGAACAAGCGAAGAGGTGTAATCGGCTCTTTTGCCCGTGATTCGGTCTGTATGAAAGCCGCTAACGAAACTCCTCCAAATGCAAGCGAGCCCCATACTTCCGGTGCTCCCCATCCGTCAGACGCTGCTTGAACGAAGCCGAATGCCAGCGCCGTCATTCCGATTACCGATGTCAATGCACCCATGATATCCAGATGACCCTTTTTCGTATCTGTCTCCCGCATATATCGAGGCACCATAAGGAGCAGAGCGAGGCCGATCGGCACGTTGAGGAACATCCCGGCGCGCCAAGAAATCACGTCCGTAAGCAATCCGCCAACGATAAGGCCGACGCTTCCTCCGGCTCCCGATACAGCGCTGTAAACAGCGATAGCCTTCACCCGCTCCCGGGCTTCCGAGAAGGTAACAGACAACAAGGCGAGCGCCGACGGCGTCGCCATCGCTGCCGCCAATCCTTGCAAAGTGCGGGCGGCCAGTAGAAGCGAAGCAGACGGCGCCAAGCCTGCGAGCAACGATGCCAGCGTAAACAAGGCGATCCCCGCGATGAATGTTCTTCTCCTTCCAAAAAGGTCCCCCACTCGAGCGCCTAATAACAGGAAGCCGCCGAATGCCAAAATATAAGCGTTCTGCACCCAAGTCAATACAGCCGTCGAAAGATGGAGTGTACGGCCGATTTCAGGTATCGCGGTAGTCAAGATGGAAGCGTCGAGCACCATCATCAGTTGACTGGCGACGATCATCACCAGAATGATTCGTTTCGAATGTTCATTCAAGAGGATAACCTCCCTTTCCTATTCTAACGACATTTTGGCACGAATCGCTTTCGCGAAATAGCTCGTTCCTGCTTAAAAATTGCTCAATACTGCAAAACGTAAATATTAATCATTCGATAACCCGGTTGGTGCTCTTCGGGGTGAGGTGTATAATAGGAGGATAAAAATAAGAACGGGGGGTTGACTCCCATGCAATCGGATTTGGATCAATTGTTGGAAATGGTGAATTCTCTAAATCTTGCGGAGGGACGAACAGATACGGTTGTCCCCTTTCTTTCGCTGGTCCGGCGCAGCCAGCCGACGGCGATGATGCCAGGCGTTCTCAGACCATCTTTTTGCCTGATTCTACAAGGCACTAAGAAGTTCCATCTCGGTCAAGACACGATTTATTATGGTGCGGGCGACTATTTGGTCTCGTTGTTTGATATTCCGGCCTCCGGTCAAGTCGTCGGCGCTACGCGGCAATCGCCGTATATCGGCTTACGCATTGAATTAACGCCTGAGGAAATTTCCTCTGTCATGACGGAAGCTGAAATCAATGTGAAGCCGCCCAACCGAAAGATGGGCCCGGGAGCCTATGTAGGCAAATCCGATGAGCACTTGCAGCTCTTATTAATCCGGCTGTTGGAGCTGCGAGGCAAGCCCGAGGCCGAGATTCGCTTTCTGTCTTCGCTGATCAAACGCGAGATGATTTTCCGTTTGCTTACGGGAGATTACGGGCACTTGTTTGTCCAACGAGTCTTCATGGACCAGCAGAACGAGGGGATCAGCAGAGCCATTGAATGGATCAAGGAGAACTATAACAAAACCTTTACCATCGATGAGGTTGCGAGATCGTCCAACATGAGCGTATCCGGACTACATCACAAATTCAAAGCTGTCACGGCGATGGCTCCTCTGCAATATCAGAAGCAGCTCCGTCTCCAGGAAGCGAGACGCCTCATGCTGAACGGCTCAGCGAACGCGACGGCCGCCGCGCTGGAAGTCGGATACGAGAGCCCGGCTCAATTCAGCCGGGAGTATCGTCGGCACTTCGGGCTTCCTCCGCTTCAAGATATTAAGGCTTTTCAAAGATTACCAGTACCGGAAGCGTTCGAGACCAGCTAAAAACCTTCAATTCCGCGAAGCAAATAAAACGGCGGCATTCTAGGACCGGAAAATAAAGTCCTAGACTGCCGCTAGTATAATGAACAAGCTGATTCATATCACCAGGAATGAGTTTCATCGGATATCCGCCGCGTTCATTTTCCAGATTTCCATCACGATGACACGAACCACTCCGTTGGCTCGCAATTGAATGCCCTTACTCTCGTCCAAGGAAGGATATACCCTTGCCGACAAACAGGTATCGTCATCGACAAACACTTCTATTGTTGATCGGTCTACGTAAATTCGCAGCTTGATCGTTTCCGTAAAATCTTCCAAGTTGAGTTTGCCGGTAACGGCGGTCTTGTGCACGCCCGGGAACAAACTTGATCTCGAACGGTCGATCGCGATCGTTCCCGTCGCGAAATCCAATCGCACGTCCGTTCGTTCCCGGCCGCAGGCAGAAACGAGTACGGAAACGGACAATTCGCCCGATCCTTCGGATGGCTTCTGGATTTCCATCATGCATTCAAAGCTTGACGAGAACGCTCCTATATCCCATGCAGCCGTAGTCATGAGCAAATCCGCAAATTTGAGGCACTCGCCTCTTAACGTTTCCAACTCGGGAATCGGAGTCATCGAGATCGCGCCGTTCGGTTTCAAGTTTACGAGACGCGGCAGCGCCAATGCTCCCGTCCAGTCCAGTTGAATCGGGAATTCCGCTCCTCTTCCTTCCGGCATCCAGCCGAGCAGTATGCGGCGGCCCTGCTCGTCGACGAACCCCGTCGAAGCGTAGAAGCCTTCCCATCCGCCATAATCGACGGTTCGGGGAACGGATGCTTCCGATAACCCGCCGGCACTATACGTTCCGGAGACGTATTGAACGGGGCCGCTCGGGGAGTAAAACAGGACGGCCTTGCCGCCGAACCGGAACAAATGGGGACGAAAGCTTGTCGCGCCTTCAAACGGAATATATCGATATCATGCAGTTTCACGGCGGTTACTTAACGGAAGAAGATTATCGGCGAGTCGTCAACGACGGCCCTTTGGATGCCTTGAAGGAGTGCCGGAAGCAAGGGAAAATTCGCTATATCGGCATTACGAACGAAGTTCCGGACCATACGGTGCTTTGGGCCGTTCAATCCGGACATTTCGATCTGATCCAGATTCGATATAATCTGTTCTATCAGGGAGCCGCCGACCCCATCATCCCTGAAGCCGCGAAAAACGATATCGCCGTAGCCGTCATGAGGCCGTTGACGAGTCAGTCCTTACTTCGATTTATGAAGCGGATTGCTCCCGAGGCGCTGGAAAAGATCGACGTGCATCAAGTCGCTTTGGACTTCTTGCATTCAACCCCGGATATATCCGTCGCCATATGCGGCATGCGGAACGAAAACGAAGTTTTGAGCAATATCAGAACGGTTGAAAAGAAAGAATGGCGCTGGGACTTTAAGCTTGATCGAGGTCAAGGCGGCGTTCAGTTCTGAGCGAGCAGAAAAGAGGATTAAACAAAGGCCACCGCTCCCATGGATCTGTGCGTAATGGTTATAACTGAGACTAAAATGGCGCTAAAACTTTGGAATCTACCGGTTATTATTTAGACTTAATACAAGATCATTTGAGACTTTCCGTAAAATAGACATGTCCAATCGAGACTTTCCCAAAAATTCTCGAGATGCTAATAAGACACCAAAGTGACCGCAAATAAATCTAATTCGACAGAAATGAATTGGTTATACGGAACGGCCCGATATGAAATATAACTCAGATGTGTAGGCAGACTTCAGAATCCGCAATCGCAATAACCGCACAAGATACCATCCTTTACGTCCTCAATGTTCTCAGGATCAACGTACCGAATGATTTCTGCCAATTCCTATCTCTCCCAAGGTAGCGGTTTCGGCTATATAGAGGTATTGTTTAATGTCCTCTACGCTCATCTGGTTTCGCGCAGGCATTTGATGGAAATAGAAAAAGCCACCCGTATCCGACGGATGGCTGCATAATTGGATTCCAATTATTCTGCCTTATTCGCTCACATCCATGGCAGATAAGCCTAGCGCCAGTGCACCGCATAGACCCGCATCATCGCCTAGAGCCGGTTGAACGATGTATGGGGTTATGTTGGATAACACCTGCTCTGATCCAACGTAGCCATTTAGAGTCCTCTGCACTTCCGAATGGATTAACGGGAACAATTGCAACTGCTTCATAACGCCGCCACCTAAAATGATCTTGTTCGGGGACAGCATCAGGATGCTGCCGCAGAGCGCTTGTCCGATGTAATACGCTTGCATAGCCCAAGCCGGGTGATCGGGCGGCAATTCGCTGCATTTGACTCCCCAGCGGTTTTCGATAGCCGGACCTGAAGCCATCCCTTCGAGGCAATCGCCGTGATAAGGACAACACCCTTCATAACGATCAGCGGCATGCCGCCGAACCATGATATGTCCTGCTTCGGGGTGCATCATCCCGTGCACGAGCTTGCCTTCCGCGTAAATTCCGGCTCCGACACCTGTCCCGAACGTATAGTACATACAGTTGTCAACTCCGCGAGCAGCCCCCCATGTCACTTCGCCAAGCACCGCCGCGTTCACATCGGTGTCCCAGCCACAAGGAACGTCGAACTCACGCTTGATCACGCCAAGGATATCGTAATTCGACCATCCCGGTTTAGGCGTCGTCGTGATATACCCATAGTGCGGGCTTCCGCGATTCAAGTTTATCGGACCGAATGAGCCAATACCGATTGCCTCTACCTTCGTTTTTCGAAGAAATTCAATTACTTTACCCATCGTCACTTCCGGCCGTTGCGTCGGAAAACTGATCCGAGTCAGAATTTCCCCTCGTTCATTACCGATCCCGCATACGAATTTCGTTCCACCCGCTTCAATCGCTCCTATGACCATCCAGCCATAAATCCTCCTTGTGCGATGTTGAAATATTCAACATTTCATAAAAAAACGCCATTCGCAGGCGTTTTTTTCAGCCAATCTATCCATGTCGGAGCGCTCTTACCATCGCATTCAAGTACCCGTCGCGTGCGCGTTGACCGATTTCCGACTTCGGATTTACATGCTCGAAACCGTGGTAGCCGCCGGGATAAAGAGTAAATTCTACATCCACGCCAGCCTGCGCCAATTGGGCTACATAATGCAGCGTTTCGTCTCGAAACGGATCCAATTGCCCCACGCAAGTATAAGCGGGAGGCAATCCCCGCAGATCCGTCGCGCGGCTGGCTGCCGCATAGGGGGAAATCTCTCCGAAAGCATGATCACCGAGATACAGCTTCCAAGCCTCTACGTTATTGGCTCGATTCCACACCACGGGATACGTAATTTCGTGGCTTGAAGGCGTGACGTTGCGATCGTCGATCATCGGATACAACGGCATTTGGAAACAGACGGCCGGCCCTCTGCGATCACGTGCAAGCAGGGCCAGCGCCGCCGTCAGGCCCCCTCCCGCGCTAGCCCCTCCGATCGCGATTCTGGAAGGATCGATTTTCAAATCTTCCGCGGCCTCCGCCAGCCAGACCAAGGCGGCATAGCAATCTTCGATCGGCGCCGGGTACGGGTACTCGGGAGCCAAGCGATAGTCCGGCGAAACGACGACGCAATCGGCGGTTTTGACGAAATCTTCGCAGAGACCGTCGTCGCCGTCAGGGTGGCCGAGCACGTATCCTCCCCCATGAATCCACAGCAGTGCCGGCAACCGGCGTCCCTCTCTGCCGGCCGGTTCGTAAATTTTTATCAGCATCTCATTTTCATCCCCGCCGGAGATATATCGCACCGTCGTAAGAACGGCATCGGATTTCGCGAACGGAGGCGGGGTGAATTGCCGGGCCATCGGCAGATCGTCGGGCAGGCGAAGGGTGAGCAGCGCGTTCAAACCCTCCTGCAATTCCGGATTTACGCGACTGAGAAAGTCGTCCATGTTCCATCCTCCGTTTTTCCATGCAGGTTTAGAGAACTTCTATCGATTCCTTTTCGCCCAAGTATGAGATCTCAAATTCTTTCGTCCGGAAGTCCGCGCGAAGAGTGGTCCAATTCTCTTGGTTTCTCCAGGTAATGCCTAACTTTCCGTCTCCCGCGAATTCGTCGATCTCGATCTCGCCGTCGAAGGCCGGATACGTATTCCGGAAGCGCATGATTTCATACAACCGCCGCAACATCGGAATCTGCACCTGTGCCTCGATTTCTTCATGCGAATAATTGTGACGGTTGAGGCTTCTGGGCTCGCCAAGGCGCTTTAAGGTTTCCATGTCGTTCTCACCGGCTAATAAACCCACATAATAAACCTGGGGAATTCCCGGCGCATACAACTGCACGATCCGTGCCAGAAGATAAGAGGCATCGTCTTCGTCAAGCGCGGAGTAATACGTGGACATCAGCTGATACTGCTTGGCTTTGGCGCCGGACATCTTCACGATGCCGGGCGGCGCTTTGATGAACTTCTGGGCCTCCGCGGTTTTCTCATTGACCTTGTCCCTTACCAAGTCGATCTCGTCCTCGTCCAGCAGACCGGCTACGTCAACGACTCCTATGCCGTCGTGTGTATCCAGGGTGGTGAATTGTTTGCGAGGACAGATTTTCAGCCAATGGATCAATCGGTCCGTGCGACCGGTCATCAAGCCGTGAAGCATCAGCATGGGCAAAGCGAAATCATACACCCAATGCCCCCGCTCCGCCATTTTTAGCTGGATTTTATAGTTCTCGTGGATTTCCGGCAGCATTTCCGTCCCCAAGGCCCTCAAGGGTTTCATGCCGATATCCAATACGTCCCAAACCTCCGGTTCCACGAAGAAACAGCTCGTCCCCGGCTTCTTGGAGGCATAGGCGAACGCGTCAAAACGAATCAGGGGAACGTATTCCGCAATGCGCGTTAGATTGCGTTCATAGTATTGCTGCGTAGCAGGAGCCCATGGATCGATGTCGACCTGTTCCTCGAAGAAGGTGTTCCACAGCTTGACGGTCTTCCCGTCCTCGCGGGTGAATGACAGATATGGACCCTGCAGCTTGCGCCGATACAGGGTTTCCAGCTCCTCTTCGGTCGGCTCCCCGTTCGGCCAGAACTCCTCCCAATGGATGAAAATGTCCCGGTACGGCGATGCGTCGCCATTTTTCATGTAATCCTTGAATTCTTCGCTGCGGATGGATACGTGATTGATCATGAAGTCCGCCATCAGGTAATATTTCTCCGAGAATTTCCGGATATCTTCCCAATCGCCGAAATTCGGATCCACGCTATCGTAGTTGATGACCGCGAATCCGCGGTCGCCCGAAGAAGGGTAGAAAGGAAGGATATGAACGCCGCCGATGACGCCTTCGAAATGCTTGTCCAAAATCCCGTAAAGTTCCTTCAGATCGTTTCCCATGCTGTCCGCATACGTGATCAGCATGACCTGGTTGGTGATGTTCTTCATTGCTCTCCTCCATCTTGTTTATCTGGTAACCCCATTCTCTCAAGTCACGTTCCGCCATCATCGCCCGGTAAAGGGCATGATCGCAGTCTCCGACCCGGAAAAACACTTGGGGAAGCTTTTTCCTTCTTCCACGTTTCGTTTCGCCACGGCATATACGTCATTGACGGTCCACTGGATGTAGACAGGATCCTCCAATTTCTCCCGGATCACGCCGCCGACGGGGGTCGGAATGTTCGCATCGAAATGAATCTCGCCGTATACCGCCCGGACTATACTCGGTACTCCGGGACGATAGGACGTTCCCGACATAAACAGGACGGCCGCGAGTTTCTCCGAATGGTTCATCGCGACCTTCATGGCGCCATGAGACTCCGTGGACAATCCCGCGATGAAGGTATCTTCCCGCCGCGTGGAAAGTTTCGCAGACTCTCGGCAATTCCTCCGCGATGTAGGTAAAACAGTTGACTCCGTCGTCCAGATCGGTATAGCTTCGATGCGTTCTTTTCAGACCAGAATGTCGTCGCGAATGATGCGAGCCATGTTGAGGGAAAGCTCGGCGTCATGATCGGTAATATAGAGCACGTCTTCGCATGTCGACGTGTGATGGTTAAACAGCCGCCGGCAGACCCATTCAATCGGAACGTACAATTCTCCGTCTCTGAATACCGCTTCGCACAACATGGAATGAATCCGGTTGTCCACCACGCATCCGATACTTCCACGCGCGAATTGCAGCACACGGCCGTCCGGAAGGGCCACCTCGGCGGCAAAGCCTTCATGGGATTTCGAACAGGACGCGCCGAATACCTCTGCCACGAAGGACACCGGTACCATGAAGTAATCGCCCCTGACGATGGCCCCCCCGTTCAGACCATGATACTTGAGCTTCTTATGCCGGGTGGCCGGCCCGCTCATCGTGACAAGCCGGTTGCCCACGAAAGCCTTCGCGCTTCCGTCGGCCAATGCGATGGCAAATTCGTCCCCCTTGCGCGGAGACAGCGGTTCGCGGTTCACGATTTGGCCCTGTTCGTCCCGCCTTATGCCGGAGAACAGATAATCCCACACCAGCTCCGCATCATCGAAAGTCTGGCCGTGGTCGCGGTTCTTCACGTCGCGGAACACCAGATCGGCCTGTTCTCCCCTGTAGAAGGCGAAGTTGTCCTCGCCTTCGATCTTGAGTTCGGGCAGCCCTCCGCAACCGTTGATCCGCTTCCAGTATTCCAGGTTCTTCATGACCACGTAGTCCATATCCCCATGGAAGGTATCCTGGTCATGCTCAAGCCGGGTCTGCCACACGGCCAGCGGGCCTCCCCGATTGAGGATCTCCCCTGCTTGATCGAACAGCAGACTGGGATTGCTCGGAGCGCCGGAACCGGCCATTCCCGCAAACACTTTGCCATGGTAGCGTGCCATCTGATTCGACATCATCTCGCCCATCGACATGCCCTGGATGAATATCCGGCCCTCATCAATGTTGTACTTCTGCACCATCCGTTCGATCAATCCGAGGATGAAGTTCATGTCGTGGTTGTCAGCCGGGTCTTCAGGAGGCCGGTTCAAGTACATTCCGTCCTCGCGGGGAGCGGTAATCTCCTCGAGTTTTTCCTTCTCGATGTCGATCATCCAGAACCGTCTCCGCCCGGCGCTGGGGAACAGCACGATAAAACCTTCGCGGTCCGCCACCAACGTCCAGGACGTGTAGATCGCCTGTCCCCACCCCGTCATTAGGCCGCCGTGCATAGAAACCACCAACGGCACTTTGGTTGTCCCGTCATAAGATGCCGGCACGTACTCGTACCATGTATCCGAAATTCCGTCCGTTACGGCATCTGTATATTCGATCAATCGCTCGGGGTAGACCTGAGAGTTGTTGCCGTTCTCGTTGACGACCATATCCGAACCCTTGATCGCCTCCGGCAGGTAATGCCGGTTCTCGTCATTAGGAGACCCGGGTTGAATGAACACTTTCCTTTGCATGCTGTCTCGACCCTTTCTTCATGAATTAGTACGGGCTTGCGCCGGTATCCTTCAGGCCGAAAAATGCAAGGGCATGCTGAATGGCAAGGTCCCAGAATCTCCACTCGTGGCCGTACCCGTCAAGCGTCCAAAACTCGGCCTCGATGCCGATCTCTTCGGCATGTGCCTTGAAAAGCTTCAAGTTATCGTATATCATCGTATCCCCGGTTCCGCAAGCGAACAGGAGCCGGGGAAGCTTGCCGCTTCCCGCAAGCGAATCCATGACTCGCCATGCGTTCTCCTCGGATTGAATGAACGCGTCCAACCCGCCCGCATTCTCTACCATTCCCCGCAGCCGCCGGGATTGGATGTCGTCCTGCCGCAATTCTTCTTCTGTCAGAAGGCTGTAATTCACCGGTGCCGCGGACAGGACGGCCGCCGCGGCAAACTTGTCGGGGTGGCTGGCCGCGAACTTGATCGTTCCCCGCCCTCCCATGGACAAGCCCGCGATAAAGTTGTCCTCCCGCTTCGATGATGCGGGGAACCAGTTGTAGATCAGTGGCATGAGTTCCTCGGTCAGGTAATCGTACATGCCGAACCCCGACTTGCTCCCGTAATAATTGGAGTGATTGCTGCCGTTCCAATTGGAGTAATTGCTGTTCAGCGCGCTCGGCATGACCACGATCAGGTCTTTCTCGCATGCATACAGCTCGATGTTCGTCTTGCGAATCCAGTCCGTATGGTCGCCGAGCGTGCCGTGCAGGAGCCATAGCACCGGGTATTTCTTTCCGCTCCCGTAATAGTCTTTCGCCGGAACCTCCCGGGGCTTGTTCGGAAGAATAATGCTGATCTCGTGGTTGTTATTCAAATATTCGCTCTCAAAGTTCATCGTTACGATGGACATGCATGTCCCCCCGTTTCGCAATTTTCGTCGCTTAACCGCTCTGCTCCGACTTCGCTTTCAATTCCTTTTTCTTGAACAAATAGATGACCATCGCGATGGCGATCGGAATCGTCATGACCCGGTACATGACCGCATAGCCGAGGGTCAGATTGCCGCTATGGGTTTGCACCATGGTGGTTACCCCTCCCGCAATGGAGGGCGCGATCAAATAGCCTAGATCCACGCCGATGTAAATCGTGTTGCCCGCTACCCCGCGACGGGCGTTCGGAACGAGTCTCATACACAGAGACTGAATGACCGGCTGGCAAATGCCGTAACCGAAAGCCGATACGGCCCCCGCGATTAGAAACATCGGAAGCGTGCGGGAGTAGCTGATCATCACGAACGACAAGGCAAAGCAAACGATGCCGGGAATCAGGATCTTATCCAACCCGTATTTATCCGCAAGCTTTCCGCTGAACGGTCGCGAGAACAACAAGCAGACGGCGTATGCCGTGAAGAACAGCCCGATTCCGTCGATGCCCTCGATCCCACCATAGATCAGAATGAACGAATTAATGCTGGAGTACGCGCCGGATAGAAAAAACATCAGGATGGACGGCGTCAACACCTCGAAGGCGATGACATCGCGCAACGTGATTCTAAACTTGCCCGTCCGCATCGGCGTTTCCGTCTTTAGCCGCAAAGACATGACGAGAACCAAGGCCATCGACAAGGCGCCGATCATGAATGTCATATTATAGCCGATCAGGCGTACCAACTCGAGCCCGACCGACGGCCCGATGGCGGTCGCGATGGCCTGTCCCAGCGAGAAATATCCGATTCCCGCCGTCATTTTGCCGCTTGGCAAGGACTCACTGGCCAGCGCCAGGCTGAGCGGGGCAAGAAACCCCATCCCGATGCCGTGCAGCAATCGTCCGATGATGATCATGGGAAGGCTGTGGGCCATTCCATAGAAGAGGAAGGCCACAATAATGATGCCAATGGCAGCGGCCAACAATCGATTTTTCTTGAAATACCCGGTGGCCGGGCCCACCACGGGGCGAATCCCGAGCGCGGTGACGGCGAACATGCTGGTGATCATCCCCACGATAGCGGCCGTCGCCCCCATATCCGCCGCGAATTTAGGGATCAGTGAAGACATCATGAACTGTCCCATGTTCAATACGATGTTCACGATGAATATATTGATAAACTGCAGATTCCAAATGACGCTTGCACCGTCTGCGGATTGTTCAGGGTTTCGATCAAACTCTTGGTTGGTTTCAATGCAATGCCCCATATCTAAACCCATCCTCGTTGTGTATCCTCTCTTGCCGACTTCGAGTCATGCCCTTTCAAATTGCTTCCTGAATGTCTTATCTCAGAAACACTTGCGTTGGTTCTATGTCATATACAAGATTTCGTCGCGAATAAGCCGCGCCATGCTAACCCGTCCATGATGACATCGGTGAATTCCTTCAGCCCGGCAGGGTAGACCTGCGAGTTGTTCCCGTTCTCGTTTATGACCATGTCGGATCCCTTAATCTCTTAGGGAAGGTATTCCCTGTTCTCATCGTTCGGCGTTCCCGGCAAGTTTACGATTTTCGATGTTACGTGTTTTCATCCTTTTATAGGAATGCATGGAGATTACCCTTTGACAGCTCCACCCATAATTCCGCTGGCAAAGTATTTCTGCAGGAACGGGTACACGACCAGAATCGGCAGAATGGCCACGAATGCGATCGCCATGCGGATGGATTCCTGGGGAAGCGTCATGGCTGCGGTCTGGTTCACTAAACCGGCGTTCGAAATGACCGCCTGGATATTCTGGCTCATCTTGTTCAAGAGAACCTGAATGCTCAGCATGTTGGAATCCGAAATAAAGTACAGACCGTTCTGCCAATCATTCCAGTAACCGAGTCCTGCGAAGAGGCCGAGCGTTACCAGGATCGGCATCCCGAGCGGAATTACCATCTTGAAGAAGATTCGGGTGAACCCAGCGCCGTCCATCTTCGCGGATTCATAAATATCGACCGGAATGTTCGCGGCAAAATAAGACCTCATTAAAATAATGCTAAACGCATTGGTAAGCAAGAAGGGAAACACGTAGGCCCAGAGCGTGTTACGGATGTCCAGGCTGGTCCACAGAATATAAGAGGGGACCAATCCTCCGTTGAACAGCATCGTGAAGATGACAAAGAAACTGATGACCTTCCTTCCCGGCAGGTTCTCGATCGAGATCGCAAAGCTCATCATGGCCGTGATCAGGATGCTCAATATAGTCCCGATGAACGTCACGAAGATCGTGATTCCGTATGCGTGCAAGATCGTGGAGGAGTTGGCTATCATGTATTCATAGGCTTTGGCGCTCAGCTTGGTAGGAATGAAGGAATACCCGTTCGCAATGAGCGCGCTCTCGTCGGTGATGGATGATATAAAGAGCAACAGCAGCGGCCCGACCATGATGATCACCATGATGATCAGAACGATGTGATAGAAGATTTGGTATGATTTCTTCTCAATCATCTTGAGATCCCCCCATCCGTCTATTAGAATATCGCGTCTTTGGCACTTACTTTGCGGACGATGGCATTGGCCAGCATGACCAACAGGAAGCCGACCGCGGATTGCATAAAGCCGGTGGCGGCTGATCGTCCGATTCCTCCGGGGCTCGTCAGTGAGCTGTACACGTAAGTGTCGATGGTAGACGTTACATTGAACAAGGTGCCGGAATTTTGCGGAATCAAATAAAACAGGCCAAAATCGGAGTAGCATATTCTGCCCACGCTCAGGATGAAGAGAGTGATTACGGTCGGAATCAAGGAAGGCAACGTTATATGCCAGATTTGCTTCCATTTGCCGGCTCCGTCGATGGCCCCCGCCTCGAATAATGAGCGGTCGATGGCCGCTATGCTTGCGATAAAGATCAAGGTACCGTAACCAACATATTTCCAGCAATTGACGATGATCAGGATGAGCGGCCACCACGTCGAGTCGGAGTACCACTCGACGGGATGATGCTTTAGGATTCCGTTATTGAGCATACCGTGCTCTTGGCTCAGGAAAGCGAATACCACGTAACTGATGACCACCATCGATAACGTAAAGGGGAGCAAGACGGCGCTTTGGTACAGCTTCTTCAAACGTTTGGCCGTGACCTCGACGATCAGGATGGCGAGAAAAATTCCCACGGCGTTATTCACGATGATGAATGCGGCATTGTACAACAGCGTGTTGCGCACGATGGTTATCAGATCATGCGAATGAAACAGGTAGGTAAAGTTGTGCAAGCCGACCCAGGGACTCCCGAACATGCCGTCCGATGCCCGGAACCGCTTGAAGGCCAACACGATCCCGGACATCGGAATATAGTTGTTGATAAGTAGATAGATCGCGCATGGGAGCATCATCAGATACAGTGGGACAAAGGGCCGCAGGTTCTTCAACTTTCTATTCATGATTGCTTATTCCCCCACGTCAATGAGTTGGAGGTGACTTTGTCTCTCGACAAAGCCACCTCCGTGTAAAAGCCGGTCGGTTACTTGCCTTGTTTCGCCAACCACGCGTCGAGCTGTTTTTGTTTTTCGTCGATGACCTTCTGCAGGCCGGCGGCCTTTAATTCACTGTTCAGCTTCGCGATGTTCTCCTCGGGATCGACGGACCCGAAGCTGATGGGAGTCTCATATTTCGCCAAAACCGTATTGAGCTGAGTCAACTCGTCGGATACCGGAGTGGGATCAAAGTTAAACCCGAACGCTTTGGAGACGATCGCGTCGTCGCTGAATTGCTTGTAAATATCCCAAATGTTCTTGGGGTTTCCGGCCCATGGATGCATCAAATATTGGTTCGGATAGATGAAGCCGAAGTCTTCATGGTAGTTCACTGTCGCTGCCGTGACGCCATCCGGATAGTCCGCAAAACCATCCTTATTGACAACCCAGTCTTTTCCCGGTACTCCCCAGTTCAGCAGATCGTTGAATTCGGCATTGTTATAGGCCCAGTTCAGGAACTGGAAGGCCTTCACCTTATCACGGGATGTGCTCATGACGGCATTCATAGAACCGCTGACAACCGTCGTACTCTTCAACTTCTCGGAGACCGGGATCATGACCGTATCGTACCCGGTCTGGGACTTCATGGCCGCTTCGGCATTAGGCCCGTAGGAAGCGAAGAAGGCGAACGTTTTCCCAGCCTTCATTTTCGCTTGGCCTTGCGTCTTATCCACGACGATATCCTTAGACGAATACCCTTTGGAGAACCATTCCCGGTTCAGGTCGGCAAATTGCTTGAACTGATCCGATTCGTACCAGTTGGTGACTTTCGTGGTCTGTCCGTAGTTGTCTAAAACGCCAAAGTTGTTGCCCAAGATATCTACGTACGATACCTGATTGAGGCCCAAGGTGCGATAGCCATCGAACGGGGTGATATCGGGATATTTCTCTTTCACTTTGGCGAACAGCTGCGTCAATTGGTCGAAGCTGGAATAGTCATCCGTCGTCACGTGGAAGTCGGAGGCTTTGTAGCCCAGCGTATCGAAGATGTCTTTCCTGACAAAAAATGCCGAAGGCGCTCCCCGGGAATTCAACATCGGAAAACCGGCTTGAATATTGCCGACATATCCGGTTTTCGCATCATCGCCCAGCACTTTATAAATGCCTTCGGTGTATTGGGAATACTTAGAGGCATCCACGATATACCCTGAAGAAAGATACGTCGGCAGATCGAAAGTGAAGACGAACGAGATATCGATCGGTTCGTTGGACGCCAACATCAGAGACAACTTCTGCTGGTAAGAATCCCAGGTAAGCGGAATCAGATTTACTTTCATGTTCAATTCTTTCATCGTCAACTTGTTGACCAACTCGTTGACTTCTTTCTGATTGCCTTCTTTAGGGGCGTGATAAACGAAATTGACCGTATACGGCTCCCCTTTCTTGTCGGACGAAGCTTGGTCGGTCGTGTCATTCCCGGATGAGACCGCCGTATCCTTCTTGGCTCCTCCGCATCCAGAGAGAACCGATAAGACAAAAACCAGAATCAGCGTTAGATAAAGCGCTTTCACCTTCATGTGTATAAATCCCCCTTTTTAAGTTCCGGTCGTCACAGGTTGAATGGATGTTCTTATAACGCTGCCTAGTCTGCGTAGGTGGGCGCGTGCTTAAGAAGCATGACCTTATTCTGCTCGGCATAGCGCTCTAAGCGGGTGTATCCGCATGGAACGTATCGTCTTCACCTCCACCACGAAGTAAGTAGACAATCTGGAACTTCACCCCGGGCACCTAGGCATGCTTGTCTTCTCTCCCGGGTAAATCCGGATCCCGAAAACCCATTCCTATCGAAGCGGCAATTAAAACGAATAATCCCCAATGTCACCCAAACTCCTCGAGCGGATTCTTTGCGAGTTGCAAGGTGTCCACATAGGTTCGGATGACCCCCATGTAACTCTCGTCGATGGTAAGGATGGCGAACTCGAAGTACCCGGAAGTCTCCAACGTGACAAACCCATGGATCATGCTGCGATAGGCCCTAAGCTTCATGAGGTGATCTTGTTGATTCTCCGAGAATGGCTTCAACGCTTCGGACATCAGATTCAGAAGGACTTGCACATGTTCTTTGCCGTGAATGGAGGGCATGTTGATCACGACCTTGTAAAGTTCCGGATGCTGAACCACGTATTTGCGATAGGCGGTGGCGATCTGCATCAGGACGAGACGCTCGTCCGTCACCCCCTTCGTTGCCAGTTCTATGGCTTGGCACAACTGGGAGATCGCAAACTTGCCAATCTCCATACTCACTTGAGCGACGTTCTCGATGTAGTTGTAGAGCGAGGCTGTCTTGACCCCCAGTTTTTTCGCCAACGTATGTAAGGAGAAGTTTTCGTACCCGATCTCTTCAATCAGGGATACCGCTTCCGCGATAATGCTGTCGGAGCTCAAGCCTTTTTTAGCCATCTGCCATTCCTCCTAAGATGTTCCTAATGCTATTAATTATATTCAATAACTAACATGTATAACAAACAAATAAACACCGATAAAACACATTATCATAAGCTACTTTGTTGTTGAAAACCAAAACTAACGGTATTTGATTTTAATTATAACTAACACTATTTGTTTGTCAATATACTTCTTTATTCCCTGAAGAAAGTCGGGAACGAATACGAAAGGCACGCCCTGTCGGGCGTGCCTTTCCGAATGGTTCCGGCCAGTAGGGGGTCTTTACCGCCTGTCTTTACCGCCTGTTGCTACGATTATATCGTAATGTTAATCAACGCCTTGTCCCTTTATCCATAATGAAAAGGATTTATAAACTAATACTATTAACTCACAAAAAGCAAAGTCGCGATGAGCTTATGCTCATAGCGACTCCCTTGCATCCATGACTTTCTTTATTGTTACAGAGATCATGTGGGATAAGTAATTCTCGGTAGTCGCGAGTCTGGACTAGTCCCTGTTGGGCGATGGAGGGGGGGCAATTGGTTCAACTGCAGCCTGCCTTCTTAAACCTTGTACGCTTTCATCGCCTTCATGAGCTCTTTCACCGACGGGCGCTTGCCGTACATGAGCACGCCCGTGCGGTAAATCTTCGCGGACAGCCAGCCCAGCCCGAGGATCGCGACGATCAGGATGCCGAGCGACAAGGCAATCTCCCACCAGCCCGGGTTGGAGAGTCCGACCCTCAACACCATGAGGAACGGCGAGAAGAACGGGATGAACGAGCAGACGACGATCAGCGGGCTTTCCGGATGGGTCAAGCCGAATATCGCGATGTAGAAGCCGACCAGCGTCAGCATCGAAATCGGCAGCACAGCCTGGCCGAGATCCTCGGTGCGGCTCACGATCGAACCGACCGCCGCGAACAGCATCGCGAACAGGAAGAAGCCGGCGAGGAAGAAAACAATCGCATAGACGATCATTGCGGGATCGATCGTGTCGAGTCGGATGCCGAAGCCTTTGAGCGCATCGGAGTTCTGCGGCATCGTCAGGTTGATGACGAGCGCGCCGACGATGGCGGCGATCTGAATGACGGACACCACGAACGTTCCGATGACTTTGCCGAACATCTGAACGAGCGGAGAGACGCTGGTTACGATGATTTCCATGACGCGCGAGCTCTTCTCGGCGGTGATCTCGGTCGCGATCAGCTGCCCGGAGATCATGACGCCCATGAACAGCAGGATGACGACGACGTAGGTCAGGCCGATGGCAGTGCCTTGCTCGTCTTCGGTTTTTCCGTTCTCATTCGTCAAGCTGATTTGCTCGTTCTTCAGCTCGACCGGCGTCTGGAGATTCCGTATTTGCGTTTCCGTCAATCCGGCGTCTTTCACCAGCATATTCGTTTTAACGATTTGCAAGGTCGATGCCAGCGACGAGGACGTACCGGAGCCCAATGCGCTCTTGGAGTGGTAAGTCACGTCGGGAAATCCGTTTTCGGCATTATCTTTAAACGAAATATATCCGTTCAGCGAGCCGTCCTCGACCATTTGCTTGAGCTTCGTCTCGTCGGTAGACACTTCGAGCTTGACTTCCGTCTTGTCTTGCAACCTTTCTTGCTGGGCGTAATACATCTGCATCTGCTGCACGATTTCCGGATGCTGTCCTTCGACGTAGCCTACGCTGCTGGCTTTGTCCCCGCCGCCGAGCTTATTGATGAGATACGGCACGTTGCCGCCGACCACGACCAGCACGATCAGCACCAGCGTGGTAATGATGAAGGCCTTGCTGCGTACTTTGTTGCGCATCGTGAACCCGATGACCGTTCCGAGTTTATTCATGGCTCTCACCTACCGTTTTAATGAAGATTTCGTTCAGCGTCGGCTCCATCAGCTCGAACCGGCGGACCGGGCCTTGGGCCAGCGCGTGGCGAAGCACCGCTTGCGCGACGTCCGGCTCCCGAACTTTCATTTCATAGCTGTTCTCGTGGCGAACAACCGAAGCTACTCCGGGAATGGACTCGAGACCGGAGACTTCCCCGTCCGCTGCCAGAATGACCCGCTCCTGCGGGAACTTCTTCTTGATCTCCCGGATCGGCCCCTGCAGCACGGGATTGGACTTGTGCATGATCGTGATGTTGCGGCACAGCTCTTCGACGTGTTCCATCCGGTGGGTCGAAAACACGATGCTCGTGCCGTTGTCGCGAAGTTCTTTGACGGTCGTTTTCAGCAGCTCGACGTTAACCGGATCCAATCCGCTGAAAGCTTCGTCCAAAATGACGATACGGGGATTATGGATGACCGCGGCGATGAACTGGATTTTCTGCTGGTTGCCCTTGGACAGCTCTTCGACTTTCTTGTCGTAGTTTTCGGGCACCTGGAACTTCTCCAGCCACTTCCGCAAATTGGCCTCCGCGTCCTTGCGGGACATGCCGCGGAGCTGCGCCAAATAGAGAATCTGGTCGCTCACTTTGATTTTCGGATACATGCCTCTCTCTTCGGGCAGATACCCGAGCATGCTGAGCTGCTCTTTGCTGTAGTTCTTGCCGAAATAACGGATGTCCCCGCCATCGGGGAAAATAAGTCCGAGAATCATGCGCATGGTCGTCGTTTTGCCGGCGCCGTTCGCGCCAAGCAAGCCGTAAATTTCGCCTTCCGCTACTTCGAAGCTCAAGCCGTTCACTGCCGTTTTGTCGCCGTACTGCTTGACGACGCGTTCCACTTTAAGCGGGTTCAACGTTCGCTTCCTCCTTTGCGATCATACAGCCCAATATATCTTCCAGTTCCAAAGGCCGGTTCTCCAGCACCTGGAATCCGCAAGCCGCCAAATAAAATTCCTGCTCGCCGCGCTCGGCGCCGCTTACCACAATGCTATATAAGTCCGATCCGCCGCTCTCCATCCGGCAGCAGCCCGGGGTCCCTCTCAACTTACCGGGGTCCGCACCCGCTTCCGACCTTCGCACCAGCAGCGAGCGCCATTCCTCGAACAGCCGGTCTTTCTCGTAGAATCCGAGTGACTGCCCCCGGTGCAGAAACAGCACGTTGTCGGCAAGCCGCCTGACTTCCTCCGTCACGTGGGTGGCCAGCAGCAGCGTCCGATCGCCGTTCTCCAGGTAACTCTGCAATTCTTCCAGCCATATTTTCCAAATGAAAGGATCGAGGCCGGAAGAAGGCTCATCGAGGAGCAGCAGCTCGGGATCATGGGCCATGGCGATCGCCAGCTCCGCTTTCCTGCGCATTCCCTTGGACAGCTTCGAAAGCCTGGCGCTCACGTCGATATCGAACCTGTCGACCAAGCGGCGATAACGCTTGCGATCCCACCCGGGGTACCAGAGCGAGGCGAATTCCGCCTTCTCGGCCACCGTCATCGGATTCTCGTAGGCATGGGGATTTTCCGCCACGAAGCCGATTCTCGCTTTATAGCTTTCCTCGCCATTCGGCAGGATGGGCGAGCCAAGCACTTCCAGCCGCCCACCCGTGACCGGCTCCAGCCCGAGCAGCGTTCGGAAAAGCGTGCTCTTGCCCGAACCGTTGGCCCCGACGACTGCCGTGACGAGTCCCTGCGGGATTTCCAAATCGAGCGGTCCCAAGCGGAATTCCCCGCTCCCTGTCGTCATGCCCGCGAACCGAATCGCCGGCCGTTCGAAATCATTCATCGCGGTTCCCTCCCGACTGTCCTTCCGCTCGAGCCTTCATAACATCCCGGAAAAGCGTCTCGATCTCTTCGATGGTGCATTGAAGCTGCAAGCCGGCGTCGACGGCTTTCTCCAGCTCCTCCGCGGCCCGGCTCAAACGGTGCTTCTCGCGTTCCGTCAGATCGACGCCCGCGACGAACGTCCCCGCACCTTGCCGGGTGCGAATCAATCCTTCCGTCTCCAAGTCCTGGTATACCCGCCTGATCGTGATGACGCTGCATTTTAAAGACACCGCCAGCTCCCGGATGGAGGGAAGCGCCGTCCCCTCCGTCAACTGCCCTCCGAGAATCAGCCCGCGAAGCTGCGACTCGATCTGGTGGTAGAGCGGCTCGGGTCGCTGTTCGTCAATTTTGATCGGCAGCCACACGGGACCACCTCCTTCGCTGTACCGCATGCAAAATCGTCTTTGGCTAAAAAACCGTTAAAAAACGTACGAGCGCTCCCGCATCCTTTTCAGGGTCAACCGATAACCGGCATACAGCGCGGCCGCCGCGATCGCCAAACCCGCCGGTAATATGTAATAGTGTCCCGCGTCGATCTGAATCATCGTCTCCCGAACAAGATGGACACCGCCGAATGCCAGAATCGCGGAAACGATCATGCAAGCCGCGACGAATCCCCAATAGTACCAGACGTAGCGTTTGCCGCTGCATCCGAGCTCGAGCCAGATCAGCACGGCGTTCATGGCGAACGCGTAACACATCCAGACGAAACCGGCGGCCAGCCAACCGACAAGGGACATGCGATCGCGTAAAGCCGACGAAACCCCGTATTGCAGCAGGAGGAAAGCCAGCCCGATGATCGGAACCATGAGAAGCGCATTCAGCATCCGGGCCTTCACGATCGTCTGCAGAGGGATGGGCATCGTGCGCCAATGGGCGATTTTCTTCGTATAGACGTCATCCCGGCTGATTTTGAAAGCCGTCCGGTTCATGAGCAGGCCGAACGCCGGAAAGACCATCAGGTACATCCAATCGACCATGACGAACATGCCGGAACTCCCCGCCGGATCCGAGAGAAGCTCGTTCAGGCTGACCCCCGTCATTCCCCCGCAGTAAAGAGCGAACAAGAAAGTAAACAGCATGCCGAGCCATTCCTTTCTCCATCCGAACATCGCCATCGCCCATGCCGCTTTCCATCCGGACATTCCTCTTCCTCCTCCATGCCGTTAAACGTAAGGGACGTTAACGATTCGATCAACTGTGTATGTGTATATGCACACTATACATAAAAGAATTTTAATCGTCAATATGCGAAAAAACGATGGACCTGCCACGTTTCATAGATGACAATAATGGTTAATAGACTTAATTTTATAGAAAGGCGTGAGCTAGATTAATCGATTTCTCACTAAGTTTGTCCTTGCCGCATCTTTGTTCTCCGCAACCGTTGCTCTGCCCCATGCTCCTATAGCCGCCGTCGCCTCCGCTGCTTCCGTCGAAACGGACACCGGTCTTCCGGTCCGCACCGCCGACGAAGTCGCCGCCATGTGGCGTTCTTATATGTCACCGAAAGCCGATTACACCCATCCTTACGTCACGGCGCCGGCCGTTACCGCCCCCTACTCTGCGGGTACGCTGAAGACGGAGTATATTCAGGACGGTTTGAACGCCCTGAATTTCTATCGCTATATCAGCGGATTGCCCGGCGATGTGACCGCGACGGATGATTTGAACCGCAAAGCCGCCTATGGCTCGGTTCTGCTCGCCTCGGAAGGCAATTTCGGACATACGCCGCCGAAGCCGGCCGACATGGCCGACGATTTCTACAAGCTGGGGTACGCTTCCACGTCGAGCGCTAATATATTCGCTTCTTATGGTTACAATAATCATATCTTGTTCGCGTCTATCGAAGCCTATATGGAAGACTCCGATACTTCCAACCTGGACAGGCTCGGACACCGCCGCTGGGTCCTGAACCCGCCGCTGCAATATACGGGGATGGGACTCGCGAAGGGCAAGGACGAGTTCAGCTACACCGCTCTGCAGGTGTTCGACAAGAGCAGAAGCGAGAAGGTCAACTTCCACTACATTCCGTACCCTGCGCGCGGAGCGTTTCCGGTGGAGGTCATGCAGCCGACGACCGCTTGGTCCATCAGCCTGAATACCGCCGAATATGCCAGGCCGTCCCTGGCGTCGGTCACGGTTAACCTGAAAAGGAAAAGCGACGGACGCACGTGGCAGTTCGGAGCCTCGCAAAATACCGTCACCGAGAAGGGGAATTACTTTAACGTCGAAAACAGCGGCTACGGCACAGGTTCGGCGATTATTTTCCGGCCGGCCGGCATTTCCGAGTACCAGCCCGGCGACGTGTACGACGTGACGATCAACGGTTTGGCGGGCAAAGACGGATCGGCCAAAACGATTACCTACTCGGTCGATTTCTCAAGCGCGCTGGACCCGGCGGCCACCCTTCCGAAATTCGCGGATACCGCCGGACACTGGGCTCGCCAAACGATCGATTGGGCAGCGGGACTGAACATCGCCTCCGGTTATCCGGACGGCACGTTCAAACCCGACAATACGGTCACGGAAGCCGAGTTTCTGAAAATGTTCACGGTGGCGATGGGAGCGAATGTTACGCCGAGCGGTTTCTGGTCCGATGCCTATTACGCTTATGCGGCCGGACACGGCTTTAACCTTCAGGGGTTGAAGGACGCGAAGCTCAAGTCGAAATCGTTGAACCGTACGGCAGTGGCCGAGCTCTTCGCGTCGGCGGCCGGGCAAAAGCTGACCGGCTACGACGCCATCCGTTACATGCTCACGAACGGTTACTCGAAAGGCAAAACCGCTGCGACCGTCGTGGGCTACCGGGGAGCGGATACGCTGACTCGCGCCGAAGCCGTGCAGTTTATCAAGAACGCGCTCGACGCGAAGTACGCTCTCCCATCCGTATCGTAACTTTATCCCAGTGAGAGGAAGTCAATCCCTCGTGAAACGTCCACCATTCAAAAAAGCGCCCCCCGCGGGCGCATCCGCTAAAAGCAGCCCGACGTCTTCCCGTACCTTCACGGTGCGGGAACCGTCTGAGCTGCTTTCTTTCCTGTTCAGCCAGCATCCCGGACAGGGCCGCAACTCCGTGAAAGCGATGCTGTCTCGCGGCCAGGTGTCAGTCGGAGGCCGTACGGTCACCGCCTTCAACCATCCGTTGAAGCCGGGCGACGCAGTGGAGGTACGCAAAGGACGGCCGCCGGAAGCGGTACGCTTCGTCGGACTGTCCGTGCTCCACGAGGACGCGGACATCATCGTCATTCGCAAGGACGCCGGGCTGCTGTCCGTCGCGACGGAGGAAGAGCGCGAGTTGACCGCCTACCGCCAATTATCGGATTACGTGAAACGGGAGGATCCCCGCGCGCGGATCTTCGTTCTTCACCGGCTGGACCGAGACACGTCCGGCGTCATGATGTTCGCCCGCAGCGAGCAAGTGCAGAAGAAGATGCAGGACGCCTGGAAGGACGTCGTCACGGAACGGACGTACACGGCACTCGTAGAAGGGCAGGTCCGCGAGCCGGAGGGCAAAGTGGAGTCGTGGCTCAAGGAAAACGCCGCGATGAAAATGTATTCCAGTTCCCAGCCGAACGACGGCCAGCACGCGGTGACGCACTACAAGCTGCTCCGCTCGAGCCGCCTATATTCGCTGCTGGAAATCCGACTCGAAACCGGCCGCAAAAACCAAATCCGCGTTCACATGCAGGACCTCGGCCATCCGATTGCCGGGGACAAGAAATACGGCGCCAAGACGAAGCCGATCGGCCGCCTCGGCCTTCACGCGAGCGTGCTCGCTTTCGTCCATCCGACCACGGGAGAGCGTCTGCGCTTTAAGGCCGACGTGCCGAAGTCGTTCCTTAGCGTGTTTAAAGATCAAGAACCTAAATAAGTAAGAGCGGGTACGGAATTTCCGTACCCGCTCTTTTAACATGCCTGAACCCCACCCCCGCGTATTTAAGTAACGCTGGACTACTTAACCCTCCTCCTCGCACGCACTCTCTGGCAATTAAGTAACTCTGGTTTACTCATTACGCCACAACTTCCGTATCTCCACGCACTTAAGTAACACCGGACTACTTATCCGCCTCCTCGCACACACTTTCTCGAACTTAAGCAACTCTGGTTTACTTAACTCCCGCGCTCCAACTGGCTGTAGCATTATTGAGACTGGTCTACGGTTAGAGTTGTGTAAGAAAGTTACATATCTCCTCGCTTAGACGGGGTTTCCATCGGAATTATGCAACAAAGTTAAATAACTCCGTACCTAGACGGGGGTTCGGGCAGAATTGTGTAAGAAAGTTACATAACTCCGCGCCAAACCTCTGCTCCCAACACAAAAAAGGCTTGGAACCGAGGGATCCAAGCCTTTTCGCGCACAACCAAACTCGCTTACCCCTTAACCGAACCGCCGAGCAGGCCGCGAACGAAGTAGCGCTGCAGGCCGAAGAAGACGGCGAGCGGCATGAGCATCGACACGAAAGCGGCTGCGGTGAGCAAGTGCCAAGCATCGCCGCGGGAACCGACCATGTTGGCGATCCGCATGGACAACACCTGGACGCTTTCCTGCCCGCCCAGGAAGATGAGCGAGACGAGGTAGTCGTTCCACACCCACAGGAACTGGAAGATGCTGATCGACGCGATCGACGGAACCGCGAGCGGCAGAATCAGCCGCGTGAAAATCGTGAAGTTCGTCGCGCCGTCCATGTAGGCCGATTCGAACAGATCCTTCGGCAGCTGGCTGATGTAGGAGTACATGAAGTACGTCGCCAGCGGCAAGCCGAAGCCCGCGTGCGCGATCCAGATGCCGAGGAAGTTGCCGTTCAGCCCGAGCGCCGCGAAATCATTCGACACTGGAATGAGCGCCACCTGCAACGGAACGACGAGCAGCATGATCACCATCACGAACAGCGTTTTGCGGAACGGGAATTTGAGCCAAGCGAACGCATACGCGGCGAAGCTTGCGATCAAGATCGGGATGACCGTCGCCGGGATCGACACGACGATCGTGTTCAGGAACGCCCGCGACAGGTTACTGCCCTTCTCGGTCCGCTCGCTGCCGTCCGGCTGCACGAGCTTGTAGGTTTTGCCGGTCAGAACGCCTTTGTAGTTATCCAGCGTAAAGTCGGCGTTCATTTTCCAGCCGGGCTTCTGTATGTCAATCAGGCGAGCGCGGCGGTTTTCCCAAACCAGCGTGGAACCGTCGGGCGCCTTGACTCCTTTGCGAAGTTCAGCGTCGGTATACGTTTTGCCCTGCACTTCGATCGGCTGCCTCAAATCCGTGTCTTTCGGAAGCTGGATTTTATCCTTGGTGACGTTCTCCCGATGAGGCGCGACCGTCCACCAGCCGGTTTTTAAAATATCGCTGGCCGGGCGGAACGAGGAAACGAGCAGTCCTACCGTCGGGATGAGCCAAATGAGACAGATGACGGCGAGTATCGTGTTGACGAGCGTTTTGGAGCCCGTGCGGCGTGATTTCCTTCTTCTCATCTCAGATCTCCCCCTGTTTCCGGATCTGGCGCAAATTGAACACGATCACGGGAATGACGGCGATCAGGAGGACGATGGCAAGCGTCGAGCCGTATCCGAAGTTTTGGTACATGAAGAACTGCCGGTAAAACTGGGTCGCCACGACCTCGGTGTCATATTGACCGCCGGTCATGACCATGACGACGTCGAAAATTTTGAGCGTGAACACGATGACCGTCGTCGTGACGGACAACAGGGTTCCCGAGATGAACGGGATGATGATGCGGAAGAAAATGCGGATTTCCCCGGCGCCGTCCATGCGGGCGGCTTCCAGAATATCCTCCGGCACGCCTTTCAAAGCGGCCGACAGAATGACCATCGCGAAGCCCGTCTGCATCCAGATCAGGATCACGATGAGGAACAGATTGTTCCAAGGCTGCGTCATGCTGGTCCAAGCTTGCGGATCTCCGCCGAAGTGGACGACGATGGCGTTCAGCAGGCCGATTTGCTCATCGCCCGGCTGATAGTAGTAAATGAACTTCCAGATCACGCCCGCCGCGACGAAGGAAATCGCCATCGGCATGAAAATGATGATTTTCGCCAAACGCTCGAAGCTGCTTCGATCAGCCAGCACGGCGATCAACAGACCGAGAATGATACACGCAGTCGCACCGAACACGACCCACAGCAAGTTGTTCCGCAACGCAGTCAGCAGAAGCCGGTTCGTGAATACCGCCGCGTAGTTGGCGAAGCCGACGAATTTGCTGGAGCTCGCGTCCTGAAAGCTCATGATGAACGTGCGGATCGTCGGAATGAGCAGCAGCCAAGCCAGCAGCCCGATCGCGGGACCGATGAACAGGAACGGCTGGATTCTCCTTTTCCAGACGTCCGAATATTGCTCGATCACCCAGTTAAAGGACCAATAGATGGAATATACGCCTCCGACTCCCCACAGAATGGCCAGAATCGCGTATAAGACCGGAGGCAGCGCGCTGTCCCGCAGGAACACGAAAATGGCGGAGTGCACGGCCACGTTGAACAGAGGCACGAGAACCGACCATAAGGCGATTCGAGGCATGCTGCGTTTGGCAGCGGAAGCTGTTGACATCGCGGATCTTCCTTTCTTGTCTTTCCGATATGGCGCAAAGAAAACGGAGGGCAACACGCGTCGGATGCCCGGGAGTGCCCTCCGTTACTTTGCTTGTTTCAAAGGAATCGAATCAAATTACTTCTTCCAGCCGGCCTGGATCTCTTCCATCGCTTTGTCGAGATTGACCGTGCCGCTCACGTAGTCGGTCATGCCCTTCCAGAACGTGCCTGCGCCTACTGCGCCCGGCATGAGGTCGGAACCGTCGAAACGGATCGCGGTAGCGTCTTTCACGAATTGAGCCATGCGGCGCTCGACGTCCGTGGAGTACCAGGAAGGATCGGCATCGTTCATCGGAGCGATAACGCCGCCGGATTGGACCCAGGTCTTGATGGACTCGCCCGTCGTGAAGAATTCCATGACGGCGCGGACTTCCGGACGGTCGTTGAACATCGCGTAGATATCGCCGGAGACGAGAGCCGGAGTGCCGTATTGCGGGTCGATCGAAGGCAGCGGGAACCAGTCGTAGTCTTCCCCGGCCTTCAGGCCTTCCGGGAAGAAGCTGGTAATGAAGCCGGCTTGGCGATGCAGCCATGCTTTCGGCGGGTTGTCGAACAATACTTTCGGAGCGTCGCCGAACGCCGTCGTCACGATGGACTTGCGGCCGCCATATACGGCTCCGTCCTTAAACCAGATGTCGGACATTTTTTGAACCGCGTTTTTCACGATCGGATCGGTGAACGGAAGCTCGCCTTTGACCCACTTGTCGTAGTTTTCCGGAGTCGTCGTGCGCAGCATGATGTCTTCGATCCAGTCGGTTGCCGGCCAGCCGGTTGCCGCGCCGGATTCGATGCCGATCGCCCAAGCCGGGTCGCCGTCTTTGGCGATTTGATCGGTCAGCTTGAGCAGTTCATCCCACGTTTTCGGAATGGTGTAACCTGCTGCGTCGAATTGTTTCTTGTTGTACCAAACCAAGCTCTTCACGCTGCTGCGCGCCCATACGCCGGCCATGATTTTGCCGTTCGCGCCGTCCATGGTGGCCATGTCGAGCCAGCTCTTGTTGTACTTCTTCTCCATCGTCGCTTTGTCGAGGAACGAGTTCACGTCGATGACTTTGCCCGTTTTCGCGATGTTCGCGAGCAAGCCCGGCTGCGGGAAGTCCGCGATGTCCGGAGCGTTGCCGCCGTTAACGCGGACGGAGATCGTCGCTTCGAATTCTTTGGAGCCTTCGTAAGCGATGTCGATGCCGGTTTTGTCTTCGAAGTCTTTAATCGCGGCTTCGAACTTCACTTGGTCGACGTCCACGAAAGGACCGAACATCGTGACTTTCGTTCCTTTGAACTTGCCGGCCAGTGCGTCGGCCAATGCTCCGCCGCTTGCGGCGCTGGCGCTCGGGGAAGCGCTCGGCGATGCGGATTCGGTGCTTGCCGGCGTGCTCGCGCTTGCGCTCGCGCTCGGAGAAGCTTCGTTGTTGTCTTTCTTGCTGCCGCAAGCCGCCAGCAGCATGGAGAACGCCATGATCAGTACCAATGTGATCGCAAAACTCTTTTTCTTGATCAATCCATTCAACCCCTTGTCGCGAATAGTAAAATTCCAAAGTCTTTACGCATTGCCGTCAAATACGCTTACAATTGGAATTCCGATCCACCTCCCCACATCATTAACCTCGGCAATTGAGTTTGAAAAGCTTTTCAAACTGATGCATAAAAATTCACTTCAACCTCCGGGTAGACCCTCTTACGATGATTTCGTGAGGCACCAATTCCCTGAGCTGCGGATCGGCTTCCCCGCCGATGCGGGCGTCCAGCTTCTCGACGGCCCGGTAACCGATCTGGTACATGGGTTGAGCGACCGTCGTCAGCTTCGGGATCGTGAGGCTCGACACCCGGATGTTGTCGAATCCGATAACCGAGATCTCATCCGGGACCTGAATTCCTTTCTCGTACAGGTAACTGAGGAGCCCCATGGCGAGAACGTCGGAAGACGCGAAGACGGCGGTCAGATTCGGAGCTTGACGGAGCAGGCTCTCGGCCGCGACATACGGATCATGGTAGTATTCTTGGATGAAAAAGACGTTGTCTTTGCTGAATTCGAGGTTATGTTCCCTTAAGGCGCGGACGTAACCTTGGTACCGCGTTTGCCCCGCGATGCTGTCGCTGAGGTCGAAGCTGATCATGCCGATGCTGCGGTGTCCCGCTTCGATCAGAAAAGCCGTGGCATCGTAAGCGGCTTGCTCATCGTCGATCTTCACCGAAGGAAGCTCATACTCCATCGAATGGGTAGAGACGAGAACGACGGGCATCCGCAGCCTTTTCAGCTCTTTGTAGTAGTCGGGGAAAACGGCGTCGCTCGTGTAGAGCAAACCGTCGACTTGCTTTTCGTAGAAGGTGTTGAGGTAGGAAAACAGGCGATTGCGGTCGGCATCCGTGTTGCAGATGATCAGGCTGTAGCCTAGTTTCTTGGAGGCATCCTCCATCCCTCGGATGATTTCGGCGTAGTAGGCGTTCCGGATGTCCGGGATAACCACGCCAAGCGTGTGCGTTTTCTTGGAGATCAATCCCCTGGCGAGTGCGTTCGGTTTGTACTTCAGCTCTTCGATGGCGCCAAGCACGCGTTGTTTCTTGCTCTCCACGACGGATTCAGGCGAGTTCATCACGCGTGAAACCGTACTGATGGAGACATTCGCCATCTTGGCGACATCTCTGATGGTGGGCTTCATGCTGAACTCCATCTCCGTTTGAAAAGGTTTTCAAGTTGTTGTACGCTCATGTTACCGCTTTCATTTTGTTCTGTCAATAACTTTTTGGCCCTGCTCATCCAACTCCGATTTTGAAAATGCCGCCGCTCTGCGACACGACGTAAATTTCCCCCGCTTCATCCGCTCCGAATGACGTAATTTGCTTGCCCGTCTCCAGCAGGGTCCGGTTTTCAACGCCGCCTCCCTCTTGGCGCCGCAGTCCCCAAACCGTTCCCGTGGCATAATCGGCGTACACGTACAAGCCGGCCCACTCCGGAATGGATTCGCCTCGATAAACATAACCGCCGGTCACGGATACGCCGAGATCATGGCCATACACGTAAACGGGATCGATCAAGCCTTCGGCCGCACAGCCCTTCGCAGGCTTGTAACAGGCTTTGCCTTCGCGGGTATTCCAACCGTAATTGCCGCCCTTCCGGATGACGTCGATTTCCTCCCATTCGTTCTGTCCGACGTCCGCGGCCCAGAGCTCCCCTGTCTGGGAATCGAAGTTGAACCTCCAAGGGTTGCGGAGCCCGAAGGCGTAAATCTCCGGTGCGCCTCCCCCGCCCGCGAAGGGGTTGTCCGACGGGATCGCGTACATGCGCCCGCCTTCCCCGCGGCTCACGTCGATGCGGAGAATTTTGCCCAGCAGCGACATCTTGTTCTGGCCGTTGCCTTTCGGATCGCCCGCCCCTCCGCCGTCGCCTGTCCCAATGTACAGCAAACCGTCCGGCCCGAACGCCAGCTGGCCGCCGTTATGGTTCGCGTATGGCTGCTTGAAAGTCAAAATAACCTGCTCACTGGCCGGGTCCAGCCTGTCCTGGGAAGCAGGATCCGCATTGAACCTGGCAATGACCGTATGCGTTGCGGTCGTATAGTTGACGTACGCTTCCTCCGGTTTGGCAGGGTCAAAAGCCAGTCCCAGCAGCCCTTGCTCGTTGCCGTCGTCCTTCACGCGGTCGGTGATGTCGAGCACGACGGGAGGCTTGTCTTTCGGGCTTCTCAAGTCCAGCAGGCGGATTCGACCGGGTTGCTCCACAATGTAGGCCTTTCCCGTTGCTCCGCTTCGGAGCGCCATGCCGACGGGGCGGTCGAAGGTTCCCTCGTCGGCAGCAGCCATAAGGCGGACTTCTCCCCGGGCCTCCGATGCCGATACCGACGGAGAAGAGGAAGAAGTAGAAACGGCAGGCTGCGAATCGTTTTCCGTACCTTCGCAAGCAGACAGAAGCAAGACCAATCCGATCAATCCGCTCAAACCCCACCGTCTCATCCTCGATCATCCTCCCGATTTTGTGCTGCAAATATCGTTCTTAACAAAAGAAGCTTTCCCGGTGAGGGAAGGCTTCTTCAAACGTCTCTTATGGGCATTGTAGCAGAATCTCTGGAAGATTTTAAGCGGATCGCGATGGAGCCAGGTGATTCCGCTGCTTCTTTTTCTCCTTGAAGCATTGCAAAAGCCTTCCGATTTCCTCGACGCTCATTCCGGAGCTACGGGCGTTTTTGACCAGCTTCACCCATTCCTGGTCCATCTCGGCAACTGCCCTGACATTGGACATTTGAAATTTGACCTCCACGAACGATACATACTGTAACTGTCGCTTCTCTTAATTTAAGTTACAGTCTGTAACGTGTCAAGCGCGATTTTCATGTGGCCGGCGATAAATCCATGCCACCCTCCCGCCGCAAGCAAACCGGGACTACTAACATTTCATACATAGATTTAACATGATGACTCACGTTATTTAATCCTGGAAGTGCATATTGGATAGATAGGAGATTAAACGGAGGGATGTCATGAACGCCGCAACGCCCAAAGTATGCATCATCATTCCCGCCTACAACGAGGATAAGTCCATTTTCTCCGTCATTCGCACCATTCTCCGGCTGCAGCCGGATTTCACCGTATTAGTCATCGATGACGGCTCCGCCGACCGAACCTCCCAAGTATCCAAAGCCGCCGGAGCGCGAGTCATCCGGCTTCCTCAAAACCTCGGCATCGGAGGAGCCGTCCAGACCGGCTACCGGTATGCCGCCGCCAACGGTTTCGACATTGCCGTACAGGTAGACGCCGACGGCCAGCATAAGCCCGAGGAGCTGCCTAAAATCCTCGAACCGCTGCTCCGTAATGAAGCGGATATGGTCATCGGTTCCCGTTTCGTGGACAAGACCGACTTCCGCTCGACGGTCAGCCGCAGGACGGGCATCTACATCCTGTCCGCTCTGGTGACGTTCTTCACCCGGCAGCCGCTCAAGGACGTGACCTCGGGTTTCCGGGCCGCCAACCGCCGGGTCATCGAGCTGTTCGCCGAAGAATACTCGTCAGACTACCCGGAGGTCGACTCGCTCGTCATTGCGAAGCGGAACCGCTGCCGAATCCGGGAAGTTTCCGTGCAGATGGAACCCCGCCAAGCCGGGTCATCTTCCATCACCTCGCTTAAATCCGCTTATTATATGGTGAAGGTTTCGCTTTCCGTCATGGTTAAAAGCTTCCGCTAACGGGGAGGAAACGGTTATGGAGAGAGTACAGGCACTGTCGATCGTCCTTAGCGCAGGTCTCGTGTTCGCGGTTTTCTACTTGATGCGCCGAAGGCTGCTTCGGGAACAATATTCTCTTCTCTGGCTGTTATTCGGCCTCATTCTCTTCATTCTGTCTTTAAGCACGACTTTGCTGGAGGGCGCCGCTTCGCTTCTCGGGGTTAAATACGCTCCCGCGCTGCTGTTCCTTGTCGGGATCATGGTCTGCCTGGTGCTGATCCTGCACTTGACCGTCGTGGTTTCCCGCCTGACGGAGCGCGTCATCCGGCTGACCCAGGAGCTGGGCATGGCGAAGCACCAATTGGATCGAATCCAAGTTGAAGAGGGACAGTAACCATGGTGTATCTCGCGCTCCTGCTCAACATCGTGCTGCTCGTAGCCGGCCAAGTTGTCTGGAAAATCGGCTTGTCCAAAGCCGGCGGACTCCAACTCGAAAACGCGCTTCACGTGCTGTTTTCGCCTTTGATTATCCTGGGCGTATTCCTGTACGGCGTTGCGACGGTCATTTGGCTGTACGTGCTATCCCGACTGCCGCTCAGCTTCGTTTACCCGCTCCAGAGCTTCGCCTATGTATTCGCGCTGATCGTCGCATTCGCGCTTTTCAAAGAGAGCATTCCTCCGACCCGCTGGATCGGCACGGTCATCATTCTGGCCGGCATCGCCGTGCTCAGCTGGAAATAACGGACCGCCGATAGAGAGGAGAACGCATGACGATTTCGAAAAAATGGGTTTGGGCCGCATTCGCCGCCTTTTTCGTTCTGGCCGTCTTCCTACGCGTTGATTTTCTGAGATCGGTGCAGCATCTCGTTCCGCACGACACACTCCAATACGATAAAATGGTGCGCCAATGGCTGGATACCGGAGTTTACGGCTATAAATCGACCCAGTCGAACGCCCAAGTCACTCCCGGTTATCCGCTCATCATGGCCGCCGTTTACAAGGTCGTGGACTATCACACTCACGATCCGTATCCCTACTTGCGTTATCTCAACGTCGTGTTTAGCATGGCGAACCTCACGCTGCTCTTTCTGATGGCCCAAAGATGGGCGAACGACCTCACTGCGCTATTCGCAGCTGCGATTGCCGCCGTATATCCCTCATTCATGTGGACCAACGGCGCCGTCCTTACCGAGGTGCCCACGGCCCTCCTGTTGACCGCTTATCTGTATGTGCAAATGATCGCTTTCGAGACGCGAAAGCCGCTCCATGCGGGGCTGGCCGGCATACTGCTCGGATTAACCGCGCTCATTCGGCCGGAGTTCATGCCGCTCTGCCTGCCGCTGTACGCACTCTATTGGCTTCAAACCCGTGACAGATCCTTTTGGAAACCGTTGCTCGCGACGCTGGTCGGCCTTGCTCTCGTCATGTCCCCATGGTGGATCCGGAACGCGGTGGTCATGGATAAGCTCATCCTTACCGGCACGCAGGAGAATCCTTTCTATGCCGGAACGTTCCCGTACAAGCAATGGGGCGACGGGCTCGTGGACGAGAAGGGGAAAACCCAAAAGGAGATCGCCCTCGAGAGAATCCGGGTCGGCTTTACGGAGCACACGGGCCTCTTCCTGAAATGGTTCACGGTCGGCAAACTCGAATACACGTACGGCAGGATGTTCATGGGGGCCGGTCATATGCCGTTCTACCGGATCCTCCCCCAGCAAAATCTGTTCCACCTGGCGATCATCTTGTCCGGCTTGCTGGGCATGATTTTCTCGCTGCGGCGATGGCGGCACCCGCTCGTGATGCCGGCCGCCGTCATCGTGGTGATGTCGGGCGTCAGGCTGATGTTCATTCCGGAGTACCGGTATAATTTCACCGTCATGCCGCTCATCATCCTGTTCTCCGCCTATGCCGCAGCAGTTGTCATTCATGGGCTGACCGCCCGGTTCTCCCGGGCCGCCCCGCCCCCGCAGCGACTGGGTAATTCTTAAACAGACGAGGGCTGCCGGATTCCGGCAGCCCTCCTTTGATTTATGAAGCGACGGACTCTCTCGCCCGAGCGCCCGTGCGTTCGGCGAATTGCCGCGCCCCCGCCCCGTAGAACACGGATGCCGCGAGCACGATGACGCCCATGACGGCGAACATCACCGTGCCGTTGTAGGCGCCGAGCAGATAGCCCCCGATCCACGGACCGATGAACTGTCCCAAATTCCCGAACGTCTGCGCTCCGAAATAAGTCCCTCTCATCCCCTCCGGAGCCAACCGGTCCAGCAGCACGCTGCCGGCCGGGTAGTTCAAAATCTCTCCGAGCGTGAAAACAACCATAGCCGCGGCCAGGCCCATCCAGCTCTTGGAGAAACCGAAACCCAACAGCCCGGCGGCGAACAGCGCGTTGCCGACGTGGATGGCGAGAAGAGGCGACCTTCGTTCCGCCCAACGGCTAAGCGGGATTTGCAGCGTCACGACCGTCACGGCGTTCACCGAGATCAAGGCTGCGAACAGCCGAACCCCATTGTCGAAGCTTTCCTCCACGTATTGCGACAGCGAGAAGGTCATTTGGCAATAGCCGATGCCGACGACGATGGCGCCGAGCAGGAACATTTTGAGGCAGAAATCGCGGCGGATCACTTGCCATGCGGAAGCCAGCGTGATTTTCTCCCTCTGGTTGCCTTCGATCTGCTTGATGCCGAACGCAACGAGCAGGAAGTATAGAACGGCGCCATACAGCAAGTAAATGCATCCGGTCACGAAGAAGGGCAGCGCGCCTTTTCCCATGCCCAGCCAAGCTCCCAGCAGCGGTCCGACCGAGACTCCGATATTCGCGGCCAAATAGCGCATGGAGAACACCTTGATCCGTTTGTCGGGTGTCGTCAAATCCGCCATCAGCGCTTGCGAGACGGGCTCGAACCATGAGCGGCACAGCCCGTTCAGCATGTTCAGCAGCAGGAAGATCAGCGGCAGTTTCGCCACCGCGAAGCCGATGAAACATACCGCCCACAGGAACATGGCCGTCAGCATAATGACCCGCCGTCCGACCCGGTCCGACAGCGCGCCGCCGATGAACCCGCCGAACGTGCCGGCCAGCGCGCCCGCCCCGGAGACGATGCCGATCATGGCATGGCTCATCGTGGTGGCGTGGGACAAGTAAAGCGCGAGAAACGGCAAGCTCATCGAGGAGCCGATTCGGGATAACCCATGCCCGATAACGAGCGTCAGCACGATAGGGTGATAGGAACGGAAGAAGCGGTTGATCGGATTCATGAGGAAGTCTCCTGCAAGCATCGAATTGGTTTCATTATGTGAAACGCTGTTTCATCTTATAAGTAGACTCATTCTACATGATCATTCGAAAAATGACTAGCGGAAATTTCCCGCGCTCCCTCCTCCGCGCCCACCAATAAATAAGCACCCCGCGGATAGCGGGGTGCAATGGTGTGGACCGTAGCCGGCCCTCCTTATGAGAACAGTGCAAGATCAATCTTAACGACCGCTTTGCGGATGGCGGAAGATACCTCGCCGGGCGTGCAGCAAGGGCGGTGGATATCCTTCGGGAAAAATACCGCGAACATCCCGGGCTTCAACAGGAGGCGAGATTCATCGCTCACCTTGCCATACGCGAGCTTATCTTTCGAATCCAGCTCGTCGGCCACGATTTCGCCGCTTCCGTCATCCCTTGCCGCGAGGATCAACTCTTCGCCGCGGAGAAGCAGCTGTACGTCCGCATATTTCCTATGAGCCTCGGCCAACCGGCGTTCCGGAGGCTCGGTTTCCAAGTACTGGACCAACGCATACATGCGGCTGCCGTCAATCTCATACCGGCCGGCAGGCGTATTCTCCGTCACTTCCTTTTCCAGCCACTCCAACGCTAATCGCAAGGACGGGCTCAACCATCCAGCCTCTTGCCTCCAACTCCGCAGATCCCCGATGATCATCGCGAGAAGAACGCCTCCTCAAACTTTCAATCTCGTGCCTCCGATGTAGCGCACGCCGCCCCGCTGCTGAATCGGATCGTCTTTATCGTTGAAATAATAGGTCGCGAGGATTTCGCCCGGCCGGACTTCGACGGCACGCGGATAGCCCAGGTCGTTGCTGCCGCCGTCGTCGCGCAAAATCATTTCAGGCCCCCAGGTCAATCCGTTGTCCTCGCTGATCTTGGCCCGGATACCGAACGGGAGTCGCCGGTATCCGTATACGGCAAACAGCCTTCCGTCTTGCATCAGCGTCAAATGAACCGTGTCGCCGTGATCGTTGATGCGGGAGACGAAACGCCAGGTCAAGCCCCCGTCGTCCGACGCGTACAACTCGTCCCAGGCGGAGGTCATGGCAGGCTTCACCCGGACCGCGACCAGGATCGTCCCGTCCTTCAGGATGACGGGTGACGGGCAGATCATCCGGTATTCCTGGGCGTTCGGCATCATGGATACGAGAGACCAATTCCTGCCATCGTCGAACGATGCGAATACGACCGGCCGGTCGTGCGGATTGTTATTCGGCCGCGCGGTCAGAAACAGCAGCACGACGCCGTCCGGCCGCACGATATACGAAGGCCGTCCTTGATATCGAGGAATTCCGCAATCGGGCAGCATCACGGCCTCGCTCCATGTCTCTCCCCCGTCCCGGGACATTTTCACCCAAGGCTGCGCCCAGTCGACCGCCGAGTTCGGCGTGCACCAGCACTCCAGCAGCGTATTCTTATCTTGGAAATCGAAAGGTTCGCTGAATTCGTGCCGGCTTCCATAACGAAGCTCGTCCTGCAGGCGGATGTTATCCGCGATCTCGATCGGACCGCTCCACGTGCGCCCGCCGTCGCGGGTCCGGACGGCTTTGATTTTGCCGAACGTCTCCACGCGGTCATGATGCATCGTCCCCGGCACGGAGTAGTCGCAAGAAATATTCATGAAGCCGACCAGGATATTGTTTTCGTCGATTTTCCACATGCCCGCGTTAAACGGCCATGAACAAAACTCTTTGCCGTTTCGATAAAGCTCGATCTGCTCCATGCCCTCAGGCTTGAACGGTTTGGCATACTTCATGTTGAATCCCCTCCCGGTCTTGGATGACGCTGACCTGCTTATAAATCCGCCAACAGTCCCTTGCGCTTGTAATTCTCCACCATCTGCCGAACCTCTTGGTCGGCTGCCGGGGTGAGCGGCGCCACCGGACGTCTAGCCGGTCCTGCTTCGACCCCGATGTAATTCAGCACCGCCTTCAGGACGGAAGGCAGCGTGCCGAGCCCGAATGCGCTCCGCAAGTCGCGAAGGACCCGCTGGGCTTCCTCCGCCTCGGCGAAGCGGCCGGCTTTCCAGTGCTCGTAGATGGACGCCACCGCTTCGGGGAAGACGTTCGCCGTCGCCGCGATCGCGCCTTTGCCTCCGGCCATCAGGGTAGGCAAGATCAGGGAATCCGTGCCGGCAAGCACGGAGAACGAGTCCGGCGTCTGATCGATGTATTGCAGGATGTTGTCGAAACTCCCGCTGCTGTCTTTGATTCCGATGATGTTAGGCACTTTCGCCAACTGGCCGACCGTCTTGGGCGTCAGCGCGTTCCCCGTCCGGGCCGGAATGTTGTACAGGATCACCGGGATGGACACGGAAGAAGCGACGGTCTCGAAATGGGAGATCAGCTCCTGCTGCGTGTAAGCGAGAAAATACGGAGTAATAACGGACAGCGCGTCGACGCCGACCTTCTCCAGCCGGATGGCCAATGCCGCGGTTTCCGCGGTACCCGCGCAGCCGGCCCCGGCATACACCGGCACCTTGCCTCCGGCTTCTTCGACGATGATTTCCGCGATACGTACTTTTTCGTCGAACGTAAGGTTGAAAAACTCCCCGTTCGTCCCGAGGCAAAACAGCCCGTGTACGCCCGCCGCGACCAGCCGCCGGGTCATCGCCCGAAGAGCCGGCTCATTCAGTTCTTCCCGCTCGTTGAACGGCGTCACCATGGCGGGAATGATGCCGGTGGACAGCTCGAATGGTTTCGTCATGTTCTTCTTCCTTTCTCCACGGTCAGGTCAGTTTAAAAGCCGTATGCTTGCGTGTCGATGCCGAGTTCGTCCGCGATGCCCGCCAACTGCGCGATCAGCGCCTCCGGAATCGGCACGCCGGAAGCCTGTCGTTCGCGTGCCGTGTCCGCGCCCTTCTCGCCCGGCAAATAGATCCGGTTCGCCCCCTTGCCCGAGGAGAGCACCATACCGAGCAGATCTTCCAGCCGCTCCCCGAACAAATCAGGCGGCAGGATCCGAGCCAGGTTCAAGACGATCATGGAGCAGCCGATACCGGTAGGCACGGCGGAATCCGCCATGCGGCCGACGTTTTTACCATAATTGGAGCCGGAGAGCACGCCCGCCAGAATATCCATGATAAGAGCCAATCCGTATCCTTTATGTCCCGCGATCGGCACGAGAGAACCCCCGCCTTGGAAACCCTCATAGGGATCCTCGGTCGGGTTGCCGTTCTTGTCCAACGCCCATCCCAGGGGAATGGACTCCCCTTTGTTCTGCGCCATGACCAGCTTGCCCATCGCCACGTTGCTGCAAGCCATGTCGAGGATGACCGGATCGCGATCCTTCCTCGGCACGGCGAAGCAAATCGGATTGTTTCCCAGCACGCGCTCGGTCCCGCCGGTCGCGGCCATCAAGGCGGCGGCGTTGGACGTAACGAAGCCGATCATTCCCGCGTCGGACGCCATCTTGGCATAGGAGGACGCCGCTCCGAAATGGCTGGCGTTGCGGATGGTTACGAAGCTGATCGTATGGGAACGCGCCTTTTCGATCGCCTTCTCCATCGCCAAATGGGCCGAATAATGCCCCATGCCGTGATCCCCGTTCAACACTGCCGATTGATCGGTTTCCTGCTCCCAAACCGGATTCGGGCTTCTGTTGATGCCTCCGTCCCGGATTCGCCGGGCGTAGACGGGGAGCTGCATGATCCCGTGCGTATCCGTCCCCCGCGCGTCCGCGAAAGCCATGTGCCGGGCGGATATTTCCGCATGCAACGGCTCGAGTCCCAGACGGACCAAACACGCTTCGATAAATATCCGTACAGAGTCGACCGGAACGGTAATCATCGATCTGCCTCCTTCTTCGAATCCCGGTTACATCCCATTCACGACGGAGCGCGGGCGCAGACCGCGCACCAAGACGTCGGAGACGTTCCGGGCGCAGGCGATGCCGACGTTCGTGATCGCTTCCCGGGTATAACCCGCCGCATGGGGAGTCGCGATAAAGTTATCCAGCGAGAATAAGGAATGCTCCCGGGCGGGCTCGTGCTCGAACACGTCGAGCGCGGCTCCGGCTAAGCGCCCTTCCTTCAGCGCGTCATAAAGCGCGATTTCGTCGACCAATCCGCCCCTGGAGGCGTTGATTAGGCAGCTGCTAGGCTTCATGACCCCGAGCTCGGCGGCCCCGATCAGATGGCGGGTCGTATCTGTGAGCGGCATGTGAAGCGATATGAAGTCGCTATGCCTAAGCAGCTCCTCCAACGCCTTGAACGACACTCCGTTCTCCCTGGCGAACCCGTGATCGGGGTACGGGTCGAAGGCGAGGACGTTCATGCCGAAGCCTCCGGCACGCCGAACGACCTCTTTCCCGATCCGCCCCAAGCCGACGACGCCCAGCGTTTTCCCGCCGACTTCTCCGCCCACTACCTGCGGCCATTCTCCGGCTTTCGTGCGGCGGCTCGTTTCTTCGACCCGCCTCGCCAGCGCCAGCATGAGGCTGAACGTGAAGTCCGCTACGGCCGTCGTGTTACCGTCCGGGACGTTGGTCACCCACACGCCGCGCTTTCTCGTCGCTTCCAAATCGATGTTGTCCACGCCGACGCCGTGTTTGCAGACGATTTTCAGCCGTGGGACCCGCTTCAGCAAATCTTCGTTAATCGGCGTATAAGCCACGATCAAAGCATCCGCATCTTCAACGGCCGCCCAAAATTCCGGCCCTTCGACCTGCGGCGGAATGCGGACCACTTCGATCCCTTCCGCCTCAAGCAGCCGGATCGGTTCTTCGGAATAACGGGCGAACGTAGGAGAAGTCGAGACGACTTTCATGCGGTCACATCCCCCTTTGACTGCCTGATGGAATCCGGAACTTTACGGCCTGCCGCGGCTTGCCACTTGGACATGAGCCGCATGAAGAGCAGGCTCGCCAGCACGCCGAAGATTCCGTAGGCGACGAGCGCCATATCGATGCCGAGCCCCGACTGGACCACGGACAGCGAGGCGGACACCAAGAATCCGATGCCGGCCGACATGACCTTAAAGATGCCGAATATGGTGCCGAACTGCTGCTTGGCCATTTCGCCCAGCCACAGGCTGGTCGGCGCCATGGTCACCGTGTACAAGGCCGAGGACAGAATAAACAAAACGATCGTCAGCCACACGCTCGATTCCAGCCCCGAAGCGAAATTGCAGGCCGCACTCAGCAGCATCGGCATGGTAATGAGCCTTGACAAATGTTTCTTCATTAAAAAGCCGGCCGCGATCGTGAACAGCAGTCCGATGATCGAGCTTACCGTCATGACCCGGGTGTAATCGCGGCTGCTGACGCCGAGATCGTCCATGAGCTTCACGGGAACCAAGACAAGATTCACCATCACCGTATGGTTGAGCAGCCCGTTCATCAGCATGTACGTCAGCAAAGGCCTGTCGCGGAGCAAGGACTTCCAGCCCTCGGCCATCCGGGCCGCGGTCTGCCGGACCGTTTCCTTGGACGCTCCCGCCTCGCGCCGGTCTTGCGGGTAGAGCGACAACGCGGCCAGGCTGAAGAGCGCGATCGCGGCGAAGGCCAGGAAAGCGGCGGGAAACCCGAATCCGATGAGCAGGCCGGCCGACAGCGGACCCGCAATGGAAAACCCGATGAACGTAGAGCGGTACAACGTGTTGGACAAACCCCGAAGCTCGTCTTTTACGCCCTGAGAAAACACGTTCATGCTGACGAGCAGGATGGCGGACATGCCTCCGTACAGCGGGAAAGTCGCGAACAACATTCCTTTGCCCGGGATGGCGACCGTCAGGACGGACGCGGCGGACATCACGACGATGGCGGCCGTCGCCGTCTTTTTCTGCCCCCATGCATCCGCGATCCCGCCCATCGCGAGAATGAACGGAATGGTAACCGCAAGACGCAGAGATCGAAGCAGCGCCAAGTCCGATGCCGGCAGTTCCAAACGATTGACGGAAAATACGGTAAACGCGACATCCAAACCGCTGAATACGACGGATAACAGCGATGAAATGCCGACGATCGCCCAAAGCTGCCTGCGGGAAACCGAGTCCAGACTCTCACCCTCTTTCCTGCATGCTCCTGGAAGAGGCACGCTTGGCCATGATCGCGCCGCAGCCTACGACCGCCAAGGTCAGGACCGCGGGGACGATCGGCACGCCGTCGATCAGCACCGGCTGCAGCAAACCGTGCACCCATTCGTCTTTCACCAGCATTTCGCCGGCCGTATAGCCGAGCAGTCCGGCTCCCAGCCACACGATGAAAAGATATTTCGTCATCAAACGCATCAACAGGCTGCTGCAGAAGATGATCAGCGGGATGCTGATCGCCAAACCGATCCCGATGAGGAGCCAATTTCCATTCGCCACGCCTGCCACCGCCACGACGTTGTCCAGACTCATGACGACGTCGGCGACGATGATCGTACGGACCGCCTGGCGAATGGAGAGCCCGGCGCCGCCGTTCTCCTCTTCTTCCTCCTGGCCGGTCAAAAGCTTCACGGCGATATAGAATAGCAGAATCCCTCCGCACGCTTCCACCAGAGGCACCTTGAGCAGCCATACGGCCGCTCCGGTCAACACGAGGCGAAGCAGCACCGCCCCCATCGTTCCCCAGAAAACGGCCCGCTTCTGTTGCGCGGGTGCCAATCGGCGGCAGGCCATGGCGATCACGACCGCATTGTCGCCGCTCAGCACGATGTTGACCAGCATGATTTTCAGCAGACCGAGCAGCCAATCCCCTTCCATGAGATCCCTCCCGGTCCGGTCAGCCGGTAATCCACTGCTCGGTCAGCACGACATGCTTCATGGCCTGCCGGTTGCCGTACGCGTAAGCGGCATGGATCAATCCGTCATTCGCCTGGAAGAGCCAGGGATACTCGTATGTCCGGTTCAAATGCTTGTTGGCCTCGCCCGTAAACCCGTCGCCCTGCTCAAGCTGCCGGATGTACGGCCAGGTGCGCCCTTCGTCTTCGGACAGCGCGATCGAGACGGGGAACCGGGTTTTCGGCCAAATCGTCGCCGCGGAATCGTCCCCGGCCTGGAAATGATTGTAGATGACGGCGAGTCTGCCGCTCTGAAGCTTGATCGCACGGATCGAGGCGTTGTTGTTCGGCAGCGTCGTGCGTTCCGGCTCCGTCCAAGATCGGCCCCAGTCGTCCGAACGGCTCACGTAAATCCAGTCGGCGGAACGGCTGCGGAAGAATGCGCTGAGCCGCCCTTCACCCCACTCGATGATGTTGGGGTGAACCCGGCCCCGGCTCCCCGGGATCGGAACTTCTTGCCAGGTGCGGCCTTCGTCGCCGGAAATCCGGACCAGGCTGGTGTCGTTGCCGAACACGGTATTGCCGTCCCTGCGGCTAATCCACATCGGGAAAATCCAGTCGCCGTTGCTCAACTCCGCGATCGGCGCCCGGCAAAAAGAACCCGGCGTTTCCGAGAAGGTCTGCGTCGGCTCCCAGGTGTATCCGTTGTCCAGAGACAACCGGGAACGAATCTCCGACGTTTCCTGCCGGGTCGCCGCGTCGACGTTCGTCGCGGGATCGTACTTCTCCTTCTTGTCTTCCCGCGGCGCTTGCGCGGTATGGAGAAGCAGCAGTCCGCCGTCCTTCTTCTGGAAAAGCACCGGGTTCTGTTCCGAACGCACCGGATCTTCCGAAATCGCTACGGGGTCGGTCCATCGGGTCTCTCCCTTGGCCAGCCTCGATTGAACGATGCGGATATCGCTTCGGCCTTCCTCCGTGTCGCCCGCGAACCACACCATGAGCAGATCCCCGTTGTGCAGCTCGATCAGGCTGGGAGCGTGGTTCACGATATGGGGAGTCGGGAGAATCGCTTCGGCGGTTCCTTTCCCCGTCGAACGGAGCACCCCGTCCTTCGGCATCGGCGCGGACAGTAAATCCCTGAATGTCGTCATCTGATGAATCCCCCCGTTCACTATGATTTAAACGTTCTGTTTCGGCGCCAGTTCGACGGCCATCCGGATCGCTTCCAGCAGCGAGCCCTCGTCGGCTTTGCCGGTACCGGCAATGTCGAACGCCGTCCCGTGGTCAACGGAAGTCCGAATGATGCCGCCGTTTAATCCGACGGTAATGTTCACGCCGGCTTCAAGCCCCAGCACTTTGATCGGACCGTGGCCCTGGTCGTGGTAGCAAGCCACGACGATATCGAAATCGCCCCGCACCGCACGAAAGAACAACGTATCGGCGGGCAATGGGCCGTAGACTTCGATCCCTTCCGAACGGGCTTGTTCGATGCCGGGGATCAGCTTCTCCTCTTCTTCGCCTTCCCCGAACAACCCGTTCTCGCCCGCATGCGGATTAATGCCGCAAACGGCGATTTTCGGTTGACGGAAGCCCGCGCGGCGAAGCGTTTCGTCGGCGAGCCGAATCACCTTGTACGTGCGCTCCGGCGTAATCCGGCGGACGGCCTCGATGAGACCGACGTGGGTCGTCAAATGGATGACTTTCAGCTTCGGAGCCGACAGCATCATGGAATAGTCATCCGTACCGGTCAGGTCGGCCAAAATTTCCGTATGTCCCGGATAAAGGTGTCCGCCCTTCTGCAGCGCTTCTTTATTCAGCGGCGCCGTGCAGATGGCGTCGATCTCGTGCGCCGCCGCCAGCGACACGGCTTTCTCGATGTACCGGAAAGCCGCGTTCCCGGCTTCCGCCGAGATCCGTCCCACCGGCAAATCCTCCGGCAGCAGGGCCAGGTCGAGCACGTCGATCGTTCCGCATTCGTACGCTCCTTCGCCCGGATCCGAGACGCTCCGGATCTCCGCCTGGACGCCGGTATATTCTAGCGCCCGGCGAATGATGGCGGCATCTCCGATCACCAGCGGGCGGGAGGTGCTGTAAACCTCGTTAGACCGCAAAGCTTTGACGATGATTTCGGGGCCGACGCCGGCGGCATCGCCCATCGTAATACCAATGATAGGTCTCATCTTCACGATTCTCCCTGCATTTTTTTGAGCGCCTTCGAGAGCGCGTTGGCGGCGCCGAAACCGCCGGCTTTGGTCACGGCATAGACGGGCCAGTCTCCCCTCAACAGGCCGATCGGCATGCCGATCTCCACTTCGTCGATGAGCTGGAACTCCTTCACTCCCAAGTAAGAGCAAACTTGTTTGGCCGTGTCCCCGCCGGTCATGACCAAGGCGTTCAGCCGGAAATCGCGGATCAGGCCTGCGGCCGTTTCCCCTAGCGTACGGGAAATCCGATCGCTGACCTCCCTCGGATCCCATCCGCGGCCGGCGCCGACCCCGTTCGCCAGCGTGATATCTTCCGGATCGCCGGCCGTGTACAACACTACGTGCCGTCCCCGCTTGATCGCATCGGAGGCGAGGGTTGCGATCCTCTCCTTCTCCCGGTTGACCGTCTCTTCTTCTTGAACGGCCAGATGCGATTTCATCTGAACCCCTTCCACTCCGGGAAGTTTCAATAGATGGTCCAATTGGCTGCGGCTGTTCCGGTTGACGCTTCCGACCACCGTCAGCACTTGGGACCGGGAGTGATGATGGTACTTCTGCGTCTGCTGCCTTTTGAGATACGCCTTGCAAAGATGGTTCGCAAGGCCGGCGGAGCCGATCCAGACGACGCGGCGGCCGCTCTCCTGCACGGCGTGGACGATCAAGCGAAGATCCTCTTCCTTCATGGCATCGAAAACGACGTAAGGCGCCGATTGCCGCACGGCCTCGGCCAGCTTCTCCTGGATCTTCGAATAGCCGGACTGCAAATCTTCGGACGTGACTTGATGGATGCTTCGCCCGGATTGCGCGCGGATGATTTCCGCCACGTTCGGGGACGTGACCGGAGTCTTCGGATCGTTCGCCATTTCCGTCTCGTGCAAGAGGGTGCCGTCGAGGTAGAAATCGCCTCCCTTGACGATCCTTTTGTTCTTCGGGTACGCCGGCGCGATGATAACCAGTTCCGGCTGGAACACGTCGTACACGGCGTCGATCTCGGCCCCGATGTTGCCTCTCATGGTGGAATCGATTTTTTTATAAACGAACTCGACGGTGTAGGGCTTCAAATATTCGGATACGGATTTCACTTTCCGGTACGCATCGTCCTTCGGCAAGGAGCGGCTGTCGGTGTCGATCACGACCACGTCGAGATCCTTGGCCGCTTCCGGGTCCGGCTCGAGGAGAACGGATGCGTGCAAACCCCGCCGGGCAAACTGGACTCCCGTGTCGTTGGCCCCCGTCAAGTCGTCGGCAATGATGGCGAACTTCATGTCAAACACCTCGCTGGACGGTAATGCCAATCACCCTTTGACGGATCCGATCAACATTCCTTTGGTGAAGTACTTTTGGGCGAACGGATAAACGATCAAAATCGGCGCAACGGACAGGAAGATCGCGGCGGCCTGCAGGTTTTGCGGAAGCAATTGGACGCCGTGTACCTTGATGCTCTCCAGCGACGTTCCGTCTTTGCTTCCGCTGACGATCAGGTTGTAAAGCACGACGGTGATCGGTTTCAGGCTCTGCTTCTGCAGGTAAATCGCCGGAACCAGGTATTGGTTCCATATGGCGACCGAATAGAACACGCAGACCGTAGCGATCGCGGGCCGCGCCAGCGGGAAATAAATTTTCCACATCGTTTGCAAATCGTTGGCGCCGTCGATGTACGCCGACTCTTCCAGCTCTTCCGGCAGCGCATCCAGAAAGGAACGCATGATGATGAGCAGGAACGTATTGATCGCGTTCGGGATGATCATGACCCAGAAGGAATTGACCAGTCCCAGGCTTTTGTACACGATGAAATTGGGTATGATGCCCGCTTCGAACACGAAGGTGAACACGAAGATCAGCATGATCGTTTTGCGTCCTACGAGCCTCTTTTTGCTGAGCGGGTAAGCGGTGAGGAACGTGAGGATCACCGCCACCAGTGTTCCTACGACGGTATAGGCGAATGAATTCCACAGGCCTTGCGAGACACCCAGCCTCGGGTTGTGGAGAACGTACTTGTAAGTCTCCACGTTCAGCCCTTTCGGGATCAGATAGACCTTGGAAGCCGCCGCGTAAATGCCGTCGCTGAGCGAGACGGCCAGGATATTCCATAAGGGATAAATGCAGATGACGGATACCAAAACGAGGACAACCATGTTGACGTAATCGAAACCTCGAAGTCTGGTTTTCACGTTGTCCCCTCCTTAAAAGATTTGCGAATCCGAGAATTTCTTGGATGCGCGGTTTGCCGAAATCACCAGGATGAACGCCACGACCGACTGCATTAAACCGACGGCAGCTCCGTAGCTGTAATTCGGGAAGCCTTTGGTGGCGAAGGCTTGGCGGTAAACGTAGCTCTGGATGACGTCCGCCGTGTCATAGATGCTGGGGTTGTACATCATCAGGATTTTATCGAGATCGACGGTCATGATTTGTCCGATGGCCAATATGAACATGATAACGATCGTGCCCGCGATGGACGGTAACGTAATGTGGAACATTTTCCCGAACCGGGTCGCTCCGTCAAGCTCGGCCGCTTCATACAGATGCGGGTCGATGTTGGTCATCGCCGCCAAATAGATGATCGAGCTGTAGCCGAAGAGCTGCCACACGTTCAACATGATGTACAACGGGCGGAACCACCCCGGCTCGGCCATGAAGAAGATCGGTTCGACGCCCAACCCCTGAAGGGCCATGTTGACCAAGCCGCCTTGGGGAGACAGAAACGTGTACAGAATGCTGACCGCGACCGCCGAGGAAATGAAATAGGGGAAGAAAGTAACGGTCTGGACGAACCGCTGGACTTTCCGGAACCGCACTTCATTCACCAACAGCGCGAAAATGATCGGGATCGGAAACACGAACAGCAAATTGAAGAAAGCGAGCAGCAGCGTGTTTTTAAGCAGCTTCCAGAAATAGGCGTCGCCGAGAAACTTCTCGAAGTGGGCAAAACCCACCCATTTACTGTCGATGATGCTGTTGATGCCGCCCTTGATCACGTTATAATCCTCGAACGCGATCACCAGACCGAAAAGCGGCAGCAGCTTGAAGAGCAGCATATGGATCAGACCGGGAAGAAGAATGAGATACAGCAACCTGGATCTCCACATTTTGTGCCACACGTTGCTGCGGGCGCCTGGCGATTTGCCTTTCAGGGCGGTATGCATGACGAGCACATCCTTTGAATTCGCTTGGTTGTGTATAAAACGATCCGTCATTCCATCACGGAGACCGCATGGAATGACGGATCGGATGGGTTTACTTCTTGGCGGCGTCGTAAGCGGCTTGGTCGATCGCTACGATCTTGCTGTAGCCTTGCGCGTCCGCTTCTTTGAGGAACGCGTCCCATTCGGACATCGGGCGTTTGCCGGTAATGAATTTCACCAGGTTGGCGTCGATCACGGGCTGTACGTTCGCGATCAATTCGGAACGTTCCTTCAGCTGGTCGGTCGAGTATTTGATCTGGTACGAAACGGCGGCGTATTTGCCGAAGAAGTCCGCGGCGAACGATTTCGTAAGCGGATCCATCCAGTCATAGTAAGCAGCGTCGTTGGACGGTACCGGGAACGACAAGCGGTCCTGCAGGAAGTTCCACACCGGCGTGCCGAGCGGCTTGTTGCCTTCTTCCTCGAATTTGACGATGAATTCCTTCTTATCGCCATTCGTCTTGAAGGATTGGCCTTCCACGCCATAATCCATCAGCGTGCGGCCTTCGTCGGAGAACAGGTAATCCATGAACTTCAGGATTTGCGCCGCTTTATCCTCCGATTTGGCGTTGATGACGAACACGCGGTCTTCGCGGTAACGCTGCTCGGCCATCGGAACTTTGGACGGATTGCCTTGGGAATCGTTCAACGCGTCCATGACCTTGATGCTGTACTTCGGATCGTTCTGGGGACCGCCGTTATTCATGAACCAGGACGGACGGGTGAAGAAGTCGTAGGAGACGGCGCCTTTGCCGGTCAGCATCTTCGTCTGCCAGGATTCCTCGGTCTGCGTGCCGAGCACCCACTCCGGATCGATCAGCTTCTCGATGTACAGCGTGTTGTACCACTGGATCAGGTCCTTAAAGCCCGGCGCCATCAGGTCGTAGTTCTTGCCCACGTTGTAGATGCCGTGTACTTTGCCGTTCTCGTCGATGTTGTCTTTCGCGAGGAACGCTTCCGTGAACTTGATATAGCCGTCGCGTCCGGTGAACGGATAGAAGTCGGACGAAGGATAAGCGGCTTTCAATTTCTTGAGATCGTCCGTGAATTCCTGGATCGTCTTCGGGTTGCTCGTGATGCCCGCTTTCTCGAACATGTCGGCACGGTAGAAGGGCACGTTCGTGATGATCGGATATTGCTGCGGGAATCCGTAAATGTTTCCGTCGGAAGCCGTGATCAGCGATTTGTACGCTTCATCCGAGTCGATGAATTTTTGGATGTTGGGCGCGTCTTTCTTGATCAGATCCTTCAGGTTCAAGAACAAGCCTTGAGAACCGTAAACTTCCGCTTGGGAGAGCGTCACGATCATTGCGTCCGGAAGGTCGCCCGACATCAGCTTCGTGTCGAGGCCCTTGGAATAGGCACTGTCGTCGTCGCCGCCGTTGACCAATTCGATCTCGGCATTGGTTCTCTTCAGAGCTTCGGGGTACCACTTGAGATCTTTGAGCCAGTTGATGTACTTGCCGGCCATCATGTACGAAAACTTGATTTTCTCTTTCCCGGCATCCGTAGAGGATGAGGCCGACCCGGATGGCGAAGCCTCTGAACCCGACTTATTGCATGCCGATAAAAGCAACGTGATGGCGAGAGCTAAAATCCATATTGACCCTTTTTTCCCTGAAAACACGCTGAACTTCCTCCTTTAGAGCGGATGTGAAATGCGCCTTCAAGTGTGTTGCAAAATTAACCAAAATATCCTGTAATGCGGATATTGTTTTAGGTGTATCCGCTTACATAGGTTTATTATAGTTCATGTTAATAAATTTGCAACATTATTTTTAAACATTTTTAAAATTTTAATAAGTGTTGCATTTTTAAACAACTAGACAAAAATAATGCCCCGCGCGATCCGCCAGGATCACGCAGGGCATTGCCCGGATCTTCACTCTTCGCCTTTGACTTTGCGCCACAGCGTCGTGCGATTAATTTTGAGCCTTTTCGCGGCCTTCGACTGATTCATGCCTTCCTCTTCCAACACATACCGAATGATGTCTCTCTCGATCTCGTCCAATGACCGGTTCAAATCGAATGCCGGGATCCCGGCGGAGAGGACCGGTGTTACTGCGGCGTCCGCTTTCATCTCCACATCGACACGTTCGATATATTCGCCTTGCGCTTCGCGTACGGCCTCCTCCATTGTATCCCGAAGCTCGATCAGGTTCCCCGGCCACGTTCTCGCACGCAGCAATTCCCAAACCTCCGGACGAACGCCCACGATCTGCTTTCCATATTTCTCGTTGAACATGGAAATGAACGCCCGGACGTATTCCTCCAATTCGTTCAGCCGCTCGCGAAGCGGCTTCAACTCAATAGCGCCTCGGGAAAGCCAATCCAACACCTTGGCATCCATTCGGATTTCGAGTTTCAAGCGTTTGGGATGTTCGTCGAACGAAAAAAGGACTTTGCGCGTTTTCCCCTTGATGATGTCAGCTATTTTTCTTTGCAGGACCGCGGGGAATCGCTCGAAACCCCGAACGTGCAGCAACGCCCCCCGCTCCGCCACGGAAACCAAATGGCACAATCTGCGGAAAGCCGCTTCGTCTCCGTCGCCGATTTCGACCTCGATCACGCGGACATCCTTACCCATCAAAGCCGCGAGAGCGTCGGCAAATATGCGCTTGCCCGCCCCATGTTCCCCGCATACGGCAACGGGATCGCCGGCCTGCACCTGACTCTTCGCGTTCTGCAAGGTTTGATCCATGACCCCCGTTGCATGAAAGAAGGAAGGAAACGTATCCGCATCGCGGTTGGGATCAACCACCCGAATACCGGCCCACGGATGCTCACCATGCTCCAAGGTCAGAAGGTAGATTTCCGATCGATCGGCTGCATTCAGAAGACGAACGGTAAGTGTAATACGCCGTGCCGGTTCGTACAAGGTTAAAGGCCCGTTTTCACGGATATCCGCCGCAGCGTCTTCGAGCAGTCCGCCCAACAATCCGCCCTCTTCCACACGATAAGGAAAAGAGGTTTGGCCGCTTCTCTTTCCCCATAGGGATTGAATGCCGTCGGTCGCAAAGAGAACCTGTAAGGATCCGTCCAGAACTGCCGCCTCGCGGCCGATTTCCTTCAGCATCCGCTCGTAAATCCGGTTCGTTTTTTTATGTTCGTCCAGCGAACGGAAGATCAATTCGGCCGTCCGGAAAGCTTCGGACACCGATTCCCGGCCGGACGTGATAAGCACGCCTTGCATGCCCAGTTCGTTCGCGAATCTCACGGTGACGGTATCGCCCACGATGACTTGCACGCCGTCTCTTTTCGCTTCTACCAGCGCGTTTTCGACTTCGCTCTCACCATTGATGACCGTATAAGGAAAATCGTAATCCAGCAGGTTGGATACGGACACGAAGCTCTGGATGATGTTCGGAAATCCGATCAGCCGGATTTTGGCCTGGTGCTCTTTCATCAGCGTAAGCATCCGGAGCACGTCGAATCCGGATACTTGAATCTCCACGACCGGAACCTTGGCGTGCATCGCCAACAGCCGGGCCGTGCCCCCGCGGCTGATGACGACATCGTACCCGCCTTCCCCGAAGGAACCGATTTGATCCAAACTTTCCTGCATGTCCGCAACAATAACCTGGATATCGAACCCTTCGTATTGCGGCGTCATCTGCCTTATCAATTCGCCCAATCCTGGATAGGGCGCTACGACCAGCACTTTCATTTTTCCGGAATCTCGAATCGTCGATCTCCCCTTTCTCGGAAGAACTTGTGGGTCAGGGCAGCAACAGACGATAGACGGCTTCCACGTCCTCTACCGTCATCGCCCGCGGGTTGTTCTGCATCAACCGGGTGACCTTCATCGCCGCTTGCGCCAAGGCCGGCACGTCTTCCCCGCTGACTCCGAAAGTCCGCAGATCCTGCGGGATGGCAAGCTCCCGGGTCCATTGCTCGATTTGCCGAATGACCCCCTCGGCGTTCCGGGACGCACCTTCGAGTCCCATGGCCTCTGCCACGTCTCTCAACCGCTCGCCCGCTTCCGCCTTGTTGAAATCCATAACATGGGGCAATAGCATGGAATTCGCCACGCCATGGGGAATATTGAATTTGCCGCCCAGCGGATATGCCAACGCGTGCACGGCAGCGGTGCCAGAACCCGTAAGCGCCATTCCGCCGTACATGGAACCGAGGAGCATGCGTTCGCGAGCGGCCATGTCGCCCCCGTCCCGGTAAGCGGCCAGGATATTCCGGGAGATCAGGCGGATACTCTCGAGCGCGAATGTATCGCTAATGGGATTCGCTTTGTTGGAAATATAGGATTCGATGGCGTGGGTAAAGGCGTCCATCCCGGTAGCCGCCGTATGATGATGAGGAAGCTCTCTCGTCAGAAGCGGATCGAGGATCACCAGGCGGGGAAGCAAATAACGGCTCACCACGCCGATCTTCAGCTCCTGGTCCGGGAGCGTCACGATCGCATTCGGCGTTACTTCCGATCCCGTACCGGCCGTTGACGGAATGAGGACGGTCGGAATACCCGGTTTCTCCACCTTGTCGACACCCAGCATTTCCTCAACGTCCTGCTCGTTCGTCAGCAGCACTGAAATCAGCTTGGCCACGTCAAGGGCGCTGCCCCCGCCAAGTCCGACGATCAGATCGAAGCGGCTGTCCCTGAAACGTCCGCATAAGTCCCGGATATGATCGGCAGTCGGCTCCGGCATGACGTCGCGAATCACCGCGCATACGATCCCGCGCTTTTCAAGTTGGCTCTGCACCTGGGTCACGAATCCTTGTTTAAACATCGACGGTTGCGACATAACAAGAGCGTTTCGAACGGGAATATCCAGCCGCAAGGCTTCTCCAAGCCTGCCCAGCGCCCCGGCTCCCCCGATGATTTGCGGAGCCGTCTGAAATTGGTACGTTTGCGATGAAGCGGTCATGATGTGCGCCTCCCGATTTTTGTTTCATTTTTGAGCTTTATCTATCAATGACACACCTGATAACCTGCATAGTATTGTTATATTAAACATTTATCATAGGTGTCAATGGTGTTTTTCTCAAAAGTACACATAATTGTTTAAAATTTAAACAGTTAAAAAGCATCCCCGCCTTGCGGCAGGAATGCTTCGTCGGTGCGGGTGTCGATTAAGATTCCGCCGGAACGTCCAGACGGAGAGGAAGGGATTCGAGTTTCCCGGCAGATGTAACGGTAATTTCGATCTGACCGAAAGGAAGATTGATGTCATTGATATTCAGTGAAGAGCTGCCGGCGTTTCTCGTGGAAATGTGGTCGGTACCGACAAAATAAATCTTCACCGAGTCTCCGTTGGTTAGGCCCGCGCTGATCGCGATCGAATCATTCGTACCGTTCGGATGGTTCACGATCGTGACGTTTTCTAACAACAGGGCCGTCGACCGCTGAACCTCTGCGCCGAAATCTTTGGCCGTTTTCGGGGACTCCCCTTTGCCCGGACTGGTCACCGATACTTCGATACTGCCCGCGGAGGTCGAAGCCAAATCTAAGGAGATTTTCACGGAAGTATCGGTAGCCGTCGTCGTGTTGATGAGTGCTCCGCCTTTGTAAATCTTAACGACGTCGCCGGCTGCCAAGCCGGAGACCTTTACTTCATCGTCGCTGCCGGCTACATTGGCGACCGTAATGTTTTCGACGCTCGGCGCCGTGGAGACGGCCCCGCCTTCCGGATCGTACGATTTGCTCAGAACCGGGGATTCTTTCTTGCCGGGCGTCGTCACCGTCACGTCGATCGAACCGCCGTTCGTCGCCAAGCCTTTGACCACGAGCTCGATTTCCGTCTTGTCCTTGCCGACCTTGCCCGTCACTTTCGTGACGCCGGAGCCTGTCACGGTAATGGTGTCTCCCGCGCTAACTCCCGTCACCTTCACTTTATCCGGCAATTTGCCGGCGGCGTTCGTGACGTTCACGTTGCTATCCAAAAGTTTGGCGGTCGTCGGTTCTTCACCGATGACGACGGTAGCCGGATTCGAAGCACGTTTGTTCAGCGATGTGACCGTAATCTTAACGGTTTCGCCGGAACCGGAGATGGTGTCTTTTTTGAGAGACACCAAGGCTTCCGTTTTGTTTTTAGCAACCGCAGCTTTACCGATCAACGTCGTACCGTCGTTCCGATATACGCTGACGATGTCTCCTTGGCTTAACCCCGCCACCTTGATGGTATCCGCAAGAAGGTAGTTATTCGTGTAGGTGATGTCGACCGGCGTCGCGGATTTCGGTGCACCCAGGACGATGACTTCCGTCGCAACAGGCTCTTTGGTAACGGTCACGTAAACTTTTCCGTCCGTATTTCCGGCTCCTCCCGCTTCTTTCAACGTGACGGAAGCTTCGGTTTTGTTCTTCCCGACAACGGCTTGTCCCAGCAGTTTCCGCGAGGCTGGATCGGCTTTGTCGTAAACCCGCAGTACGCTGCCGGGCTCCAGGTTTTTCAGGACGATCGTATCGGCTTTGCCCGCGTTGTTCGTAATAATGAGATCGTTGGGATTCCATTTGACCGTAACCTCATCGTACGGCGCCGGTCCGACGTTTAAACCCAGCTTTTCGGACTCCGAACCGGCAGCGCCCTTGACGGTCGCCTGAATCGTTTCCGACCCTGCCGGCAGGTTGAGCCCTTTGATCTGGGCGGTCGCTCCGGTTGCCGTCACCGAGCCGAGCTCGGAACCGTCGGAAGCCAAGTAAATTTTGACTACGTCGCCGGCATTCAGTCCGGAAATGTCGATGGAGTCGCCCGCATCCTCTTTCACGTTGTGAATCGTGAATTGCGACGCGTCCGGTACATTCGTTCCATCCGCGCCGGCCTTCCCGGCCAGCAAAGCGATTCCGGCACCGAGCGCAATTACGGTCAGGCTTTTCGTCATCTTGTTGATTTTCATTTTCGGCAGCTCCCAGCGTTTTGGCTATTTTTGGACGATTTTTGCCATTTAGCGATATATCGTCCATGGAAAGGAGGAAATGAATAGCTTTTCGCGGAGAATGCCTAGTCGGGACAAAAGAAAAATCCCGCCTTTCCGGCAGGATTTTCGAACTTTTATTCGGGAAAAGCTCCTCCTTAAATCTGCATCGGTTCCTGCTTGCGCAAGGACTCCGGCTTCTCCCAGCTGCTGAAATGGTCCTCCCAGACGATGTGGTAAAGGCTTTCAAGAACCTCCACGACAGTGCCCCGAGAGCCGTCCGGCACGTACACCACGCGATCGCCGACCTTCAGCATGCCCTTCCCTCCCGTTATCCGAGTCGAAAGACGATTCCGTGCCCGCCTTTCGGATAAACCCACTTGATGTTCTCGTGCGGGCAGCCGATGCGGCAGCTTCCGCATTCATGGCAGCCCTCGTAACCGACGTGCATGCGGATCTCTTCCCATTTGTACACTTCCGCCGGACAGAAAATGGTGCACAGCTTATCCGGGCACTGGTCCAGGCAGACGTTCGCGTCCATCACGTGCAGGTGCGATTGCGTATCCGCGTTGAAGCGCAGCAAATACTGTTTCTCCTCGATCGTAGTCGCTTTGGGGACGGACGCGGCCTGCGCCGCCGCCGGCTCGCTCATTTCATCACCCTCCAAGCCCGGTACAGGTCGCGGGCGATTTTGAACTTCCGTTTCGCGGGACCGATCTCGCTCCAAATCTTCTTCTGCTTCTCCCGTTTGGGTACCCCGTCTACGGTCAGCATGGTGCTCGCCGCCCGGTTCATCATCGGAATATACTCCTCGAAATATTGCGGGAACTTGTCAAAATGGTGCGTCGCGTCCTTGTATTTCTTCAGGTCCTGCCCCACGAAACTATCCATTAGCTTCTGCCGGTAGGCGTCAAGGGTTGCCTCGGAGAAATCTCCGCGCTCCTTGGCCGCCACGATCGTCTCTGCCGCCAGCCTTCCGGAGGTCATCGCCATGTTGGAACCTTCCCGGTGGATGGCGTTAACGAGCTGCGCGGCGTCGCCCACGACGAGCACGCCGTCTCCGGCGACCTTGGGCATGGAGCGGTAGCCGCCTTCCGGAATCAAATGCGCCAAATATTCCTGCGGCTCGGCGCCTTGGATATACGGCCGGATCATCGGATGCGTTTTCACGTATTCCATCAGCTCGTAAGGCTTTATTTTATGCTTGATCAGGCCGGAAAGTAACGTGCCGACTCCGATGCTCAGCGTGTCTTTATTGGTGTACAGGAACCCGGTGCCCAAAATGCCTTTCGTGGCGTCCCCGAACAGCTCGATCGTGCAGCCTTGGCCTTCTTCCAGGTTGAACCGGTCCTCGATGACCTTGCGGTCCAGCTTGAGGATTTCCATCGTGGCAAGCGCCACTTCGTCGGGACGGAATTCCTTGTGGAAGCCGAGCGACTTGGCGAGCAAGGAATTGACCCCGTCGGCCAACACCACGACATCGGCATAGAGATCTCCGTCCGGACGGTCGGTGCGCACGCCGACGACTTTGCCGTTTTCGACGATGCATTCCAGCGCCACCGTCTCGCAGATGAGCAGCGCCCCCTGGTCCACCGCTTTTTGGGCGAACCATTGATCGAATTTGGCACGCAGCACGGTGAAATTGTTGTAAGGCTCCTGCGCCCACTCCATCCCTTTGTAAGAGAAGGTGATCGCGGAAGCCCGGTCCATCATCATGAAGCGCTGTTCCACGATCGGCCGTTCCAGGGGCGCTTCCTTATGGAAATCGGGGATGATCTCCTCCATCATCTTGCGGTACAGGACGCCGCCCATGACGTTTTTGGAGCCGGGATACTCTCCCCGCTCCAGCAGCAGCACGTTCACCCCGGCTTTCGCAAGCTCATACGCGCAGGCGATCCCCGCGGGTCCCGCTCCGACGACGATCGCGTCAAACTTTTCCGGCATTGGCCTCTTCCTTTCTACCCAGCGCGGTTTCGAACGCCTGGATCAGCATCGGGACGATCTCGAGCGCGTCGCCGACGATGCCGTAATGGCAGGATTGGAAAATGGGGGCCGCCGAGTCCTTATTGATCGCGATAATGAGCCCCGAGTTCTGCATGCCGACGATATGCTGTATCGCGCCCGATATGCCGATGGCGAAGTAGATTTTAGGCGTCACGGTCACGCCGGTCTGGCCGACCTGGTGGTGATGCCCGATCCAGCCCGCCTCGACGACGTCCCGGCTCGCGCCCACCGCAGCGCCGATCGTCTCGGCCAAACGATGAATGAGCTGGAAACCGGCGGGACCGCCCAGGCCTTTGCCCCCTGCGACGATGATATCGGCCTCGTCGATGCGCACGCGGCGGGTCGTCGCCCGGACGATTTCCAGTACCTTCGTGCGCACGTCCTCCTCCCGGAGGGGAATCGATTCCGCGATGATCGTGCCCGTGCGGCCGGGCTCCCTCGGGAGCGCTTTCATCACTTTCGGCCGGACGGTCGCCATTTGGGGCCGGTACTTCTTACATAGGATGGTCGCCATGATGTTGCCGCCGAATGCCGGCCGGCTGGCGAGCAGCAGTCCCGTATCCTCCTCCACGTCAAGCTGGGTCGTGTCCGCCGTCAGCCCGGTCGGCAGGTCGGTAGCCACCGCGCTGGCCAAGTCTTTGCCGGTAGAAGTCGCGCCGTACAGCAGAATTTCCGGCTTGTGCTTCTCCACGCAAGCGAGCACCGCCCGCATGTATGCCTCCGTCCGATAATGGCGGTAGATCGGATCGTCATAGACGAACACTTTGTCGGCGCCATATTCGAACGCGGATTGCGCGAGCGCGGTCACGCCTTCGCCGATCAGCACGCCGGACAACTCCGTTTGCCGCTTGTCGGCCAGTTTCCTTCCCGCTCCCAGCAGCTCCAGGGAAACCGGCGCGATGACGCCGTCCTTCTCCTCAAGAAACACCCATACTCCGCGGTAATCGTCGAAATTCAACTTCGCCCCACCTCCAGCAATTCGCGCCGTTCGAGCAGCACGTTCAGCAGCTGTTGGACTTGGTCCTGCGCCGTTCCTTCCAACATTGTGCCGCCTTGCGGTTTGGCCGGCGCCCATACGGAACTGACGATGGTCGGCGACCCTTTCAGTCCCAGCTGCGGGCGGTCGATGTCGGGCAAATCGTTCACCGACCAAATGTGCGGTTGGTACCGCGCGGCTCTCAGCATGTTCGGCAGCGGCGAATACGGCACTTCGTTGATTTCCTTCTCCACCGACAGCAGGCAAGGGAGCGTCGAGCGGATCACTTCGTAGCCGTCCTCGAGCTTCCGGTGCACGATGGCGTATCCTTCATCCTGATTGATCTCCACGACCTTATTCACCGAGGTCAGCGGTGGAATATCCAGTCTGCGCGCAATGCCGGGACCGACCTGGCCGGTGTCTCCGTCGATCGTCATTTTGCCGCAGATGATCAGGTCGATCGGCCGGATCGTCGCGATTTTCTCGAGCGCCTTCGTGAGGGCATAGCTGGTGGCCAGCGTATCGGCGCCCGCGAACGCCCGGTCCGTGATCATGTACCCTTCGTCCGCGCCGATTTCGATGCATTTCTTGATCGCCTTCACCGCGGGAGGCGGCCCCATTGTCAGCACCGAGACGACGCCGCCGTACCGTGCCCGCAGGCGCACCGCCTCTTCCACCGCGTGGGCATCGTACGGGTTTAGGATCGCGGGCGCACTGGCCCGGTCCATCGTATTCGTTTTCGGATTCATCTTGATGATTTTCGTATCCGGCACTTGCTTGATGCAGGCCACGATATGCAGCATGATGGCATCCTCCGTTTCCCGATTCCTCGATACCCTAATGTATATTAGGCTGGAGGAGCCGTGAGAACTGAGTTTGTCCTTGCGTGTAGGAGTGTAGTGGGCGTGGCTTAGGTTAACGTGAGAATGGGGCGAGTCAGCGCGTGTCACGCGCTAATTCGCCCCATTCTCAGCGTATGATTATTTTTTCACCACGGGTACCCAAAATTCTCCGTAGAATATGCCGTCGCCGTTATCTTGGCGATATGTCGCATTTGGACCGCCGATGTAAGCATAGTCCGTGATTTTAGATAAAACTTCGCCAAATGCACGGTAAGTCAGCTGATCGAACAAAGTTTCCTTGTCGCCTTTTCCCGCGACCACGATGTACTCGCTATCCGGAAACTCAATGATACGCGTTGCGTCAGCCACGGATTTGCTGGCTTCCACCGCGAAATAATTCCACGGTTTGCCTTGATATACCTCGTTGACCGACCATTCGCGATCGTCTTTCGCGGCGTTTTTAAGCTTATCGAAACGCCCGTCAGCCTTGAGCCCGCCCCAAAACTCCGCTTTTTCCTTTTGCATAGCTGCAACGTCTTGGAATTTCGACCGCATTGAAAATCCGTAAGCGGTCAATGTGAATGACTTCTTGTGTTCAAGCGTGTAATCCGCCATGTGAGCGCTCCCTTTAGCCTTCTACTTTTTTCGCGCGAAGCCACATTTCGCCGTAGAATTCACCATTTCCCGCTGCCTTGACGAATGTTGAGTTACCGGGTCCCACATATTTGTAGTCGGTGATTTCTTGCAGCATGCCCCCGAAAACTTTGCCGGTGATTTCGTCGGCAAGGCGGTCTTTGTCAGCGCCTGTGCCAGGCACGACGATGTAGTCGCCGGCGAGGAAATCGAGAACGACCGCGCCTTCCGCGTCGAACTCGCCCATCACGCCGAAACCGCGCCAACCCTTACCGCCGATGACGTAGTTGATTTGATACTCTTGCCCGTCAGCGAGCGCGAGGAGTTCGGCAAGCTTGCCGTTTTCAGTGACTTCGGCTTTTTTCGCTGCCGTTTTTGCCGCATTGCCCGCCCAATCGTTGAAGTCTTCAAGCAAAACACCGTAAGCCGTCATTTTGTAGTTTTCCGTGATCGTTTTGATGGAGTAGTCAGACATCTTATTCTCTCCTTTGAGGTTTTATTTTACAAGATTGATTCTAAATTCCGAATGTATCAAAAAATGATACCTTTTATGAAAAATCAAAGCTACAATAAAAGCATGAAGAAAACAGAACGAGTAAACCTGATCATACGCTATATCAATAACCGCGCGCATTTCACGATTGCCGAGATCCAGCGGGAGTTCAAGATTTCCCGCGCGACGGCGATCCGCGACATTAACGAGATTCAGGAGATGGGTTTTCCGCTGACGACCGAACTGGGCCGCGGCGGCGGCTACTTCGTCATGCAAAATCAGTATCTGCCCTCCGTCCGATTTACGCCTGATGAACTGAGGGCGATTTTTATCAGCTTTATCGCGTCGAAAAATTCGCAGCTGCCTTATCTGCAAAATCGCCGTTCCATCACGGAAAAACTCATCGGCATCGCGCCGCAAACCCAGCAAGACGAGCTGATCGAGCTGAATCGTATCTTGCTTTTTGAAAATACGAATCCCGCCAATCCGAATCTCCTAGAGCTGGATGACGCGGCGCCTGCGGAATTGAACCAGCTGATATCGCTTGCCATGCGGGATAAACACTTGCGTTTGACTTATGAGCAGAGCCCCGGCTGGCCGCAGTTGATGGATGTTTATTTGCTGCATATTTTCAACTCTAACGCTCAGTGGCTGGTCGAGGTTTATGATTTGGATACGGATGAGTTTCGTTATTTGCCGGTTGAAATGCTGCGGGATTCGGCCATTGCCGAGAAAGAGATGAAGGGGTCCGAGCAAGAGATTTTGAGCAAAAAATTGCTTATCGCACGTAACGCCAATCTTGTCGTGAAGCTTGATGCGAGGGGGATTCAGCGTTTTAAACGTTTGCACCCGCCGGGAATCGTTTTGTCCTTTACCGGGATGTTCCAATCGAGCGGGATTTTCAATGTTCAGTTGGATGTGACGGATGAGGAGGCGCTGGCTTATTATGCGGACTGGCTTTTGTTTTTGGGGAAAGGGGTCGCGTTTGAACGGATTCCCGATGAGCTGCGAGTGATTTTGAATGAGCGTTTAGGGGTGCCGCCAACGTTATAAGACGTTTCACAAAGAAAAAACTACCGCCAGGACAGCGCCTGCGGTAGTTTTTCAGTTCGTGATTTTAAAAGGATCGAGGGCGAGAACCGGATCTCCGTTCACCGTAACCCAGTAATAGTAGTAGTTGTAAGAGAGGCCGGTCGGGTTGATCACGTTGTTGTAGAGCGATTGTTGCGTGTTAAACGTCAGGCTGCCCGTGTCTAACTTCGGAAGAGATAAAGGAAGATTGAGATTCACGTATTTATCGCTGGAAGAAGAATACGTTGCAGCGCCGGCCATTCCCGCAAACAGCATCTGGCAAGCCAGAAGGACTGTGCCGATCAGCAGCGTGCGTTTCATTTCGTTTCACCTCCGGTTGTTCGTAAAATAAAAAGCGCCTCTTTCGACAACTGGCTGCCATTCGTCTTCGACGGGAAGGCCCTGTAGTTTTGCGCCCTTATCTTTCGATAAGTTTGCCATTATCGGGAAGTGCTCAATTCTCTCAAAGGATTACCATTACTTGCTTGTTTACTATATCGATTTTTATCGAATAAGTCAATTCGATTACGTCAATTGATCTCCTAGCGATAAAAAGACTTTGACGATTTCCGGATGAAACATCGTACCGCTGCACCGCTCGATTTCTTGCAAAGCGGCCTCCCGCGGCCGTCCTTTCTGATAAACGCGGTCTATCGTCATCGCGTCATAGGCATCGACGATCGAGATGATGGCCGCCAGCTTGGAAATCTGATCCCCCTTCAATCCGTGGGGATAGCCTTTGCCGTCGAACCGCTCATGATGCTGCTCGACCACCTCTCCGACGATTCGCAAATCGGGCATGCCCGTTTCTTGAAGCATTTCTTTGCCGAATGTCGTGTGCAGCTTCATCTGCTCGTACTCGTCATCCGTTAACTTTTCGGGTTTGTTGAGAATGTGCTCCGGGATTTGCGTTTTGCCGATATCGTGAAGAAAGCCGGCCATATTGAGGATAAAGAGTTCATAGTGGGAGAGTCCCATTTTCTCTCCGACCAGCAAAGACAGCCGTTTGATCCGATCGCAGTGGTCGGAGGTGTAGCCGTCTTTTTCTTCGATTTTCACCGCTAGATCGAAATACTTCTGGACGGAACCGCTGTAATTATGAAAATAAGGGCGTGAAACGATATAGAGAAACTCGGTTTCCGTCGAAGCGATAAACAGGGCCATTTCGGTAACCATATGAGCGGTAATGGAGTCCCCTGGCCCGAGCACGACGTCTCCGTCCGACTTCTTCCAAACCAACTCTCCGGAGAGAATATGCGCGTGTTCCAGCGCCATCCAGCCTTCCTCTGGAGCGACCCAAACTTTGTACCCGGCCTCCAGTTTGTGGTGAATGATCTCCGTACCGTCGCCGGAAGCGACCAGGGATAGGACGGCGCCTTTGGTGGATACGCTCTCGATGAATTCGCCATTCCGAATGATGCTGATCCCCATGTCCCTCACATCCTCACGGTGACTTTTTTGTTTTCAGTATAACACTCGAAGGGCGTGGGAAGGGAGATAATACAGAAATCGGGAGCGAGCGTCAGCCGTTACCGACAGGTCGGCTGTCTGCGGACCACAGCCACTATTCAACCTGGTTAAAGGTTAACGCTTCAAAACAGCGGAGCAGGTGTAAAAAAGCCAGCCTCCATAATGGAGACTGGCTTGTCCGCTAACAGCATTTTAGAAAATGGCGTCGATGACCGGCTTGGTATGTCCGCCCGGATAAAACTGATACAGCAGGAAGTACACCGTCACTCCCGTAATCGCGGTGACGAACCAGATCGTCGCGGTGACGCGGCCCCATTTGCGGTGCTTTGCGAACTTCTGGCGGAAGGCCAGCGCGATCGTCGTGATGCCGAATACCGCCGCAACTGCCGCGAGTACGATATGGAACAGCAGGAAGACGAGATAGATCGGCTTCAAACTGTCCGGCCCGCCCCATTCCGTATTCCCTACGAAGATGGTACGGGACAAATAGATGATGAAGAAAATCAGAGCTGCCGCCGCTGCCGCAAGCATGACTTTCCGGTGCGCCTCTCTCTTCTTCCGCAAAATCAAGTTCCATCCGATCGCGACCAAAATCGCGCTTAGCGCAATGAACGACGTGCTGATCGCCGGCAAAACGTTGTACCAATCCATGAGGGAACCACCCGTCCAATCGACCGATTTTCTACGACTCCCATCATTGTACAACTCCGGCCAGCCGTCCACAACGCCAAGCGGCGAAGCGTCACATATTGTTGCTTTTTAGATCGCTCCCGCCGCGTCGTCCAGTCCGGGCTGGTCTTCCTTGTCCCGCTCTTGACGGTACCATCTCATGAAGATGACGAACAACGACCCGATATTCATGAACTCCTGCAGGAATTTCATGATGATGCCGCCGAGCTGTTGGTCCTCTTGGGCCGTCATCAAGTTGAAAAATGCCGGTCCTCCCTTGAACTGGGATAGCAGCGCCGCCGGATCCCCGGACACGCAGTACCGCATCGCCTGCGCCCATACGTTAGGATCGCTGTACACGGCAAACAACGGCTCGCTCGCGAAAATAATCAGCACGCACGCCGGCGTCAGGATCATCCCGTTGGAGAAAATGTAGCCGAGCCGCCAGAGCGGGGAAAGGCGTGCCCATTCCTTGACCGGATACGTGATATGCCACCAGTTCATCATGGCGGCGACGAGCAGCGCGAAATAGAAAAATCCGTGGATCGTCGTATGCACCATGATCCAGTCGTGTACGTTCGGCATGTGGTAGAACGAGAACATCAAGTTAAACAGGAACAAACAGATGAGCGGGTTCATCAAAAATCGGAAAGGCCTCCAAAAGACCCTCGCGAACGCCCATTTCCACAGCCAGTCCGGAATCCCATAGAGCAGCATCGGCGGCACGATAAAATAGGAAACCGCCATGTCCACCATATGGAAAGTGAACATGAGATGGCCCAGCAGACTGAGCGGCCCGCCCTGCGCCAGGTACAATAAGGCAAGCCCGATCAAGAACGTAACCTGCTTCTTGAGCGGCACCGCTTCGCTGCCTTTGAAGTTTGTTCTCCACGGGCCGACCACGAACGTATATAACACTCCGACAGCCATCATGAAGACCAGCAAAAAAGGGCTCCACAACTCGCTGAAAGAGAAATATTCCAATCCCAGCATTTCGCTTTCACTCCCCTAGAAGACTTCCCGAAACTGCGCCTTTCCAAACCGCGCCATCGCCCAAGAAAAATCTCCCGCATTAAAAAAAGAGAGGCGGTACAAGGTCCGCCTCTCTTCGATTCCGACTGAGCTTACCACCAAACCCAAAACAGCGCCGTGATGATCATCGCGCATACGACGAAAACCCCGGCAATGATGCAGATGATCGGGAACAGATGCCCCCGGTCCTTCATGTGCATCCAGAACGCCAATTGAACGAAAACCTGGATGATCGCCATGAGCACCAAAATGAAATACGTGAAATTGGTGTTGATGTCGCCTGCCGCAACGGCCGCGAACGCGATAATCGTCAATGCGAGCGACAGTACGAATGCCACGATATGCTTCTGGGGTCCTTCGACCTTGTGGCGTCTCGTTTGTTCCTCCGAAGCGGAATGGTTGCTTGCCATGAGATTATCCCACCTTTCCCATCAAGTACACGACGGTGAAGATAAACACCCACACGACGTCGATAAAGTGCCAGTAAATCATCGAAAGGTAGATTTTCGGAGCGGTGACGACCGTCAGTCCTTTTTTGAACATCTGGGCGATCAGCAGCGAAATCCAGAGTACGCCGAACGCGACGTGCGCGCCGTGGAAGCCGACCAGCGTATAGAACGAGGAGCTGAAAGCGCTCGTGTTCATGCGATGGCCTTCGGCGACGTAGTTGTTGAATTCGTAAATCTCCAGGCCCAAGAACGAAAGGCCGAGGATGATCGTGACGAACAGCCAGCCGATAAGCGCCTTGACCTTGTTGCGGTGCATCGCCTGGACGGCGAATACGCTCATGAGACTGGAGGTCAACAGGATCATCGTGGCCGCGAATACCATCGGAAGCTCGAACAGCTCCGAGGCGTGCGGTCCGTCCAGCACCTGGTGGCGCAGGGCGACGAAAGCGGAGAACAAAGTACCGAACAGGACGACCTCGGCTCCGAGGAAAATCCAGAAGCCCAGTACTTTATTGCGGCCTTCTAACGTCGCTCTCTCCGGCTCGTGCGGGAGTTGTCCTTCTGCGTGTTGATGTGCGCTCATGCCTGCACCTCCTCTTCCGGATCGATGTGGAAGCCGTGATCATCGTACACCGAACGGAAGAACATGCATACGAAGGTGACGAGAATGCCGCCTGCGGCTAACCAGTGGTGGGCGTACATGAAGCCGAAGCCCGCGATGAACAAACCGACGCTCATGATGAACGGAAGGATCGACGGAGACGGCATGTGGATCGGGCCGAGCGGTTCGGCCGGCGTCATGGCCGTATTGCCTTCGGTTTTCTCTTTCCACCAAGCGTCGATGCCGCGTACGAGCGGCGTTTGTTTGAAGTTGTATTCCGGCGGCGGCGAAGGGATCGTCCATTCGAGCGAACGGCCGTCTTCCCATGCGTCCGCTGCAGCATTGCGCGGTTTGGCCCAGGTGATGATCACGTTCAGGACGAACACGATCGTGCCGATCCCCATTAAGAATGCCCCGATGGAGCTGATCAGGTTCAAGGTGTCGAAGCCTTGGTTCGGCAAATACGTCCAAACCCGGCGGGGCATGCCCAGCAGTCCGAGGAAGTGCTGGACGAAGAACGTCAGATGGAAGCCGATGAAGAACGTCCAGAACGTCAACTTGCCGAGACCTTCGTTCAACATGCGTCCGAACATTTTCGGCCACCAGTAGTGAAGGCCGGCGAAAATGCCCAGGATCAGACCGCCTACGATTACGTAATGGAAGTGCGCTACGACGAAGTAGGAGTCGTGATACTGGTAGTCGGCCGGCGCGGACGCCAGCATGACGCCGGTTACGCCTCCCAATACGAACGTCGGGATGAAACCGATGGCGAACAGGTTGGCCGTCGTGAAGCGGATGGATCCACCCCAGAGCGTGAACAACCAGTTGAAGATCTTGACCCCCGTCGGAACGGCGATCAGCATCGTGCCGATCGAGAACAACGCGTTGGCGACAGGGCCGAGGCCGGTCGTGAACATGTGGTGAGCCCAGACCATGAAGCCGAGGAACGCGATCAGGACGAGCGCGAACACCATCGAGCTGTAACCGAACAGCCGTTTGCGCGAGAACGTGGCGACGACTTCGGAGATGACGCCGAACGCCGGAAGGATCAGGATGTAAACCTCGGGGTGACCGAACACCCAGAAGACGTGTTCCCACAATACGGTGTTCCCGCCGCCGCCTACTTCGAAGAAGTTGGCTTGGAAAAGCCGGTCGAACATCAGGGCGACCAGGCCGACCGTCAGAACCGGGAACGCGAATACGATCAGGACGGACGTAATGAAAATCGCCCAGGTAAACATCGGCATGCGCATGAAGGACATGCCCGGCGCACGCATGTTGATGATCGTCGCCATGAAGTTGATGCCGCCGAGCAGCGTCCCGATCCCCGCGATCTGGAGACCGATGACGTAGTAATCGACGCCGTGGGTGCCGTTATAAGTAGGTCCCGCGAGCGGTACGTAAGACGTCCAGCCGGCATCCGGCACTTGGCCGGCGAACCAGCTGATGTTCAGCAGCAGGCCGCCGAAGAAGAACGTCCAGAAGCCGAGCGCGTTCAGGAACGGGAACGCGACGTCCCGGGCGCCGATCTGAAGCGGAATGACCGCGTTCATCAGCGCGAACAGCATCGGCATCGCCGCGAGGAAGATCATCGTCGTGCCGTGCATCGTGATCAATTCGTTAAAGGTATCCGCCGCGACGAAATCGTTCATCGGCTTCATGAGCTGGATCCGGATCAGGATGGCTTCCAAGCCGCCCACCAGGAAAAAGATAAATCCAGCGAGTAAATAAAGGATACCGATCTTCTTATGGTCGACGGTAGTCAGCCAGTCCATCAAACCCTTGTAGCGTTTGACCTCATGCCCGTGGGCATGAGTATGTGCATGTGCAGCATGTGTAGCCAAAGCCGCGAACCCCCTTCTTAAGCCGTTTCATTAATAATCGAGCTTGTAGCCGGCCAGATACTTGGCGATGCCGTCGATTTCATCCTGGGTCAGTTGGTTGTCGGCCGCGCTCGGCATTTGGTTGCCCGGCTTCACCTTCTGGGGATTCGTGATCCATGTTTTCAGGTTTTCCTCGACCGTTTTATCCTCCGATTGCGGATCTTTAACGACGTCGGAGTTGTACAGGATGCCCGCGACCGTCTGGCGGCCGCCGATACCGGTAAGGTTAGGCGCGCCGTTCGTGCCTTGGTCTCCCACGGCGTGGCAAGCGAGGCACTTGGAGCGGAACGTTTCGGCGATATGCGCGTCTGCCGGCATGACGGCCGGAGCCTTCATCGCGGCGACCCATTTGTCGAAAGACGCGGGGCTCACGGATTTCGCTTTGAAGTCCATCAAGGCGTGGGAAGGACCGCAGAGCTCGGCGCATTTGCCGCGGTATACGCCTTCCTTCGGGAATTCTAAGTACATCCGGTTGGACATGCCCGGGTTCGTATCCATTTTGCCGCCGATCGACGGAATCCAGAACGAGTGCTTCACGTCCGCGGACACGAGTTCGAAACTGATCTTCTTGCCGGTCGGTACCACCAGCTCCTGGGCGGTGGTGACGCCGAGCTGAGGATATTCGAATTCCCACCAGTACAGATGGGAAGTGACCTTGACTTGGATGGCGTCCTTGTCTTTGGAGTAGTCCTTCGCCATGCCGAACACGGATTGAATGGTCGGAACGCCAAGAATCAGAAGGAGGATCAGCGGAACGACCGTCCAAATGATTTCGAGCTTATGGTTGCCTTCGACTTGTTTCGGGATCGTCTTATCTCCCTTGCGGCGGCGGAACTTGATCAAGACGTAGATACAGATGGCGAATACCACCACGACGACAAGCGTCATGATGCTGATCGAGATTTTCATCAGATCGTATTGCCGTTGCGCAATCGGCCCTTGCGGGTCGAGAGCGGAGAGATCCGACCGTCCGCAGGCGGACAGCAGCAGCGCCATACCCGCGAGCAGCGGAAGAATGCGCTTCATCACGTTCCATCGATTCATCTTATCAACCCCAATTTTGCGTATTGGCGGAGGCCCAAAACCCAAGCGGCTCTAAGCTTTTCGCCCTCTGTACGAATGTTGGAACGACATCACGCACACGTTCATCCACACCTAACTAATATAAAGATTCGTTCGTCATTTTGTCAATGTTCACAAAGCAGTTCACAAATTGTTCTCAAAACTGTCAAATCCGCGCCGCTCTAGGGATTTTCGCACTTGACCGACGTGCGGAGAGGGACTTGAAAGCGCCTGTCCGGCACCCTTCTCGCGCAACGTTTCTCATCTCATCTTTTTGCCAATCGTGGCGCGTTTTATGTACCGGAGCGTCCGCATAGTTTCTTGCCGCCGGCAAACCCTAAGCTTACTTAAAGCGAAACAGCGAGGAGGTTCGCGCCCATGCTTTGGCTTCGGCTCGGAAAGCTGTCCGTCGTTTCGGTCGTTATAGCCGGCTGTTTGGCCGCCTGCAACTATACCGGGTATTATAAAAAATCGAGCGGTTACGACTACGGCAGCCGGGACGGCGACGATCCGAAAGTGAACCAAATCCGGTCGTACGGCGCATATTCGGCGGACTTGCAGCAACACGACAACCGGTATTTCGAATACAGCGGAGCCTTGTCCCGTCAAGTATCGTCACTTCCCGGCGTTTATACCGCCTACGTGTTTCTGACGGACCGCAACGCTTACGTCGGCATCTTGACCGACTGGTCCGCGGGCGGCACCCAGGCTCGCGGGGGCAGGTCGATGCGCGAGCAGGAGAACTCCGGCACGATGGAAGGGGTCTACAACGTGGATACCGGCAGTTCCCAATGGGACAACCGCCATGCCGCCACGCCCTACAATTCCTATTTTACCCACAAAGACGTTTCTGATTTATCGAGCAAGCTGAAACAGACGATCGCGGACGAAATTCGCCGTTCCGCTCCGGGCGTGACCGAGGTGCACATTTCGGCCAACGGAGAGTACGTCAACCAATTGGTCGAGTTCGCCAAAGAAGCTTGGGCCGGCAGGCCGCTGGCGCCTTTAACCGCCGATTTCAACCGGCTCGTCCAGTACATGTTCGCGCTGGGCAAGGATATCCCGCTCCCGCTTTATGAACGCAATCCGGGCGCCGATTCTCCCGGCGGCGTCGGGTCGGAACCGACGTCCGGCTCGAAGTGATACTTTCGAAGAAAAAGCCGGCTGCGAAATTGCAGTCGGCTTTCTTGGCTCATAAACCCGATTTGAACAGCTTGGCGAGCGAGCCGCCCTGCGTATTGATTCGGATGGCGTCGGAAATCAGTTGGGATATCGAAATCACGTGCAGCCGTTCGCCGCCCGTATCCGCATGGGCGACGGAATCCGTCACCGCGACTTCGCGGATGTGCGGATGATCGAGCAGCTCCAGCGCGCGGTTCGTGAACAGCCCGTGGCTGGCGATGACGTAACAGGGCAGAGCTCCCTCCCGCTGCATCAGATCGACGGTCGGGCGCACGGTTTTGCCGGTATCGATGATGTCCTTGATGATGATAGGCGTCATCCCTTTGACGTCGCCGACCAGCTTAAACCCTCTCGCGTCGGCGCGGTCTGCCGGGTCTCCGACCACGATGGCGAACTGCGCGTCCACGTAATTGGCCAGTTTCTCGGCCATGCTCGCCCTTCCCGGATCCGGGGACACGACGACCGGGTTCGGGATCGATCGGCTCCTCAGATATTCGGAGAAGCTGTCCAGCGAGGTCAGATGGTCCACGGGGATATTGAAGAAACCTTGGATCGCGTCCGCGTGCAGATCCAGGGTGATGATTCTCGTCGCGCCGGCCATGCTCAGCGAATCCGCGATGAGCTTCGCCGAAATCGCCTCGCGCGGCGCCCGCTTCCGCTCTTGCCGCGCGTACCCGTAATAAGGAACGACGATGTTGATCGTTTTGGCCGAAGACCGTTTGGCGGCGTCGATCATCACGAGCAGTTCCATGAAGTGGTCGTTGATCGGATGCGACAGCGACTGGATGATGAAAATGTCGCACGTGCGGATCGGTTCCTGATACGCGACGTAAACCTCTCCGCTCTTGAAACGCGAAAGTTTGACCTTGCCGAGCGGCAAACCCAATTGCTCGCATATTTTCTCGGCCAGCGGAATGTTCGAGGAACCCGAAAATATTTTGACTTTCTCTTGGTTCAAAGAAGCCGACCTCCCAAGTAGACTGCGGTTCTTCCCATTGTAACAGAGCCTGCCCCCCGTTTTAAATGAAAAATGCCCTTTCCGGCTCCTCGATGAGCGGACAAGGGCATTTTTTTCATGGTTTGGAGCTTGTCAACCAAAAACATTCTAATGGACAAATTTCGCCTATCTAAGAAACTTACCCCCTAAACAAGGGTCTAAAACAACGAAAACATCATCCAGATGGGAAAGTGAGGACATCTCGATTGTGAAAAAGTTGTTTGCCGTATTCTGCTTCTCTCTACTGTTGGCCGTGATCCTGTCCGGACATAAATCGTATGCCGCGAGCGCTTCCCCGAGCCTTTATCTCGACGGAACCAAGCTGAATCCCCCGCAGCCGTCCACCATTGTGAACGGAACGACTTTCGTGCCGGTGCGCACCATTTCGGAATCCCTCGGCTATACCGTAGGCTGGAACGGCACGGACCGCTCCATCTCCATCGTGAGCGACTCCCGAAGCCTGCTCCTTCGACTGGGCAGCGCCAAAGCGGTGATCGCCGGCAAAACCCTGGCGATGCCGTCCAAGCCGCTCATCGTGAATAACCGCAGCTTGCTGCCTCTCCGTTTCATCGCCGAGCAGTTCGGATTGCAGGTTTCATGGGACGCCAAGAAAAACGCGGTACTGCTGGTAAAGGCGCCGGCGGCTCCCGTCGTCGTGGAACCGGCACCGGTCCCCGTCGAGACGGAAAAGAACGTCATTCAAAGCGTTCTTCCTTCGTCGGATAGCAGCTTCATCCTGGCTTACGACGGCGATGTCTCTTATTCTTCTTTCTATTTGCAAAACCCGGACCGAATCGTCATCGACATGCCGAATGCCGCATTCGCGAACGGGTTTAACGGCAGCGTGAATGCCGATGATCCCGCCACGTTCAGCGGCACCATCCCGGTGAACGGTCCGCTCGTGAAACAGATCCGTTACAGCCTGTACGACGAGAAGACATCGACCACCCGATTCGTGCTGGATCTGAACGGCGCTGCGACCCTGTCCGCGGCTCAGAAGAAAGAACTTGGCCAAATCGTATTCAACGTGAAGGAGGGCACGGCTCCACAGCCGACGACTCCCGCCCCCTCCAAAAAGTTTAAAGTGGTCATTGACGCGGGTCACGGCGGAAGCGACCCCGGTGCAATCTCCGTCACCGGCAAGGCCGAGAAAACGTTCACGCTCGCCGTTGCGAAGAAAGTGCAGGCACTGCTCGCCAAAGAGAGCGGCATCGAAGTGCTCATGACCCGTACGGGCGACACTTATCCGACCTTGAACGATCGGACCAATCTCGCCAACAACACCGGCGCCGACGTGTTCGTTTCGATCCATGCGAATATCGGCCCGTCATCCGCTAACGGCACGGAAGTGTATTACCTGCAAAACAACAGCAAAACGCTGGCCAATATCATGCACGACAACATTCAGAAAATGGTGGGCTTTAACGACCGCGGCGTGAAGACGGCGAACTACCACGTCATCCGCGAGTCGGACATGCCGTCCGTCCTCCTGGAAATGGGGTTCCTCTCGAACCCGTCCGATGAGAAGAAGCTGTACACCGACAGCGTTCAGCAGAAAATGGCCGAAGCGATCGCGCTTTCCATCAAGCAATTTCTGAAGCTGGCCTAAAACAAGCGAAAGCCCCCGATGCGTCGGGGGCTTTCGTCTTTAATAATTGCGGTATACATACGGATCTTTCGGCGCGGGAATCGTCTTCCAATCCGTCACCTTCAGCACCGGGATCGTCTCCTTGAAAGGCTGGTACAGCTCGGAGCTCAGCTTGCCCGTAACATGGACCCACTGGTCGTCCGACAGCTCCGTTCCTTTCGGGAAATCCACCAGCATGCCGAACACGCCGGAATCGGCCGCGCAGTGAATGAAGCCGAAGCGGAAAATGAAATAGTGGTCGTTGTCCGCTTGCTCTCCTTTATAAGCGAAGCCATCGAACGAGATGGTCCGGTCCATGAAAGTGCCGGGGAAGTTGTAGATGACCTCCATGCCTTTCAAATAATTGTCGTCCGTCAGCGGAATTTCCCGAAGGTCCTTGAACTCGGCATAGTCTTTGTTCTTAACCTCCGCGTAGCCCTCCGCCCCGTAATACACGCTCGTGTCCGGCCTCAGGAACTGATGCTGGCCGGGATTGTCCGCCGAGACGTCAATCTGCTTGAACGAGAATCCTTTGGCCTTGACGAAGCTGGAATCGAGCGTCGCGACCGGCAGGAAGATCCCCGCCAAGATCGGGACGAACAAAATCGCGTAGCTGAGCGTCCTCTTCCATTTGACCGGACTTTCATGCGAGTGGTCGTGCCCATGCTCATGATCGTGGTCATGACCGTGATGCGCATGCGCGTGTGCATGATCATGGTCGTGCCCATGTTCATGGTCGTGCGAATGGCCCTCCGCTTCCCCGGCTTTAAGCCTTTCCGCTTCTTTCTCGGAGCGGTAGAAACGGATGAACTCGATCAAGCTCAGAACGGTGAACAGCACGATCGCGATGGTGGACAAATAACTGTATTTCGTGTTGATGTATTTGTTCAGGTTCCCTTGGAGACGAATAAACGAAAACATGAGGGCGAACCCGAATAGGATCAGAAAACGGCTCATCCGAACAACCTCCCCACGACCAAGGATCCGATCAACGTAAACAACGTAACGAGTCCGATCAGCACCGCGACGAAGCGGCCTTTGAACGTACCCAGCAGCATCAGCGTGTTTTTGATGTCGATCATCGGGCCGTACACGAGGAAAGCGGATAAAGCCCCGATCGAAAAGGTGCTGCGGAACGAAGCGGCGATGAACGCGTCCGCCTCCGAGCACAGCGACATCGTAAACGCGAGGCCGATCATGACGAGCGAGGACGTCACCGGGTTGCTGCCGAGGTGAAGCAGCGACGACGTCGGGATGTACGTCTGCATGCAGGCGGCGATGAACGCGCCCAGCACCAGGTACTTGCCGACGGAGAAAAACTCCTCGATCGCATGGGTCAGCACGCCGTACAACTGCGGCCACAGCGGTTTGCGGGGCTGCGCCGGCGGCAGTACGCCAAGCTCCGTCGAGGCCGCGGCCTGCTGCCGGTACTCCATTCCGTCGCGGAAAGGCAGTTTCGGGTACAGGAACGAAACGACGAGCGAGACGAGGAAAGCGACCGCGATGGCCGTACCCGCCCGGATCCATACGAATTTCCAATCGTTTCCGAAGGCGATGTACGTGGAAAACAGCACGATCGGATTGATAACCGGACCCGTCAACATGAAGGCGATGCCTGCGTTCAAGGGAACCCCTTTATTCAGCAGCCTTCTGGTGATCGGCACGATTCCGCATTCGCACGACGGAAACAACACCCCGACGCTGCAACCGAAGAGGGAAGCGAGAAACCGGTTGCGGGGCATGACCCGCGCGATCCACCGCTCGGTGACGAAGATCTGGATCAAGCCGGAGATCAGTACCCCGATCAGAACGAACGGGATCGCCTCCATCACCATGCTCAGAAAGATGGTGTTCATCTGCAGTAACGTTTTCAACCATTTTCACCCATTCCGAGTCTATCTTCTATGAACTCCATTATCCATCATCGAGAACTGAATTGCCACGTGGGAATAACGAAAAAAAATCCCAGCTTGTCCGGAGCGACAAGCGGGATTTTGCGGAGAATCCGATGATGATTATGCTTATTTACGACGGGTCGAGCGACGGCGGCATTTGGACTGTTTAACGATGACAATCACTTTTACTTTCTCTTTGTGACCGTGAGATCGACCTTTGGAGTGACCGCCGGAACGACCGCCTGAATGATGCGGGTGGCATTTGGGGCAATGAGGAATGCCGTGAAATTGACATCCGATCGAGTCGAATCCAAACATATCTATCACCACCTTTTCTTAGAGTTGATATAGAATATGAGATCTTAAGAAGAAAGGTATGGGACAAGGACTGGCATTTTAAAAAATGATGAAAATTACGCTGACACTTTGCCCTTTTCATCCGGTCACCGTACTTTCTCATAAAGGACATCCTTCCCGGAATATAGCTATGAAGATGAGAGATCTTCCGGGAGGTGTGAATGGGACGTGGCGAATGCTTTCGTAGCACGTTCGTTGGATGAAGTCAGATTTTGGTCTCGCATTATGAAGGAACATTCCTTGTTCCTGAGATTAGGTTTCAGGGCCGAAGATACGCAATTGATCAATGAGGCCAATCAATTTTACGCGTTGTTCGAAAACATCCAGAATCGGTCCATGGCGTTTACTTTGGATACGGATCCCCAGGTGATCGTGAGATTCAATTCGGAAGTCCATAACGCGGTTTCTCACATTTGGGTATTCAAAAGAAAAATTTTAGGATTAATACTGACTTGTCAGCTTCCGGGTGCGAACAATTTCCCCTTGTTGGTGGACCATACGAGCAGAGAAGCCAATTATTTCAGAAATCGATTGGACGAATTGAATAACGGAAAGCTCGAGCCTTTGCCCGACGCCATCATCGACGAAAACGTATTTTTCTTGAGAATCATGGCGGACCACGCCAAGTTCATCAGCCATCTGCTCGATCCGTCCGAACGAAAATTAGTGGATATGGCGAATGAATTCAGTCAGGACTTTGACCAGTTGCTGTTCCAAGCACGGGATATTGACTCCATGCGTCCCCAGTCCCAAACCGCTCCGATTCTCACTCAATTTTTGGATCAAAACAGGGTTTCCGTGAAGTCTTTGCGCGACTTTAAAAAGACGGCAAGCGATCTCATCAGCGCATGCAAAATCAAAAGCATCATTCACCCCCTGCTCGCGGATCATGTCTTTCGCGAGGCGGAAAGATTCCTGTTCATTATCGACATGTTCGAACAGCACTTAACCGGCACTCCCGTTACGATGCGTGATTTGGAGGAGCATTAAAAGAAGCGGCGACCTTTCGGGGTCGCCGCTTCTAACTGTTTCAAACTCGTTCTCAATCATGACGCAGTCATAGACCTCGTCTAAGCCGGTCAATGCAGAGCCTCCGCGACGGGGATTTTCTCTATTCCGTTTGCCGGTCGCAACCGCAGCATGGGCAGCATGATGAGCGCGCCGACCGTGAACAATCCGGCCGCGATCAGATATATGGACGATAGAGGCAAGTTCGCTTTCAAAACTCCGACCAAACTCATGTCGAGGACCATAGCCCCCATGAACAACGGGTTCAGGATGCCGTTGACCCTGCCCACGAACGCTTCGTCCGCGTTTTTGAGAATGAGCGTGTTGCACGAAATATGGATGAGCGGTCCCATCAGCCCGGCCGCGAACTGCGCGATGATGGCCGGCCAAGTCTCGTGGACCGATCCGAGCACGGCCACCGAAAGTGCGCTGACGACGAAGCCCGTCAAGAGCATCGCTTGCGGACCCGCTTTTTTGGAGAGTCCCATGGCCATCGCGCCGCCGAAGATCATGCCGATTCCGTTAACGGCCGTAAACCACTGCAAATCTTCCGATGTCAAACCGAGATTTTCCGTCACCAGATAAATGCCCAAAGGGCTAATGAGGCCCATCCCCAAACCCGCGACAAGGAAAAACGCGCCCATGAAGAGAAAAAGCTTGTTGGCAGTTACATATCGGAAGCCCATTTTCATTTCCTGCATCACGTTGGAAGACGGCACGGCCCCGGTCTTCGGGTCCGCGGGAAGAAAAGCCAGCACGAGCGCCGACAGCAGGAACGAGGTTCCCATGATCGCGATCGCCGTATCCATTCCGAAACGGAAGTAAACGAACGTTCCCAGCATCGGCCCAAGCACCATGAAGATGGCCATGATCGTCTGATACATCGACATGCCCATTTGCATTTGAGCCTCGGGCACGTGGAGCTTAAACAATTTCATGCCGGACGGTTGTGAAAATTGCGACAGGATGGACGAGACCAGGGTGGCGAAGAAGATCGCTTGCCAGCCTCCGTACACCAACGCCGCGAGCACCGCGAACACGGAGAGAGCGCTGAGCAGATCGCAGAGCACCATCGTCCTTTTCGGTTTCCAACGGTCCGCGAAGGCTCCCCCGATAAAAGAGAAGAGGAAGATCGGTGCGAATTCGGCGACCGACACGAGCGTGATCGCGAACGGATCCTTGTTCGTCTGCTCCGTCACGAAGAGCAGGATCGCGAAATTCCGTACCCAAATGCCGAGCTGCAGGAAAAGGCCGGACAACAGAATGGCTTGGATGAATCGGTTGGAGAAAAACGAGCGCATTGCAGGCGCCGCCTGATGCTTTTCTTTGGACATGGTTGAACACCTTCCACGATATTTTTTCGCCTCGATATCAGCGAACCGTGAACCCATTGTAGGGGAAGAAGGCCGGGCCGAAACCGCAAGTTTTGCACGTCCGCGCCGCAAATATTTGCGGCCTCCGCGCAGAAACAAAAAAAAGCCGGCGGACTTCAGGCTGGCGCCTTACGTCCGTCGGCTTCATCCCCGGTCAGGATGCCGGAGAATTTAATTTTACCATCTCGCGTTCCACGAGCATCGTCAATTCATCTTCATAACCACCGGTGATCCGGTATTTGCGGATATAATCTTTCACGAACTTGCGGGGGTCCTTGGGGCGGAAAATTCTAGTCAGTTCTCGCAAACTTTCTTGAACTTCATTGTGGCTGCGTTTGGCCATGCAATTCCCTCCCAGTGGAATGGATTCCGCACCGGCGCCCGGCATCTGCTTGCCGGAGCAGAGGCGATTCCCGGAGAACCCGAAGCTTCGGTTCGCCATGCAAGTTTCGATTTCTCCGCCACTCTCGGCAGAACATCATCGTGCCTGCTCTTTCCCATTATACCAGTTATCGGACGGGGATTAAAGAAAAAGTCAATCCCGGACCTCGAACCAATGGGTGCTGCCCGAGAGGGCGAAACGCTGGCCGGACCGCAGTTGGTAGCGTTTCCCCGGCTGAAGCTTCTCTCCATCCGTCAGATAGGTACCGTTGGAGGAGCCGTGGTCTTCCAAACTGAACACTCCCGACTCTTCTTCGTAGCTGAGGGTGCAATGCTTGCGGCTGACTTCTCCGATGTCCACGGGAAACACGACATGGCATACGGCAGGATCCCTGCCGATCGACAGGCGGCCGGCCGCCAGCCGGTAGCTGGCCCCGGCGAACTCCCCCGCGATTCCGCACAGCCTCGGCCCATCGTCCGAAGCCGCGATCAACGCGGCAGGCTCCGCAGGAATACGGCCGAGAGGGATCGTGTAATCCGACAATTCATGTTGGCCCTCGTCGGGATCCGGTTGCCCCTCCGGTTCTTCCCGCCGCTCCAAGCCGAAGCCGCGGCCCGACTCCTCCGGCTCTTCCGGTTCGCCATCGTGGAAGTCCCGGGGATCCCGCCCCTTGGCGGTCATCTGCAGGAAAGCGATGACGGCGGCTACAGCGATCACGATACCGATCCCCAGCGCGGCCAGCAGTGGCAACGTGCCTACGGCCGACTCGGCGGACAACGGCTTGGCGGCGAGGGACGCCGCATCGGCCGGAGACGCGGCGACAGCGGCGGCGATGATGGCTGCCGTGCCCGCGAAAGCCTTGCGGAACAGGCGCCATGCCGCTCCCGTCACGGGTTTCCCCCTTTCCCGTTTCCATAATTGTATGCGTAAAGGCAACGCTGCACCTCGACCTTCTTCCTCGCGGGCGAAATTTATTTGTAAACGCTTTCGGACTTTTTCAAAAAAGAAAGGCGATTCGTTTTCACCTTTTGTTTAGTATAGCGAATTCGTCGTCATCCATCAACGCGCAGTACCAAATTTTAGCTGATTTTAACCTTCATTTCCTTCGGTTTAATAGACTTACCGTTACTTGACATACCCTCCCGCTGCGACGACTTCCCCCGCAATGGCACGGCGTAAACCAACGGCGTCCGCAGGCTCGAAACGGAGGAGTTTCTTTAGCACGGCCAACTGCACGCGAAGGCTCTCGCCCTTGTCGACGGCCGCGAGCAGCGTCCGGGTTCGCCGGGCCGAACGCTCCACCGCCTTATCCGCGAACAACGCCGTCATCCGCGCGGCAAGGGCGGCCGCTTCCGGTCCGCGCCGTTCCCACGTTTTGCGGGTCCGCAGCACGGCGCTCTCCAAAGCATAGACGTCGATCATCACGTCGGCGAGCACCGCGACCAATTCCTGTTCCCGCTCCAGCCTCAGACCGTATTTCTGAAGCGCGAGACCTCCCGACAGCAGAAACACTTTCTTGAGCGCGGACACGATCGCCGCTTCCCTGGCCAGCGGCTCAGGCGACGGCCGGGAGATCTGCAGCGGCTTCAAGATCTCTTCCTGCGCTTCTTCCGCGCGGGCAAGCAAGGGGATCTCCCCCTTGATCCCGCGTTTAAGCAGCGTCGTCGGAATTCTCAGCCGGTTGATCTCGTTCGTGCCTTCGAATATCCGATTCACGCGGGAGTCGCGGTACAGCCGTTCTATCGGCGAACCGTGCGCGTAGCCGCTTCCGCCATGGATTTGCACGGCGTGATCCGCCACCGCATCCAGCGCCTCCGACGCGAACACTTTATTGATCGAGCATTCGATGGCGAATTCGCCCAGCCTTTCCGCGGCGGCGCGTCCGCCCGCTCCGCGAAGGCGGGAGGTCGCGCCGTCCAAATAACCGGCTGTCCGGTAGACCATGCTTTCCGTGACGTAAACCAGCGTGTTCATTTCGGCCAGCTTGGCTCCGATCAGGGGAAACGACGCGATCGGCTTTCCGAATTGCCGGCGGCTTGCCGCATAGGCCGCGGAAAGCCGGACCGCTTCCTTCATCATGCCGACGCAAGCGGCACCCAGCTTGAACCTCCCGAAATTGAGAATATTGAATGCGATGCGGGAGCCGTGATGGGCGTCTCCCAACAGCCTGTCTGCCGGCACGATCGCGTTCTCCATCTTCAGGGAGCAAGTGGACATGCCGCGGATGCCCATCATCCGTTCCTCCGGCCCGACGGAGAATCCCGGCGTGGAACGATCGAGCAGAAAAGCGCTGAACGGTTGGCCGTCGATTTTGGCATAGACGACGAACTGGTCCGCGAACCCCGCGTTCGTAATGTACTGCTTGCTGCCGTTCAGCACGTAATGGGATCCGTCTACCGAACGGGCGGCGGACGTTTTCAAGCCTTGGGCGTCCGAGCCCGCTTCCGGTTCCGTCAGGCAGTAGGCGGCGGCGCGTTCGCCGGACGCCAGCTGCGGAAGGTAAGCCGCCTTCTGCGCGGGAGTTCCGAAAAAAGCGACGGGCAGCATGCCGATTCCCGTATGCGCGAGCGCGGACAGGGCGAACGAGGTGGATGGGGCCAGCGTTTCCGCGATGAGCGCTGCCGTCGTCTGGCCGAGTCCCAGCCCCCCATCTTCTTCCGGCAGCTCGGCCGCAAGCAAGCCGAGCTCGCCCATTTGCCGAAGCAGCCGCCTCGCCAGCCCGTAGTCCGGAGCCTCTAACCGATCGTATGCCGGGGCCACGACATCTTCGCGGAACGACCGGACCATATCCGCGATCCGACGCTGCTCATCCGTGAAATCTTCGGGCGCGGCCGCGTGTTCCCATGCGGCTTCCTCGACCATGAACCTGCCTCCATACGCTTCCGCCGCCACGGGAATCGCCTCCCTATCCGTTCGATGGTTAAAATACTTCCAGTACCGCCGCCGCTCCCATGCCGCCCCATGCCCCCATCGCCGCAACGCCGAAGCCCCCGCCCCTGGCCGATAGTTCGTGGATTAACGAAACGAGCATTCGGGCCCCCGAACAGCCTGCCGGATGACCGAACGCGATCGCGCCACCGTTCACGTTGACCAGGCCGGGGTCGATTTCAAGCCGGTCAATGACAAGCAAGGCTTCGACGGCAAAGCCTTCATGGATTTCCCACTGCGCGATCTGCCCGGAAGCGAGCCCGGCTTGCTCCAGCGCTTTCGGGACAGCTTCCGCGGCGGCCAATCCCGCGGTTTCCGGAGCCGAGCCCGTCACGGCATAGCCGCGCAACGCGGCGAGCGGCCGGACCTCCAGCCGCTCCGCCAGCTCCCGGGTCGCCACGATCAAGGCGGCGGCGCCGTCTGTGGGCGGCGCCGAATTGCCGTCCGTTACCGTTCCGCCGGCGGCGAAGGCGGGCGGCAAGCTGCCCAGTTGGTCCGGTTCGGGTGCTTGAGCCAGGCATTCGTCTTCCTCCACGGAAATCCACTCGACATGGGGGTACCCCTCTTCGTCCGTGACCGTCCTGCAGGCGCCGAGCGGCGCGATCTGCCGACGGAGCTTTCCCGCCGCCGCGGCCTCTCGTGCTTTGCGGAAGCTGTCCGCCGCGTAGCGGTCCTGCGCTTCCCGGCTGATTCCCCGCCGTCTCGCGAGAAGCTCCGCCGCATGCCCGGCAGCCATGTAAGCGGATGCCATCCGGTCCAGCAGTTCGGGATTCGGCGACGGAACGGTTCGCGTGCCCGGCCAACGGCTCATGCTTTCGGCACCGCCCGCGAGCACCGTGCCGGCGGCGCCGGAAGCGACCGCCGACGCTGCGAGCGCCACGGCTTGAAGCCCGGAAGCGCAGGAGCGGTTCACCGTCATGGCAGGAACCGACACGGGGAAGCCGGCGAGCAACGAGCACGCCCGGGCGAAATGCCTAGCCGAGCCCCCGTCGGGCTCGGCACAGCCGATCAGGCAATCGTCCGGGACGTCCGATGCCCATCCCGGAATGCGCCGCACGGCTTCCTTCAGCGCGGCCGCGCCAAGGTCCTCCGCGCGCAGCTCGCGAAGCAAGCCGCTCTTGGCGCGCCCGATGGGCGTCCTGACGGCCGACAGAATGACGGCTTCCCTCATGCATCCTCCTCCCCCCTAATTCCGCAGCCGTTCGCCGGTTGCGAGCCGGTGCCGGATCCTTGCCCGCGTCAGCGGTTCTCCGCACAGGCTGAGGAACGCTTCCCGCTCCAATTCCAACAGGTACGCTTCGCTCACCGCCGTACCCGGAAACACGTCGCCGCCGGCGATCGCTTCGGCCAGCTTGCCGGCCACCTTCACGTCGTGATCGGACCAGCGGCCCTCCCGCCGTTTGAAGAGCGAACGCAGCTTCAGCCCGGCGATCGCTTCCCTTCCGGCCGCCGCTACCCTCCCGGATGGTTCGCATCCGTCGGCATTGCCGCCTCCCGTTTGGCTGGCCGCTGCCGCCAACTGCAGCACCATACGCTTCGCGGCGTCCAGCCGCTCCTCCGGTTCCACCGCCAAGTCTCCGCGGCCGAAATATCCGATGCGGCCGGCAACCGGCTGTGCACCGTAAACCTCCGCTTCCATCATCGCTTCGAACAGCGCGCCAAGCGGAACGGCGGGATCCGCCAATCCCGCCGACCGAGCTCGCCGCTCCGCCAACAGCGCGGCCGCCAAACAACCGCCTGCGGCGGGAACCAAACCCTCCTCCGTTTCCGTCAGACCAAACCGGACGTCCCTTCCAAAGACGATCCGGTCCGCCGCCAAACAGATGGCCGCGGCCGCGCCGAAGGTCCTGCCGTGAGGAGCCGCCACAACCGGCCGCCGCAAAGTCCGAATGGCAACTGCCGCGCTCTGCATCTCCCTCGCCAAGAGGTCCAGCTCATCCCAATCGCCGTTCTCCGCCTCGGTGAACACGAGCAGAAGGTTCAAGCCGATGCCGAAATCCTTCCCGTCGCCGGCGAGTACGAGACCGCGCCAATTCCGTTCGACTTCTTCCCCGGAACGGCGGATGGCCTCCGCGATCCCCGGCCCGACGGCATGGTGCGGGCCGTGGAACCGGAGGCAGGCGACCTCGCCGCCCAGGTCGACCAGACGGGCTCCGTCCCCTATCCAGACCGCGGCTTGCTTCCCTCCGGCCGGCATGCCGATCCCTCCTTGGCGTTCATCCGCTCCTGCCGCTCGTCGCCGCCCTTTTCAAGCTAAATTTATTCTTCGGGACATTCCCCGTATGCTGAAATTTCGTCTAAACGCAAAAACGCCGCCCCCAAGCGGGAACGGCGCAGCCTCTCGGCCATTTAAAGTTTTTCGTTCAAGAGAATATCGCCCGTGCCGGCAAACAGCCATTTGCCATCTTTCTTTGTCACGGGAATGAGAATCAGGGAGCGGCCGGACCGGGTTTCTCCGTCCTGCGTCACGTCGAGCAGCATGGAGGCCAGCAGCAGCGCTTGGTCCCCGGAGTACTCCACGATCGCCGTTCGCTCGACCTTGGCAGACATTCGGTAGGACGCCTGCAAGTCTTTCAAATCCGCGAGCTCCTCCGCCGCGCCGGGCGCACTCGGCACGTACGTGGCCGCGTATGCGTCGAAGTCCTTGTCGTTGATCGCTTGCAGCTGGGCGTTCAGGAGTGCCGCGACCGCTTGCTTGTCTTCGTCGGGCGCTTGGACTTCCTGGCTCCACATGCCGTTCACGTCCAGCCAATCGGAGGACACTTGAGCGATGTAGTCGACCTTCCAAGTCCCGGACGCGTCTTTGCGGAGATGATACTCGTACCGGTCGCGCCGGTCGGGGAAGAAAATCGCTCCGCCCGCTTTGCGGATTTCTTCCGTCGTCGCGACGACCGCTTCCGTCTGGGTCAGCGTCGGGATTTTCCGGGACACGTAAGTCGTCCGGATTTGCACCTGGGAAAACTGCTCCCGGATGCCTGCTTCAATGTCTGCTCTCATTTGCGCGTTCGGAAGGAACTGCGACATGTAAGCACTGGCGTCCCCATCCGCCTCGGCTTTATTCAGCTTGTCCAGCACGCCGAACAACGCGGCGCGTTCCACCGATGCCGATACGGGCGTCGTGATGACGACGATGCGGCTCTGTGCGTTCCAAGCCACGGTTTTGCCGGACAAAGTCGCAATGAAACGGACGCCGACCATCGTACGGCCGCCGATCAGTTTCAGATCGCCGTTCACCTGTTCCTTAGCCCCGTTCACCAAAGCGGTCGTGCCGCCGACTTTCATTTCGATCTTTCGCGCGTTCGATTGGGCTTTGATCGTCTTCGACGAGGCGACGTAGTCGACGGTGTAGCCGAGCGCCTTAAACAACGAGCGGAACTCCACGAACGTTTTTCCGCCGATGATCGTTGGCGGCGCTTGGAACGATAAAGCCTTTCCTTCCAGCGTGACACGGACAGCAGGCGCGTTCGCAGCAGCGGATGCCGTACCCGCTGCCGCGGAACAAACGATAAGAGCGGATAAAACGACGGTTAACCAACGCTTCAATGAGGTCACTCCCATTTGGATGTATTAAACCGTTTTTACCCTACGGCAGGCAGGGCGAACCGGCAATACTCCAAATCCCGCCAATCTACCCGAACAAATCCTTGAGGTCCGAGAGGCTCGGCTTCTGCAGCTCGACGGTCATTTCGCCTTGCCCGAACGTCACGTCTTTGATTTTCAGGGGCTTAGGGAACTCCTGTCCGAGCGGAAGCGACATATCGTCGACGGTGTCGTTCGGCAGATCAATATCCTTCAGGCGGACCGATTCCACGGTCGCCGTCAAATTCGGCGCCTTCCAAGCCAGGCGATACGTCACTCTCAGCCCGGCGGGAATCCTGTCCTTCCACAGCAGGCTCAAATCGGACACGAGCCGGTCGCCCTCCAGCGTAAAACGGGCGCCTTGCACCAAGACGTCCTTGTTTCGGTAGGGGTTTTCCGCGAGCGATTTGATAAGAACGTTATTCACGTCCTCATCGGTCAGCACCATCTTGAAGGACATGCGCTTGACCATATCAAGCGCTTTTTTATTCATGTCGACGTTCCGGTAGTCGAGGGACAGCGTCGGATCCGGCCGTACGTAATAAAGCGCGCCGACACCCCCGGCGACGGCGAGGATGAGAAGGACGATCAGGCAGATCAAAAACTTTTTCACTCGGATTCCCCCATTTAGGTGCCTTGTACGTGCTTCGCGTCATTGACTTAAAATGTAAGAAGGCGTATAAAGAATATTAACAAATTCGTTGACGGGAACAGGCCCCCGGTCATTCGATCCCCAGAGAGCCGGCGCAAGCTGCGAGCCGGCGGTCGAAGCCGCACATGGGCATCCTCCCCGAGAAGCCGCGCCGAACCGGATCCGGGTAAGCGAGGACGGAGCCCCCGTTACGGGCGTCGCGTTAGGATATACGCGCAAGAAGCGCCGCACGTTGCGCCCGCCGGGCGAACGCGCGGAACGAGGGTGGTACCGCGGATGACATCCGTCCCTTTCAGGAGGGGCGGTTTTTTTATTTCCTTAAACATTAGCTTGCTTAATGACTCGATCCCTAAACGAAAGGATGGAATTCCCATGCCGCTGTCCGATTCGCCGAACCGCATCCCCTTGGCCGACGTGCTCCATGCCCACCGGGTGCTGCAGGAAGTCATCGTGCAAACCCCGTTGCAGCCGAACCGGGGCTTGTCCCTCAAATACGGCTGCAATGTGTATCTCAAAAGGGAGGACCTGCAGGTCGTCCGTTCTTTCAAAATCCGGGGCGCCTACAACCTGATTTCCTCCCTGTCCGAGGAACAGCGCCGCCGCGGCATCGTTTGCGCCAGCGCGGGCAACCATGCGCAGGGCGTCGCTTATTCCTGCCATGCGCTCGGGATCTCGGGCATTATTTACATGCCGGCGACGACGCCCAGACAGAAAGTGAACCAGGTGGAGCTGTTCGGCGGCGAGTTCGTGGATATCCGTCTGGTCGGCGACACGTTCGACGACGCATATGAGGAGGCCGTACGGTTGTGCGAGCGGGAAGGCAAAACCTTCGTCCACCCGTTCGACCATCCGTCCATCATTGCCGGTAACGCTACGGTCGGAAAGGAAATCCTCGAAGCCGGCGTGCAGCCGATCGATATCCTCATCGTGTCCGTCGGCGGAGGCGGCTTGTCCGCGGGCGTCGCGTCCTATGTGAAGGCCGTCAGCCCCGATACGTACATCATCGGCGTCGAGCCGGAAGGAGCACCGTCGATGACGCGGTCCCTCGAAGCCGGCGAGGTCGTGACCGTCGACGAAATCGAGAAGTTCGTGGACGGAGCCGCGGTCAAACGGGTGGGAGACCTTACGTACGCGATCGGCAAGGACCTGATCGACGAGGTGATGCTCGTGCCCGAAGGCCGGGCCTGCACGACGATCCTTGACCTGTACAACCAGCACGCCATCGTGGCCGAACCGGCCGGCGCTCTTCCGGTCGCGGCTTTGTCGGCGATCGACCCTGAGCGGCTGAAAGGCAAAAACGTCGTCTGCGTCGTCAGCGGCGGCAACAACGATATCGACCGGATGCAGGAGATCAAGGAAAGATCGCTGATCCACGAAGGGCTGAAGCATTATTTCATGATCAACTTTCCCCAGCGCGCAGGCGCGTTGCGGGAGTTCCTCGACGACGTGCTCGGGCCGACCGACGACATCGTCCAGTTCGAATACACGAAGAAGCTGAACAAGGAGAACGGTCCTGCGATGGTCGGCATCGAGCTCAAAAGCCGCGACGATTATGACCCGCTCGTCGGCCGCATGACCCGCAAAGGGCTGCAGTTCGTCGAGCTGAACAAGAATCCGTTGCTGTTCAAGTTTTTGGTGTAACGGAAATTTATTCACCTTACGTAAAAACAAGAAGAGGCCGGCCCTTCGCCAGCCTCTTCTTGCTTTTACCGCTTCTCTTACCAAGCATAAGCCCGCGGGGCCTCTCCGCCGGGGCCAGGGAAAATTTCGTCGAGCCGGGCCAGCACGTCCGCATCCAGCTTCACTTCCACCGCCCGCAAGCTGCGCTCGAATTGATCCAGCGTCCGGGCGCCGAGAATCGGCGCGGTGACGGCCGGCTGGTGCAGCAGCCAGGCCAGGGCGACGGTGTCCTCCCGCTCGCCCAGCTCGGCGCACAGCTTGGAGAACGCCTCCAGCTGGCCGCGGACCTGCGCGATGCGCTCCCGCTGCGCCACGCTGCGCAAGCCGGCCTCGGGCCGAAGCGCGTTGCCGCCGAGCAACCCGGCGTCCAGCGGAGCCCAGACGGTGATCCCGATGCCAAGCCCCTGTGCGGCCGGAAGCACTTCGAGCTCCGGCAGCCGGCAGAGCAGGTTGTACTTATGCTGTTCCGACACCAGCCCCATCTGTCCGCGTGCCTTGGCTTCGCCTTGCGCGACCGCCAGATCCCAGCCGGCGAAATTGCTGGAGCCGACGTAGCCGATCTTGCCCTGGTGCTGCGCGGTCTCGAATGCTCCCCATAATTCGTCCCAGCCTACGCTGCGGTCGATATGGTGCATGATGTACAGATCGACATGGTCGGTCCCGAGGCGGCGGAGGGAACCTTCCAAATGGCGGCGCACTTTATACGCCGACAGCCCCGCTTCCTTGTTCGGACCGTCCAGCGGATCGTGCATGTGACCGTATACTTTCGTCGCGAGCACGGTTTTTTCTCGGCGTCCCCCGCCTTGGCGAAACCAGCGACCGATGATTTCTTCCGTCAGCCCGGACTTTTCTCCCCCGTAGCCGTTGGCGGTGTCAATGAACTGGATTCCCGCGTCCAGCGCCGCATCCAGGATGCGGAACGCTTCCCGCTCCTCCGTGTCCACGCCGAAATTCATCGTTCCCAAACACAATCTGGATACCCGCAGGCCCGAACGGCCCAATTTCGTATACTCCACTTCCGTTTCCTCCTCTTCCCGGGGCGATACCTCACAAATGTATGAGTTAAACCGGTCGGCACAGAACGCATGCGATTCGATTTCACCTTACGTAACTACCGGCCTAATGTGGTATTTACACAAACATCGCAGAATTGAATTATCCGCCCCGGCGCCTGCCCCGCGCTCGACCACTCCCATTTTCGGTTTGGATAAAGCTAGGGGATTGACTATAATGGAAGAGGTTTACGAAACGCCTGCTAACGGCCAACCGTATTGTTAAAAAGGAGTTCTCCCATGAAACTCGCACCGATCAAAGAGCTACTCCGCTCGGACATGCTGCTCTACATCGTGATCCTTTTTCTCGTGGAATTCGTGCGCGGAGCCGCCTTGATCAGCTTTCTTTCCATCTACGGCACCAAACATCTCGGGCTCGACCTGGACGTCATCGGCGCCGCCATCACCGCCAGTTTCGTCACCGATACGGCCGTGAAGCTGGCCATGGGTTACTTGTTGGACCGGTTTTCGATCCGTTCGGTCGTGAACACGAGCCTGCTGCTGTCGTTCGCGGGCATGCTGCTGATCGGCTTCGCGGGCGTTCCCTGGTTGTTCATTACCGGGGCCGGGCTGCTCGGCTTCGGGCTATCGCCGATCTGGATCGTATGCCTGACCCGCATTCGCGAGGAAAGCCGGGGCACGCAGATGGGCATGCTCTACACCATTTGGCTCGTCGGACTCGGTGCCGGCCCCGTCGCGACCAACTTCGTCCTGGATTGGAGCCTGGGCACGGCGTTCTGGATGCTGGCGGCGATTTCGCTTGGCTGCTGGCTGTTGTCTTTCCTTTTGTCCGGCAATCAGCAAGTTCACATCGACAGAGTCCCTTTCCGCACGCAGCTGTCGATATTAGGGTCTCGGCTGCGCGAAATGAAGGTGCTGCTGCCGGGCATGGTGCTGCAAACGCTGGGCGCGGGCATGCTGCTCCCCATTTTGCCGACGTTCGCTTCCAACAGCCTGGGCATCACGACCTCCCACTATTCCGCTTTGCTTACGACGGGCGGCGCTTTCACCGTGCTGGGCTTGATCCCGATGGGCAGGCTGGCCGACCGCTTCGGCAAAAAGTGGTTTCTCGTGACGGGTTTTCTCGTGTTCGGGGTCGTCCTTTATTTGCTTACTTTAAAACCGCCATACGGCCTTGCGTTGATCTGGGCGCTCGTGCTCGGCGTTTCCTACGCGGCCGTATTGCCCGCCTGGAACGCGTTGCTCGCGGCTTATGTTCCTCCGGGGCAGCAAGGGCTCGGATGGGGCGTTTTCTCCACGGTGGAAGGACTCGGCGGCGTGATCGGCCCTTATGTCGGCGGCGTTCTGGCCACGCAGCTGAGCGAAGCCTGGGTGGTGGGCATCGCGGGTGCCTTGTTTATTTCGATCAGCCTTTTTTACGTCTTCTTCCCTTTCCATTCGCTGCGCGGGGAACGGCAGGCCGGCGCCTAAATCCGGCCGCGTCCGCACATACTTAGAGGAGTTGCCTTATGCATATCGATAGCTGGCTGGCGTTTCGCTGGGAAGACATGACCGCGCACCTGAAAAACATCGATCTCCAAGACATTCAGGCATTGCTGGACCGTTATTCCCGGCTGGGGCCGCTGCCCGGCATCCTGCTGCCGCTGCTCGAGGCACTCATGCCTTTTCTCCCGCTCGTCGTATTCGTGGTCGCAAACGCTTCCGCTTACGGCTTATGGGCGGGTTTTCTCTATTCCTGGATCGGCGCCTGCCTCGGCGCCCTGATCGTGTTCTCGCTGGCCCGATGGTTCGGCCGACGGTACGGGGAACGGATCCGGCGCCGCTATCCGCGTACCGAACGTTTTTTTACCTGGGTCGAACGCAAGGGCTTTACGCCCATTTTCCTGCTCTCTTGCTTCCCTTTCTCTCCGTCCGCTCTCGTGAACATTTCCGCCGGTCTTTCCAAAATGCCTCTGCACACGTTCTTCACCGCGATCTTTCTGGGCAAAGCCGTCATGATTTTCATGCTGTCTTTTCTGGGATCGGACCTTCAGGCGATGGCGGAGCAGCCTTGGCGGATCGCGGCCGCGATTGCGGTGTTGGTCGTCATGTGGTACGGTGGCAAAAAGCTTGAAAAACGCTACGGAACCGACAAATGACGAGTTTTTCGGTGTGCGGATGATGAGGAGGGCTTTATCAAATGTCTGCAACCTCCATGTGGGGATACGGGATAGCCATTACGATACTGGTCGTGCTGCTCGGGGGCATGTTCTTTCTCCTGCGGGCGATGTCGGACGAGTCCGGCAAGTACGGCGAAATCAAGGAAATGCTGGACTCGTTGTTCAGCACCCCGTCCTTCCTGCGGCCGGGATCGGATTCGAAGGAAGTCCCTCCGGGCCACGGGGAAGCGGCAGCCGCCCGAACGGACGTCGAGCCGTTCGAGGACGAGTGCCCCGCCTGCCGCGCAAGGGTGACCCACGAGCATGTGGAATGCCCTTCTTGCGGGCTTCGTTTGATGGACTGAACGGCGAAGCGAGGCATAGCCGGCCGGCTTCGGTGGCACCCTAACTCGGAATCCACATTCCGGCGGACAACGACAGGGTTGACCGTTACGTTGCCCGCCACCCGAGGAGGAAGCGGTTATGTCCGGAGAACATCCTTCCGCCGCGCAAGAAGAAGCGAGTTCCGCCCAGTCCAAAGCCGACCGAACCGGCCAAGGCAAGGAGCGGTCCAGCCGCATGCAGTCCAAGGCGGACAGAGCCGCCTATCCCAAGCATGGCTTATAAAGCGAGGGGGGCTGTCCAGTGAGCGAAGAAAAACATGCGATGCTGCCGTTAAGCGGCGAGAAAATCGAAGTCGACGGCGTGTATAAAAACGAATGGGGACGCGAGCTCGAGCTGGAACGCGGCAACGTATTTCCGGCCGATCCCGTACTCGGCACGACGGAATGGGAGCTCGTCGAATTCAGCTTCGACAATCACCATGAAGGCGAGACCGATCCCCGGCTCTATCCGAAGAAAGACGAGATCGAGAAGCAGCAAGGAAAAATCACCCACCCTCGCAGGCACTTCAACCGCCAAGATCGTTAGAGACAAGAAAACCGGCCGCTCCTTGAGCGGCCGGTTTTTTGTGTGCTTGTAATCACGCCTTCTCCGCCGCATGCTCGCCTGGCCCGTTCGCCTCGCTGCGGCTCAAGTAATTTTCCATCAGCTTATCGAGGCGTCGCAGCCGGTCCTCGTACGAGAACACGGACGTCGTGACCACGAGCAGGCGCGCGCGCGCGATCGTTTCTTCTTGCACGGAGCGGTCCGCGATCATCTCGGTGAGCAGCGCCGTCGCCTCGGGAGGCGGGGCGGCTGCCGAGGCGCCCGGCTTCATATGGCCTTCCCACTTCCACATGAGCTGCTCGTGATACCCGCAGAGCGTTTCGATCTGCCGGTCCACCAGCCGGTTCCACTCTTTGGTCGTCCGTACCGCGAAATAGTGATCCTCGACCGCCATGATCAAAGAGCGGCCGAGCGCCAACGCTTCGATCATTCCTTTGTACACGACGAGCAGGCGAGCCCGTCCCATCCGCGTATTGCGGCCCCATACCCGTTCTTCCGTGAACAGCTCGTAAAACTCCTCCAGCTTGCGGATCTGCGCGCTCAGCTTCTCGAGTTCGTCCCGAAACACGTTCTCTTTCAGCTCGTTCGACACCGTCGTACGGAGCAGCCTGGACATCAACGTCTGGGCGTCCTGAACCATCTTCACGAATCGCTTCGCATGGCGGGGCGGCGCGATCGCGACGTTCACCAAGAACGCCGAGACGATGCCCGTCATGATCGAGCCCAGCCGATCGGCCGCGACCAGCCAGCCTTGCGAGCCGCCGGCTTCCATCACGACGACGACCGTGACCAGCGTCAGGCCGATCGTCTCCTCCGTACCGATCTTCAGGCACAGCAGAATCACGCAAATGGACACGAGCCCCACGGAAATCGGAGTCGTCCCAACCAGCCAGACCGCGCCGATGGCGATGGCGGCGCCCAGCAGGTTGCTCTGCACCTGCTCCAAAATCTGCTTCCAGGAGCGGTAAATCGAAGGCTGAATCGTGAATATGGCCGCGATCGCCGCAATCAGCGGCGACTTCAGCCCGATCAGCATACCGACCCAGAGGGCGAACGCGACGGCCAGCCCGGTTTTGAGTACGCGCGCTCCGATCGTCATGGCGTAAGCACCGCCTCTGCGGATGCCATTTCGCTTCCGTTCACGATAAGGGCGAGGCGATGAACGCCCGGATAATGCCGGCGGGTCGATAAATCCGCGAACGAGTGGCGCCGGACGCCGATCACGACGGAACCGCCTTCCGCGATTTTCTCGCTTAATCGGAACTGCTTCCGGTAGCTTTTGCCGCCCGGCCGGGGAAACGTGACGGCCAGCTCCAAACGGAGCTTGATCGCCTCCCCTTCCGGAACGCGCAGCTTATATCTGGCCTCGACCGAACCGCCCATCGGAATCTCGCGGTCGGACAACGCCCATTCCTCGACCTCGACGCCGGCCGCCGGAAGCAAGCCGAACCGCGCCATGATTTCCGGATGGGCGGCCCGAATCAACCCCCGGCAGCCGTGCCGCAGCACCCAATCGGTTCGGGCGTCTTCACCTTGCCACTGAATCACCCGCTCCACGACTTGTTCGGGGTGATCCTTGGAAATGTCGTTCATATTGTTCGCCACGCTTTTGCGCACGTACTCCGACGGATCCGCTTTAAGCCGCTCCAAAATCGGCCAGATCGGCGCAGGATCCCGTTTCAACTCCGGAACCCCCATCGCCCATGGCAGACGAGGCCTGCAGCCTTCGCTGGCGAGCCGCCGGACATGCTCATCCGGATGCGAACTCCACGCCAGCATCCGGCCCATCATTTTGTCCAAGTCTTTCAGCAAATAAGGGCGTACCGCGAACTCCGACGACGACATCGGAGTAAACTTCTCCAGTGCCGCGATCGAGCGGTCCCAATCGTCGAGCCCATAGCGCTCCACGAAATCCGGAAAAAACATATAGGGAAATCCGCGGCACTCCTCCGCAATATCCTCGAGCACGGTCAGCGCTTCTTCGTATTCCTTCGGGAGCGTCTCTCTGAGCCCCTCGGAAATCCGCCTCATCCGCGCCTTCAATTCGAGCTCATCCCATCCCGCGCCGAGCACGAAGTCCACGAACCGATCCGCGTCAAAAGAAGGCAGCCGTCTGCGGACGATTTGCGCGAAATCCCTTAAAAACCGTTCATGATACATCGCTTTGAGCGCTTCCGCCAAGCCGGTTCCCTCCTTGCCGTCTTCACACGCTCCATTATACCATTTTCCGCCATTGGCCCGCCTGCGCAAGGCCAAACCCTCTCCCCTGCGAAAACGCTTCCCGAAAACGAAGCCGATCTTTTATAATGTTAAACAATACATCCCCGTATGGACCCACCCGAGGAGGCCTACCCACACGTGATTTTGTTCGTGGTCAACGAAAAATCCGGCAACGGCCGGGGCAAGAAAGCCTGGCAGGCCGCGGAAAGCATTTTGCGGGAACGGGGCACTCCTTATGCGGCCATCACCGCTACATCGCCCGCCGATGCGATACTCCAAGCCAAGAGCAAGATCGAACGGGAGCCTGTGCAAGCCCTCGTGGCCGTCGGCGGCGACGGCACCGTACACAGCCTGCTTCCGCTCGCTGTGGAGTACCGGCTGCCGCTTGGCCTCATCCCCTCGGGCTCCGGCAACGATACGGCTTTGGCCTTCGGCATCCCGAAGGATCCCGCCGCCGCGCTGGATATCGTGCTGGGCGGATCCACCCGTCCTTCGGACCTGCTGGCCGCACGGCAGCCGGATGGCAGCCTCCACTACTCCCTGATCTCCGTGGCGATCGGGCTCGACGGAGCCGTGGCCGAAGACGTGAACGGGTCGCGTTACAAGCGGTGGTGCAACCGGCTGGGCATCGGCTCCGCCGCCTACATCATCGGCCTGTTCCGAATGCTCGCGGCGTTCAAACCCCAGCCGCTGACCGTCACGGTAGACGGCCGAACGCACGTCTTTCAGAAAGGCTGGCTCACGGCCGTCGCCAACCTCGCCACCTACGGGGGCGGGCTCAAAATCTGCCCCGACGCCAAGCCTTCAGACGGACTCCTCCACGTATGCGTCGTGCACGGATGCTCGGCGCTTCAACTGCTGTCCGTTTTCCCGACCGTATTGTCCGGCAAGCATGTCGGATCTAAATTCGTCACCATGCTGAAAGGAACCGACGTCTCCGTAGAGGCGCCGGTTCCTTTGCTTGCCTATGGCGACGGGGAGCCCGCCGGGCATACCCCGGTCCGCGCCTCTGTCCTGCCCCGTCAGCTGCTCATTTTCGCTTCGGCTTCGGGGTAACGGAAAGGCAGCATGATTTCGAACAGGGTCCCTTTTCCGATCTCGCTGTTCACGTAGATGCGCCCGCGATGGTTGTCCACGATTTTGTAGCTCACCATCAGGCCGAGGCCGGTTCCCTTCTCTTTGGTCGTATAGAAGGGCTGGCCCATTTTCGCGAGCTGATCCTCGCCGATGCCGGGCCCTTCGTCGTGAATGCGGATGAACACGCCGTCATTGACCCGCGAAAGCCGGATCCGGATCGCGCCGCCGTCGACCATCGCTTCGATCGCGTTTTTGATCACGTTAATGAACACCTGTTTGACCTGGTTTTCCACGCCGTACACCCATAAAGGCTCGTTCCCGTAGTCCGTCTCGATCGCGATGTTATGCAGGATCGCCTGCGTCTCCAGCAGCGTCACCGTATCCCGCATCATCATGCGCACGTCGTGGTAGGACAGCTGGTACACCTGAGGTTTGGACAGCATCAGCAGCTCGCTGACGATTTCCTCGATCCGGTCCAGCTCGGAGTTCATGATATCGTAGTAGGTGGTATTGTTTTTGCGGCCGGAAGCGATCAATTGCAAGAAGCCTTTCAGCGAAGTGAGCGGGTTGCGGATTTCGTGCGCGATGCCCGCCGCCAACTGCCCCGCCACGTACAGCTTCTCGGAATTGATGAGCAGCTCCTCGTTCTTCTTCCGCTCCGAGATGTCGCGGATGATGACTTGGACGGCCGGCTCGTTGTTGAGCGTCGTCATCGTTTCCACGATTTCCGTATTCAGCACTTTGCCGTTCAGCGTATACCAATCCTGCTCCAGCGGGCGCCCGCTCCCCGTCACCGCGAGATTGTTCAGCCGCTCCTGCACGTTCTCGTGGTCCTTCGGCGGCAGGAACGAAAAGATCGATTTTCCGAGCAGGTCCTTAGGCTCCTCCGCCTCGAACATCCGAAGCCCGGATGCGTTTACGAACCCCCACGTGTCCCCTTTCAGGATGGCGATCGTATCGAGCGAATTTTCGACCAGCAGCCGGTAGCGCTCGTCCATCTGGTTCAGACGTTTGTCGATATACCAGGTCACCAGCGTCGACAGCAAAATAAGCAAAGCGGCGATGCCGACGATAAAGCCGACCAAGTTGACGTCTTGGCTCAGCTTTTCCGTCGTGTTAACGACAGAGAATTCGATGTTCAGCGCCTCTCTGGCGAGCAGCTGCACGACGACTACGGAGACGCCCAGCGTCAGGCTGGCGAACCAGAGGCAGGCTTTGCGGTTCTGCTCGGCGAGCAGGAAAGAGCCGTACGTGCCGACGAACAAAATGACGAGCGAAGTCGTGAGCGGGGACAACTCGACCGACAGCCGCCCGATCGGCTGGCCCAGCACGCTGAAATACGTCATGAACGCGATACCGAAAGCCAAAATCGAGCTGCCGATCAGCAAGCGGTAGCGGAATACGTTATGAAACGTCAGCATGACGAAAGCCGTAAGCGAGAAGAAAATGATGAAAAACAGGCTCACGAGCATGCTCCAAGCGAAATAGAGCGGTTGTCCGTATGCCAGCACGGTCACGAAATGTTTCGCCCACAAACCGACTCCGAAAACGAAAGCGCCGCCCGCCAGCCAAAATTGCCGAAAGGTGCCGTTCGTTCGCTTCAGATTGCTGATGAAGTTGAACATCGTATAAGATGCGAGTATGCTGATCAACAAGGCCAGCAACAGGAATAAAGTCGGCCATAACGCCACGGAACCGGTCATGTTCATCCCTCGCGATCGAATGGGCTGCATTGGGAATGCTCTTTATCCTCTTCGACGATATACGCCAAATTCCCTTCCGGCTCGGTCCAATTAATGGGAGGTTTCCGATATGACAACCCCAAATAACGAACTTTTTGACATTTACGACGGTATAGGGAATCCGCTCGGCACCGCTTCCCGGACGGAAGTTCACGAGCAAGGCCATTGGCATCAAACATTCCATTGCTGGCTTGTCCGGTTGGACGGGGACGGCCGGGTGAAAATCCTGTTCCAGCGGCGTTCGGACGCCAAAGACACGAATCCCGGAGGCTACGACATCACGGCGGCCGGCCACCTTGCCGCAGGCGAAACGGTGGAAGAAGCGGTGCGGGAAGTCGAGGAAGAGCTCGGCTTGTCCGTGCCTTTCGATCGGCTTGTTTATTACGGCAACATTCGGGAAGAAGCGGAAGGCGAAGCGCAGGGCAAACGGTATATCGACCGGGAGCTCAGCCACGTATACGGCTTCGTGACCGAACAACTCCCGCGCGATTTCCGGCTTCAGGAGGAAGAAGTGGCGGGCTTGTACGAAGCGGATGCCCTTCGCCTGATCGCGATGATGGAAGGATACGAGGACTCCGTCGAGGCTGAAGGCATCGAAGTGAAGGACGGTAAGGCGCTGCCGAGCCGCGTTCGGGTCCGGGCGTCGCAGTTCGTTTCCCGGGATTATGCCTACTATGTCGGGGTGTTTCGGTTTCTGCACGGCTTGGCGGCTCGCGAATAACGTTTGCGAAATCCGCACCGATAAGGTGTTGCGAGCATCCTAACAGGAGCGACCCGCCTGGATGGGTTCCCGGCGGGTCGCTTCTTTTCGTTCCTGAAGTTCACTCCAGCGGCATGCCGGCGGCTTTCCGGACTTCGTTCGCGAGACGATGGAATTCGTCCTTGTCGGTCTTCGTCGTCGCCGCGTTCCAAGCCGCTTGGAGAAAAGCGATGATTTTCACCGCGTCTTCTTGGCTCATCGACGGAACCTCCTCCTCTATCTTCAATTGAGGGTCTTGGGTGTTCCACCAGCCTTCGCCGCCGTAGGAATGATTCAAGTCCAAGGCGACCCCGGCGACCCGGACGTCGTTTTGGTACTGAAAGACGTTGGCATGATCGCTTCTCTTCCCCCGGCTCCACGCGTAAGTCTGCCAGAAATGCCGGCACGCCTGCCGCCTGGCCATCTCCTCCACGACCGAATAAGAACCGTATACGCCGGTTTCATACCCGGTGATCCGAGAAGCCGCCGCTTTCAAGTAGGCTTCGATTTCATCGAAGTCGCTGGCCGCCGCGTCATAATCGACCGCGAAGTAGATGGCCGAGCCTTCGGGCTGACCGACCGCTCGGGCTTCCCGCATCGCCGCGGTCCCATCCGCCAGCCCGGCGGATGCACCCCCCGCCGCACGGTTCGCGGACGTTTCGTAAACGGAGATGATCTGCAGGCCCGCCGCCGTAATGGCTTCGGCCTCCGCTCGGGTCAGGCGCTTCCAAGCATACGCTGCCGGCACCAGATAACGGGCGGCGAACCGATATCCGGCTCCGGCGAGCGATCTCGCATGATCGGCGTTCAGCGGCGTGGCACAGTCGATTCCTTCGGCCACCAGGCATCCCTCGCTTTTCTGCGGTTGAATGCATTACGCATCTTCTTTTATTGAATGAGACTAGCGAGGGTTTTATGAGGGCTCTAAGAGAAATCTCATCAGCTTCCCGTAATGAAACTCGTTAAAATCGCCGCCGCGGATGCCAGGATGGTTCCCGCAATCGTGCGCCAGAGCCACCGCTGGCCTTCCTTCATGTCGTCCAAACGATGGTGCGCGGATTTCGCAGCCTGGATCGCGTGCAATGCCGTCTCTTTAGACAATTTAGCGGTTTCCCGATCCTCCCCCAAAGCCTCCAGGATGGTCTCCAGCCGGACCAGGCGCTCCCGCATTTCCGCGAACTCCCTCATTTCATCCACTTTGTCGTTTTGGCGCATGGGATGGGTTCTCATCCGTTACCCGCCTCCTTTTTCATTGCCATTTCGGTAACATCTGATACAATTATTTTTGCCATAATGGAAATTGCAACTCTATCATAAGAGCAATAACTCTCGTAGTCAACTTAAAATTTCCAAAATGGCAAAATAAAGTTTTACCAAACCGACAAACCTGCTATACTAAAGTTATCCCACTCCACTCGAAGGAAGATCGACGATGCCACTCGGACACCGCCTGCGGGAACGCAGGGAAAAGCTCGGCAAGACGCAGCTTGACTCCGCCAAAGACCTGGGTATCAGCAACGTACAATTGTCGCGTTACGAATCCGGGGATCGCAAGCCGGACCCCCAGATGCTGAGCCGATTTGCCGAATATTATAAAACGACGGCCGATTACTTGCTGGGCCGCACGGATGACCCAACCGCGGGACATCCTGAAACAGGCGATGCCGATTTCCATGCGGCATTCGAGCAATTCATCAACAATCCGGAGCATGGCGTTTTTTTCAAGGAGTACTTGGCCGCGCCGGAAGCGCGCAAAGAGGAAATGCGGAGGTTTTGGGAGTTCATCCGGGAGAAGGAACAAGGAAGGAAGCCGGGCGACCGGCAAGGCGGAGCGTAAACGAGGGCCCTCAAAGGGCTTTTCTTTTCCGGAAAAATACGAACATACATTCTCATTCAATAAAGGTGAAGCCATGAATCTGAGCTTTGCGCAAACCACGCTGGAGCAGTGGACGGAGCAGTTGTGGGACAAAGCCGGCATCCGGGCGGTCTCGCAGTTGAACATTGACGAGGTGGCCGCGCGTTTGAATGTCTGGGTCCACTATATGGACGAGACCAGCCGGGCTCTCGAATATTTAGGCATGCGCTCCATTCTCATCGATAAACGACTGGGCGCCAGGGAACAATGGGAAGAGTTCCTGCATGAGCTATGCCACGTGCTTCGCCATGCCGGCAATCAGACGCTGATGCCCAAATCGTTTTGCGAGGGGCAGGAAGCGGAGGCCAACCGGTTCGTTCTATACGCGGCGATTCCCGCCTCCATGCTGATGGCGATCCCTCTGCCCGACAGCCTGGAAGAAGCCTCGGAACTGCTTGCGGATCGGTTCGGCGTCACGCCGGCCTTGGCGCGGAGAAGGCTGGAGCAGATTCAACGCCGGATTTTCGCCCGCGCTTTGTGGGAAGAAGCGCTGGAAGCCGGTGCCTATCCTCTGCCGCGTTCCGGATTGCCGACGTGAAGAGCCCGCCATCAAGGGCGGGCTCTTCGTATTATCGGGGTGTCGAGAAATTAGCTGCGATCCCGCTCCGGATTTCTGTTGCGCATACCGGCAAGGCCGATCAGACCCAGAAGACCCAGCCATCCCCAGTCATAGTTGCGTGTCGTCGTCGTTGCCGTCGTGCGGTACCGGCCCGTGTTCGTCACGCCCGTGTTGTACCCGGTGTAGTTATTCGTTCCGTAAGTTCCGGTGCGGCCCATATTGTTGCTGAAGCCGCTGTTCGTATACGTGCCCACTCCGACGCCCGTACCGTTAATGCCGATGCCTGCACCGTGGAACGTTCCCGTGCCGTTCGTCGTACCGACGCCATTATAGGTACCCGGCGTGCCCGTATTGTTGTATGTGCCCGTACCGCTATACGTGCCCATGCCGGTACCCGTCGTGCTGTTCGTGCCTTGAGCATAGGCCGGAACGGCCAACATCAAAGACAAGCCTGCGACCATCAAACCGCTTTGGATCTGTCTTTTCATGCTGTACCCACCTTTTAAACGAGTTTTAATCCTTCATTAAGGTGTCCTCCGGTACGGCGTTTATGCTGGAAACCGCTGTATTTCACCCTCTAACTTTGGAAATAAAGATAATGATTTATTTTCAGGGATAGGGGACGTTATCATGCAAGCGTTCTGGAAAGGCACGATTCAAATTGCCCAGCTCCAGGTTCCGATCAAGCTGTATTCCGCCACCGAGGAGAAAGGCATCTCATTCCGGCAGCAGCATGCCGATTGCGGAAATCCGATCTCGCACTTGAAGTATTGCCAAAGTTGCCAGACCGAAGTGGAAAACGAAAATATCCGCAAAGTTTACGACCTTGGCGGCGGTAAGTTCGTCGAAGTGAGCGAAGAAGAGCTTCAAGCGATTGCGCCGCCTGCCGACAAAACGTTCCGCGTCCAGCACTTCGTCCGTTCGTCCGAACTTGAACCCCATTATTGGAAGAAGCATTACTTCGTAGGCGTCGACGAGGTGGGCGGGCAGGCTTTCGAGCTTCTCCGTTATTCTTTGTTGAAAATGAAACGAACCGGCATCGGTTACGTGACGATGAGATCCGTTCAGCAGCTTGCCGCCCTGTGGGCTTCCAAAGACGGACTTATGCTCACCACGCTGCACTATGCCGATGAAGTCCGAGCGTACCCGGCAGCAAACTCCTCCGCGGTACCCGAGATGACAACCGAGTTGATGCAGGCATTCGGCAGCTTGGTATCCGGCTTGTCCGTGCCTTACGATCCCGCGCTATATCCCAACGTGCATAACGAGTCCATGATCCACCTGATCGATTCCAAAATCGCCGGCCAAGTTCCCGAGGTTTCTCACCCTCTCGCATCGACGGACTCCAGCCGGCACCTTACCGATTTCATGTCGGCGATCCAAAGAAGCTTGGCGGACATCGGGCAGGAAGAGCCGGACCTCTCCGCCAAAAAGGCGAAACGGAGTAAAGCGGCGAAATGAGCCGAATATCAACCGACTATTTTCCGAAATCAGGGAATCATACAGACGGGCATTTAGCTGAGGAGGAGTGAATAATGGATCAAGAAATGCATTACGGAACGGATTACAAATTTATTCCGGCGACTTCATTGGGAAGCGGTCTTGGGTTTGAGGTATTGCCTGATTTATATGGTCACACGATCCAAATCGTCAACGTTAGTTTCGTGGGCAATCCGGCAACCGGTGATTTCGTATTAGTGGATGCCGGTATGCCTATGTCAGGGAATGAAATCATGTCCGTCGCCGAACAGCGATTCGGTGCGAATGGACGGCCCCATGCCATCATTCTAACCCATGGCCACTTTGATCATGTGGGCGGAATAATCGAACTGGTTAAGGAATGGAAAGTCCCGGTTTACGCGCATCCCATGGAGCTGCCGTTTCTCACCGGCCAAAAAAGCTATCCGCAGCCGGACTCGACAGTGGAAGGCGGCATGATATCAAAAATATCCCCGCTGTTCCCTAATGAACCCATAGACTTAGGGAATCACGTCCAAGCGCTGCCTATGGATGAAACCGTTCCCTATTTGCCGGAATTCAGATGGATTCATACGCCCGGACATTCTCCGGGGCACGTTTCTTTATTCCGTGAACATGACCGGGCCTGATCGCAGGCGATGCTTTCATAACGGTGAAACAAGAATACCTGTATAAAGTATTCACTCAAGAACAGGAAATTAGCGGACCTCCCCGTTATCTCACGACGGATTGGGAAGCCGCAAAACAATCCGTGATTCAACTGGAGGCATTGAAGCCTTCGGTCGCCATTACCGGCCACGGGATACCCATGTCCGGCGACATACTTGCCAAGAGCCTTAAAAAACTCGTCAATGAATTTGATCAAATCGCAGTCCCCGATTACGGAAAATATGTAAACTAGGCCAGAGCATGAAAACCAAAAAGGCGCGGTTCCGAAATCTTCGGAAGCCGCGCCGTTAATGTTTTTGTAAGTGGTGCTGATGAAGGGATTCGAACCCCCGACCTACGCATTACGAATGCGTTGCTCTACCAGCTGAGCTACATCAGCGAAATCACTTTTATAGAATATTGTTTTTGAAGCAGAAAGTCAAGCATTTAATGGCTGGTTTTTTTTGGCCATCATACGACGTGGAAAACGCGGTTCTCACGGGCATGCGATGGATCCGCTGCCAAGTCGAACGCCGAGCTGCCGTGCACGGATTTCGAAGTGCCGAAGCCGCTGATCATCAAATGCAGCTGGCGCTTCAGATCTACCTCGTAAGGACGGTCCAGGGCGGTTCCTTCGGGATTGCGGATGACGCGGACGATCGGGCGCTGCTTGCTGTCTTCGTCGAAGCCGGATACGACGCCGATCTCGCCGGAGCTCAGTCGGACGGTCGTTCCTTTCGGAAACAACGCCATACTGTCGCGCAAGCGGCAAACCTTCTCCATGTCGTACAAGGAGCCGGCCCCGCCGTAAATCACTTCAAGCGCTTCGTGCGGCAGCATCGGGCTGCCTTGTCCGCGTCCGTTGACCAGCGTATCGAACATATCGAAAATGCTGACCCATTGGATGAGCGGATGGATCCGGTGGCCCTGCAGGCCGAACGGATAGCCGCTGCCGTCCACGCGTTCGTGATGGAACAGCGCGCATTGGGCGGTCAGGGTCGGGAAGCCGCTGTCCCTCAGCAAACGGAAGCCCAGCTCGGCATGGTTGCCGTATTCGGCGAAATCGGAGTTCATCGCCTTGCTGTCCAACCCGTTCGGAAGCAGGAGACGGCCGATATCGTGCAGCATGGCGCCCATCGAGAACGCGTGCAGCTCTTCTCCGGACAACCCTTCTTCAAGTCCGAGCTTCGTTGCGCAAACGCCGACGTTCAGCGCATGCTCGACGAAGTGCTGCTTGTCACCGTCGGTCAGCGTCGTGCTCAGATGGACGGGCAGGCACAGGTGGTTGCGGCGCACGCGGAGATCATCCACGAGCAGTTTCGCGGAATCGTGGCAGAAGCGAACGACGGAACCCGACACGGTTTCCTTGGCGCCGGCCGACAATTCGTCCATCACGTGCGACAATGCGCCGTGCAGCACGATGAGCGTTTCGTCCCGTATAGCTTGGTCCGGCGCGATGTCCTCCGTTCCTTGTTCTTCAATATGCAGGAACGGAAGTCCCATCTGTTGAAGCTTCAGGATGGCATGCTCCGTCAACAGGAACCCTCTTCCGGCGAGCACGTGTCCTTGCTCCGTATAGATCGAGCGGCCCAGCTTCATCCCCGGACGGCATTCGCTTGTTCTCATGATAATCATACTCGACACTTCCTTTCACTCGGGGGCCCGGCATCGCGTCCCCTGTCATAGTCCTATCGTACGGGAGCCTCGCGTCATATGACCAGTGACACGCGTCAGGAGCAAAGTCACAAAAATCGCAAGAACGCGTCGAAAGCTCCATGCCAAAAAGGGACCTATGTCTTATAATGGAAATGGAAAGGGGAGTGCCGCATGCTCCGAGTATTGATCGCCGACGATCAGACCCTCATGAGGGACGGCCTGCAGACGATCCTTCAATTAGAAGAAGATATCGAGGTCGTCGCCACCGCGGAGAACGGCGAGGAAGCCTGCCGATTGGTCGAGCAGTATCGCCCCGACTTGGTGCTCATGGACATCCGGATGCCGGTCATGAACGGAATCGAAGCCGTCAAAAAGCTGCGCGGCACGATGCCCGGCACCAAAGTGCTCGTCCTCACCACCTTCGACGAGGATGAATACATTATTGAAGCGCTGGCAAGCGGAGCCGTCGGCTTCCTGCTGAAGGACATTCCGACGGACAAGCTTCTGCAAGCCATCCGCGAAGCCGCCCGCGGCGACATCATGCTGCCCTCCGCGATCGCGGTGAAGCTGGCGGCACGCTTGTCCGCAGCCGGATCCGGTGACTCCGCGGCTTCCAGGACGCGAAGCAAAGCTTCCGAAGTCAAATTCACGGAGAGGGAAATGAGCATTATCTCCCTCATGGTGGAAGGACGGAATAACCGGGAAATCGCCCAACTGCTGTTCATGAGCGAAGGAACGGTCAAAAATTACATCAGCACGATTTACGATAAGATCGGCACGAATGACCGAACGCAAGCCGTCATCTGGCTGAAAGACATGACTGTCATATGACAACAGTCACTGTGAGACCGCCTGCTTCCCCGCTACAATGAAAACACGATCGCTGTACGTTCAGGGAGGAATGGCATTTGTCTCGCAGCAGCTGGCGCCACCATCTGCCCCTATTCCGCACGATGGGCCTGCTCGTTTCCTTGCTGGCCCTGATCGGATGGGGGCTCTCTACGCTGGAGCTCGGATACGAAGGGCGCAATCCCGATCGTTCCGCCTGGCAATGGGCGCCTGCCTCCTCTTTCGAAGACGCCGCTCCCCCGTCTTCAGGCTGGATCCCGTTCGAATCGGAGCCCGACATCCATAACGACACCCGCTACTTCTGGCTCCGCCTCCCCCTTCCCGCCGACGCGCCGCGAGATCCCGCCCTGTGGATTTTCAACGCCGTATCCATCCGGGTCTTTGACGGGAACCGACTTCTCTACGATTACGATCCCGGCCGGCAAGGCCAGCGGATCAACCTGTTCACGCATTGGAATCTCGTTCCCTTGCCGACCCCGCTTCCATCCGAAGTTTATGTGCTGGCGGACAACCGCGGCGCCTCGCGTCCGGCTCCTTGGATCCAGACGGTGAGCAAAGGCGACTTATATATCGAGTTGCTCCGCAAAGACAGCTACAGCTTCGTGCTCAGCGCCCTTTTCCTGTTTACCGCCTTCACCGCGCTGGGGCTTTACATCGTCCGCCGGGACAGGCTCCAACTCTACTTCAGCCTGCTGTCCTTCTGCGGATTCTACTCTTCGCTGGTTCGCAACTACCTTCTTCAGGTGTATTGGGACCAGCCCTGGCTCGCCTATATGGATTTCGCGGTTTTCCCGCTCGGCGTCTACGCGCTCGTCAGCATCATGGGCGAAGTCTTCCCTTCCACCGGCGTCAAAATCATGCGTCGGCTGCGCCAAGTCCTCCTCGGATACACGGCGCTCACGCTGGCCGGCGGCTTGTTCTTCCGCCCCTCCTTATACGGCTGGCTGATCAGCTACCCGCTTCTTGCGGTGTTTCTCGGGACGGCCGGCATCATCTTCTGGCAGCTTCGGATCGCTTACCGGGAGCGACAAGGCCCCGACTCGGTATGGATGCTTTCCGGCTTTATCGTCGTGGCGTTCTTCTCCTTGATCCATGTGTTCAAAACGTATCTTCCCAGCGTTTTCGAGCTGGCGGCGCGGGAGGCGCCGGGTTTGAACCGGTTTCCTTTCGACCTCGTCTCCGTCGGACTGTTCCTTTTCCTGCTGTGCCTGATCCGCGTTATCCTGTACCGTTTCGGCGTCATGAACGAACGGCTTCAACACACCGGCGAATTCCTCGAAGAGAGCGTTCGGGCCCGGACCTCCGAATTGGAAGAGCGGACGAGGCAGCTTCGGGAATCCAGTACCCGGCTGGCGCAATCCACCCGGGAGACGGCCGAGACGATCGCCTCCACCATGGTGCTCGAAGAAAGAAACCGCATCACGGGCAACATCCATGACACCGTCGGCCACGCCTTGACCGCTACCATTATCCAGTTGGAGGCGGCCAAACGGCTGCTGGATCGCGACCCACGCCTCGCCTTGGACAAGCTGACCGCTTCCCAAGGGCTGATCCGCAGAGGGCTTGAGGAAATCCGGCAGTCCGTGCGGCTCCTCAAGGACGACTTCTCCCGTTACGATTTGACGGACGCGATGATCGGCCTGATCGGCGAAACGGAGCAGACGACCGATGCAGAGTTCGACGTGAAGATGGAACCGCTGCCCGATACGCTGACGACCCTGCAGAAAAGAGTGCTCTACCAGGCGCTGCAGGAAGGCATCACGAACGCCCTTCGCCACGGCGGCAGCACCCGCTTCGTCTTTACCTTAACCGTGGAAAACCCGATCGTGTTTTTCCGGCTGGAGTCGAACGGCCGCACGTACGAGCCCTCCTCCTTCGGCTTCGGACTGAAAGCCATGTCCGACCGGGTTTCAGAGCTCGGCGGCGTCATGTCGATCGAACCGGGCCATCCCGGCTGCGTGCTGCTGCTTTCGCTGCCCTATCGGGAGCCGCGGCACCAAGAATTGGTGTAGGGAGAGAATCATGAACATGTCTTTTCTGAAACGCCACTTGCCCGTTCTGCGCACGTTCACGATTATTTTGGCCTTGTTGTTCACCGTCGGAGGCGCCCTCGCCGCTTTCGAGCGGGATGCGGACGCCATCCGGCTGGATTCCTCCGGCTGGCGCTGGGCGCCGGCAACGTCATGGGACGAGTCTCCCCCAATGAACGGATGGCGGCCCTATACAGCCCCGGTGGAGGTCGCGCAGAAAATGTATTGGCTCCGGGTGCCGTTGCCGGCCGGACAATGGAAGGACCCGGCCCTCTTCATCCTCCATGCCGGCGACAATCGCGCTTTTGCGAGCGGGATCATCATTTACGAGGATATGCCGGCCCGAAAGGGCGTCCGGGTGAACAGCGGCTTCTATTGGCACATGTTCCGGCTGCCGCTGCAGCTCCCTGACCATGTCGACCTGCTGATGCGCAACGGCGAGCTCAGCACGCAAAACCCCTCGATCGAACTCGGGGAGAAAGCTTCGTTCGTCAATCGCAGCCTGCATAAAGATCTGGACAACATTATTTTAGGCGGTCTTCTGATCTTCAGCTGCTTGGTGTCGATCGGCTTTTACGTTTCCCATCGGGAGAAACTGTATCTCTATTTCGCCCTGCTGGCTTTCGCCGGAGGTTACGCTTCTTTCGTCGGCAACCAATTGATCAAATTCTTGTGGAGCAGCCCGTGGATCAGCTTTCTACAGGAAACCTCGATGCCATGGGCCACGTTCGCCGTCGTCGGCGCTTTGGAGCAGGTGTTCCCCGGCATTAACGGGCGGGCTTTGAAGACGCTTCGCCGGATCGTGCTGTGGTTTTCCGTCCTGGCGACGGCTGGCGCGTTCGTCAGCGTCTATTTCTACACGTTCTGGACTTCCTATCTGTATCTTCCGATTTTCCTGAGCATGTTCGTCATTTCTTATTGGACGATTTGGAAAGCTTACCGCACGCGCAGAGACCTGGAGTCGATCTGGGTCATGGCCGGGTTCACTTCGCTCGTCGCCATCGCGTTCGTCCATGTCATCCGTTACTGGCTGCCTCCGAACTTGTACGAGTGGTGGCCGGGGCTGCGGGATTATCTGGTCAGTCTGCCGGAAGACCTGATTTATCTGGGGCTGTTCGCCTTCGTCATTTGCCTGATCCGGATCATCATCTATAGGTATACCGCGATGAACCGGCAGTTGACGGAGCTCAACCGTTCTTTGGAGCAGTTGGTGGCGTCCCGGATCGAAGAGATCCGCGCGAGCAACAGCGAGCTGGAGATCGCCAACGAACGGCTGGCCGCTTCCCAGAAGGAGTCGGCGGAAGCGATGGCCGAATCGATGATGCTGGAGGAAAGGCACCGCATCACCGGCGCCATCCACGACACGGTCGGCCACACGCTGTCGGCCGCCATTATTCAGCTGGAAGCGGCCAGGCGGCTGCTTCCGCTCGACCGGCCGCAAGCGGAGGAGAAACTGGAGGCGTCCCAGAATCTCGCCCGGCAAGGCCTCGAGGATATCCGGCATTCGGTGCGCCTCCTTCGCGACGACTTGGGGCATTTCGATCTGCCAGGTGCGATCGGAGCGCTGATCCGCGACGCGGAACAACGATCCGGCTGCCGGGTGGATTGCCGGATCGGCCCGCTGCCCCTCACGCTGTCCGCGCTGCAGAAGCGCGTCCTTTTCCAAGCGCTTCAGGAAGGTTTGGCGCTCGGGCTGAAGCACGGTTCGTCCAAGCGCTTCGAATTCGAGCTTGAGGCCGAATCCGGCGCCATCCGATTCCTCCTGATCGGCGACGGAAAAACATTGCCGGAACACGAGCTCGGGCTGGGCTTGAAAGCCGTCACCGAGCGCGTCTCCCGCCTGGGAGGCGAGCTTCGGCTGCAGTCCTCCTCGGGCGGTGCGGTGCTGTTCTTGTCCATGCCGGCTTAGTTTCGCGAACCATCCCTCGTGCGCCCTCTTATCCGCCCGATTCGTTCGTGGTCGATGGCCATTGGGAATGGCGTCTGCATGAAGAGTTACGGAACTTGTGCGGTCGGAGTTATTGCGTTTGGGCACTAACTTCGGTAAATTCGCGGTGACCGATCCCGAATTATTGCATTCCGACACTAAAAAGGCGTCTCCACCCCCCTTTTTGGGGCACGAGCCGCCTTTTTAGTGTCCAAAAGCAATAAAACCCGCCAAGTCCGCTCACTTAATCGGAATTAGCGCCAGAAAGCAATAACTCGACGGATCACTCGTCTGCGCTATCGGAGCCTGCTACACCCGGTTTCAAGCCTGCTTGCCGACGGGTAAAGGGTGCTTACAAGGAGGGCTTGCCATGTCCATGACCATCCGATCGATTGTGCTCGCATACGACGGTTCCGAAATGTCCAAACGCGCCTCGGCGATTGCCGGCGAAATGGCCGAGCGTTTCGGTGCCTCGGTCGAGGCCGTCCATGTGTTGGAGCTTCCCCGCCCTGCGGTGACGGTCGAAGCCGCCGTACCCGCGCCTCCCGAGGTGCTGGAGGAATTCCGAGTAAACGCCAGGGACCTGCTGAATCAGGCGTACGAGTCGCTCCCGGATAACGTCGCGCGTAAGACGACCTTGCTTGAAGGATCTCCCGGACCCTCTCTCGTGGACTACGCGAAACGGGTGAACGCCGATCTGATTCTCATCGGCCACCGCGGTTTGAACGGCCTCGAGCGGTTCTTCGTCGGGAGCGTGAGCGAATATGTGCTGCGCCACGCGCACTGTCCGGTTTTGATCATGAAAGAATAAGCACGGACACAGAAAAACCCGCGATCCTCAAGAGGAGGATTTGGCGGGTTTTTCCACTTTCAAGCTATTGCCGGGTTTCTATACTCGGGGTATACTAATAGGAACATACGTTCGCTAATTATGCTGGAGGTGCCCCTTGAATCCGACCCGTTACGAACCGATCCGTCCCAAAATGGTGCTGAATCCCGTCAAAGCTCCTTCGATGCCGTTCGACTGGTCGATCAATCCTTACCGGGGGTGCCAGCACGGCTGCAGCTTCTGCTATGCTCGAAGCACGCACTCGTTTATCGGCGAATCCGCAGACGACGCTTTTCAGAAACACGTTTTTTGGAAGCAGGATGCTCCCGACGTACTGAGAGCCCAATTAACGAAAATGGGCCGGCGGCTGCCGACCCACGTGGCGGTCGGTACCGCGACGGATCCGTATCAACAATTGGAGAGCAAGGCGAAGCTGACAAGGGGGTGCCTCGAGGTGCTGGCCGAATTCGGCGTGCCCGCGAGCATCACGACGCGATCGCCGCTCGTGCTCCGCGATCTGGATTTGCTGCAGCGGATCCCTGGCTCCTCCGTCAATATCAGCTTGCATACGATGGATCCCGACATCTGGCGGACGTTCGAACCCGCGACGCCCGCTCCCCGCCTTCGGCTGGATACCGTCCGCAAGCTGAACGAAGGAGGCATCCGCGCCGGCGTATTCATGGCGCCGATCCTGCCGTACCTGTCGGACGGCGCCGAGGCCGTCGACCGCCTGCTTGACGCATGTGCCGACGCGGGCGCGGCGTTCGTCATGCCGTCTTTCCTACGGCTTTCGACCCCCGAGGTCAAAAGCTGGTTCTTCTCGACCCTTAGCCAAAGCTATCCCGAGCTTGCGGAGAAGTATGGCCGGCTCTATTGGCGGTCGGGATACGCCCCGGATTCTTACAGGCGGCCGCTTTACGACCGAATTAGAGGTCAATTGGCGGAGCATGGCCTTACGGCGTACGACGGCGACCGCGAAAGGCGGGACAAAGCTGCGACAGCCCGTCCGTCCGAACCGTCCGATTGCGCCCAAGCCCCCGTTCAGCTCACCTTATTCTAGAAACGGTCACACCGCCGTCAGCGCGGATTCCGAACGGATCGGAATCGTCAGCGTGAAGCAGCTGCCCGCGCCCTTCTCGCTGTAAACTTCCAGCCTGCCGCCCAGCAGGCCGGCGAGCTGCCGGCTGATCGCGAGACCCAAGCCGGTTCCTCCGTATTTGCGGCTGATCGAGCCGTCTTCCTGACGGAATGCCTCGAAAATTTCTTCCTGCTTCTCCGGAAGGATGCCCGCTCCGGTATCGATCACATGGAATCGCGCTTCGCTGCCGCCGTCCGAGGACGTCGCCACGGTTAACGAAAGTTCGACGGAGCCACTCGCCGTAAACTTGAAGGCGTTACTGAGCAAGTTGCGCAAAATCTGGTTCAGCCTCATCGGATCCGTCAGCGTCCAATCCGGAATTTCCCCTCCGTAAGAGACATGGAAACCGAGTCCCTTGTTGGCCGCAAGCACCTCGAATTGCTCTTCCAACGTCCGGCACACTTCCACCAGGTTCACTTTCTCGTCCGTCACGTCGATTTTCCCGGCCTCCACTTTCGTTAGATCCAGGATATCTTCGACCAAATTCAGCAGCTCGCTGCCGGATTGGTGGATCAGCCTCGCGTATTTGATGCGGTCCTCTTCGCTTGTATCCTCATCGCTTTGCAATTGGGACAGAAGCAGAATGCTGTTGAGCGGCGTTTTCAATTCGTGCGACATGTTCGCCATGAATTCGGACTTGTAGCGGGAAGCCGCCTCCAGTTGTTCGGCCTTCTGTTCCAACGCGGATTTGGCCTCGTTCAGGTCATCGGTCCGGACCCGGAGCAGCCGATTGGCGCGGACGATCTCCTCTGCTTTGAGTTGTTCGATATGGAAATCCCGAATCATGAAAATGAAAAAGTAGCTGAGCAACACGCCTAAAGGGAAAGAAATGGGAAAGACGTCCGCCATGTAGGTTTTCAGTGGGAGGACGTTAAACACCGGCGCGAGAATCACCCGAAGCGCATTGATGACAAGGATCGCGATCGTTGCTTTCTTCCAATAAGAAAGCCCTTGTCTTCTTCGGAATCCGTAGGAAATGGCGACCGCTGCCAAACCGACCAGCAGCGCGATGGTGAAACCGGAAAAACCGGCTCGGTCAAATCCGAAGAACAGCCGGCCCACGCCGATTCCCGCGCCGATAAGGAAGAGCGCCCATGGCTCCGTGAATACGAGAATTCCCAACATCACCGGGACATATCGCATGTCGAAGCGGGCCCCGCCGATCTCGAAGCTGAACATCATCGTCATACAGCCGGCCAAGACGAAAATGAGAACGGTCAGCCCGTATTTCAGCCGGAACGAGAACCGCATCAGGACGTTTTTGTACAGGAGGTTGGTCAGATAAGCGAATGTGACCAGCATGCTGATGTTGATCAGAAAAACTTTGGACAGCTCCATGGTGTCCCCTCCGGCTTGCCTGCTTTTCTATTATTTTGAACGGGAACGATAGGAAATGCAAATGAAAAGCCCCCGTTTCCGGGGGCATTGTGCGTACCTATAGTCGAATGCTCTGCAGTTTGTCGGGATTGCGGATGAGATACATTCGCTTCATCGCCTCATCCCGCCATTCGAACGCCACAATGGTCGTCCACTCGCCCGCCTCCCGGAAGGCGATCCCCCAATCTCCGTTGACGCGGACGGGCAAGGCTTCCGTGTCCGAATTGCCGTACTTGGAGATGAGCCCCAGCACGAATGCCGCCGCGCGCTCGGCCCCGACAAGCGGCCGCACGGCCGCGGATACGCGCCCTCCGCCGTCCGTCATCACGACGATATCTTCACGAAGCAGCTCCATCAAGCTTTCCATTTTTCCGCTTGCCGCCGCTTGCATGAAACGAAATACGAGCTCCTGCCCCTTCTCCGTTGAGACCGGTTCGGGGATCTCCCGGTCCAGCTTCCGGCGGACCCGGCTCATCAGTTGGCGGCAGGCCGCTTCTGTCTTGCCCAGCGCCTCCGCCGTCTCTTCGTAACCGTAACCGAACGCTTCGTGCAGCAGGAAAACGGCCCTCTCTGCCGGCGTCAGTACTTCCAACACGACCAAAAGCGCGTAGGACACGGTCTCCTCGAGCAGCATGGCGCTTACGGGCTCCTCGTCCGCGGGCCTCACTTCCGGCTCCGGCAGCCAAGGACCGACGTAGGATTCTCTTCTTCTGCGAGCCGATTTCAGAACGTCCAGGGACCGCCGGACGACCATTTTGGTCAAATACGGCCTTTCGTCGCGAATCGAGCCGTTATCCCTTACCTGCAGGTGCGCGAAAACGTCCTGCACGACATCCTCGGCGTCGGCATAAGTGCCGAGCATCCGATAAGCCACCGTATGCAAATACCGTCGATGAGCGGCATACCATTCCGCCACATTCGACGCGTTTCCGCCGTACTGCCGATCCGGCATCATCCCGCGTTCACTCCGATCGCTCTCGTTTTGACGGCCAACTCCGCCGCCGCGTCTGCGCTGTACATGGAAGCGTCCAGCAGCGACTCTTTCCCTCCGGTCCAATCCCCGGCGACGTACACCCCGTCCAACCCCGTATCCACGGAAGGACGTCCCATGGTGCCTTTCAAATCGCGTGAAGGCATGCCGTACATGACCGTGACATGCGGCATGTATCGTGCCCTGATCACCAGGTCGCGCCAGCCCGGCTGCACCCGATCCAGAAACCGCTCCAGAGAGGCACGGCCGGTGGAAATATCATCCTTCTGTTCCCCATCATACCGCATGACGTGAACGACCGCATGATCCGAATCGTCGCACAACTTTGCCCACTGCGAATGCGCCGAGAAGTACAGCGGTTGGTCCAGTCCGAGCGCGAAGGGGCGGCCTGGCTTGGGCAGCCGGCGAAGATGCAGGTCCAGCGCCGAAGCATACACCGGCTGCAGCCGTTCCAAAGACCGGAGGTATTCCGCCGGCAGCCAGCGGCCGAACCAATCGGCCACCCGCGCGGGCTCCACGGCCGCGATGACTTGGCCCGTCCTGACGTACTCACCGTCCGCCAAGCGCAAGATCCACTCGCCGGTCCCGTCTTCCGCCCGCTCCACGCCCGCAACGGAAGCCGAGGTTCGGCAGACCGCCCCCGCTTCCGAGGCTTTCGCCGCCAGTCCGTCCACGATCGTCTGCCAGCCTCCGTCGGGATAGACGACCGCGGGCTTCTGCAGTTGTCGGATCACCGTACCTGCATCCAGCAAATCCGCGTCTCCGACGTACGTGGAAAGCCGCGCCAAGGCGGAGGCTACCGCGGCAGCCCGCCCATGCAGCCCGTTCGCAGCCATCCAGGCCGCCCATCCTTGCCCCGTCGCTTCATTCGGGTTCAGCTTCCGCAAGCCGAGGAAAAATCTGAGGAATCTTCTTTTCTCCGACCAATTCAAAGTCCGCCCCAGCAGCAAACCCGCCGTGGAGACGATCTCTCCCCGGCCCTCTTCCGGCACCCAGGCGACGTTCGTGCCCGGACTTCCGCCCGGCGCCGCTACGCCGAGCTTCTCAAGCACGCGCTGGGCGCTGCCTCCGCGGTAAAGAGCATGCGCTCCGAGATTCAAGGAAGCGCCGCCCTCCCTCGACGAAGACGCGCGGCCGCCCAGCGAGCTTCCCTTCTCCAGCAGCACCACCGAACGCCCCGACCTGGCGCTCAGCGCCGCAGCCGCAAGACCGGCCGGCCCTCCGCCGATGACGGCAATGTCCCATACCCGATTCATTTTGGATCCGTTCATGTCTTTCATGAAAAAACGCCTCCTCGGTTCGCGAACCGCATTCCCGCAGGGTCGGATTCGCGTGGTTGCCAAGAAGACGACGCTGCCTTATTTTTTGTGACGCCCGGCGTAGAAAAAAAAAAATTTGTGTTTCGGGACCGGGGGAACGGGCGATGCATAGGCTGAAACAACGACGACGCCAAAGGCGGGAAAGCTGGAGATTGTCATGAACCGCACTACGTTGATGCTTCCTATTACAGTGAGAACTTTTACCGCCCCGCGCAACGTGAAAGTCAGCATTCCCGCGGTTGCGGGAGGAACCGTTCCGAGTGCCCGCGACTCCATGAACCGAGACATCGTCAGAACGATCAACGCCCAAATGCAATCGCAAGGCTACCCAGGCGGGGATATCCGGGAAATGCTCGGCTTCTTCGAGGTGAAAACCAACCAGCGAGGGGTGCTCAGCCTCTGTTTGCTCAACTACACTTATACCGGCGGGGCGCATGGCAATACGCTGCAGCACTCCCTCACTTTCGATGCTGACACGGGCCGCAAATATTCGCTCCGCGAACTGTTCAAACCCGGAAGCCCCTATGAAAAACGCCTGAACGACATCGTCCAGGCGCAAATCGCGACCCGCAAGCTTCCGCTCCTGGGCCCTTATCCCGGCTTGTCGCCGGATCAGGATTATTATATTGCCGACAAGGCGCTCGTGATTTACTTCCCCTTATATGCGCTCGTGCCGTATGCATGGGGTTTTCCTTACTTCCCTATCTCCGTTTACGATATCCAGGATCTCATCGACGAGAACGGGCCGCTGGGAGCCATGCTTTATTGAGCCAGGTCTTCCAGCAGCGCCTTCTCGTATACGAAGTAAGGCAGCTTGCGGAACGGATAACGGGACTCTCCGACTTGCCCGTATCCCGCACGCTGATACATACCGAAGGCGTGGGGGTTGCCGGAGTAAACCTCCAAACGGATCAGCGTGCCTCCGGCGCCCCGGATGAAATCTTCTCCGAACCGAAGCAAACGTCCGCCGATTCCCCGGCCCTGCATATCGGGCAAAACGGCAAGCCGGTTGATTGACCACGACGGAACAGCTCCCGGGGATGCTCCCGAACCTGATGCAGGCGATGCCCGGTCGATCACGATGGCGCCAGATACGCGTCCTTGCTCGACGATCCCGTAAACGATTCCTTTGCGAATATCGCCGCTAATCGTGAAACGGTTCGGGTAAATCCAATCCCATTGGTCGATGCCGCTGCGGCGCAGTTCTGCCGTCACGACCCGATACAGCGCGATTAAGCTTTTACGGTGCTCTTTCGTGAGCGGAATGATTTCCATGACAGGCTCCTCTCTTGCCGAATCAGCGGGAAGCCGCGGCAAGCTTGATGTCGTTAAACTTCGCGGAAGAGTGACGGCGGTAAGCGACCGTCCACAAGATAGCCGCCCCGATAAAGCCGTACAGCACCACGTTGGACAAGGCCAGGTACCTTTCAGTGGACATGTGGAACACCATGAACACCCGCACGGCCGCTTCCCCCGTCAGCATGATGCCCCACACGAGCGACATCAGGCGCATGACGAAACGGAAGTACGGGTAGCTCCAGTTGGCGGTGAAATCATTTTTGCCGATGAACCGCGCGGCGAGATGGAACATGAGCGGCTTGCCGAACAGCAGCGAGCCCAAGAACACGATGCCGACGCCCGCCGTTACGAGCGATTCGCGGACAAGCAGGATTTTCTCGCTTCCGCCGAGCATGACGAGGACGAGCGTGAGCAGAAACGTGAACAGCATGAGCGCTCCGAAAGCGTCGGGCTTGCGGTGTTTAACCAAGTGAACCAAGTTGTCGGCGAGCGGAACGAGCGTGGCGATGGTCAGCGCGGATAACGAGCTCATATGATCGGACAACCAGACGTACAGCAGCCAAGGGACGACACCGTTGATAACGAGAGTAAAGAGGACATAAGCGCGTTTAGACATTTTGGGCAGACCTTCCTTTATCGTTTATGTAGGGGGTTGGGGATTTCTTGGATTTCTTCGTCATGTAAAATTCCGCGTACGCCAGGTTGAGGACGATCGACAATGCAACGGCGACCGGGAACGTAACGCTGGACGGCGCGTCGGTGAGCAGGGATTCGATGCCAAGCACGATCCGGAACGTGACGAACACGAGCGTGACCGCGTAGCTTCTGAGCATCCATTGCCGGTGCCGGACGACGTCCTTCCTGAGGATGTACCGGACGCCTGCCGCCGTCATCGCGAGCCAGAGTACGTCCAGCACCATGAAGGCGACGGTGGACGGCGTTCCGCCGGTGGCGTACAGCGCGATGAACGGCACGACCGGAACGTTGAGGAAAATCGAGATCCCGTAAATGCGGCCCAATCGCTTGTGCAGCGCGGGATTCCGGCGGCTCCGTTTCGTCAGCTGGTAAGAACCGGTCAACAGGGCCGCGAGGCCGAGCAGGATGTGCGGGTAGAAGAAGATTTTCCACACCCGGTATGGAAAGGACGGATCGTCCATTTTGGCGGAAACCATCCCGGAATCGCTCGGGCTGTAAATCAAATATTGGAGCACGACGTAAAAGGACAACAGCGTGACCAGCACGTACAACAGGGGAAACAGCAACTTTTTATTCGTCATCGGTATTGAGTCCTCCAGCTTAAGATAGGGCCTTGGCCATGAAGCGGATCAAATCCTCCGCTTTCATGCCGGAAGGCTCTTGCAGGATCGTGTTTTGCACGCGGAGTCCGTACATGAACATCACGAGCATTTCGGCGATCCGGGCCTTGTCCGTGTCCGGGGGGATGACGCCGTGCTGCTGGCCCGCCTCGATCCACTTCGTACAAGTCTGCAGCGTATATTGATAGACTTCCTTGACGGTGGCCGCCACGGTCTCGTTGTCCATCTGGCTCAGGAGGTACAGGAAGATCCGGTTGGTCACGTCTTCATGGCTCGTGTTTCTCACCATGCCCTCGGCGATCAGCTGCAACGGATTATGCAAGCCCCGAGACTGCGGGGAGTTCACGGCCTCGGTGAAGCGGGCGTTCAACTGTTCGATGCGCGACTTCATGACCAAGCCCAGCAGTTCGTCTTTGCTGGAAACGTAGTGGTAGATCGCGCCTTTGGAAAGGCCGGATCGGCGGATAATGTCCTGGAGCGTCGTCTGGCGGCAGCCCTTCTCCCGGATCAATTCTTCCGCGGTATCCAAGATCGTTTGAAAACTCGATTTTCCTGTTTGAGGTGTCATTTCGGTTCTTCCTCTCTTTCGATCTGTCCATACCGACCGTCGGTCTGTTATGTGCCTATCTTCGCATACCGACCGTCGGTCTGTCAATGGGGTTTGGTGAAAATTTTTCCTGTTTTTTTGGGGTTGGCGTGCTTTTGACTCGTGGTGGGGGATGTGGCGGTAATAGTCTCCGTGGGAGAATGTTTCGACGGAATGGCGGAGTTGCTCGTCAAATAGTCTATGTGGGAGACTATTTAGGCGAAAACGCGGCGCAACTCATCAATTAGTCTCTGTGGGAGGCTATTTCGCGGAAACGCTGCGCAGATCGTGAAATAGTCTCTGTGGGAGTCTATTATCGGCGGAAACGCGGGCTGGTCGCAAATTAGTCTCTGTGGGAGTCTATTATCGGCGTTTCGGCGGGCGAGTGGTTTCGGGTGCGATTTAGTGATATCCAGTATCGCTAATTCGGCAGGTGGGCGGATCGGTGGCTGAGCGGGACGGCAACAAAAAAATAGCGCCCGTGAGGACGCTATTTATTGTAACCGACTTACCCGCAGCACCAGCGGACGGCTTCGCCGAGAAGCCGTTGGAAGTCGGGCTGAAGGAGCCCTTCCCTCCGGTGTGCCGGCGTCAGGCAGCAGACGCGGCCCGCGCCGAACGTGTGCCTCCAGCCGGCGACGGAGCTTCCGTCTACCGATTCCGACCGCAGAAACGTCTCCGTGCGGGCACTGTCGTACTCTACGAAGTAATGCTCGTCGAGCACCTCGAACTCCCGCGTTTCGCCTTCGAAGCCTTCTCCGGCCGGCGTGTACCGAACGGGTTGGTGCTACTCCGGGTGGTGCAGGAAATAGCCCCGGAGCATTGAAACGTACGCACCGTCGGGGTCATAGGATGCTAGCCCCGAATGCCAGGCCAGCCAGCCGCCTCCCTGCTCCACGTAATCCACGATGGCCGACGCGATTTCCGGCGCCATCCAGCGGGCGTTTCCGTCCTCTTGGGGAGCCACCCGGTCTTCCTTGAACAGGATGACCGCGTCCGGCTTCTCGGCGAGCTCTTCCTTCAGCCGGCCCGCTTCCACGAAACGCAGGCTGACGTCCGACGCACCCGCCCATGTCGCGATCGCCTGCTGAAGCGCCTCGCCGGCCTCATCTGCCGAGTGGTAAAAGTCCCCGACGACCGCCGTAATCCGTTTCATGCCGCGCACCTCCCGTTGCCTATTCCGCTCAATCGTTTTCGAGCAGCTCGATCAGCACTTTCAAATCCTTGAACGAATCCAGGTAAGCGTAGCGCCCTCCGGTGTATTCGCCCTTCTGCAGCAGCGGCATGCCGCCCTGCTCGAGCAAAGAGATCTTCTCCTGCATGCCCTTAATGACGAACGCGATGTGATGGAAGCCTTCGCCGTTCCGGTCGAGGCTCTCCCGCCAGGTGCTCGGGTTGTGATCCGGCTCGATCAGCTCCAACTGCAGCGATCCCATATCGAAAAACGCCAGCTTCGCCCGCGCTTCGGTCGGCCCGCCCCGGTACTCGGTTTGCGCCTTGTCGGCCGTGTCGGTCCAGAACCAGTTCGGTTTCTCGACTCCGAAAAAGGTGGCGTAAGCTTCGGACGTTTTTTCGATGTCGTTCACCAATAACCCGATTTGCGTGATGACGTTGTTGCCCAACGCGTTTGGCTGCATGATCCCGTCTCCTTTATTTTCAAATAGCCCGGCAGGAATCCCTGCGAATCAGGTCGTTGCGGACGCTGAACGGGGTGAAGCCCGTTTCTTCCTTCTCGATGTGGCGGATGAGCGAGACCGTCAGTCTCTCCATCATGTCGGCGAAATCGACCTTTAACGTCGTTAAGGCCGGATGATGGCGGGAGCTCAGCGGATGGTCGTCGAACCCGATCACCGACAGATCCCGGGGAACCTGCAAGCCGCGCTCATTCATCGCCCGGATGGCTCCGAAGGCGACGCTGTCGTTTGCCATGATCATGGCCGTCGGCCTCTTCGTACCGCTATCGAGGAACCTTCCCATCGCCTGGTAGCCGATTTCTTCGCTGAATCCTCCGGGCAGGATCCACTCCTGTCGGATCTCCAAGCCGAAATGACGCATGGCCGCCAGGAACCCCTCGTATTTCGACGGCCCCGAGTATCGGTTCATGTCCCCGTTGAGGGCTCCGATGCTGCGATGGCCGAGACCGTGCAAATACTCCACGGCCAGCATCATCCCGTCGTGGTTGTCGAAGTTCGCGATGATCCGGTTCGGCTCTTTGTGGTCCCGGATTTCCTGGTCCACGATGCCTACCATGAAACCCTCGTCGATCAATTCTTCGACGAACGGCTCCTCATTCGCGGCCCCGATGAAAATGCCGCCGTCAATCCGGCGTTGGTAGAAAATGTCCTTCACGCCGCGGATCTCTTCCTCGTCCTTGGCATTGCGGATAATACGCGTCAGAACGTAATACCCGTGCGAGGAAGCGTTCTCGATGACGCTGGCGAGCAGCATGTTGGACAAGATGTCAGCGGACACGTGTCCCGCCTCGATCATGAACAAGCCGATCGTTCGCGTCTTCTTGCCCGCCAGCACCTGCGCCGATGCGTTAGGCACGTAATTGTATTGGCGGATGACCTGCATCACTTTCTCCCGCGTTTCCGGCGGCACGTTGCTGTAATTGTTGATGACCCGGCTGACCGTGCTTCGCGACACGCCTGCCAGACGCGCGATTTCAACCGAATCGATCCCGGTCTTTTTCAATCGGCGATACCCTCTTCTCTCTATTGTGAACGCGTGTTTATGCCACTATATTAACAAGGATACGGCCATGCCGTCAATCCGCCGGATGCATGCTCGCAATAAGCACACATTCCAGCTCGGCACAGCGGTATCCCTGCGATTCAACCCTATTGCCAATTACCATTTGCCCGGATCGATGTCGGACGGCTTCAAGCCTGCCCATACGTTCGGGACTTCCACGGAAGAAGGATCGTCGTACACGAGGAAAGCCGTCGGCAAATAACGCTCTCCATGCGCGGCGGACGGCTTGTTGACGATCTCCCCGTCCCCGTTCACGAGCACCGTCGAGGATCCGCCGTCCAGGTTGGCCGCGATGACCGCCCCGTGCTCCAACATAATTTCCTGCGCGTCGTACAAAGTCGCCCCGATACTGTAACCGGGCTGACGTCCGTCGATCAGCAGGAACATGACGGTGCCGTCTTCCTTCTGGCCCATGACGGAACGCGGCGCGATTCCCCAGCCTTGCGCGCGGTTTTTAATGAGCCCTTTGCCGTTGACGATGATTCGAGGCGAGAACGTCACGGCTTCGGAGATACCGAGATCCATGAGCTCCTGGATCGAGTAGCGGCCGGCGATCATTTTGCCGTTCTTGTCGAGGCCCACGATCTGCGTGCTCTTGGCGTTGCCCAGCCCGTTGTAGTAGATCTTGCCTTGGCTGATGACGATGCCGATCGGCTGAAATCCGTTGCCCTGCCAATTGGGATCGGCGAAGCCACCGGCATTTACGCCGTACAGCGCCCCCGTTCGTTTCACCATGCTTGTAACTTTTTCGCCGCGGCCGGGTTTGAGCGGCACGACGAGCCGGATTTTCTTCGGATCCCGAACGCTGAGCAAGTAACCGTGAAAGCCTTCCCCGGAGACTTCCTCAACGGAAGTGAGGGGGAGATCGGCGTCCGCTTTCCCCGGCGCCGCCACGGGAATCACATGGGTATCCCGTTCTTCTCCCATTTGATCGAAACGCGCCTGATAAGCGGCGACCCTTTCCTTCAGGCCTTTCTCGCCGATGATATACTTCGCCCAAACTCTATGCTGCGTCGTGATGATCGTGTCCGCCACCATATATCGGAACGTCGTGCCCGAAGGGGTCAAATAAAACCACCCGGCAAACAAAATACAAATGATGAATACCAGCCAAAACGTATTGCGGATCAATCGCCATATAAAAGGCTTTTTCTTGGTGCGCCGGCGCGTCGTGGTTCTTGAAGGCGTACCTGCCGACCCGCTCCCCTTGGCCGGAGCGCGAGCGGTCTGTGTCGTTGCGGGAATCTCTTCCACGCTCCTTTGCGTTTACTCGTTCTACCCTTATACGACTGAAAACGCCGCCATGTTTCGGCCAAATTCTGTTTTCGCCAAACAATCTGAGAATCCGACGGGATTTCCCAGGAAATCAAGTAAAACGACCGCCCCTTATCCGAGGGCGGCCGTTTCATGCGACGGTGCGGTTTGCTCATGCTGGCGTTGATATCGCGGCAGCGTAACCAGATAAAACAGAAAGGCCAGCAGCAAAATGACGGACAACGACGCGTAAATCGTTTCGAGCGAAATCGTTCCGGGGTACAGCAAGGCGATCAAACCAAGCGCCACCGATTGGCTGAGCATGAGGAGAGGATCGTTCCAGGCGCTGACGCGTCCCATCTGTTTGGCGTCGACCAGAGACGGCAGCCAACCGCCGATCGCGATGTTAAGCGGCGCAAGCAGGACGCCTATGACCAGCACGACGGATAAATAGAACCAAGGCTCGTCGGCCGCGATCAAAGCCAAGCTGGCCAATCCGCTGCCCAGCAGCGAAACGATGATGACGCGGTGCGGCTTGAAGCGGTTCACGAGCGCAGGTCCGATGATGCCTCCCAAGAGGAAGCCGATCCCGAGAAACACGGCGAACAGCGAAGAGTAGAACGTGTACTGATCCGGCGCCAGTTTGTATTTCATCGTGTACATCGGCAATACCGCGAAGCCTCCATTCAGAAGGCCGAACAACAGGAAGCCTCCGATCAGCGACAGCAGCAGCGGAAAACGGCGGATGTAGCGGATGCCTTCGGAGAAGTCGGCCGTAATTTCACGCAGGCGGATCGAACGCCAAGTCGTCTTTCCGTTCGGCAAGGCAACTTCGGCGGGGACCTTGCAGGACCGGATAAGAAAGCCGACGGCCAGGAGGCCGATTCCGTCAATGACGACCGCGCCCAGAATGCCGAAAACGTGGTACGACAAAGCGCCCAGCGAAACGCCGAACATCATGAACACTCCCATGACCGTTTGGTTCAACCCCGAAGCCGCGACATACTGCTCGGGCGCCAAGATGCCCTGCAGCAAAGCCGACTCCGCCGGCGCGTAGAACTTCGAAACGGCGCTGCGCAGGAACAGCACGGCAAAGGCAAGCGGCAGCCATCCCCCGTAGAGGACGAGAAGTAGTACGGCTGTAAGGACGACCCTGATCCAGGCGGAGTTTTCCGCGATCCGCCGGCGGTCGAACCGGTCGGCCGCCACGCCGACCAGCCAGAAAACGAGCAAGGTCGGCAGGGAGTACATCAGCTCCGCGAGCGATGCATAACCCGGCTGCGAAGAATACCGATCGAGCAAGTAGAAAGCGAAAGCCATGTTGCCCACGATCGTGCCGAGCTGGGAAGCGATCGTCGCCAGAAACAGTCGGACGAAAATTCGGTTGCCGAAAATGTCTTTCAAGCGAATTCCTCCTTGGAAGTGACGCCGAGGCCGAGCAAATGCTTGAGACTAAGCAGCATGGCATCCGTCTGACCCGGGACGTCCACCAGATCGGCACCAAACTGGATCGCGTGGATCTGTAAGCCGTCATGGAACGAAAATACCATTTTGGCAATGTGCGCGACAGGCACCGGAGGATGAAACTCTTTCCGTCTCACGCCCTCCTCCAGAAGACCGACGAACGCATCCAGGCTGCGGTTGTACCGGCGTGCCATGAGCGTTTCGTACGCCCGCTTGCGCCACCCGGTGATGAACAGCTCGTAATAGACCGGCGCCAATCCTTGCGAGGCTTGATCCATGTCCGCCGTCATTCCCCGGATCAACCCTTCGATCACGTCCCACACTCGCACTCCGTCTTGCAGCATTTTCGGCATTTCATCGACTTCCCGGTCGCCTTCCTCGATCAGGTCGAGCATCATCTGCTCCGTGCTGCCGTAGTACAGATAGACGCCGCCTCGGCTGAGCCCGCTTTCTTCCACGACATCCTTCATCGTCGCCGCTTGGTAGCCCAGCCGGATGAATACCCGAGCCGCCGCCTCCAAGATCTGTTTTCTTCTCGCTTCTTTGTGCTCCTCCGCGACTTTGGGAGACATAAGATCACCGTTCTTTCGAAATAATAACGACACCGATGTCGTTATTATAAGCGACACGCATGTCGCTGTAAATCGGTTTACGAAAATTTCCCATCGGCGAATTTGGGTCACAAGCCCCGTCTTGGTATAATGAAAACCATGAAACCCAAGCACGAGGAGGAATTCCCATGAGCGCCGCATCCCGCTATGAAATCGCCAAATCCATGGATCAATATCCGATTCTGGAGCTCATCGACCATGAAACCGACTCCAGTGTTCTCCTGTGCCCGGATAGGGGAGGCATCGTCATCGGCGCCCGGCTGAACGGACGGGAGACGCTTTATTTGGACAAGGAAACGTTCTATGATCCCGAAGCCAACATCCGCGGCGGCATTCCCGTCCTGTTCCCGATCTGCGGGCAGCTTCGCCAGGGGCAATACGAATGGGAAGGCGTCACGTACAAAATGAAAAACCACGGCGTCGCGCGCAATCGGCCTTGGGAGACCGCCGTGACCGGAATCGACGGCTCCGCGTGGGCCACGCTCGTGCTGCGCAGTTCCCCGGACACGCTCGAGTCGTACCCGTTCGATTTTGAGCTGCGTTTTACGTATCGGCTGAAAGCAGGCGTCCTTTCCATCGAGCAGGAATACCGCAACCTATCCGACCGTTCGATGCCGATGGTGGCCGGATTCCATCCCTACTTCGCGACAGAGGGCAAAAGCCTCCCGTACGTGACGGACGCGACCCGGTACTTGGATTATAATGACGGCGTCATCAAACCGTTCGAAGGCGTGATCGACTTGACGGAAATGAAAGAATCCGCCGCCCTGCTCGACGCGACCCGTCCGGAAATCGCATTCCCCCTGTCGACGGAAGCCGCGATCCATATGTCGTACAGCGAGTCATTCCGTTATGTCGTCCTGTGGGCGGTGGAAGGAAAGCCGTTCGTCTGCGTGGAGCCGTGGACGGCGCTGAACGAGGCGCTGAACGACAACAAAGGCCTCCTCGGCGTGGAGCCGGGGGAGACCTTCAGCGCGGTGCTGCATATCGCTTGCGAAGACGCTTAAATCATCAAAGCAAGATCCGGTGCGGATGGGTGTAAATATTCATGGAGCCGCCCCGGATGAAGCCGGCGCACGTAATGCCCAGGTCCTCCGCGAGCCGGAGGGCCAGGTCGGTCGGCGCCGATTTGGAAAGCAGGACGGCGGAGCCGATTTTGGCCGCTTTGAGCACGACCTCGGAGGACAAACGGCCGCTGAACGCGATGGCGTGGTTTTTGGCCGGGATGCGATGCCGGAGGCAGTGTCCGAAAATCTTGTCGAGCGCGTTGTGCCGGCCGATGTCCGAACGCGCCTCCACGAGCTCGCCGTCCCGGCACAGCGCCGCATTATGCACGCCGCCCGTCAGGCGGAAGTCTGCAGAGTTCTCTTGAAGCAGCCGCATGTAAGCGAAGCAATCGGCCGCGGTGACGTTGATGCCTCCCGTAACCGTCTTGGCCGTACGCGCGTCGTTATGGAAGTAGAACTGGCGGCTCTTGCCGCAGCAGGAGCCGATCAGCCTTTTGGAATAGAAATCCTTGCCCGTTGATTGAGGGCGATGCAGGTTCACGTAAGCGAAACCCCGCTCCTCGTCGAGGGACATCTCCCGGATATCCTCAGCCGTGAGGATGACACCCTCGGAAGCCAGAAAACCGACCACGAGATCTTCGAGATCGCTCGGAGAGCAGACGAGGGTCGCGAATTCCTCCCCGTCAAGGCGGATCGTAAGCGGGAACTCCTCCGCGATCTCGTCTTCTCGCCGGAAGACGTCCGGTCCGTTGACCTTAATGGTCGGCCAAGCGCCGCTCATTCCGGAGTCTCCAATTCAAGTTCCGCCACGCGTTTCTCCACGTAACGGGAATCCTTCAGAGCATGGAAAGTTTCCGCCTTCTCCACGACCACGTAAGAGTTGTATTCCGGAATGCCCGCGAACGGCTCGTAGACTCCTTTGGGAAACAGCGCGTTGCTTTCCGGCCAATAGAGGCCGATATTCCCGCGCGCCAGCGGCTCGAACTTGGCCCGTCCATGGAAGATGCCGTGCCGGTTGTACGCCACGACGGCGTCTCCGTCTCCGATCCCGAGGTCCCGCGCGTCTTCAGCGGGGATCAGCACGTCATAACGTCCCGCTCCGTTAAACGGATCAATCTCCCCGTAGACCATCGAGTTGAATTGCTTGCCCCGCCGGGTCGTCGCGTAGAACCGCCCTTCCGGCTTGCGCCGTTCGGGCAGCTCGATCGGGAGCAGCCGGCCTTTACCGTCCGGCGTCGGACAGACGCCGCCTTCGCACAGCCAGGCGCCTCCCCATTGGAACACGTCGCCCCGCTTGCAGAGGTGCTGAATGCCTTCGTAGTTGGGCGCCGCTTTCGCAATCTCCTCCCGGATCGCGGCCGCGTCGCGGAAGCGGACCGCCGCCGCGTTTTCCGGCTTCACCCGCGCCGCCAAGTCCCCGTAAATCGCCCATTCCGGGCGGGCTTCTGCGATACGCGGTCCCTCGATTTCCGGGGAGAAATAGACCATCCGCTCGGTCGAAGTCGACGTACCCCCGCCCGGCTGCTCGTAACGCGTCATCGCCGGCAGCACCCATACTTCTTCCCGCGCGTCCGCGAGCGTGGAGGTGTTCAGCACGATGTCCTGGTGGATCCGGACGTCTACGTTTTCCAGGCAGCCCCGGACGAAATCCGGATCCGGCATCGTTTCGAGGAAATTGCCGCCGGACGTGTAGAAAACCTTCAGCTTGCGTTCGTGTTCTTCGGGCAGCATCGCGTTCTCCAGCGAAACGCCGACGATATCGCCCTGCCACCGCGGCAGGTCGAAGCCCCACAGTTGCTCCAGACGCTCAATGTCCCCCTCCGTAAACTCGCCTCCCGGCAAGCTGAACGGATCCGCCCCCATCTCGCCGGAGCCTTGCACGCCGCTATGGCCCCGGATCGGCATCACGCCGCAATGCTCTCGCCCGATGAAACCTCGCAGCAGAGCCAGGTTCGCCACTTGAGAGATGTTATCCGTGCCGAACCGGTGCTGCGTCAGTCCCATGCTCCACACGAACACGCCGGAGCGGGAGCGTGCGAGCAGCCCGGCGAACTCCTTCATCCGTTCCCGGGACAGACCGGAGGACCGTTCGAGCTCTTCCCATTCCTGCAAGCGAACATGATTTTTCAGCTCTTCATAGCCGGTTACGTGCTCGCGGACGAACGCATGGTCGATCGCCGATCCCGGCCGTTCTTCCTCCATGTCGAACCAGGCTTTCATGATCCCGTGCATGAACGCGATGTCTCCGCCGATATTGACCTGGTAGAAGTCGTCGGCGAGCTGCGTGCCGAACAGCGCGGACTCGGGAATGGACGGAATCCAATAGCCCTCCATGCCCGGCTCGCGGTAAGGGTTGATCACGATAATCTTCGTGCCTTTACGTTTGGCCGCGTACATGTATTTGGTCGAGACGGGCTGGTTGTTGGACGCGACGCTGCCCCAGAACACGAGCACGTCGGTGCCGATCCAATCCTTGTAGTTGCAGCTGGACGCGCCGATGCCGAGCGACCGCTTCAGCGCCGTTTTCGAAGGAGAGTGGCATATCCGCGACGCGTTGTCGATGTTGTTCGTGCCGATATAACGGGCGGCTTTGGCGGCTGCGTAATAGGATTCGTTGGTGATGCCCCGCGCCGTCAGGTAGAACGCCAGCTGCTTGGGGTCAATGCCGCGGATTTTCGCCGCGATCCGCTCTAGCGCCTCGTCCCACGAAGCACGGCGGAATGCGCGGTCCCCTTTCTTGCGGACCAACGGATAAGGCAGCCTGCCGAGTTTCCTCAGCTGCGTGCTGTCCAGCTTCCGCAGCTCTTCGATGTCGGCATGCAGGATATCGGGCTTGATCGCCGGCATTGTGTTCAGCCTAAGCACGTTCAGCCTCGTCGTGCACACATGCGGCCCCGCCAGCGTCCGGTCGTACAGCCCCGAGACGCCGAGTGCGCATCCGTCGCACACGCCTTGCGTGAGAATACGGTATGCATATGGCAGATTATCGCGGTTGTCCCACGCTACCTTAAACGTATCGCGTATATGTTTCGGTTTGATTTTGCCCAAGCCGAACGGGACTTTGCTGACCCACAATTTCGGATCCGGCCTGCCCGGCAGCTTGATCGGCCCCGTATGTTTCGTCTTCCCCATGCTGCTCCTCCATTCTCCACGCCTTCAGTCTACCAAGAAAGCGTCTTCACGAAAATGGATAAAAAACGCCAATGCGGCGCAACACTGAACTAATCCGAAACCGCGCAAAAAAGGCCGGGGACTGCGCCGCGGAATCTCCGCCGCTTTTGCCCCCGACCCCCGTACTATTCCGGATACTTCTCCTCGCTGGACGACTCGTTCTTCGTGCCGTCCTTGTCGCGCTCTTCCCTCTGCTCCATTTTGACGTCCTCTACCGGGATCGGATCGACGTTCCGCTCGCTTTCCCACATGTCGAACAAGCTCTCGTTCTCCGTCGGATACTGCTCCGGGTTGTCCCGTTCCCCGCGCGGCCACACCTTCGGCATTTTCTGCTCCCGTTCCATTTTCCGTTCATCCGACATCCCAATCGCCTCCCCCTTCTTATTCCTTCAGCATTTTGAGCGGCTCCACGGCGGGTCCCGCCTTCACGCCCCCGGTGGAGTCGAACCGCGAACCGTGGCAGGGGCAATCCCAGGTACGGTCACCTTCGTTCCAGGAGACCTCGCATCCCATATGCGTGCAGGTCGCGTCCATGATGTGCAAGCGCCCCTCCGGATCCCGGTAAGCGGCGGCTTTCTTGCCTTCGTGGCGGATCAGCGCGCCCTGGTCCGGCCCCAGGTCCTGTACCTTCTTCGTCAGCCAAGGCAGCTTGCCCTTGACGTATTGAACGGCGACGTCGGCATTGTGCGCCACCAGGGACTTCACGCCCCCTGAAGCCAGATGCCGGGTCGGGTCGAATAAATTCGCGTAGGGATTTTCGATGCCGAGAATCAGATCCCGGATCAGAAGCGCCGCGGCGGTGCCGTTCGACATTCCCCATTTGCGGAACCCCGTCGCCACGTAACTGCGCGGATGCTTCGAGGTCGCCCGCCCTGCGTAAGGCAGCTTGTCCGGCGTAATCAGATCGTGGGCGGACCACCGGTACAGGATGTCCCCCGCTCCGAACGTCTCCCTCGCGAACGCCGAGAGCGCTTCGTACCGCCCGCTTGTGCAATCGTCCTGCCCGGTATCGTGCGACTCGCCGCCGACGAGCAGCAGCTGCTCCCCGCGGTAGGTGATCGCCCGCACGGAACGTTTCGGGTCGCCGGCGCTCAAATACATGCCGCGGGGCAGCTCCCCCGGCATCCGGAAAGCGAGTGCGTAGGAGCTTACCGCATGCAGACGTGCGAAATACATCCCGCTTTCGAAAACCGGAAAATGCGAGCAAGACACGACATCAAGACAGGTCACGCGGCCACCATCCTTCGTGTGGACGACCGAGGGCTCGCCTTCCTCCACCGTTTCGACGGTCGTCTGCTCATAGACAAGGCCGCCCATCTTCTCGAATTCCTCCAACAGCTTGGTCAGATAAGGCACCGGATGGAACCGGGCTTGTCCCGTCATGGCGACCGCCGAACGCGCCGCGATCGGAAGCGGGATGCCGTCCTCTAGCCGGCAAGGGATGCCGAGCTTCAGGTAGGCCTCGTATTCCAACTGTACCAAGCGAATTTGCTCTTCATCCGCCGCATACAAGTACGCGTCCTCGACGGCATAATCGCAGTCGATATCGAGCTCCAAAATTTTGCGCCTGACGAAATCCATGCCGTCCCGGTTGGCCGCGTAATAAAACAAAGCGTCGTCCTGCCCGAAACGACGGATCAGCTCGTCGTAGATGAGATCGTGCTGCGCGGTCAGCTTGGCGGTCGTATGCCCCGTCGTTCCGCCGAGCAGCCGCCCGGCTTCGAGAAGCACGACCCGTTTGCCGGCTTGGGCCAGCAGGTATGCCGTCGTAATCCCGGCAATGCCTGCCCCGATGACGGCGACGTCCACGGTCAAATCTTTCTCCAGCTTGCCGTAGGACGGCCGCGACGACGAAGCCAGCCAGTACGATACCGGAAACCTCGGCAGCCCGCCAACGTTCCCTTGCTGTGGATTCATGTTCCGCCCCCTCCTTCTCGCACCTTTTTCGAAAACCGCATGCTTACTCCTATTTAAACGTCCGTATGAAAATGAAAATCCGGCCCTCTTGCGCAAATAGGCGCCGGGCCGGATCGGGTAACGGATCCTTATGTAGTTGTACGGCTCAGAGTCCCGGCCTAGACGTTGGCGTTACGGATGTCCGCCTCGCTGTAGGAGGATGCCGAATAACGGAACAGGGCGAATCCGAACAGCACGTACAGGATGGCGCTTACAATCGTTGACAGGCCGAGGTACTCGAAAGGAAACAGCAGGACGAACGCGTAAGCCCAAAGTCCATAAGGGAGGTATTTGACGTTTTTGGAGATCAGCGTCAGCCAAATCCCCGCGAAAAAGCCGTAGTACCCGAGCACGTAGAGAGGAATTTTGTTAAACAGCGTATCGATGGTGTGGTAGCCGGAGTAGGACACCATCTGGAGAAGAAGTTCATAGAGAAACAGGATGCCGACTCCGCCGAACAAGAGATGAAGATGATACGGCACAAAGCTGCGAATCCAGGGAATTGAGGTGAACCAAGCCCTTAATTCGCGAACCACCGAAGCAAATTGCTTCATGTTACCGCCTCCTTTTGGTTCTATGTATATCGCAGGAAAAGCGGCATCATGCAAGGATAATGGCGGTCCGTCAACCAAACTTGTAATACAGCACGAGATAGGTTGCCAAGACGAACAGGAAATTCAGCGCGACGAAGACGATTCGGTCGATGCGCGTCCGATGCATATCCACGGGAGGTTTATAGAAGCTCATTCCCTCGATGATGAACAGAATCAGAACGATATGGATCATGAAATGCCCGACGATTTCCACATAGCCGAAAAGCATCATCGTGAGGATGAAAATGCAAGTCAGGACAATGGACAGAAGCCTGTTCAAAATGCCGACCACGAGCAAGTACCCGACCACGAATTCGATGAATGCGGAGAGTACGATGAACACGGCGGGCGCCTGCTTGGCCAGCTCCTCCTTCATTTTCAGCAGGCTTTCAGCGACTTTTCATGCACGCTTCAGGAACGGGGGTTATTCTCTATATATTCAATCCAGGAGGTGAGCCTATGCGAGACCCTATTCGCAAATCGCTCCGTAAGTGGGCCGTCGGAGTCGGATGCACGTTATCCGTCGCCCTGTTGTTCAATAACGCCAAGAACAGCGACGCCTTTCAAGGCGCCGTCCAATCGATAACGAATGGAAACCATTCTTCTTCGCTTCAGCAAGACGGCTCCTCTTCCGCTCAGGATGATCCCGTCATCCAGGAATGGCAAGATCAGCAAAGCCAAGATTCTTCGAACGATTCCGGAACGTTCTCGGACGGCGGCTCTTCCGGCTTCGGAGACAGCTTCGGCGGAGGCAGGTCGAGCGGCGGGTTCCGATCCAGATCGGGGCATTCGTGATGGCCGCCCTCACTTTGACCATGGAACGCTTCAGGGCCATGAACACCGACGTAACCGTGGCGCTCGCGCTTGAACCCAGCCCCGCCGGGGAATCGGCATTCCGGGAAGCCGGAAGCTGGTTCGCCTACGCCGAGAGGGTATTCAGCCGGTTTCGGCCCGACAGCGAGCTCAGCGGTTTGAATTTATCCGCCGGCCTTCCGGTGCGCATCTCCAAAACGATGGAAGAAGTGTTGGAGTTGGCCCGCCACTATCAACGGGTGACGAACGGCATGTTCGACCCCGGCATCTTGCCGCAGCTGCTGCAGGCGGGTTATACGGTGAGCTTCGAACGCATCGCATCCCGTGAAAGGGGCATGTGGGCAGAGCAGAAGGAACGCGGCGGTTCGCGCAAGGGCGATTGGAAACTATTCGGCCCCCTGCAGACCGTCCGGCTGGATCCCGGCACCCGGATCGATCTCGGCGGCATCGTGAAAGGCTGGGCCGTTGACCGATTGGCCGACCGTTTGATCGCCAAGGGCATTGCGGCAGGCATGGTGAATGCCGGGGGCGATTTGCGGGTTTGGGGGAACGCGGACTCGCCGGACTGGGAAATCGAGATCGATGATCCCCGGGAGCCTGGCGCCTGCTTGAGCGTCGCTGCGTTGCGGAAAGGAGCCGTCGCCACCTCCAGCGTGCTGGGCCGAAGCTGGCAAACGGCGGAAGGCCGTAAGCATCATCTCATCGATCCTCGGACGGGCAAGCCTTCGGAATCGGATGTGCTGCAGTGTACCGTGGCGGGCGATACCGCAGTCGAGTCGGAAATCGCGGCCAAGACGGTCTGCATGCTCGGAAGCAAGGAAGGCGCGGAATGGCTCAGGGAAGCTTGCCCCCGCAGCGACGCGTTCCTCTTGACCCGTGACGGAGAGCGGAAACTGCTAAGAAGCGACGTTTACGCCGCCGGCACCCGGAATTGGAAAGGAGAGTGAATGCTGGATGACTGACTTGTTGCTTCAATTGCCCAGTTGGATGATCGCCCGGGTTACGGGTTTGGTCGCTTACTACCTTCTATTCGCAGGGATGTTCCTCGGTATTCTGTACGGGGCGCCCACGCTTAAAGGGCCTTGGAAAGCGCGGGTGTACCGCTGGCATACCCGGTCCCAAGGCGCCGGCATGATTTTCGTGCTGGCCCATATCCTCATTCTCGTGATCGATGCCTACAGCCCGTTTAATTGGTCGGATCTGCTCATCCCGTTCTCGACACCGGAGCACCCGATCGCCTACGGGATCGGCTCTATCTCCTTCTACCTGTCGCTCATCGTCCTGCTGACGTCGGATTTCCGGCTGCTGATGCCCAAGAAACTGTGGATTACCCTTCACATGCTGTCCTACCCGGTCTTCTTCCTTGCTTTGCTCCACGGTATCTATAGCGGCACGGATACCCAGACGCCGGCCATTTTCATCGGTTATCTGGCCAGCGCGGGCATCCTGATTCTTGTCACCTTCTACCGCGCAGCCGTCGAGACTCGAGTCGCCGCCAAGAAAGCCGCCATGTAGTCACAAGCTGCCCCTCAAAGAGCTGGAGGGCAGCTTTTTTGCGATTGTACGGTGGGTGCGTGGGCAATAGTGGGATTTACTCCCACTATTATTTCATTGTCTAAATAATCCGGCCAATTAAGGGGAAAATGTCCCACTAATTTGCCCAATACGCCTCTCTCTAACCCTTCGCACACAATATTAGTGGGAGCTTTTCCAATTAATCTTCTGAAAAACCCATTTTCTTTAAAATTAGTTGGAACTTCTCCCACTATTCCGCCTCACACCAACCGCCCCCCGCCATCCACCTCCGCAACAAACGCACCTATAGGCCACCCCTCCGACACGAAAAAAGGCACTTGCTCCGAAGAGCAAGTGCCTTTGCTTTGATCAATACAGGTGGCAAGCGACGAAATGTCCCGGCTCGACTTCCTTGAACTCGGGCATTTTCTCCGCGCACTGCGGCATCGCGGCCGGGCAGCGTGTCCGGAACGGACAGCCGCTCGGCGGATTCAGCGGGCTCGGAATCTCGCCCTTCAGAATGATCCGCTCGCGCGAGTGCTGCAGCTCCGGATCCGGAATCGGAATCGCGGACAGCAGCGACTGCGTGTAAGGATGCAGCGGCTTCGCGTTCAGCTTCTCCGACGTGGCGACCTCGACGAGTTTGCCGAGGTACATAACGCCGATCCGGTCGGAAATATGCTTGACCATCGCCAAGTCATGCGCGATGAACAGGTACGTCAGGCCGTGATCCTTCTGCAGCTTCTTGAACAGATTGACGACCTGCGCCTGAACCGACACGTCCAGAGCCGAGATCGGCTCGTCCGCGATGATGAACTGCGGCTCGATCGCGAGCGCGCGGGCGATCCCGATCCGTTGGCGTTGGCCGCCGGAGAACTCGTGGGGAAAACGGTTCGCGTGCTCTTCGTTCAGGCCGACGTCGTTCAGCAGCTGGGCGATGCGCGCTTTACGCGCTTTGGAGCCTTTATGAAGGCCGTGGATATCCAGGCCTTCACCGATGATTTTACCGACGGTCATCCGCGGGTTCAGCGATGCGTACGGGTCTTGGAATACCATTTGCATCTGCTGGTTGAACTTGCTCATTTCTTTGCCGCTTAGTTTCTGAGCGTTCTTGCCGTTGAAAATGACTTCGCCGTCGGTGGCCTGGTACAGGTTGATGATCGTACGTCCGGCCGTGGACTTGCCGCAGCCGGATTCGCCTACGAGACCGAACGTTTCGCCGCGCTTGATCGCGAAATTCAGGCCGTCGACGGCTTTCAGCGTACGATTGCCGCTCAGGTTAAAATGCTTCTTGAGGTTGCGCACCTCGAGAATATGATTGTCAGCCATTTGCGCGTCCCCCCACTTCTACCGGCCGTTCTACCTTCGGCGCGTCGGGATGCAGCAGCCAGCATGCGGCGCTGTGGGATTCGGAAGCATAGAAGTGCTCCGGATCGTGATTCAAGCAAACTTCCATGGCATACGGGCAGCGAGCCGCGAACGCGCAGCCTTTCGGAGGCGCGAACAGATCGGGCGGCGTACCCGGAATGGATTTGAGCTCGCTGCTCGTATCGCTGTCGAGACGCGGTACGGATTGCAGAAGCCCCCACGTATACGGATGCTTGGGATCGTAGAAAATTTCATCCAGGGTCCCTTGCTCCACGACTTTACCCGCATACATGACGATGATCCGCTGGGCCATTTCGGCCACGACTCCGAGATCGTGGGTGATCAAGATAATCGAGGTCCCCGTTTTCTCCTGGACATCCTGGAGAAGGTCCATGATCTGCGCTTGGATCGTCACGTCCAGTGCCGTCGTCGGCTCGTCGGCGATCAGCAGCTTCGGATTGCAAGCAAGCGCGATCGCGATCATGATGCGCTGCCGCATGCCGCCGGAAAGCTCATGCGGATATTGGCGAAGACGCTCGGCCGGGTTGGACATGCCGACCAGTTGGAGCAGCTCGATGGCACGGGCGCGCGCTTTTTCTTTGCTGCCGCCTTGGTGCTTGCGGATGCTCTCCATGATCTGCGAACCGACCGTCATCGTCGGATTGAGCGAGGTCATCGGGTCTTGGAAGATCATGCCGATTTCCGCGCCGCGGATTTTCTCCATTTCTTTCTCGGACAGCTTCGTGATTTCGTACTTGTCGTCGAACTTCACGGAACCGCCTTTGATATAGCTTGGAGGCGTAGGTACCAGCCGCATGATCGTCTGGGCGGTTACGGACTTGCCGCACCCGGATTCCCCGACGATGGCCAGCACTTCTCCTTTATTCAAGTTGAAGGACACGCCGCGAACGGCCTGCACTTCACCGGCGAACATTTTGAAGGAAACCTGCAAGTTATCGACTTCAAGGATCGGCTTGCTCATTCGTCAGCCTCCTTATCTTCTCATTTTCGGATCGAGGGCGTCGCGAAGACCGTCCCCGAGCAGGTTAAAGCTAAGCAAAATCAAGCTGAATACGATGGTCGGGAACGTCAGCCGGTGCGGATGGTACCGCATGTACTGCGCGCCGTCGCTGAGCAGGTTGCCGAGCGATGCGAGCGGCGGCTTAATCCCCAAACCGATAAAGCTGAGGAACGACTCTACGAAAATCGCCGTCGGTACGACGAACGTGATTTGAACGACCACGACGCTCAGTACGTTCGGGATCAGGTGTTTCAAGATGATGCGCCACGGCTTCGCTCCCAGCGTTTTAGCCGCGAGCACGTACTCCTGCTCTTTCAGCACGAGCATCTGTCCGCGAACCAAACGGGCCATGGTGACCCAGCCGGTGATGGCATACGCGAGAATGATCGACCAGATGCCCGGCCCCATGACCATGATGAGCAAAATAGCGATCAGCAGGTAAGGAATCGAATAAACGATTTCGATAAAGCGCTGCATGACCGTATCGACCTTGCCGCCGAAGTAGGCGGAAATGCCGCCGTACAGCACGCCGACCACCAGATCGAGCACAGCCGCTATGAGGCCGATGAACAGCGAGATTCGGGTGCCCCACCAGACGCGGGCCCACATATCGCGGCCGAAATCGTCGGTTCCGAACCAGTATTGACCGTTCGGCCTGACGTTCGTTTGCTTCAGATGCTGCGTGGAATAATCGAATTTGCCGATCAACGGCCCGAAAATGGCGAGTAAAATCAAAACGCTCAGGACGACGAGGCCGAACATGGCCAGTTTATTCTTTCTCAAGCGACGCCAAGCGTCCGCCCAATAATTCAGGGAAGGACGGACAATGGCTTCCGCGCTTGTCGTTTTCTCAGCCGGTTGGAACATATCCTTAGGAATGGCTTCCATCGGTTTACTTCCCCTTTCCCAGACGGATTCGCGGATCGACGAAGCCGTAAACGATATCGGTCAGGAACATGACGATAATCAGTACAGCCGCATAGAAAAGAGTCAATCCGGTAATCATCGTGTAATCGTTCGAGTAGATGGAAGACACGAATTGGCTGCCCAGGCCGGGAACCGAAAAGATTTTCTCCACGACCAGCGTGCCCGTAAGCACGTTAACGGCAATGGGACCCAAAATGGTCACGACAGGAAGAATGGCGTTACGAATCATGTGTTTGCCGACAATGGTAGAACGGGAAAGCCCTTTGGATTTCGCCGTCTTGATGAAATCGAGACCCATGACTTCCAGCATGGAAGCCCTCATCATACGAGCCAAAATGGCGATCGTGCCCAGAGACAAAGCGAGAGCGGGCAGAACGCGGTGTTCGGGTCCGAGCCACAGGCCCGGAGGCAGCCAGCGCAATTTAACGCCGATGAAATAGGAGAGCAGCGGCCCGATAACGAACGAAGGAATCGAAATGCCGATAAGCGCAATGATCGATGCGGTGTAATCGCCTGCTTTGTTATGCCGCAGAGCGGCGATAATGCCCAGGAAAAGACCGACGATGATCGCGAAAATCAAAGAAATGAGACCGAGTTCGAAGGAAGCCGGGAACGCGTCCTTGATGACGCTCACGACGGAGCGGGTCGGGAACGAGTAGGAAACCCCCAGATCTCCTTGAACCACGTGACCCAGATAAGTCAGGTATTGCTGCCAAACCGGTTTGTCCAAACCGTATTGCGCCTTGATAATTGCCAGGCTTTCGGGCGGCAATTTCAAAACCGCTTCACCAAAAGGATCTCCCGGCAAGAGCTTCATCAGGAAAAAGGTAACCGTTACGATGATCCACAGCGTGACCACCATGTACAGCAACCGGCGCAATGTATACTTCAGCACAAGGAAATTCCTCCCTTCCGTTTAACATGAAAGAAGCCGCCTCCCTTCAATGCAAGAACGGCTTCCTTCATGTATGGCTTTAACTTAATGATAAACGGTTGTTAATAAGTTGAAGCTTACTCGAAGTGAGCCCACTTCAGTTCGAAGTCCGGACCGTACGGCGGAAGGATCAGATCCTTCAGCTTCGGATTGATGACGAACGGAGACGAACGGAAGTACAGCGGAGTTACAGCTTGCTCGCTGAGCAGGATTTTTTCGGCTTGAACGAGTTCATCGGAACGCTTCGCCAGATCCTGTTCAACTTGCGCTTTCTTGATCAGATCGTCGTACTGCGCGTTCGTCCAGTCCTGCGTGTTCAGCGGGGAACCCTTCAGGAACATGTCGAGCCAGGTCATCGGGTCGTTATAATCCGCGCCCCACAGCGTCGATACGATCGTGTAGTCTTTCTTCAGTTCTTTGTCCAGGCGGTTTTTGTGCGGCATCGGTTCAGCCGTTACGGTTACGCCCAGGTTGGTTTGCCATTGGGAAACGAGATATTCGTCCATCTTCTTGGCGGTTTCGGTGTCGTCGGAAAGGATGGAAATCGCCGGCAGCTTGGATACGCCAGCCTCAGCCAGACCTTCTTGCAGCAATTGCTTCGCCTTTGCAGGATCGAACGCGATAGCGTCGTTGCCGGCGATTTTACGGAACTCGTTGCCGTTGCCGTCGGAGTTGCCGTTCGGCACGAAGCCGGTAGCCGGTACGGAACCGTTCATCAGAACCGTGTCGGCCAGGCCTTGACGGTCGATTGCCATGGAGAACGCTTGACGAACTTTAGCGTTCGCGAAAGCCGGAACTTTCGTAGCTTGGAAGTTCAGGTAGCCCGTAACGAGCTCGCTCTTGATTTTCAGGTCTTCTTTGCCTTCGTAAGCTTTCATTTGGTCGCCTTTGATGTCGGCATAGTCGGTAGCGCCCGTCTCATACAGGTTCAGACCGGTAGCGGTATCTTTCACGATGTTCAGCGTGACTTTCGTCAGCTTCACGTTCGCAGCGTCCCAATATTTCGGGTTTTTCTCAAGAACGAGCGTTTGGTCGTGGTCCCACTTGGTGAGCAGGAACGGTCCGCAGCCGATGACTTTGTCGGCGTCTGCGCCGTTTTTGTCGCCCAGCGGCTCTACGAAGTCTTTCTTCTGCGGGTAGAAGTTCAGGAACGCCAGCATGGACGTGAAGAACGGAATCGGGTGGTCCAGCGTGATCTCAAGCGTTTTGTCGTCGATCGCTTTGGCGCCCAGGTTCTTCTTCGCCGCTTCAACGGCAGCGTCGTCTTTCGCGCTTTGGATGTCGTTGCCGCCTTTGATCCAAGCGACGACGAACGCGTACGTTGCTGCCGTCTTCGGATCCAGCGTGCGCTGGAAGGAGTAAACGAAATCGTTGGCCGTTACCGGCGAGCCGTCGGACCAGGTGATTCCGTCACGCAGTTTGATCGTATAGGTCAGGCCGTCTGCCGAAATTTGCGGCATGTCGGCTGCGAGTGCAGGTTGAGGCTTCATATCTTTGTCCAGACGGTACAAGCCTTCGCTGACGGCTCCAAGGAACGTGAACGAAGCTGCGCTCTCCGCTTTCGATACGTCCAGAGCCGGCGGATCCGCCCGGTAGTTCATGACCAGTTCGGTTTTGCTGTTGCTGCTGTCGCCGCTTGCGCTTGCGCTTGCGCTGCTGCTGGCGCTGCTGCTCGGACTGCTGCTGGCATCGTTTCCGGAGTTCTTACTGCCGCAAGCGGCAAGAGAAGCCCCGATTAAGGTGACAGCGAAAGCAGTGGTGAGAATCTTCTTAAGCTTCATTCCTTAAACCCCTCCTAATATTTTCGTTCGACTTGCGCTAGCATCTGCCAAGCATGGGACCAAGGGTCCCGTCGCAAGGATGGCTCACATCAGGATCGAACAAATTAAATAGTACTACCATTGTTCGTGATCTGCAATCGTTTAATTTCTGTATGTTACATTACCTAACACGGTAAAGTGAAGGTAATTTACCATAATCTTACCGAAAGCGATTACACGAACGGAATTTTATGAGCGCAAACGTATAGCGCATTTTGTTGCCCGCCTCAAAAAGCCCGATAAATCAAGTTTTCCACGCAATTTAAGAATCATGCTGAAAAAGCAGAATATTTATACCGTGCATAAAAATACGGCAATGTACAAAAACTAGCCAAATTGCTTTCTGGACACGAATATGCCTGTCGACCGGCTTTTTCGTTTGTTTCATTAACAGAACTGCATGGATATGTCAGCGCATTTGACGTTTGAACTTCCCTACTATATAATGAAATATCGTAGAAAGTAACCCTCAGATTTTTCCTCGTAAGGACAATCCTCCTCTTGTCCAACCACATTCCTTGAAATCAATCGGCTGCTGGAAGGAATACACGAACTCTCACTGGAGCGGCCTAGGAGCCGCAAGAACGATGGAGAGGCAGGGCTATCGTTGTTTTCGTGCTCGTGAATGACGAAAAATCATACGGTTACGCTACCGGATCCGGACACGCGCTTTCGTTGCTGCGCCGCGGATCCCCTAAATAAAAGACCCCCGCTGGGCTTAAAGCCTGCGGGGGTCGTCCATTTTACCGGGAATTTCGCCATGCGGTTAATGCATCATTTGAATTTCGGCGGCTTGCCCGCCTTCGGACGGCCGGTACTTCGGACGGGTCAGCAGGATGCCGAGCAAGCCTCCGACGATCGCGACGTACACGAGAATGCCGAAGGTATAACCGAAGGCGTCCGCTTGGTAAGCCAAAGCCGTCTCCGGAGTCGGGGCCCCCTTCTGAATCACCATGTCGTTAAACCGGGAAGCCGAAACCGTCGTCAATCCCGCGACCGCGAACGACATGACGACTTGCTGCGTTGCGTTCGTCAACGAAGTGACGCGTCCGACCAGGTTTTGCGGAGCGGATTGCATCAAGTGCGTGTTCAGCGGCATCATGAACAGTCCCATGCCGGCTCCGAGCAATGCGAGCGGAAGCATGATCGCCATGTCGGAGGAATCCGCGGAAATGTTGGAGAGCAGGAACGCGGCGACCGTCGTGACCGTCATGCCGGCGAGCACGAGCGGTCGCGCTCCGAACTTGTCGGACAGCTTGCCGCCGATCGGCATGAAGAACGCGGAAGCCAGCGCCTGCGGGAGCATGAGCAAACCGGTCTTGATCGGCGTGTAGCCTTGCGCCTGCTGCAGGAACAGCGGAACGAGGAACATCGTGCCGAACATCGCCATTTGGGAAATCCATTGCACGATGATGCCTCGGCTGAAATTGCCGGAACGGAACACTTTGAGCTCCAGAAGCGGGTTCTTATGGCGCAGCTCGAAAACGATGAAAAGCAGGAGCGCAACCGCGCCGACGGTCATGCCGACGATCGCATCCGTGGAGGTCCACTGGGCTTTGTGCGTGAGCGGGTCGATCGATCCGCCTTCGGAAACGCCGTATACCAGCGCCGCGAAAGCGATCGGAGCCAGCAGAATGCCCAGCATGTCGAGGCCCGGCACCGATTGACGCGCGATGTTCGGAAGCGAGCGGATCCCGATCAGGATGCCGAGGACGCCGATCGGCAGATTGAGCATGAAAATCCATTCCCACGTCGCCTTTTCCACCAGCAAGCCCCCGAGAACGGGACCCAGCGCCGGCGCGAGCAGGATCGGAATCCCCATCATGCCCATGACCTGGCCGACTTTGCCGGGAGGCGCCAGCCGGTAGATGAAAGCCATCGCGATCGGAGCTACCACTCCGCCGCCCAAGCCTTGGATGACGCGAAACACGATCAGCATCTCGACCGAGTTGGCCAAGGCGCACAGCCCTGATCCGATCGTGAACATCGCGATGGAAATAAGGAAAACGCGTTTCGCGCCGAAACGGTCCGACAGCCAGCCGGCCAGCGGAATGACGGCGGCTTGCGCGAGGGCGTAACCCGTGACCGTCCATTGGACGAGCGACAGGTCCGTCAATTTGAATTCCTTCATTAATTGCGGCAACGCGACGTTGACGGCCGTGCCGTCCAGAATGACCATGAAAATGCCGATGATGATGGCCACGAGCGGGCCGAGAATCTGCCGCATGGACAAAGAGCCCTCTGCGGGTGCATTGCTTGCGTTCGCTGACATGGATATCCTCCTATCCTCCTGAAACCTGCCTCCGCGCTGCCTCTCTGCCCTAAATTGACCGTCGCTTGAGATGACGGTAAGATAGGGGTACCGGGCATCTACGGAGAAATAAGACCAAGAAAAACGGACAACTGTCCGCTTTATAATTCGATGTTACCGGACAATTGTCCGGATGTCAATCGAAAATTGCCATCGCGGAGGGACGGAACATGCCTGCTCGGGTAGAACGCAAAGACGCTGCCGAACACCGCAAACTGATTCTCCGAACCGCCGAGTGCCTCTTCGACGAACACGGCGTCACCGGAGTCAGCATGCACCAAATCGCCAAGACCGCCGGAATCGGGCAAGGAACGCTTTACCGAAGATACGCCCACAAGGGCGATTTATGCCTCGATATGATCCAGAACTACAGCGAAACCTTCTTGGAGGAAGCACAGGAGTACTTGGCGGAACATCGCGAGTCGCCGGCGGAAGAACGGCTGGGATGGCTTCTCGACTCGTGGATCGACGCGATCGAGAAGAAAGCGGATTTGATCCTGACCATCCAGGCCCATCATATCAAGGAAAGCGACGACAACCGTTCCGGCTCCTTCTTCCAGACCCCTCTCTATCTGTTTCTTCGGGACCGGATCGCGGAGCTGCTGACCGAGATCTGGGCGAAACGAGAGGAAGCCTCTCCGCCCGTCCCGCTCCTTACGGCGCATGCGCTGATCTGCGCCATGGCGCCGCACGGCCATTTTTACATCAAGCGGGAACAAGGGTATACCACTCAGCAAATGAAGAACAATTACCGGCAAATGTGCCTTCTCCCGCTTTCGGATGCGGAATCATAAAATGAAAAACGGGCTGTCCCCTTGGGGAACAGCCCGTTTTTTCGGTTAAGCGCCGTACGTTCTTTTCTGACGTTGGCGCTGACGGGAAACGCGAACCTGCGTCTCGATCACCAGCATGATCGCCAGGACGAACTCCACCAGGAGAATGCCGGCCATTGCATCGAGAACCACGTGCTGTTTCACGAACAGGGTGGACAGGATGATCAGGGACGACATGCCGGTGATGAGCGTCATGTTCCATTTGTTGCGGAAAGAGCTGGTCCACAGCAGCCTCATGACCATGTAACTCGAGAAGCAGTGGATGCTCGGGAAGCAGTTAAACGGCAGGTCCCGGTTGTAAATGAACTGGATCAGCATCGAAAACGGGTCGTCGCCGTCCACGATGGGGCGCGGCACCGTCGTCTGGAAGAACGCGTAAATGACGTAGCAGGTCAGCGCGCAGACGGTGTAAGTGACAAGCCCTTTATAGTAGAGGTTCACGTCTTTCTTGAAGAAATAGACCAAGCAAACGTAAATGTAGAAGATCCATACGGCATAAGGCAGCGCGAAATATTTGACGAACGGCATGGCCTTGTCGAAAGCCGTAACGAGCGAATAGATGTCCTGGTCCGCCCGATTCGTCCACTTGTACATCATGCCGAGGAACGGAAAAATCAGCATGAAGCCGAGCGGAGCGTACTTCCTCCAATCCAACTTGCGCAGCAAAAACACTTGATCAACCCCTTTTCTCTATATCGCCGGATTGGATTCAGTTCAGCTTGGGCAAGCTTTGAACGTACCGATCCGACATGTCTAGCAGCTTGAGCGCCCTGTTATATTGATCTTCCGTCGCATCCGATGCGGCCGGCTGCGATCCGCCGAAGCCGAGCAGCGTGCCGTCGGAAAATTTCTCGCCCGGAACGAAAATGCCTTTATTATTAATAAACGATCCTGAAGGCAAATAATAACGCTCGGGCAGCAAATTCGAGGACTGATTCAGCAAATCCTCCCCGAAATGAACCTGTGCCTTGGTTGAAACGCCCAACAAGTTGGCTACCGTGGGGAAAATATCGGCCTGGCCGCCGGTTTGCGGCATGACCTTCGGCCCCTGGATCCCCGGAACCGACAAGATAAGCGGGATATTCATCATTTCCGTCGGACGATACTCGCGCCCGATCAAGCCTTCTTCTTCCATGAGCTTCTTCTCATGGTCCGTCAGCGAATAAATCGGCAGCCCCATATGATCGCCGTAGATGACGATGACGCTGTCGTCCCAAAGCCCGCTTTGCTTGAGCTTCGCGATGAATTGTCCCAGCGCGTAATCGGCATAGTTCTGGGCTTCGATATAGTCGCCGACCAGCGTGCCTTGGAACCTCTCCGGAAGCTGGAACCGGATTTTGCGGTCCGGGATGTTGAACGGATGATGCCCGGACATCGTGATGATCTGCGCGTAGAACGGCTTATCGGCGGCATCCATCTCCGCCAGCTTGGCAGCCGTCTTCTCATACAGCAATTCGTCGGACGAACCGAAGAACACCAAATCGTCATCGCCGAAAAACTGCTTGTCGTAATACTTCCCGAAACCGAGGGCCGCGTACAGCTCTTTGCGGTTCCAGAACTTCACGTCATTGGTATGGAACGTAGCCGTGTCATAGCCGTTGGACGCGAGCAGCCGAGGCATGCTGGGCAGCAGCCGGTCCCCGAAATCCTGGGAAGCGGCGCCGTGCTTCGGCACGTACAGCGAAGTATTCACCACGAATTCCGCATCGGCCGTGTTGCCTTGCCCGACCATCTGGTAGAAATGCGGAAAGTAAACCGTGCTTCCGAGCAGCTCGTTCAAGTTCGGCGTGATAGGCGTCCCATCGATCTTGGCTCCCAGCAGGAAGTTTTGGAACGCCTCCATCTGGATGACGATCAGGTTTTTGCCTTTCGCGATTCCTTGAAATTGCGGCGTTGACGGCTCGGTGATTCCTTTCACCTCGTCGATCGCGGCCGGAGTCACGTCCACCGGCGGTTTCGGATCGGTCACCATGGCCGTGACCGCATCCTTCGTCCCCGCGGCGATTTCGACCGTCTGGTAAGGGATAATCCCCATGTTCTCCGATTTTTTCAGTTCGTTCATGCTCGCCCGGCTTTGCCATACGTTCGCGAGGCAGATCGTGATCGAAAGCAGAAACAGGCTGAGGACGATACGTCTCGGTTCCCGTCCGGCAAGCTGCATGCGCCATTGCCTGAAGCCCTTGCTCGCGGCCAAGAGGATGGCGAACAAGACGATATCGGTGAAGATCAGCAGGAAATACGGATGCAGCAGCGACATCACGCTGCCCTGTACTTCCGTGACCTGGCCGACCTGCTGCAGCGCATGATAAGTAACGACGACTCCGAAATATTTATAGTACATAATAACGGCGAAATACACACAGGTGAGGATGAGATCCGCGGCGAGATAAGCGCCGAATTTTCGTTTGGGGGCCAGCCATTCGATCAGGCAGAATACGACCCATACGGCCGGTAAATCCGTGATCAGCGGAAGCCAGTTCGATCCGTCCGCGAAGAGGACGTATTTCGCCAAATAGATTTTAAAAAGCATGATGAGGGTAAAGAACACGAATGGCTTGGCAAACCACCGAGTTCCGTGCCATTCCCGCACAGAAGCCCCCCCTTTCCAGACTCCGCCCGTTCTCTTTGTAAAGCGGCCCTATCTATTATAAAGGATGAGCGCTTCACAAGAAAGAAGAACCGTTTGGACGGGTAGTTAAAGGTTGGCTAAAGCACGGGTAGAACATATAATGTAGCAAGACGAAAGGAAGTGTCGGCATGAGCATCAAATACACGAGAGACTACGACAAAATTTTGGACGATTTATCGCGCGCCATCTCCACGATCCCCCAGTTCTACGAAACGTTCGAGATGAACGACACGGAATGGACCGGTCTCGACGAGAACGAAAAAGCCGTCTGCCTGAGGACGCTGGCCGACGACGTATTCTATGTGCTCGGATCCGACCCTTCCGCGCCCGTAGGTCCCGGACTTGCCGAGTACGACGCGGCCCACTCGGTCATCAAGATCACCGCCGGTCCTCAACTCGTTCACGTCGTCACGCTGCGCGAATAGTCAGTTGTATGCGGTTTTAACGGTTATTAGAACGTTTTTCGTCCGAGAGCTCGCCCGCAATCCGCTCGACCGTTCGCTCCAGGTCGACGTTTTCGCAGACGAGCTCGCACTGTTTCCGGTAAGTGACCTCGTCCGCGTAATGGTCCAAATAGGACTCCATCACGTCGAAACGCACTCCCTTGCTTTCCAGCCGTTCACGGACGGTAATCTTGTCTACGTAGATGAATACTCGGATGACACGGTCCCCGTACTGCCGTTTGACCGCCTCCGCTCCTTCCCGATTGAGCACCAAGCTGACGCCGTGTCCCGCCCCCAGCGCCTCTTCCATTTCCCGTTTCAATATCCCGTATCGGTGGCGGTCGATCTCCGCCGTTTGGACGAAAGCGCCTTCGCCGGCCCACCTCTCGAACGTCTCCGCGCTTACATAATGGTAGTCCGTATCGGGCCGCTCCGGATTCCGCGGCGGTCTCGTCGTCGCCGAAACGACCGGCCTCAGGCCCAACAACCCGGAAACGCGCCGGGCGATCGTTTTGCGTCCCGCCCCGCTCGTCCCCGTGAACACGATAATGTCGCCTCGGTTCATTCGCCTCTCCCCCTGTCCGTGTTTACCCGATATATCGGCAGGACAGGGACGAATTGCGATATCTCACTGCGGCAAGGGCTGAGCCGTCGTCAGCCGGCCGATCTCCCGCTCCCATTCCTCCGGCTCGATTATGCCGGACATGAAGCCGAGAAATATCGGAGCCGCGGACGGGTCGGCAGCGATGCGCCGAAGGATGTCCGCCTTCTGCGCCGGATCCGATAAGGCCTCCGTTCGCGTGCAAGCTTGGCGGAATCGGGACAGCAGCCGTTTTTCAAGCGCGGATTGGTAGACGGAGCCGATCAGCTCCCAGTTGCGGCCCCAGTGCCTCGGATGGTAATCCGACAGAACCGCGGCCAGCAGCTTCGCTCCGTATAAAGCGTCATGAACTCCTTGCCCATAACGCGGATCTCGGCAGGTCAAGGCGTCTCCCGCGAGCGCCCACCCGGCGCCCATCCCTTGGTACCAACCGTTCTCGAAGCCTTGCGCGCCCCGAACGCTCTCGATCTTCGCCGCTTTGAGACGCTTCGGCAGAAGCGTACCGCCGAACGCTTCCGCGACGAATGCCGGAAAGGCGGTTTCCGGATGGGCCGAGAAACGGGAGCACCAGACCTCGCTGCTGAGCGGAAACACGATCCGGACGGCATGCCGGCCTCCGCTCGTCGGAAACACCGCCGCGCTGCCCTCCCGGGACTCGAAAAATTCGGCCAAAGGCGCGTCATCCTGTTCATATTCCGTGACGTACGCGACATAGCAAGCAATCGGCACCGTTTCCGAATAGATCCGGGCGCTCTCCGCCATCAGCCGCACGGTAGACATGCGGCCGTCGGCCCCCACGACCAAATGGGCGGAGAAGCTGACCGCCCGGCCGTCTCGGTGCTGGCCGATGACGCCTGTCACGACCCCGTTCTCCCGCAGCAGTCCGACGACCTTGAACCCTTCCAGCATACGGACGCCTGACTGCTTTTTCGCATGGTCCAGCAGGACGTTGTCGAAGATCTGCCTGCGGACGCACAAGCAGGAGGAAGCCTCTTCTCCGCCGGGCAACAGCCCTCCGATGACCGTGCCGTCCGAATAGAATTTCGCGCGTCGGTATCTCGGGCCTCCGGCCGCGAGCAACCGGTCCAGCACACCCATTTCATGCAGCATCGCCAAAGAATCGCCGTGAAGATGGTTCACGCACAAGGTATCGCTGGGAAACAGGTTTTCGTCCAGCAGCAGCACTTCGAAGCCTTCTTGAGCGAGCTCGTACGCCAATGCGGCGCCGGCAGCTCTCGCTCCGACCACGATGACGTCGTATTCGGATTTCATCTCCGGTATGCACCATCCGTCCGTTCTGTCAATTTTGCATCCTATTTCCAATAATAGATCCCGCTTCCAGAATATGACCAGTTACATTCGTCATATGTCTGGTCACAAGTCGCGCAAACGGGATAAAAAAAGAACCGCCGAAGCGGTTCTCTCGATTATCCGACGAGCAGCGATTCCGCCCCGTCGATGTATACGGCCGTCCCCGTAATGAGCGAGGACCGGGGTGACGCGAGGAACAGAACCAACTCCGCCACTTGTTCGGGCGATCCGGGCCCGTGTTGAAGCGGATCGGAGCCTTCCGGGAAAATGACCGGGATTTTGGCTTCCTTGGCTTCGGGGGTCACGTTCGTGTTCTCCCCGATATTCGTCCGGATCGCGCCGGGGCAAATGGCGTTGACCCGGATCCGGTGCTCCGCGAGCTCGAGCGCGGCCATCTTCATGAAGGCGACCTGCCCCGCCTTGCTGGAGCTGTACGCGCTGGCGCCGATGTTGGAGAAAATCCGGTTCCCGTTCACGGAGCTCGTGATGATGACGCTGCCCCCTTCGCGTTTCAGATAGGGAATCGCGTATTTGAGCGTGAGGAAGGTTCCCCGCAAATTGATGCCGAGCGTCGTGTCCCAATCTTCCGGCGTCAGATCCTCTATCGGCGTCCACGTGCCGTTGATCCCCGCATTCGCGAACACGACGTCGATCCGTCCCCATCGTTCCGCGACCTGGGACATGCCGTGCTCCACGGCTTTCGCATCGGCTACGTCGGTTACGACGACGAGGGCTTCTCCCCCGTTCGATTCGATTTCCTCCCTGACCTTCTCCGCGTCTTCTGCCGTCCGGTCCAGCAGAGCGACGCGAATGCCTTCCTGAGCCAGCCGCAACGCGGCTCCTCTTCCGATTCCCGAGCCGCCTCCCGTGATGACGGCCACTTTACCCTTCATGTTCTGCTCGGCCATACGGATTCCTCCTTCGATTCGCGCTTGTGCGCCTCTTCGGACAGCTTTGCCTTCATCTTTATTTGGCCCCATTGTCGGGCAGTTGAAGCATGGCGATTAATAAGGCGGTCATGGGGCATACTCGTTTGAGGATGGCTTGTTGACCGGACCGCCGGAGACAGGCTTCCCCCGACGCGAGGGGAAGTCTGTCTTTTTATTCCCGGGAGGAACGAAATTGGAACATAAGAAAAAATGGGACCTTGCCTCGATCGCCACGATTCCCCTTACCATGACGCTGGCGAATTCGATGCTGATTCCGATTTTGCCCGCCATGCAGAAGAAGCTGGACATCACGCCGTTCCAAGCCAGCTTAATCATCACGGTTTACGCGGCCATCGCCATCTTTTTCATCCCCATCGCCGGATATCTGTCGGACCGCTTCGGCCGCAAAGCCGTCATTCTTCCGAGCCTGTTCATCGTCGCGGCGGCGGGTGCTCTGTGCGGATGGGCGGCCATGAGCTTGGACAAGGCATACTCCGTCATTATATGGGCGCGCCTGCTGCAGGGATTGGGAGCCGCGGGAGCCTTCCCGGTCGTGCTCCCGCTCGTCGGGGACATGTTCAAACGGGAAGAAGACGTCAGCACCGGCCTCGGCATCGTGGAGACGGCCAATACGTTCGGCAAAGTGCTGAGTCCCGTCCTGGGCTCGCTGCTCGCTTTGTGGACATGGTATATGCCGTTTTGGGCGATTCCCGTGTTCAGCCTGCTTTCTTTTTTCATGGTCATTTTTTTCGTGAAAAAACCGAAGCGCGAGTCGGACGAAAAACCGATGAGCCCCGGCGCGTTTCTCAAGTCGATCGGGGAGCTGTTCCGCGAGAACGCCCGCTGGCTGTATGGAATCTTGGCCGTCGGCGGACTGGGCATGTTCATCGTGTTCGGCTCGCTGTTCTTCCTCTCCGAGACGCTGGAAGACCGGGGCATCGACGGCGTCACGAAAGGCGCGATCCTGGCCATCCCGCTCGCCGGCCTATGTACCGCCGCTTATTTGACGGGCAAATGGATCGGGAACAAGAAGCCCCTTATGAAATGGATCAGCGTCATTGCCTTGGCGCTCGGCACCGCGGCTTTGTTCGCGATCGCGCTCATCCGCAGCGAGAGCACTTGGTGGCTGGTGGGCATTCTGACCGGCGGTTCGATCGGACTGGGAGCGGCACTGCCTTGCCTCGACGCGCTCCTGACGGAAAGCATCGACAAGAAGCGGCGCGGGACCGTCACCTCCATCTACAGCAGCATGCGTTTCATCGGGGTGGCAGTCGGCCCGCCCGTCAGCGCGCTGCTCATCAAAAGCTCGATGGAAACTTTGTTTTACGTGCTGGGAGGCGTGTCCGCGGCGGCATGTCTCATCGTGCTGATCGCCGTGAAACCCGAGAAAGACAAGGCCAAACCGAAGGCGGACAAACCTCGGGCCGGGGCCGGCGGATCGCCCGCGCCGGCACGGTAACTTGTCTAAACCGGCAGGAGCGCGAATAGGCTAATCCTAGCGAAGCTTATACGTTAGGAGGCGCGCCGTGACAAGTCCGGTTTACCGTTGGTCACTGAACCTGCTGACCGCAGGTTGTCTTATCCTTGTGTACCTCATTTTCACGCAACGCGGTTTACAATCTTCCGTCGGCATCTTCACCCTCCGCGCCGAACAATGGCAAGCGGTAAAAACCGTGTTCCTCAGCATTTTTTTGGAGGCCTTGCCCTTCATTTTGCTCGGGGTATTCGTTTCGTCGGCCTTGAATCTGTTCGTGTCGGACAACACCCTGCGCCGGATTCTTCCTTCCCATCCGGTGCCGGGCGTGCTGCTGGCCTGCCTGCTCGGCGTGCTGCTGCCGGTGTGCGAATGCGGGATGATCCCGATCGTCCGCGGCCTGATCCGCAAAGGAATGCCCGCCTATCTGGGGATCACTTATATTTTGGCCGCACCGATCCTCAATCCCGTCACCTACGCGTCCACCCACCTCGCTTTCCGCACACAGCCCGAAATGGCCTATTACCGCATGGGACTCGCTTTCGCGGCGGCCGCTGCGATCGGGTGGATTCTCTATGCGTTCGCCAAACGGGACCCGCTTCGTGCGGAAGCCGCGCATCACCCCCATCATGGGCATGATCACCATCATCATGGGCACGATTATAGCCATCATCACCATGCGCATCCCTCCCGCCGAGGAAACCGCGTTATTCAAACGCTCACCCACGCTTCCGACGAATTTTTCGAAATGGGCAAATACTTGCTGCTGGGCGCGTTCCTGACGGCGGTCATCCAGACGTTCGTAAGCCGGCAAGACCTGCTGTCCGCAGGAGGCGGTCCACTCGGTTCCCACCTGCTCATGATGGGCTTCGCCTACGTGATCTCGCTGTGCTCGACTTCCGACGCCTTCATCGCGTCCTCTTTCGCCGGCACGTTTCCGAAAGGCCCGCTGCTGACTTTCCTCGTGTTCGGGCCGATGCTGGATTTCAAAAACACGCTGATGATGCTCGCCGCTTTCCGCACTCGGTTCGTCGTCGGTTTGTCCGCTCTGATCGCGGTCGTCGTCCTGGCGGCATCCCTGCTGCTGGAGGCAACCCTGCTGTGAAGGAGGGCTATATGGAATCTTCGTCAGACCGCCGTCTTGCCATGCACCATGCGATCCGAGGCCTGATTCTGGGCGGATTCGCCTTCTACATTATCCGGCTCGTCCGGACGGACAGCCTTACGCTTTACATCGCACCCAAGATGGCCTTATACGTCAAATTGTCCGCACTCGGCTTATACGTCGTCGCCGCCGTGCAGCTTTTCCAAGCCTACCGGTTTTGGATGGGACAGAGGGAAGCGGCCGAGTGCGACTGTGGGCACCCTCCGTCGGGGCCGTTGTGGAAAAACGTCGCCGTATACGCGTTGTTCGCGGCTCCGCTGTTGGTCGGATTTTTCACGCCGGATACGACGATCGGAAGCGCGATGGCTTCCAAGAAGGGCATGAATCTGTCTGCCGCCTCGTCGGTGAAGCCCAAGAGCGGCGATGCCCTATTCCCGTCAGACGAGTACTCCGAAGCGTATGCCGACTATGCCAAACGCATCTACAAGCAACCCGCGATCGAGGTCACGGAAAAAAGCTATTTGGAAATCCTGACCACGCTGGACTTGTATTTAGATCAATTCGTCGGCAAAAAACTGACGATCAGCGGTTTCGTCTACCGCGACGATACGATCCCGGCGGGCAGCTTCGTGCTCGGCCGGTTCGCGGTGCAATGCTGTACGGCGGACGCGATGCCGTACGGCGTCATGGTATCCGGCGGGCCTGATCTGCGGGAGTACCCGAACGACACTTGGCTGCGGGTTACCGGCACGCTGGTGAAGGCCGATTATTACGGCAGCGAAATCATGGGGCTTAAGCTCGAGAAAGCCGAGAAAATCGAACCGGCGGCCGAACCGTACGTTTCCCCGGACTCGGATTTCGGCGCGGCAGCCCCGGAGTAAGCGCATGAAAAAACGCATCCCGGCGTCCATCGGACGGGGATGCGTTTTTGTTTGCGATATGTTTGCACGGATGCGGGCTGATTCAGACGACGTCGTAGCCTTGGTCTTCGATCGCTTCTTTGATGGCGCCGAGCTGCACTTTGCCTTCGTCGAATTCAACTTCCACCTTGCCGTTCGGAAGATCGACTTTCGCTTGCCCGCCCGCGCCGCGTACGGCTTTCTCCACAGCGTTCACGCAGTGGTTGCAGGACATTCCTTGCACGTTCAAGGTCACTTGTGCCATGATCGGGGACCTCCTCTTATTTCATGAGTTTGTTGACGGTAATCAACAGCTCGTCGATCACTTCGTGCTCGCCCGATTGGATCCGCTCGATGACGCAGCTCCGCATGTGATTTTCCAGCAGCAGCTTGCCGACGCCGTTCAGCGCCGATTGAATCGACGCGATCTGGTTCAGGACGTCGTCGCAATACGTATCCTTCTCTATCATGCCCTTCACGCCGCGAATCTGGCCTTCGATCCGGTTCAGCCGGCTGATCAGGTTCGTTTTCGTCTGGTTCGAGTGATGGCTTTTGCGGACTTCCCCGTTCTCGTCGGAGCAATGGTCTCCGTGGCCGGAGTGTGCGGTATGTTCCATGAGTGGCTCACCTCTATGACCATCATATTATACCCCCAAGGGGTATGTCAATCGGCATGACGCGCGAGCGCCTTATACGTATAGGTATACCTTTGTATAATCGATTCCTTCCGAAGCGGCGGCTATAGTGAGTGAAGGAACTACGATAACGCAAGGGAGAGATCGTGTCATGGCACGCTGCGAAATGGCCGTGGAAATCGACGCGCCGGTGGAGACCGTATGGGCGCTTACGCAAAATGCCGGCCGCCGGCCGGAATGGGATTATCGCATCCTGAAAGTGACGCTGTTGAACGCGGAGTCACCGGATACGGGCGTGAAGCTTCGTTCGGAGGGAAAGATGGGGAGACGCTTCCATTTGGACATGGAATACGTTGCGTTCGAACCGAACCGCCGGTCGGCCGTGAAGATGCTGAAAATCGCCGGGATGCCTTTCGCGGGCGGAGGCGGTTCGTGGAGGTACGAAGCGATCGCGCCGGGCAAAAGCCGGTTCCAAACGACGATCCAGATGAATCCGAAGCCGTCGGCGATCATGCGGTGGGCCGATAAGCGGCTGCTGGAGCCGATGCTGAAATGGATGACGAAGAGAAGCTTGAACCAGCTGAAGCTCGTGGCCGAAGCCGATGCCCGAAAAGCGTCCCACTCCGCGTTCCCGCCTGCTTCGGCGCTTGGAAGGGAGGCGTGACGGATGTTGTACACCGGTCTGCTTATCCTGCATCTTCTTTCCGTTACCCTCTGGCTTGGAGGCGCGGTTTACGAACGGGTATTTCTCGTCGGCAATATCCGCCGGCTGCGCGGCAGCGGACAGGAGCTCGGACTGATCCGCATCATGCTCTCCTCCGAACCGTTTTTTCTCGGGATCACCACCGCACTTCTCTTGACGGGCATCACCATGAGCGTCATGTCGGGCGGAGGCTTCTTCCACCTGAACTGGCTTGGCTTCAAGCAAATGGTCATGGTGCTCGTTCTTTTCGGATTCTCGCTCTATATCGGGCCGCGGATGAAGGCGGTCAAGAAGAGCATCCGGGACGTTATCTCCCTGCGCCCGGACGATTCGGAACGGATTCACGGGCAAATCGCGTCCATGACCAAAGGCTTCGACCTGATCCACCTGGGCGTTGTCGTCAACATCGTCCTCGCCGTATGGAAACCTTGAATCACGAACCGTCCCGGCGGCTCATCATGTACTGTACCAATTGGGTTTTTCCTTTGACGCCCAGCTTCGCGTAAACGTTCGCGAGATGCTTTTTCACCGTGATTTCGGACAGATACAAGCGTTTGGCGATTTCGGAGTTCGTCCATCCCTGCAACGCAAACTCGACGATTTCCTGCTCCCGCGGCGTTAATCGTCGATTTTCGGCGGCCGTTTCGGTTTCCGCCGGCATTTCCCCGTCGCTGCGGCCCCCATCCGGAAGACCCGCGAACATGTGCATCAACGGCAACCCATGTCCTCCTCGCGTGTCCAGGACGAAGGTCCGGGACGGGAACGATTCGCCGTAATCCAGATGGACGGCGGCGGGGACCTCGGCCATGCCGAGGCTTGCGCTGACGTCCTGATGCAGTTTCAACGGCGAGGAATGCACGAAGATCCCGGGTCGAATCATCCGGCCGATCGTGAATTGGAAAAATGCCGCCCGGGCGGCCGAACTGTGATCGCCCCACTGATCGACATGGTAGAGGAACCACCCCGCCGGGGCCGAAGGCGGCTGCGCCAACGCCTCCAGTTCTTTTTCCCGCAGGCTCCGGAAATAAGGCCCGGACACCGGGCTGGCCGCAAGCGACGGAAGCGAATCCCGGTGAATCGGGACGAACACGATCAACGCGACGGCTTCATGCCGATCGTTGCGGATGACCTGCACGACGTCTTCGCCGAAGGCTGCCCACTGTTTCAGGTTGAGCAGCCGATAGGCATTGCGGATATAGGCGAACGGCATGACGTTGTCGTACCCTTCGTGCGTATGAGGGTCGTAGAAATGCTGGACGACGTCCCTCTGCCCATCCAACACGCGCTGCATGTACGCCTCGGCTTCTTGCAGCCCGTCCGCGCGCAAGGGTTTCAGATAGTAGACGTTGTCGCCCGTTTCGTCGAGGAAAATCGACCGCAGCATCGTTCCGCCCAGCACGTAGATCAGATCGAGCAGCAAGAGCGAACCATCGCCGTCCGCATTCGGCTGGGCCAATTGTCGGTTCAAATAAGCCAAGCACCGGCCCAGCATGCTTTCATGCAAGAGCGGCTGCCGCCGTTTGGCTTCCCGGCTCAGCGGTCCGCGCAGCAAGTCGTGGATGAACCAGCCCCGCTTAGCGCTTCTGACGAATGACAAAGAGGTCAGGCGCTCGAAATCCGCGACGGGAATCGGCTTATCCAACATGAGTTCGAGAAGCTCCTGATTGAAAACCCGGACGATCGCGGCTGCCTCGACCATTTCCCGCAGGAAGGGGTCCTGCGCCTCCCGCAGCCAGGCGGAGGCCGCATGCCGCAGCACGTCGTGCAAGCCTTCGTCGTCCGGCGTCCCCGTCTTCCAATTCGAAAGGCCCAGCAATAAAGACAAAGTTAACGGATGCCCTTTGGTCAGCGCGAACAGCCTTTCCAGAGACTGGGCGGTCAATCCGGCTTGACCGGAAGTTACCTTCGCCGCGAAGTCCCTGCAGGTTTCCCGATCAAACGCCGTTAGGGCAATGTCGAGAACATAAGGACGCCAGTCCACCGTCATCCAACCCGGCCCGAGCGGGAGCCGGCCGGCCAGCACGAGAAGCACGCCGTCGGGCATGGCCGGCACGAACGTTTCGCGGACCCAGTCGTCGAGATCGCTCATTTCCTCGCAGGTGTCGATGGCCAGCAGAACGCGTCCGTGCGTCTCTGCAAGGTCCGCCAGCCGCTCTAAGCATAGGGCTAAACTCCCCTCCGGGGATGTCGGAGTCGGAGTTCCTCGGGGGTCGAGTATATTCAGAAGCTTCCCGCACAATCGATCCGGCGTATGCGGAAAATCGCGGCTGTCGACGATCGCATAGGGGAACCCCTGCTCGGCCGCGAGCAAGGCGAAAACGTCGAGCAGCGTGGATTTGCCGTTGCCGCCCGGTCCGTGAAGGTGGACGACCCGTTCCTCTCTTTCGGGCTGCAGAAGGAGCGAGCGGAAGAAAGAGATTTCTCTCTCCCGCCCTACGAAATGCCGCAATTTCATTCGTTTCATGCGGTCTCCCCATTTTCCTGCGGACATGTCGCGCCTCTCCTTCTACCAGGCAACTCTTTTCATTCCTATGCGCGCTCCAGCTTCAATTCGCCTGTAGCGGGATCGGCCAATACCAAGCGCGCTTCGAATTCGCCGCTTTCATCCTTCACTTTCAATTTGGCCGTTTTGCCTTTTTCGATGATCGTGCGCACCTGCGCGTCGGTCAGCGTTCGGCCGAAGCTCTCCTTCCAGATGACGAACTTGCAGCCTGTCTTGTACTCGCTGCATCCGTAGCCTTTGCGGCCCATAAAAATATGACCGCTGCAACCCGGCCGCGGACAGCTCGCGATCGTGCCGGACGGTCCTTCAGGGGCCGGCTTTTTCTCGGTGGCAGCGGGGACTGCGCGTTTGGCGCGAGTAGAGGAACCCGTTGCCGCTTTGCCTTTGGCGGCAGCGGCCGGCTTCGTTTCCGCCGCGAAAGCGTCCTTCGCCGCCTGCCGCTGGCCCCGCACGCGCTCGACGATCTGGACGGCGAACCGCTTCACGTTCTCCATGAACTTCTCCGCCGATGCTTGTCCGCGGGAGATTTCGGTCAGCCGCCGCTCCCAGTGTCCCGTCATCTCGGGAGACGCCAGCAGCTCGACGCCGGCGCCGCGGATGAGCTCGATCGCCGTCCTCCCCTTGCGGGAGATCATCAGCTTCTTGCCCTGCATGTCGATGTAACCGACCTGCTTCAGCCGCTCGATCGTCGCCGCCCGGGTGGCCGGCGTGCCGAGGCCGGAGTCCTTCATCGCGTCGCGCAGCTCTTCGTCTTCGATCTGCTTGCCGGCGCTTTCCATCGCCTTCAACAGCGTGCCTTCCGTGTAATGCTTGGGAGGCTGCGTTTCCTTGGCCTTCACTTCGGCGTCCGTACAGGCGGCGGGCAAGCCGGCGTCCAGCACGAACGGAGTCTCGATCTCCTCGGCCTCGTCCTCCCGCTCCGTCCCCGCGCCCGCGTCGTCCTTGTCCCCTTTTTTGCCGCCGCCCTTCCCTTTGCCGCCTGCGTTATCCGAAGCCTGTCCCGCATAAACGACTTTCCAGCCGTCGGACAGCTTTTCTTTGATCGTCGTTTTGAAACGTTCTTCCTCTACGACGGTCATGACGGTATGGACTTTGTACTCCGCGGGCGGGTAGTAGTGGGACAGAAAACGCCGGACGATGAGGTCGTACAGCTTCTTCTCTTCAGGACTGAGCGTTCCCGGCTTCTTGAACGTCGGCATGATCGCGTGGTGGTCCTCGACCTTCGAGGGGTTGCACACGTTCCGGTTGCCCGTATGAACCAGATTTCGATTGGCGCCCTGCACGAGAGCGTCGTATTCGGAGCCCCGCAGCGAGCCGAGCACCCGGTGCATTTCCGGTATGTTCTGTTCGGTGACGTAGTTCGAGTTCGTCCGGGGGTACGAAATGACCTTATGCTTCTCGTAGAGGGCTTGGGCGATGTCCAGCGTCTTCTTGGCGGAAAAGCCGAACTTGCCGTTCGCGTCACGCTGCAGCAGGGTCAGGTCGTACAGCTTCCACGGGTATTCTTTCGTTTCTTTAACCTCGTAGGATTCGACTTGGGCGGTGGCTCCCTTCACCTTGGCGGCGATCTTCTCCGCGCGCTCCGGATCGGTCATCCGCTCCCCTTGCCACATTCCGCGATAGACGGTGGAATCCTGGGCGAACGTTCCGTAAACCTCGTAATATTTTAACGAGTCGAAAGATTCGATTTGCAGTTGCCGGTCATAAATCAACGCCAGCACGGGCGTCTGCACGCGGCCGACCGACAGCAGCTCGCCGTGCTTCGTCGTGAAAGCCCGGGAGCCGTTCATGCCGATCAGCCAGTCGGCTTCGCTCCGGGAACGCGCCGCGATGGTCAGGTTCAGGTATTCCGTATCGTCCTTCAGCTGCTCGAAGCCTTTGCGGATCGTCTCCGGCGTCAGGTCGGAAATCCAGAGACGTTTGACCGGTTGGTTGAGGCGCAGATATTCCTTAATGAGAGAAAAGATATGCTGGCCCTCGCGCCCGGCGTCGCACGCGTTGACGAGCTCGCCGCAGCGTCCCGCCAATTCCTTGATGACGCTGAGCTGATCCTTCGTCCGCGGATTGGGAAGCAGCCGGAAGTCGCCGGGAATGATCGGCAGGTCTTGGAGGCGCCATTTTTTGTACTTCTCGTCGTAATGATCCGGCTCCGCCAGGCCGATCAAATGGCCGATCGCCCACGTGATGACGAATCGTTCGCCTTCGAGGTAAGAGCGTTTGTTCACCGCTTTCGGTTCGATGACGGCGGCGATGTTGCGGCCCATATCCGGTTTTTCGGCGATCACGAGCGTTTTCAAAGGTCTTCCACTCCGATAGGTGATGCATATTTTACGGTCCTATGTTACTTTGATTATTATACTACATGAACCTTTTATGGCGTTGAATCGTTCGAATTTCGGATTATATATGCGAATAATCATATAAGCATCGAAGAATAGGAGATGTCTGAGAAATGCCGGAAACCGCCTTAAAATACGCCCGCTCCGTTTGCCCGTTGGACTGCCCGGACGCGTGCAGCTTAAAAGTTACGTTAGATGGAGACAAGATCGTCGCGGTGGACGGCAACCCGGATCACCCCGTCACGAAGGGCGCGATCTGCAACAAGGTGCGCAACATGCCCGGACGCGTCCATCACCCGGACCGCCTGATGTACCCGTTGAGGAGAATCGCGCCAAAAGGAGTCGGAGGCCCCGAGGCATTCGAGCGGATCACCTGGGACGAAGCGTATGAGGAAATCGTCGGCCGAATGGAACGGACGATTTCGGATTACGGGCCGCAAGCCATTATGCCTTACAGCTTCTACGGCAACATGGGAATTCTAAACGCAGAAGGCATGGACCGGCGGTTTTTCCACCGCTTGGGCGCGACCCGGCTGGACCGGACGATTTGCAGCGTGGCCGGCGGCGTCGGCTTCAATTATACGATGGGCGCGGGAGCCGGCATCGATCCGGAGGAGACCATCCACTCCAAGCTGATCATCGTATGGGGAGCGAACCTCGTTTCCACGAACATGCACCAGGTCGTCTACGCCACGGAAGCCCGCAAAAGAGGCGCCAAAATCATCCACATCGACGTACACCGCAACCGCACCTCCGTTTGGGCGGACGAATTCATCGGCCTCCGGCCGGGGACAGACTCGGCGCTCGCCCTGGGCATGATGAACGTCCTGATCCGCGAGGGATTGACGGACGCGAAGTTCCTGGCAGAGCACACGGTAGGCTTCGATGAACTGGCAGCCGAAGCTGCCTTGTACACGCCGGAGCGGGTCGAGGAGATCACGGGCGTACCCGCGGATACGGTCATTCGTTTGGCGCGCGATTACGGGACGGTATCCCCCGCTTACATTCGGATCGGCAACGGACTCCAGCACCACGACAACGGGGGGATGGCGGTCCGCACGATCGCTTGCCTTCCCGCATTGACCGGCCAATGGGCCGTCAAAGGCGGCGGAGCGATCAAGAGCAACAGCCACTACACCGCCGTCAATGCGGAGCGTCTGGAACGCCCCGACCTGCTTGCGGATAAAACGACCCGTATCGTCAACATGAACCAGCTCGGAGAAGCGCTGGAGCTGCAGGATCCGCCGATCAAGTTCCTTCTCGTATACAGCAGCAACCCCGCGGTCGTCACGCCGGACTCGAACCGGGTTCGGAAAGGGCTGATGCGCGAGGATTTGTTCACCGTCGTGCACGATTTGTTTTTGACGGACACCTGCCAATACGCGGACCTCGTGCTGCCGGCGACGAGCCATTTCGAAAACATGGACTTATTCGCCTCCTACTGGCATCTCTATATGCAGCTGCACGAACCGATTGTCGCCCCGATGGGCGAATGCAAATCGAACTTCACGCTGTTTAAGGAACTTGGGTTGCGGCTGGGCTTCGAGGCCGAAGCGTTCGATATCACGGAAGAGCAAATGATCCGCGAAGCGCTGGATTATCCGGAGAACCCTTATATCGAGGGAATGACGTTCGAGGCGCTGCGGGAGAATGGGTGGATGAAAGCCAAGTTGAACGGCTTGTCCTTGTTCAACGAGCGGGTCCCGACCCCTTCCGGCAAAATCGAGCTGGTTTCGGAGCGGATGAAGCTGGCCGGATTGCCGGCTGTTCCTTCGTACGCACCGGTTAGCGAGGGCGAAGAAGATTTGCCTTTCGTGCTGGTGGCGGGACCGAACCATAACTTCCTCAACTCGACGTTCGCGAACCAGGAAAGCCTGAAGAAGCTCGAAAAACGGCCGACGCTGCACATGCACCGGGATGACGCCGCAACTCTCGGACTCGTGTCGGGCGAACGGGTACGCGTGCGCAACGGGCGCGGCGAAGTCGTCATCACGCTCGATGCCGCGGAAAACGTACTGCCGGGCGTAGTGGTGACGCAAGGCCTGTGGTGGGAAGACGGCTATGAAGGCCGGCAATCGATCAACTCGCTGACGTCCCAGCGGCTCGCGGACATGGGCGGCGGCGCCACCTTCTTCTCGTCGCGAGTGGAAGTGTTGAAGGCCGCGGCGGAGTAAGGTTGGCGCGGCGCGGGTGAGCGAGGTATCCCGTCGGCTCAGGGCCGGGCGGCGAGCAAGTTAGTCTCTGTGGGAGACTATTTCGGCGGATTCGCGGTACTGCATGCTAAATAGTCTCTGTAGGAGACTATTTCGGCGGATTCGATGGATTGTAGGCCAAATAGTCTCTGTGGGAGGCTATTTCTGCGGATTCACGGTACTGCAAGCTAAATAGTCTCCGTAGGAGACTATTTCGGCGAATTCGCGAGACTGCGAGCAAAATAGTCTCTGTAAGAGACTATTTTGGTGGATTCATTCGCAAAACACGCAAAAAGCCGGGACCCCGATCGGGGGTCCCGGCTTTCGCGTCTACGGCGTCAACTTTATATCAGGAACATCGCCACTACGGTCGTCACGACGAGGCCGATGAGCACCGGCTTCAAGTTCCTCCGCGCGAGCTCGAACGGACTCACGCCGCAGATGGCCGCGGCCGGGATGAGCGCCCACGGAATGAGCGTACCGCCGCCGACCCAGATGGCGGCCACCTGGCCGAGCGCGGTCAGCGTAGCGTTCCCTCCGACGGACAACGAGAACATGTGCGCGATCGAGCCGACGAGCGAGATGCCCGAGAAACCCGAGCCGTCCAGCCCCGTGATCGCGCCCGTCGCGGTCAACGTTGCTGCCGCCACCGCTCCGTTCATCGGAACGGTGTTCGCCAACGCGACGCCCAGATCGTTCACGATTCCGTTCGAGCCTTGCAGCGCCTGTTCGCCGAACATAGCCGTAAAGCCTGCATCGCCTAGATAGAAGAATGCGGCGATCGGAATGACGGGACCGAACACCCGGAAGCCGAATTGGAACCCTTCAATCAAGTACGACGTCGTCTCCTCCAGTCCCCGGTTCCGGTGAGCCAGCATCGTGACGCCGATCAGGATGAGCACCGCCGTCCCGCCGATCAACGCCGTCGCGTCGCCCCCCTGCAATTTGAAAGCGAACATCGCGCCGACGTCCGCCACGAACAGCAGCCCGATGATGACGGCGACCACGCGCTTCAAACCCGTCGGCAGCATCGCGCCGGACCGGATGACACCGCTTAACGCCTCGGCCGGCAGCCCTCCGCCGCCGCCCTTGCCGACGAGACCGTCCCGCCACGTTCCCTTTTTCTGGTCGCGCCGCATCATCCAATACGCGATGACGGTCGTCACCGCGCCCATCACGATCACGAGCGGAACGCTCGCCTCCATGACTAGCGACACCGGTAAGCCAGCCGCGTCAGCGGTTAACTTCGGCGCCCCTTGTATGATGTAGTCGCCCGACAGCGCGATTCCGTGCCCGAACAGGTTCATCGCCATCGCCGCCCCCAGCGCCGGCAAACCGACCCTTCCCGCCACAGGCAGCAACACCGCGCCGATTAGCGCGACGCCCGGCGAAGGCCAGAAGAACAGCGAGGCCACCAGCATGATGAAGCCGATTCCCCAAAAAGCCTGCGCAGGCGTTCTGAGAAACCGCGTCAGCGGACGGACCATCGTCTCGTTGATTCCCGTGATGATGAGCACCCGGCTCATCGCCACGATGATCGAGATGATGAAGATGGTGCCGAGCAGCTCTTTGGTCGCGTAGATGAAGCTGTTGAAAATGCCGGAAACCGCGCCGTTCAACGTTTCGGTCGCAATCAAACCGAGCGTGAAAATGCCGGCCACGCAGATCAGCGTCGTGTCCCTGCGTCTCACCAGAATCGCCAAAATAAACACGATGAAAGCCAGATATACCCAGTGCAGTGCCGTTAACCGAATGTCCACCGGGAATCACTCTCCAAGCATACAGTGTAGGTCCTACATCGTATGCCGGGCCGCGCTTGGGCGTTCGTACCGGTCCGCGTTTCTTCGCCGTTCGCCGCGGGGATGAATTCGGTTTCCGTGGAATAAACTACCCAACATGTACATTCGGAACCAAAGCAGGTGCTGCAGATGTTCCTGAACGAAAAGTTCATTGACATAACCGACGAAAACACTAGAAAAACCGTCGATCTCGTCCTTCAGAAAATCGATATCTGGAGAGAGTACGTCTTATATTCCTGGCAATGGTGGTTCGGATTATTTTTGACCATCGCACCTTGGATTTTATGGATGCTATTCAAAAGAAAGGCGGGCACGGACCGTTCCCTATACGTGGCGCTGTATGCCATCGTGATATCCGTTACGCTTGATATTTGCGGTGCCCAAATTGGCTTATGGCACTACCGGTACGAAGTGGTTCCCACGTTGCCCAGCTACTTCCCCTGGGATTTCACGCTGATGCCGGTGTCGATTCTCGCGCTGAGGCTCGTGAAGCCGCAAGCCAGCCGTTACGCGAAAGCCGCTTTCTTTGCCATCGTGACGTCGTTCGTCGGTGAACCGTTCTTTCGGTGGATCGACGTCTATTCGATGGACCATTGGCATTACGCATATTCCGTTCCGATCCAATTCCTCATTTATCTTTTTTGCGACTCCATGGGCAGGAGAAGCGGATTCGGCGCTGACACAACATCCCCCGGTGCCTCCTAATACGAACGAAAAACCGACCCGCGGAGGTCGGTTTAGCGCTCTATAATTTATTCGGCAAACGTGACGCGATGATCAGCGAGCGAGGCGACGCGGGCCAGCGATTCCACGCGGTATCCCGCTTCCGCCAATTTGGCGTGGCCGTTTTGGAACGCCTTCTCGATGACAATGCCGATCCCGGCTACTCGGGATCCGGCCGCTTCGACGATCCGCGCCATGCCGAACGCCGCTTCTCCGTGTGCCAGAAAGTCGTCGATGATCAGCACGTCTTGCCCCTCGGACAGGAACTTGCGGGAGACGGCGACTTGGGACTGCACCTGTTTCGTGAAAGAATAGACCGGCTCGACATGGAGGTCCTCTTTCATCGTCAGCGACAGTTGTTTGCGCGCGAAGATCAATGGGACCTTCAACTCCAGCGCCGCCATTAACGCAGGCGCGATACCGGACGACTCCAGCGTAAGTACAAGGTCGACGGAAGAATCGACAAAACGCTCCGCGAACGCTTTTCCGATGCCGGCCATGAGCTCGGGATCGACCCGGTGGTTAAGGAAGGAGTCGACCTTAAGCACGTTCTCGTTCAGCACGATGCCTTCCCTGACGATTTTATCTTTCAATGCTTGCATGACGATCGCTCCTTGGCCGCGGGGATAATTCTCCTATTATAGCCCAGCGTCGGAGCTTGTGTAAAAAAGGAATTACCCGCAGCATCCCGAGCCGCCTGCACCCACGCCGCAAACCCCCGTTTCCGGCAATTCCAGCTCAACGTTCGATGCGGCATCCCAATCCCCCGTCAACGCGGCCACGACGGACCGTACCTGCTCATACCCGGTCGCCATCAGGAAGGTCGGCGCCCGGCCGTAGCTTTTGGATCCGACAATGTAGAAGTCGCGCTCCGGTTGACGCAGTTCTTTCTCCCCATGAGGCCGGACCGTCCCGCAGCTGTGCACGTTCGGATCGATCAGGGGCGCAAGGGCGCTTACGCTTTCAATTGCCGAATCCATATCCGTACGGACTTCCTTCAAGAAATCCATATCGGGGCGGGAACCCGTGCTGCAAATCACCTCGTCGATCCCTTCGATGCGGATGGTTTTCCCATGGCGTTCCCCGGTCACGGTTATGCCGGAGCCCTCCTCTTTAAAACTTTCAATATGGAACGACGTCCACACCTCCGCGATTCCGGACTCCACGAGTTTCCGCATGCGTATGCCCAGTTCCCCGCGGCCGCGGAGACCGTCGTTTTCCTGTCCGCCGTAAACGGCCGCCACATCCGGTTTGCGAATGACCCACACGATGCGGGTGGCCGGCTCCTCCGCTTGGAGCCGCTCGAGGTCAAGCAAGGCCTGGATAGCGGAATGCCCGCTGCCGACGACGAGGACCTTTTGATTGGCGTAGCGTGCCCTGTCACGACCCGAAACGTCGGGAATGCCGTAGACGATCCGATCGTGCACGTACAGTTCGTCTTCCGTCCAGATGCCGCCGGAATTAGCGGGATTGGGACTTCCCCACGTACCGGAAGCGTCAATGACGGCCCTCGCTTCGATCACCTTCCGCTTGCCGTCTTGCAAGACATGCAGGACAAACGGCAAGCGTTCTCGTCCCTTCGTTACGGCTTTGCTGAGCCCTTTGCGGCCGACCGCCGTGACTTTCGCGTTAAAGCGAAGATAAGGCTGGATTGAAGGCGATCGCGACAAAGGCTCCAAATACCGTTCCACCAGCTCCGCTCCGGTAGGAAGCTCTTCCTCGTCCGGCGCCGTCCAACCCTCAGCCTCAAGGAGCATCCTCGCCGCCCGATCGATGTTATACCGCCAAGGAGAAAAGACGCGCACATGGCTCCATTCCCGAATGTTGCCGGCCACGGCCGCTGCAGACTCGAACAGGAGGAACGGTTCATTTTTCGCCGCTAAGCGGGCGGCCGCCGCCAGCCCAACCGGGCCTCCGCCGATAATCGCGACCGGTAACCCCTGACCCTTCACGCAGCATTCGCTCATTTTCAGCCACCTCATTCATCAAATTATTTTGATTAATTCAACAACAAGAAGCGCAACACGTTTCTCCGCCGTTCCCGATAGCGAGGACTGGGACAGGACGGCGTTTGACCCTCTCTGCGATCTTCCGAAGAATCGAAGTCTCCCCTCGAACTTTCGTCTCAGACTCGTACCATGCATAGCTTGCTGCCTGGTTCATTTCCTCTTGCTTTAGCAACATGAACTTCTCCATCGCGTAAGGATTCAAATGCATTCCCGATAAACCGCCTTTCTTAATCAAATTATTTTGATATATTAATCAGACGAAAGCCGCCCGTTAGCAGCAATCGCCCGGCTCGACGCCGTCCTTGCGGAAAATGCAGCATAATTCAGGTGACAGAAGCCGATTGACCTCCGAGGAGTTCAACTCGTAATAGCTCCAGGTACCTCTCGTTTCCCGGCGAATCAAGCCCGCATCCAGCAGAATTTTCAAATGGTACGACAGCTTGGATTGCGGCATCTCCACGATTTCGACCAGGTCACATACGCATGTGTTTCCCCTCTGGGTGAGCTCATACATGATTTGCAGGCGCTTCTGGTCGGCCAACGCTTTGAACTTGCTCTCGAACGCGGAGAAATCGACAGGGGGAGAAGTCCGGGGGATCACCGGGAGTTCTTTCATCATGTCTATCCCTCCGTCCATTCATCAAATTTTCTTGATGAGCACAGCTTACCATGGCAGGAATAGGAAGGCAACCTCTAAATCAAAAAAAGTTGATTATTAATTCACCTCAAAAATAATCAGCGACTAATATAAGTGTTTACTTATAATCAAAAACATGTACAATACATCTTGTCCCTACCCTGTCACGGAAGGAGAACACGATGGCCACGCTTGAAGAAATGTCCGAACAGCTGAAGCTGATGTCCGACAAAACGAGGCTGACCATCCTGGCCTTGCTGAAAGAGAAGGAAATGTGCGTCTGCGACATCGTGGAGATCCTGCAAACGACGCAGCCCAACGTCAGCCAACACTTGAAGAAGCTGAAACATGGCGGCCTCGTGAACGAGACCCGCCGCAGCCAGTGGATTTATTACTCTCTCAATACCGAAGATAAACCTTATTTACAAGAAATCATGGCGGAGCTGCCGTCCATGAAAGAACGCATTCAAGCGGCCAACCCCCAAAGCTGCGATTGATTCGGGAGGCAACATGCTGGCACTAGCAACTCTGATTTTTCTCGTCACCCTTGTTTTCGTGATCTGGCAGCCCCGCGGGCTGAATATCGGCTGGTCTGCCGGCGGCGGAGCGATCGTCGCCCTGATCGCCGGAGTCGTCAGCTTCCAAGACGTCTGGGACGTCACCCGCATCGTATGGAACGCGACGCTCGCTTTCGTTGCCGTCATTCTCATCTCCCTGATCCTCGACGAGATCGGATTTTTCGAATGGGCGGCCCTTCATATGGCCCGCTTCGCGAAAGGCAATGGCAGGCGGATGTTCGTGTACGTGATCCTGCTCGGAGCGGCGGTCGCGGCTTTCTTCGCCAACGACGGAGCCGCCCTCATCCTGACCCCGATCGTGCTCGCTATGGTTCGCGCGCTTCGGTTCGAGGACCGGATGGTCCTCCCCTTCATCATGGCAAGCGGATTCATCTCCGATACGGCGTCCCTGCCGCTTGTCGTCAGCAACTTGGTGAACATCGTTTCTTCGGACTTTTTCGGCATCGGGTTCGTCCAATACGCCGGAAGGATGCTCGTGCCGACCCTCTTCTCTATCGCTGCGAGTTTATTGGTCTTGTACCTCTTTTTGCGGAAGAGCATTCCCGGCCGGTACGATTTATCGCAGCTGAAGCGACCGGCCGAAGCTATCAAGGACATTCGCTTGTTCCGGGTATCTTGGGCGGTTCTGGCGATTTTGCTGATTGCCTATCTGTTCAGCGAATTCATCCGCATCCCGGTTTCAGTGATTGCCGGCGCCGCGGCCTTGGTTTTCTTGTTGCTGGCACGAAAAAGTCCAGCCATCCGTACTTGGAATCTGGTGAAAGGCGCCCCTTGGGCCGTCGTCATCTTCTCTATCGGCATGTACGTCGTCGTTTACGGCCTTCGCAACGTCGGGCTGACCGACGAGCTTGGCAAAGCCTTCCAACTGGCGGCCGATCAAGGCCTGTATGCGGCGACCATCGGCGGCGGCTTCATCGCGGCTATTCTCTCTGCCGTCATGAATAACATGCCGACGGTCATGATCGACGCACTCGCCATCGATGCGACGAAAACAAGCGGAGCGGTGCATGAAGCTCTGGTTTATGCGAACGTCATCGGCTCCGACCTCGGTCCGAAAATGACGCCGATCGGCTCTCTGGCCACCCTTCTCTGGCTTCACGTCCTTGCGAACAAAGGCGTCAAGATCGGTTGGGGCTACTACTTCAAAGTCGGCATCGTGCTGACGGTTCCCGTCTTGTTGATCGCCCTCACGGGGCTGTACGTATGGCTAACGATCTTATCTTCATGATCCCCTACCCCACCCAATAAGGAGAATGAAAAATGGAAAAACCGCTTGTTTACTTTTTGTGCACGGGCAATTCCTGCAGAAGCCAGATCGCGGACGGTTTCCTGAAATCGTTGGGCGGCGACCGATACGAAGTCAGAAGCGCCGGCCTGGAAGCACACGGCTTGAACCCCCGCGCGGTGCAAGTGATGAAGGAAGCGGGCGTGGACATTTCGAGCCACTCTTCCGACGTGATCGATCCCGAGATCCTGAACCGTGCGACCTACGTGATCACGCTGTGCGGCCATGCGGACGAACACTGTCCCGTCATCTCCAACCCGAACGTCGTCAAATGGCACTGGGGCTTCGAAGATCCCGCAAAAGCCACTGGCACGGAAGAGGAAATCATGGCCCAATTCCGTACGGTCCGAGATGCCATCGGAAGCCGGATCGGGAAGTTCGTCCAAGAGGGCAAGTAAGAGCTTCTGCCGACCCCGCACAAAAGAAATCCCTCGAATTAAATTCGAAGGGATTTCTTCGTTTATCCGCTTATTGACCGATCAAGAGGCTTCTTCGCTCGAACAGAAGCACGTCCCTCCACACGCCGCCCATCGCCCCGAGCTTCTCTCGCCTGCCTACCTCTCGGAAACCATGCTTTAGATGGAGCTTGATGCTGGCATCGTTTTCGGGAAAGATGCCGGATTGCAGCGTCCAAAACCCTTGTTCTTCGGAAAGCCGGATCAACTCAACCATCAACAACCCGCCGATACCCGTGCCTTTCAAAGCTTGCCTGACATACACGCTGACTTCGGCAACGCCCGCATACACGGGTCTAGAAGAAATCCGGCTTAACGCGACCCAACCCACAACGGTCTGTCCGCTTTCGCAAACCAGAGTACATCCGGGAACATGACTCTCAAACCATTGCTCTTGCGAAGGAGCCTCGGTTTGGAACGTAGCATTCCCCGTGCGGATTCCCTCTTCGTAAATTTCTTTGATCGCTTCCCAATCCCGGACCGAAGCAACTCTGACGTCATACATGGATTAGCGCTCCCATAAGTGCTGGAATATTTTCGTTTCTTGCACTCATGGTAACCCGAGCGCCGATCCGCTACAATGGGAGAATCCATGACAACAAGGAGGACCGCCCATGCCAGCCGTGAACCGCCGTCTCGTCACCGATTACGATCTGCAGGACGCCATGGAGCGCCAAATCGGAATCCGGGTTTTCGAGCACGACCATATCGTCCACTCCGGCGGAGCGATCCTCCGCTTCGACGACCGCACGGTCGTCATTCAAGCCGGGGTCAGCGACCTGTCGTATTTCAACCGCGCCGATTGTGAATTTTTCGAGCTCAAAAAAAGGTAACGAACCTGCCTGCCTCTACCGACCGCGATGGGATTTTAAGCATTTCAGCTTATAATGGATGCCCCACGCTTTCCCGTGGCTGACAATCTCCCTCAGCGCGGCATGGCTGGGAAGCTTGGTGAAGGGGCATGGATCGGGCTTCGTGTTGGCTTCGATAATCCAGGGACGGCCCTGGGTGTCCACAGCCATATCGAGTCCGATCTGCTTCAGACCGGGGTAGACGGCGTGCAGTCTTCTGACCGTCCTCAAGCTTATTCCCTTCATACGGTTGATCAGAGCCTCGCTGCCAGGCAGCAACACGCTGGCCGGGTAGATCGTCCCCCCCTGGCTTCCGTTCGTGACGATTTTGCGCGGATGGGCCAGCCGCCCCGCGATGCCCGTCACTTTCCACGGTCCGCCGGGTTTCCGCTGCACCATGATACGGAGATCGAACGGTCTGCCGCGGTACTTCTTGAGCCGGATCCCCATTTGGACCATGTAAGCTTTTCCCCCGGCAAAATCCCGGATCGCCTCGTATCCCGACGCGACATCGGGAAAGGATCTGCGCACCGTTCCCGCTTGGCACCGAATCCCCTTGCCCCGCTTCTCGACCCTCATCACCCCGACGCCCATGGAGCCGTTCACCGGCTTTACGTAGACCATGCCGTATTTATTCAACATGGAGGTCAGATTCCCCTGGGACATTTTCCTCGTCTCCGGCATATAGGCGGACAACTCCGTCGAGCTGCTCATGACTCCGTGTCTGGACCATTTGTTGCCGAATCCCACTCTTTTCACTTCCTTTCCATTAATCCATCATAGTGCGGCCAAGGCACGGATGAACCTGGCGGCTGTCCCTCCGCGTCATTCGCCCCGAACATGCCGGCCTGTCCCCTACATATGCTGAAGCAATCACCAAGGGGAGGTGCTCATCAACGTGTATGACCCAGGCAGCGTGCTGCAATTAGCGCAGGAAACCGCCGTGCGATTTCCTTGGTACGCTCGTCTCCTTGAAGAAAGCGACGACGGTATGGAAAGTCCTCCGCTGCTCACCGCCTCCATTTTGGAAAACCACTACTACTCCTCGTCCCCGGACCCTGCCATCGCCTCCGGGCTCACCTCTTATTCCACTTCCGGCACGAGCTCGGGCAAACGAAAAACGATCTATTACTCCGAAGCGGATGAACGGCGTTACGTCGACGTCAAAGCGGATATGTACCTTCATTGGCTGCTCGCGGGAGGCGTCCCTATCCACAGAGCCCTGTCCGACATGGGAACCGGACATGCGGCGGGCACGGCCCTGGACGTATTCTTCCGGCTAGGCGTGCAAGGCGAGTCCGTCTCCTTCGAGCTTCCGATCGAGCAGCACCTGGAGCGGCTGGAAGCCTTCCGCCCGGAACTTCTGTATACGATGCCTTCGATTCTCGACCGGATTATCCGCGCCGCGGGGCAACCGAATCGCTTCGGAATTCGCAAGATCATCCTGGTCGGCGAAATCGCGCCCCCTTCCTGGCAGAAGAGCGTCGCCAAAAAGTTCGGCATCAAAACGGCCGACATTCTCGACACGTACGGCTCCATCGAGATCGGAACGATCGCTTCGTTCTCCCATCGGCTGGGCAGATACGTGGTCGCCGAAGGCCTGCACGCGGAAGGCATCGGAACGGGAACGCTCCGCGAAGGTTTCGATCCCTTGCCTCCCGGCGAGCAAGTGCTCGTCCTGACCTCGTTCGTCCGCGATGCTTTTCCCGCCGTGCGTTACGTCACGTACGACGTCGTGCGGGATTTCCGCGTCATGGAAATCGACGGCGTCCCGCGCTATACGTTCGAAGGGATCGTTAAGCGGCTCGGACCGGAGCTGAAGCACGGGGAGAAAATCAGCCTGTATGACATCGAGGAAGCCATTCGCCCGTTCTCGGAAGACGCGGACATCCGCGTGGAAATGAAAGGCCGCTCGATGACGGTGACGCTCACGAGCCAGACGCTGCCCGCCGTGCTGATCCCGGCGATCCGCAGCGCCGTCGAAGAGCAGATTCCGGAGATCGGGGCGATGATCCGCGGCGGCCTGCTCGACGGCATTAAAGTGAATCTCTCCCGTTCGGAAGCGGCGCCCAAAGGCAAACCATCCATTAAAAACCGCAAAATCCATTACGTCCGCAAAGAAGAAGATACCCCATGAGCGACTCCATCCTGTCGGCGATCGGCAAAACGCCGCTGGTCGAGCTAAGGAACCTGTTCGCCAATCCGCGCGGCATCCGGGTGCTCGCCAAGCTGGAGCTCCTGAACCCCGGCGGCAGCGCCAAGGACCGTCCCGCTTCGCGCATGCTCGAAGAAGCCTGGAAAACCGGAAGGATCGGTCCCGGATCGGTAATCGTGGAATCCAGCTCGGGTAACACGGCGATCAGCCTCGCGATCGTATGCGCGCAGCGGAAGCTGCGGTTCATCTGCGTCGTCGATCCGCGGACGGCCGGGGCCAACCTCGACATTCTCCGGGCGTTCGGCGCCGAAATCGACCGGGTCGAGCAGCCCGATCCCGCGACCGGCGAATTCCTGCCGGCTCGGCTGAACCGGGTGCAGCAGCTGCTCTCGGAAATCCCGGGCAGCTTCTGGCCGAATCAATACGGGAATGACAACAACTGGCGTTCGCAAATGGGGATGATGGAGGAACTCGTGAAGGAAGCGGGAAAGGTCGATTACGTGTTCGGCGGCATCAGCACGTGCGGCACGATGCTTGGCTGCGCCCGGTACGCCCAGGAGCAGGGGCTTCCGGTCCGGATCATCGCGATCGATTCGGAGACGAGCGCCATCACGGGAGGTACGCAGGGGGTACGGCGATTTCCGGGCATGGGCGCCGGCATCGTGCCGCCCTTCGGGCAGCAGCCCTTCTGGGATGAGGCGGTCCACGTATCGGATTGGGACATGGTATCGGGCTGCCGGGCGCTTGCGCTGCATGAGGGGATCCTTGCCGGGCCCTCTTCCGGCGGAGTCATCCAGTCGGTCCGCCGGATGCTGCCCCGGCTCCCGGATCAAGCGGTGTGCGCGGTTATCGTCCATGACCGCGGGGAACGGTACCTCGATACCTTGTATTCGGACGATTGGGTGATTCGGCATTTCGGCCGCGTGCCGTCATCTGCGGAGGAGGATTTCGGGTGTTGATCTTAAACGACGGGGATATACGTTCTCTCGGCGTCAACTGGGGCACGTTGGCCGATTGCGTGGAACGAGCGCTGCTTGCGAGAGAGGCCGGCGATTACGCGCAGCCGATCAAGCCTTATTTGCGGTACGGGGATCCCCGCAACCGCATCATCGCCATGCCCGCTTACCTGGGCGGGGAATTCGATACGGCCGGCATCAAGTGGATCGCCAGCTTTCCCGGCAACCGCGATCGGGGGCTTCCGAGGGCTCACGGCGTCATCGTGCTGAATCGGGCGGACACCGGCGAGCCCTATGCCATCCTGAACGGCGGCATGGCGAACGTGCTGCGGACGGCGGCGGTGAGCGGCGTCGTGCTCGGCCGTTACTTGAAAGCCCGCCCCCGGGAGAAGCTTCGCGTCTCGATCATCGGCTGGGGGCCGATCGGGCGCGCCCACTTCGAGATGTGCGCCGCCTTATACGGCGACGTTATCGAGGGGTTCACGCTCTACGACATCGGCGGCGTGGATGAGTCCTCCATCCCCGTTCCCTGGCGCGGCCGGACGGCCGTGGCTTCGAGCTGGGAGGAAGCGTATGAACCGTGCGATGTTTTCATCACATGCACGGTGTCTTCCAACCGTTACATCGACCGGACGCCTTCCAAGGGCAGCCTGCTTCTCCATGTGTCTCTCCGGGACTATCGCGCCGAAGCGTTGCAGGATATCCAAGCCGTCATCGTCGACGACTGGGACGAAGTGTGCCGCGAAAACACGGACATCGAGCTCCTCCACCGGGAAGCCGGCCTGACCCGGCAGCAAACGCGTTCGCTCGCCGACCTCGTCTGCCGGGACGCGCTTGCGGATTTCCCGCCGGAAGAGCCGGTACTCTTCTGCCCCATGGGCATGGCCATCTTCGACCTTGCCGTCGCGGGCTGCCTCGTGAAAGAAGCCCGCTCTGCGGGAGCGGGCATAGAAGTTTAAATTTATATACCGCTGAACGTCTGGACGAACTGGATGATCGCCGGGCCGAGAAGGACGATGAACAAGCTGGGGAAAATGAAGAGCACGAGCGGGAACAGCATTTTGATCGGCGCCTTCATCGCTTCTTCCTCGGCCCGCTGCTTCCGCTGCTCCCGCACCTCCTGGGATTGGATGCGAAGCACTTGAACCATCCCGATGCCGAGCTTCTCTGCCTGCAGGATGCTGCTGATGAGTACCTTCAGCTCGTCGAGCGGCAGACGGTCTCGCACGCCGGAGAGGGCTTCGCGGCGGGTTTTGCCGAGGCGGATCTCCTCCAGGCACCTTCTGAATTCACCGGCGAGAACCCCTTCTTTCTTGGAAACCAGCTTGCCGAGCGCGGCATCGAAGCCGAGCCCCGCTTCCAGGCTGACCGTGAGCAGATCCAGCACGTCCGGCAGTTCCCGAAGGGCGAGCCGGCAGCGCGTCTTGCACTTCATTTTCAGATATTGTCCCGGCAGCCAACCGGCAGCGGCCACTCCCAGCGCAGACAGCAGCAACGCACCGCCGAATCCCGAATCCAGCAAATAAGCATAGAACAGGCAAACACCCGGCAGCAGCAACGCCAGCGTCAGCTGCGCGATCCGGAAATCCACCGGGGACATCCGAAAAGGCTGGCCCGCCTGCAGCAGTCTCAGCTCCAGCTTGGCTTCCTTGCGTTCCTCCAGCGTACGGCTGAACAAGCGGCGGAATTCCTTCCACAGAGGAAGCAGCACGCGCCCTTTCAAGCTGCCTTCCGGGGAGTTCGTGGGCGCGTCCGCAGGAGGTACCGTTTCCGTGGCGCCCGTAACGAGAGCGAGTCTCCTCTTCTTGCGCTGGACCCGTTCCTCGCGAAGGACGAAAAAGGCGTACAATACAAGCGTAACGGTCATACAAAAAGCTGCGTACAGCATGGGCCTACACCTCGATCGTCGTGATTTTGCGGATGAATAAGAACCCGATGCTGCCGGACACCAGGCCGGCCGCCACCAGCCCGATCCCGATCGGAGTATGGAACAGCGTTCCGATGTAATCCGGCTCGATGAAATAGAGCACGACGCCGAGCACAAACGGCAGACAGCCGACCACCATGCCGGACAGCCTCCCCTGCGCCGTCAGCGTGGTCACTTGGCGCTGAATGCGGGAGCGGTCGCGGATCGTCTGCACGATCGTCTCCAGCACCACCGCCAGGTTGCCGCCGATCTGCCGCTGGATGAGAATCGCCTGGATCATCAGGTCCAGATCCTCGCTCGGCATCCGCTCCTTCCACTCGGTCAGCGCGTCCTCCATAGAGCTGCCGTACTGCATATCCTTCAGCACGATTTCCGCCTCTTCTTTAACCGGGCCCTGCGATTCGTCCACGACGGTCCGCAGCGCTTGCGCGAAGCTGAAGCCGGCCCGCAGCGAGCCGATGATCGTCGTCAGCATATCCAGCAGGCCGTCGTTGAAAGCCGTCATTCTCGCCTTCCGCTTCCGGCCGATCCACATGCGGGGCAGCGCGAATCCCGCGACACCCCCAACCGCCAGCAGCAACACCTGACCCGCGATCAAATACAGCAATCCGGCGCCAAGCGCCGTACATATCCATTGAAACATGACGTATTCTTCCGGCTTCAGCGGCACGCCCGCGAGGTTCAGCATCTGCTCGAGGCGCCCGCTCCGCTTCTTCGTGAGCACGCGGTCCCGGACCGCTTGCTTGTAGACGCGAAGCTGGACGAGCAGTTCGAACTTTCGGCGCCCCAGCTGCTTGCGGTCGTTGAGCGCCAAATAGCGCCCCATCCTGCGTTCCATCCGCTTGTCCGTATGGAAGAGTAGCCCCAGAACCGCGGCGAACAACAGGAAGCTGCTCATCGCGACCATGCCCGTTAATATCCAGCTCACGGCTTACTCCTCCTCAATGAACACGCTGGCGGGAATATGGATGCCCGACGTCTCCAGCCGCTCGTAAAACCTCGGCCGCACGCCGGTCGGCACGAGATTGCCGTTGATCCGTCCGCGCTCGTCCACGCCCGTCTGCCGGAACGAGAATATGTCCTGCAGCACGATGACGTCGCCCTCCATCCCCTGTACCTCTGTGATGTTGGTAATTTTGCGCGTGCCGTCCTTGAGCCTTGTCTGCTGAATGATCAGGTCGACCGCCCCCGCGATCTGTTCGCGGATCGCCTTCACCGGCAACTCGATCCCGGCCATGAGCACCATCGTCTCCAGACGGGAAATCATGTCCCGAGGGCTGTTCGAGTGCCCCGTGGCGAGCGAGCCGTCGTGGCCGGTGTTCATCGCCTGGAGCATGTCCAGGGCTTCGCCGCCCCGAACCTCCCCGATGACGATGCGCTCCGGGCGCATCCGCAGCGAGTTGCGGACGAGGTCCCGGATCGTGATGGCGCCTTTGCCTTCGATATTCGGCGGCCGCGATTCGAGCGACACGACGTGATCCTGCCAGAGCTGAAGCTCCGCCGCGTCTTCGATCGTGACGATCCGCTCGTCGCTCGGAATGAACGCGGACAAGACGTTCAGCGTCGTCGTTTTGCCGGAGCCCGTACCCCCGCTCACGAAAATGTTGAGCCGTGCCTTTACGCAAGCCTCCAGGAAAATGGCCATGTCACGCGTCAGCGTGCCGAAATCGACCAGGTTGTCGATCGTGAACGGATCCTTCGCGAACTTCCGGATCGTGATCGTCGGCCCCTTCAGCGACAGCGGCGGGATGATGACGTTCACGCGCGAGCCGTCCGGCAGGCGGGCGTCGACCATCGGGCTGCTTTCGTCGACGCGGCGGCCGATCGGGGACACGATTTTCTCGATGATGTTCATGACATGCTCGTCGTCTCGGAACTGGACATAGGACAATTCGATCCGGCCGCCGCGTTCCACGTAGACCTGGTTCGGCCCGTTCACCATCACCTCGCTGATCTCCTCGTCGAGCAGCAGCGGGTTGATCGGCCCGTAGCCCGTCAGGTCGTGGATCAGCTCGTCGACGGCTTTCTTGCGGTCGACCTTGCCGCGGAACGTTTCGTCTTCCTGGATGATCTGGACGGCCATCGCGTCGATTTTCGGCAGGATCGTTTCCACGTCTTCGTCTTTCAGGTCGTTCAAAATCTGCTTATGCAGCTTGTTTTTCAGCTCCTGGTGTTTGGACAGCGGAGCGGGATGGCTTTTGGACAGAGGGTCGTGCCCGCGGATGCGGCGGAAGGTGGTGAGCAAATCCTTCTTTGGGGCTTTCGCCTGCTGATCTTGTTCCGCCGGTTCCGCTGCCGCCGGATCCGGCGCTTCCTGGCCGGCCCTCGCTTGGATTTTATCGAGTAGACTCATCGCGCATGGACCTCCTCAGAAGATCGAGGTAATGTTTTTCGACGTTTTATGGAACAGTTGCTGGAGGAAAGACCCCGACTTCGGCTTGAACACCGAGATTTCCCGCCGGATCACGAGCTGCTCGGCCCATTTGAACAGCGCTTTGGCGAGGTCCGTTTTGGCTTGGTTTTGAACGAACGGAATGCCCGTGTTCAGCGATTGGGTGGCGAGCTGCCACTCGTTCGGCACGAACATGGACGTCTCGTATCCCAGGATGTCCGGCACGTCCGACGCTTTGATGACGCTCTCCATCGTGGCCCGGTTGACGACCAGCTGCGTTTTGTGCCGATACCCGAGCACCTCCAGCGTCTCCAGCATCAGCTTCGTGTTTTTGATCGCCGTCATCTCCAGCGTCGTGAGCACGAAAATCTGGTCCGCTTTCTCGATGAACTGCAGCGTCTGCTCCGAGAGCCCCGCGCCGGTATCGACGACAAGATAATCGGTTTGCGCCAGCAAGAGATCGCAGACGCGGTCGATGACCGCCGGCGTCACGAGGTCCGCGAATTCCGGGCGCTCCGGCGCCGCCAGCGTCTTCACCCCGCTGCCGTGATGGATCAGGAAGCCGGACAGCGCGTAGCGGTCCATTTCCCCGATCCCCTCCACGACGTCCTTGATCGTGAAGGTCGGCTGAAGGTCGAGCGCCAGCGCGATGTCTCCGAACTGAAAATTGCCGTCCAGCAGGCCGACCTGCACGTTTTTCTTGGACAAGGCGACCGCCAGGTTCACCGCCATCACGGTCCGGCCGATCCCTCCCTTCGCGCTGCAGAGGGCGATCATCTCACCCCGTTTGGCGGACGGTTCGTTTCCGTCCGATTTCGGCGACTGGCTCATGGCTTGCTCCCTCCGTCCTCCTGAACCACGCGGCTGTGCAGCATCAAGCTGACCGGCCCCTTCTCGTCGGAGTTGATGACGGTCACCCCGTCCTCCGGCTTCACTTCGAGCGTCACGGTCGCGTATTCCACATACTCGGTCGTCGCGTCTGCCTGAACCATTCGGCGGCCGATCGCGAGTACTCGAACGTTTTCGAGAAGGATGGAGGATTGGACCTTCTTGGTGTCCGGATCCGTCTCCGTGAAGACGAGATCGACATAGTCCTCAGGCTCGATCAAGTTGGAAACCGACTGCACGAGGTTGACGCCGAGCGACACCGCCCGGTAACCATCCCGGACTTTTTTGGAGACGAATTGCGCCTCCGCCTGCTGGTCCTTGATATGGTTGGCGAGAATGACTTCCCCCGCCGCCAGGTCGCTGGCCGCCACCTTGCCTTCCGCAAGCGCCAAATCCTTGATCGTCGAGGCGTGCACCCCGTTGGCCGGAATTTGGATCGTCTGGAGCATGGCCCCGGTGATTTTCGTGTTTTCCTTGATTTCCTGCTTCGCCGCCACGACGCTGACGAACGTCTCGTTCACGGCCGCGGCCGCGTCGTATTTCTTCATGTAATTAAAGAACAGGACCGTCGTCACGATGCCCATCACGAGAGCGGCCATCAGTATGATTTTGGATCTCATCGGTTGTCACCCATCCCGCGGAAGTATGTATCGCCCTGTTATTCGATCAGCCGGATCGCGAACGCGCCTTTGTCCACCGCTCCAGTCTCGGTAAATCCCGTGCCCGTTCTTTCGATGAATTGACCGGTAATCGAGGTGTCCTTCGAGGACATCGGCTCCATGATGTAAAAATAGGCGAACCCAGTCACTTTAATTTGCTTCAGTTGGTTGGAGGATTGGTTATACGGCCGGTAAACCGGGATCAGGATGACCCGCGGGGAATCCCGGTGGGTATAGTCTCCCGGCGGATAGGGGTCGGAATCGATGCGCAACTGCACGCCCTCGCGCGTTTTGCCGGCGATGTTGCCTGTCTGCGTATCGATGATGTCGCCCAGCTTAATCTCGCTTTGGTACCCGTACTTCAAGTTATTTTCGTAAGTCGAGGCGCCCGGCCCTCCAAGGGCCAAAATGCCGAAATAGCCGGCTTCCACGCCGGAGCTGTCCACTTTGAGCTTGTATGTCTTGCCGAATTCGAGCGGGATCGATTCGTCGATGCCGAGCGGCGCGACGCCTTCCGCGGCTCCCATCGGAAGAATTTGCGCGGCCGCTTTCACTTCGACCGTCGCCGTTTCTTTGCCGAGCAGCTTGCTGAAACTTAAGGGGACTTGCTTTCGAAGGGTGATGCGGACGGTCGATTTCATCTGCACGTCCGTTCCCGTCAAGCTGGACGACTCCCCGTGCCGCTGCAGAATATCGCCGATGACCGCCCGCACGTTCGCTTCCTGCCCGGTGAGTTCTTGCGCCCCTGACAGTACGGCGGCGTTCGCCGTTTTCTGAAGGTGGCTCTTGGCCGCATACATCGTGCCCCCGTCAATGACAAGACCCGTGGCCGTCAGCAGGAGCAGGAACGACAGCCCGACCAGCACCGCCGTGCTGCCTCGCTCGTCCCTCAGTCTGTTCAACGCGGATCGTAACATGGTTCTCCTCCTATTCCACCCGAATCGTGGAGTCCGCCGAAAGAACCGGGGCCGGGATGATTTCCGTGAGGAGCGGCGTAATGAGCGGCAGCGAGTACGTCAGGGTGACCTTTACATCCTGGCCCGACTTGCGGGTTGATTCCTGCGGCGTAATGGTCACTTTCAACGTAGAGGAGCTGCCCACCCTGACGTGGTTCTTCGCGTAGGCCGCGATGTCCGCGTCGCCTTTCCCCAGTCCGCCGAGCCGCACCGTCTCCTGCGCCGTCATGTTCAAACTGACGTACGCGAACAGCAGCCGTCCGAGATCGACGATTCCGCAAATCAAGAGCAGCAGCAGCGGAAGCATCAGGGCGAATTCCACGAGCGACTGTCCCTTCTGTTCCTTGATCATGCCGCCCCCCATCCTTTCAGCGCCAGGCAGAGGACCGCACCGCCCGCGATGGCGACTCCGTACGGGTAAGTGATGGATCCGGCGGTCCCGTCACCGCCTCTCATAACCGGGAACACCTTCATCCGAAGGCAAAAACAAACGAAACCCAGATACTGCATGCGCGCGCGCAGTCCTTCGTGTAACAACCAAACCCCGATCGCGATCACGGCGCCAATCAGCGCCATGTAGACGGCGGATTCGAGCACGAAGGCCATTCCCTTCAACATTCCGACCAGCGCCAGCATTTTAACGTCGCCCGCGCCCATTCCGCCCATGAGATAGGGGATTAGCAAAATGCCCAGGCCGACGAGGAAGCCGAGCAAGCCTTCAGCCAAACCGCTCCAGCCCCGCTGGCAAGCGTGAATGAGCAGCGCGGCGGCAAGCGATGGGAAAATGACGGCGTTGTAAATTTTCCGGTTTTTCAAGTCGGTCGCCACGCAGATCGCGGCAGCCGACAGCAATACGGCATTCGTCCACACGTCCGGTCCTCCTCGGAAAATGTCGTTCCGGCGGATAAAAGAAGGCCATACGCGAAGTCACGTATGGCCTTCCGACCGCTTATCGGATCCGTTACGGCGCCGGGGACGGGGTCGTTCCCATACGCGTCACGCCGTTGTTGACCGTGGTTTCCGCGTTGTTGAACAGCGCGATGATATGGTCACGCAGCAGAATCAGAGCGGCGACGACCGCCACCGCGATCAGGCCGAGCACGAGACCGTATTCCGTCATGCCTTGTCCTTCCTCTTGCTTCAGCAATCCCATCAGTTTTTTCATCATTTTGTTTCCTCCTCGTTTAATGGGGTTAAGTAATGGATAAATCGCTAAGTTCTTCGAATATGGCGGTATGTCCCAACTGGACTTCTTCACGGGTCAGCGTACCCGCCGGCAATTCGACGACCGAGCGGGTTTTCCGGAAGGAAATCCCGATGTTGCCCGGCTTAAGGCCATGCTCCATTCCGACGATCTTGCCCTCGGCATCCAGGTGCAGCACGTCCACCGGATATTTCATGAAGAAAGAATGGACCGCCCTGCAGGGCTGAATATGAAGGCCGGATCCTTCCGACAGAGACGGCGTCAGCATCAACCCGCGAAACCTTCGGAAAAACGTGTCCGCTTTTTCGATCCGCAAGCCCAGCTGCCGTCCGGTCTCCCGGATGACCAGCATCATGCGGTTCTCGCACCTCCAATCCCACGAAAAATAACCCGCCTTTTCCCGAAAGGGGGGTTCCCTAAAATAAAGAGAGCTCCCCGGATCTTTCGGCAGCTGGCTGGCGTAACGCGCCTTCATCGCGTCCTTAGCCCCTGTAGCTTTGCGTCGCCCGCTTTCGCGGGGTTTGCCTTTATCGAGACCCGGAGGAGCTTTGAGTTCGGCTCACCGGTTCGATGTGATTTCATCATAGCCCGATACATAATCTTCCTGAAATCCGACGTAAATATCAATTTTCTGAACATTTCGATATGTATAACGACAGGGATTGCCAGCGTATTTGGAGTAGGCCTGTCGTCCTGAAAAAGCGCATTTGGACCTAGTATGATGCTTGCTTGTTGGGTATTGATGCGCAGTTTTCATCCGATAACTTATAGAATTCACAAAATATTGAATTCTAGAAAGTTTATGTTTATCTGTGACTCCAGCCCCCTCCCCACCCGGACTAGGGAACTATCGCATCGTTGCGCCGTGATTGCGCCGAAATAGTCTCCCACAGAGACTATTTTGCTCTCTGCACCATGTTCCCACCGAAATAACGCGCCACAGAGACTATTTTGCTCGCTTCACCATGTTCCCGCTGAAATAACGCGCCACAGAGACTATTTTGCATGCTGCACCATGTTCCCGCTGAAATAGTCTCCCACAGAGACTAATTTGCTCGTCGCATCGTGTTCCCGCTGAAATAAGTAAAATACGTATACTTAAACCCTCTCGCACTCCCAACATCCGCCGAATTAAGTAAATCACATTTACTTAAACCCTCTCGCACTCCCACCATCCACCCACTTAAGTAAACCACGTTTACTTATGTGTTAATCCGGACGCCCACCACTCGCATCAAACGAACAAACGTTCCGCTGTTCTCTTGACACGACCGACTCCAGCGGGTTATAGTGGACGAAAATCAATGAACGCGCACCGGGAAGCACCCGTAAGCCAGGCTCAACAGCCTCGCTTGCGGGTGTTTTTTCGTTTTCCGGGCGCGCGAAAGGAGACCTTCGCTTATGAACGTCAAGCCGCTCATCACGAAAGCCTGGATTTGGTCATCGTTCCTTTTGATTTTGGCGACTGCCTTAGCCGCCCCTCCCGCTTGGGCCGCTTCACCGGATTTCACCGACTCCCAGAAGAAGGAGTACGAACGGACGCTTGCCGCGGCTGACGATACTTGGGGACCCAAACTGAAGCAGCAGCACTTGGATTACGTGGCGTTAAAACAGTCCGCTCTGGAATGGGAGCAGAAGGTTTCCGATCTCCATTACCGCAGCGAAGAGAAGCTGACGACGCTGCGCAAACGCATCCAGCAGATTGACGCGGACAAGCTCGCCAAGCTCAAAGCGGATGCCGAGCAGACGAAGAGCAGGCACCAGAAGCTGTTCGACCTCTACCGCAGCGCCAACCAACAGCTGGCTGCCGCGCGGAAAGTGAAGAACAAGACGCTGACCGCCCTGTTCCAAGCCCAGTCCGATGCCTACAAAATCCCCGTCCAGCTCGCCCGCCAGGAAATCAAAAACAAAGACGCCGCTTACCAGCAAGCCAGAAAGGCGACGTCCGCGAAAATGAAGAAGATCCGCGACGAACTTTCCGCGGTCTCCCCTCTTCAAGTGCAGATCCGAGCTTTGAAGAGCGCACTGAAAGCCCCGAAAGACAGCCAGTCGACGGTTTGGAGAAGCTTCACTCAGTCCCTCTCCAAACGCGACGCCAAACTGTCCGCCGGCTTGCTCGGCTCCGTGAATACCGCCACGCGGCAAATCGTCGAGCAGCATCGGAAAATGTACGAGCTGGAGGGACGGATTGCGGAAGTGATCCGGAAAGCGGAGGGCATGCTGGTTTAAAAGCACTGCCAGGCCACCCTCCACCACATCAATAAAAAACGGATCAATAAGCCATACTGTACAAGAACGAGTGCCAAGCTGACTTCCGAGGTGACGAACATGACGGGACGAAACAACCATCCGGATAACGACGGGCCTGCCGCTTCCCCCTCCCGCCTGGACCAATTCGGGGACAAGCGCTCCGAGCATGCGGGTGACAGACCCAAAAAGCCGAAGCCGTCCTCTAACGCGAACAAGTGCTAACACGCTCCGACTCCCGGCCCGTTAACGGCCGGGAGTTTCGTTTTTTGGGCCATAATAAAGATATACATAGCCGACAGGGGGGCTCAGCCATGTACAATTTCGCATATGAGGCTGTGGTGGTCGTCGTCTTCGGCTTGGCCGCTCTTCGATTGGCCGGCAAAAAAGCGATCGCGGAAATGACGACGCTCGAAATGATCACCCTGCTGGCCATCGGCACCGTTATCGGACATGCGGTCTCAGAGAACGAGCTATGGAAAACGCTCGTTTGCATCGCGATTTTCGTGGCCGTCATGCTGATCTTCCAATTTCTCGCGCTCAAATTCCCGGTGCTTGAAAAGTGGCTGATCGGTCGGCCGACCCTCGTCGTCAAAGACGGTCAAATCCAGGAGCATAATCTGCGGAAAATGCGGATGACCATGGAACAGCTCGAGTTGCGCCTCCGCCGTAAAGGCATCGCCAATCTCTCCGATATCCGTACCGCTACGATTGAGATCGACGGGCGGATCGGCTATGAATTGAAGGAGTCGTCCTTGCCGCTGACGCGCGGCCAAGCCGAACAGATTCTGGCGGCGCTGAACCAACCAGTCCCGCCGCTCGGGCAAGCCCAAAGCGAACTTTTCGAAAAAATCCGGAAGCCTGGTGGCTGAGTTTGGAAGATGAGAATCGGCTCAGATTCAACATTCGCCTAGCGAGCCATGTTATAGTTTGTCTCGGCTCGAAAATACCAGACATCAGGAGGAACACAACATGAAATTTACGAAAGTGGTAAATAAATTGATCGTCGCTTCTGTCCTGGGCCTGTCCATTCTGACCGCCCAATTCGCAGGCACCGGCGCCGCAACGGCCAATGCCGCTACGGTCTCCACAACTTCCGCTGCCGTTAAAGCAAGCAAGATCATCAGCCTCGCGGAATCGCTGAGAGGGAAAGTCCATTACGTGTTCGGGGCTAACAATCCGAGCAAATTGATCTTTGATTGCTCGTCTTTCACGAAATACGTGTTCGCATCGCAAGGCGTTAACCTGAAGTGGGGTTCCCGCGCTCAAAGCCTGCAAGGAACCTACGTGTCGAAAGCCAACCTGAAGCCGGGCGACCTCGTCTTTTTCAGCGTCAGCGTAAAAGGACAAGTCAACCACGTCGGCATCTATATCGGCAACGGCCAATTCATCCACAACACGATCGGCAAAAACATCAACGGCCTCATGATCGGCGATCTGAGCAAGTACAGCACCCGTTACGTCACGGCTCGCCGGGTTCTGTAATCCGATTGACCGATTCGCCCTCATCCATGCAAAAACGCTGTCCGACTTCGCGTCGGGCAGCGTTTTTTTCGTTCAGGCCAACTTAACCAGCCATCTCCCCCGGGACTGCCCGGCAAGCATCGCGGACACGCATTCCGGAACCTGTTCCAAGGAAATCTCGGTGTACATGGCATCGAGTCGATCCGGCTTGAATTCCGAAGCCAGACGCATCCACGTTTCGAGCCGGACATCCATCGGCGCCAGCACGGAGTCGATGCCGATCAGCCGAACGCCGCGGAGGATAAACGGAAAGACGGTCGCAGGCAGCCCGCTGCCTCCCGCCAATCCGCTGGCCGCGACTGCGCCGCCGTAGCGGATACCGCCGAGAACGGCCGCCAACAGATCGCCTCCGACGCAGTCCACCGCGCCGCCCCACCGCTGTTTACCGAGCGGCCGGGACGGATCCGGCACCAGCTCGCTCCTCTCCACGATCCGGGCCGCTCCCAAACGAAGCAGCTCGCCGCGCATGTCCAGTTTTCCCGTGACGGCCTCCACTTCATAGCCGAGCTTAGCCAGCATGGCGACCGCCATGCTGCCGACGCCTCCGGTAGCGCCGGTCACCAGCACCGGCCCCCGTTCCGGCGTCACGCCGGAATGCCGCAGCTCATTCACGGACAGCGCCGCCGTGAAGCCTGCCGTACCGTAAATCATCGCTTCTTTCAGCGACAAGCCGTCCGGCAGCTTCACCGCCCAGGCCGCGGGCACTCTGGCGTATTGGCTGAATCCGCCCTCGTGCGCCACTCCGAGCTCATACCCCGTCACCAGCACTTCGTCCCCATTTTCGAAACGGTCGTCACGGCTTTCTACCACGATGCCTGCCAGATCGATACCCGGTACGAACGGATAGCGCTTCACGATATTGCCGTCCGGCACGCACGCTAAAGCATCCTTGTAGTTCAAGCTGGAGTAAGCCACCTGAATGAGCAGATCGCCTTCCGGTAAATCCCCTTCCGTCCGCGTCCGCACGCCGATCCGGAATTCCCCGTCCGCCTTGTCCACGACTAACGCCTGAAAGGGTTGCAGCATATTAAGTTTCCTCCTTCTCTCCCGAATGACCGCAATCGACGCGACTCGCCCTCATGCCCCTTCTTTCCCCCGCATATATAGGGAGAGAAAGGAGGTATGAAAGATCAAAATTGCCCTGCTCCGCATTCTGACCGTCATGCTCGCGATTTTCTTCATTCCGGTTGAGGCCCATGCCGCCCAATCCGCGACTTTGCCTGCGAAATACGCCAAATACGAGCAATTCATCGTCATCGATAAGTCCACGAACGTCCTCAGCTTCTACGAAAAAGGCAAACTGGTCAAGTCGTTCCCCGTCGGAACCGGCCGCAAAAAATCCTATACGCCGGAGGGCCTGTTCACGATCATCGAGAAAATCAAAAACAGGCCGTACTACAAGGAACATATTAAGGGCGGAGATCCGAAAAATCCGCTCGGAGACCGCTGGCTCGGACTCAAGGTGACGATTGGCGGCAAAGTGTCTTACGCATACGGCATCCACGGAACCAACAACGAGAAGTCCATCGGCAAATACGTGTCGGCCGGCTGCATCCGCATGCACAATAAAGACGTACGCTGGCTGTATGACCGTATTAAAACCGGCACCCGCGTGCTCATTACGAAATAAAGTTACCCGGGCGCTTCTAGGTCCAACCCCAGAAAAACCCGTCACGGTCCCACGCGACCCGGCCTCTATGCAGCTTTCGGAAGGCCTTCTTCACTTCCTTCGATAACGACTCGTTTCCGTTCTCATTGACGAAGACGAACGATTCGCCGAAATGGGTCCGGACGTGGGCGATCGCGTCGCTCTGATGCAGGATGCCCCGTTCCCGGATTTCGTTCACCATCCACTCGGCCACTTGCTCTGGCGTGTATTCCATTGTGCATTCCCCTCTCCCTTATCCAGAATATACGAAAAAACCCCACCGGGGGGTAGGGGTTTCAATCTTGTATGGAAATGCCCGCCTTCACATTCTTCTGATCGCTTTTCATGCCCAGGTTGACCAGCACGGGCAAGCTTCTCATGCCGCTTTCCATCGGGGAGTGGCACTTCGGACAGGTCGGCTCCGCCGAGAAGCTGAAATTGTCCCTCATCCAGCCGTTACAGTCGTCTTGGGTGCAAGACCAAATGGCGGTCATTTCTTCCGGCAGCGGTTCGAACGTTTTTTTGCGCGAGTACATGAGTAACGCCCCCTTCCTTCCTAGCATGCCCAAAAAACGAAAAAATGCCCTTAACCAGGTTAAGGGCATTTTCGCGCTTCTTACAGTTTTACGACGTTTTCGGCTTGCGGGCCGCGGTTGCCTTGAACCACGTTGAACTCCACGCGTTGGCCTTCGTCGAGGGTTTTGAAGCCGTCGCCGACGATCGCGCTGAAGTGAACGAATACGTCATTGCCGCCTTCAACTTCGATGAAACCGAAGCCTTTCTCAGCGTTGAACCATTTTACCGTTCCTTGTTGCATGTGAGAGCACCTCCTTTAAAGTTACATGAGACCTTCTTATTTCGGGTAGAAATAAAAAACTCACATATTGTACAAGGTTATCCGCTCAAACCATAACCCTCTACAATATGCGAGTTCAGGTCAAAATTTGAAGCAAAGACATCGTACCACATCCGAGCGGCAATAGCAAATCGGATTTCCCTCACAAAAACCACCGGAGCACCCAAGGCATGGAAAAAACCGTGAAAAAAGCCGTCAGGATCATGGCTATGCTGGATATCGATCCCGCGACGGCACCGAATTCGAACGCCTTCGAGGTACCCGCCGTATGGGCTCCCGTGCCGAACAATACGCCTCTGGCAACTTCGTTCCGGATTCGGCATGCCCGAATCACGGCCGGACCGAACATCATGCCGAGCAATCCCGTCGCCAGCACCAAAATCGCCGTTACGGTCGGAATGCCGCCCGTCATGCGGGAAATCGACATCGCGATCGGCGTCGTCGCCGAACGGGGAGCGATGCTCTCGATCAGCTGGTTGCTGAGGTGCAGGACCTTCGCCAGCCCCGCCGAGGTCAGGATGGCCACCGTCGAACCGAACAGCACGCTCGTGACGATGACGAAGGCATGCTTTTTGAACACGTGAAGGTTTTTGTAAATCGGCACCGCGAGCGCCACCGTCGCCGGACCGATCATGTCGCTGATCCAGTGAGCCCCCGACCGGTACGTCGGATACGGAGTCCGGCTCAGGAGCAGCACAGCCACGACGATCACCGGCGTAATGAGAAGCGGCGTCAGGTACGGTTTCGGGTGAACGCGATACAGTTTCTTTACTCCATAGTAAATCGCCAGCGTAATCAGAAAACAAATCGCCGGAAGCATCATCGCGAGGCCGCCTTCTTCCGTCCGGAAAGGCGTTCCGCCATCAGCCCGGTTGCGGCCATGACGACCAGGATGCTCACAGCCACGACGAGGAGCAGCTTTACGCCGTTGTCCCGCATCAAATCTTCATATTGCACGACCCCCACCGCCGAGGGAATGAAGAAAAGCAGCATTTCGGCGATGAGCCATTTCGCTCCGAGATCGATCCATTCAAGCTTGATGATTTTCGTTTGCAGCAACGCGAACAACAGAAGGATGCCGACGATGCTGCCCGGTATATTCAAGCCGCTGAGCGTCGTCAACGCATTAACGGACCAAGAATAGACAACGAAAAAAGCGACCTGCAAAATCCCTTTTACCCATGTAGCCAAGATGCGTCATCCCTTTCGAATGAAAAGTATACACCTCTTGTTTTCATGGGTAAAATGAAAATCCTGGTCGTTTTACCTTCCCCCTAAACGTGATTAATCCCCGTTTATATGCGGAATAAACGGGGATTAATCCTTGCTCCTGCTATTCATTTAGCGTTTTCCTGTCCTTCCGGTTTGCGGACATCGACTGTCTTGCCATTGGAATGTCCTGCCTTAAATTTTGTGTTGTTTCCAGTTTCCCGCACGCCATCCGGATGATCGGAAAAGTTGTCACGGCCTTCTCCTCCACTTCCATCCGAAACCACAAGCATGCTTCGCTAACGGTGTTCCATTGGACTATCCCCTTTGCCTTGGTAATTATTTTAACCAGCTCGGGGCGCGTCATGATCATTCCGGTGACGTTGCCCTCTTGCATGAGTGAGGGGTCTGTGCCACCCTCCTTCATCGCCCGAGACTGAGTTAAAATCCTGAGGCTAAGTGCGACGGCCGTCTGTAGTCATTATTTACCCCCTCCGCGGGAAGCGTAACGCGAGCAAGGAAGCTCGCGCCGCGTTTTATTTCCGGCCATAATCGGCCTTGATTTCTCCCCACTCGGTCGTTTCCCATTTGAGGAGCTTGTTTTTATAGGTATTGGTTTGAAGCCACTGCAGAGCCCGGTCGACGAGCGTCCACACTTCCTTCGTCGAATCGTCCCGGGGCAGGGTCGTGGCGATTTCCTTCTGCTTCACCCATTTGAGCGCGGTCCGGGAATCGCTGTAGACGGTTTTGTTGCTGCCCGCTTTCTTCAAATAGGCAAGGGCATGCACGATCGCGAGGAATTCGCCGAGATTGTTCGTTCCCTTCTTGATGGGGCCATACGAAAACAACACCTCGCCCGTGCGGGTGTCCACGCCTTTGTATTCGATCGGTCCCGGGTTCCCGTTCGTGCCGACGTCGACCGAGATGCTGTCGTAATCGATCGCGTCCGCGGAAACACCGGAAGACGCGCCCGCGCCGGCCGGCTTGGACGCTGCGGGCTTCGCCGCCGAGAAGCTTTTCTTCCAGCCCGAGCGGTAAGCTTGCTCCGCCTCGGCCCGGGAATCGAACGATTTGTATTTCGCCCCGGGGACCCCGTCCACCTGGGCTTTGCACGCCGCCCAATCTGCATAGATCCCCGGGGTTTTGCCTTCCCATACGACGTAAAATTTGCTTTTGGCCATCGTTATCCTCTCCGCGAACGGGAAAACCCTTCATCCTCAAGGTATTCCTTCGCCTCTTCGTAGGATTCGAAAGCCGCGTCCATGTTCAATCCGGCAAAGACGTACCACATGCCGTCTTCGTCGTCGAGCGTAAGGGTGAGCTCTTGCTTCTTGGCGTTCGTCCAAATTTCTTTATCCGAGCTCGGCCCTTCTGCGGAGTCATCTCCGCCGTCCCCCGACAGGGAACGGATCGACTGCTCGATGACGGCTCTCAGCTCGTCCTCTCCGAAATCGCGGATGTTGACGAAGCCCTTGTCGTCCGTCTCGTAGCCGTCCAGCTCCCCCGCATAGACGAATCCGTTGCCGTTCGGGTGCAGGTGGTACACCACCGTTTTCTTCTCATAGACACTGTTCTCATAATGGTAATTCACGCGTCCCAAGGACACCGGCTTGCGCTGCAATTCGGGAAACGAATCCGCGATCGCCAGCTTCTGTTCGAAACTCAGCATATCCGTCCTCCGTTCAGTCGGTTTGAGGACCATTGTAACATAACCGGCTGATTATGGAGCAAATACGCCAATCTACCAGGGCAGTGCGCTATTCTCGCGGAAGAACGCGGGAACTTGTGTCGGGAATTTTAGGGTTGAATCATGGGGAAAACTAACCGGGCATCTTCCACGGAAGGAGACTCGACTACGCATGCAGCAAACACAATCCGCACAACAGCAACAGGGCCAAGTGATGTCCGTTCCTCCCCAAGTCATCACGACAAAGGACTCCCAATATTTAAAGGACCAATTATCATGGGAGATCCTGGCGATGAAAAAATGCAGCCATTTCGCCAAGGAGTGCACGGATCCCGAAATCCGCACGGCCATCGACAAAGCCGGCCAAATGCATCAACGCCACTACACGATGCTCCTGAAGCATCTGCAGAACAACAACACGCAGGCGATGCAGAGCGTCCCGCAAACCCAATGACAGGAGGACAAGCATGAACCAGAACCCAAGCCAATCGATGACGATCAAGAACCCGAAGCCGGCGAACGAACCGCAGGTCAAAGGGCCGGAGATGAACGACCGCGACCGGGTCAACGATATATTGGCCTTGGAGAAATACTTAACCGACAGCTTCAACGTGGCGGCGCGGGAAGCGAGCCACACCGCCCTCCATCAGGACATCATGACCGTCTTGAACGAGACGCACCAGTGCCAATACGAGATGTTCGAGCTGATGTTCCGCAAAGGCCATTACAAATTGGAGGCCGAGGAGCAGCAGAAGCTCGATCAGGCCTACCAGCAGTTCAGCAACTATTCCACCCAGTTCCCGTATGCAAGCCCGACTCTTCAATAACGCAGCAAAAGAGCGCGAACGGCTAACCGTCCACGCTCTTTTTTTACCTTTCCGCTGCCGTCAACGTTCGGGGGAAACGGCGCTTTCCGTGCTGTATGGATCCGAGTACTCACCGTGTGCCCGCTCCCATACGTCCCCGTATTTGTCGGGATTCCGACGGAATTGGGCAAGCGCGTAGGAGCAGGCCGGCACGATTTTGCGGCCCTTCTCCCTCGCTTCTTCCACCACGAAGTCCAGCATTCGAGGCGCCAGGCTGCCTCCCCGATATTCAGGATCCAAATACGTATGGTCGAGAATCCACGTATTCACGTCCGCCAGCCGGTAGGTGATTTCTCCGACTTGCCCGTTTGGGCCGATGACCACGTATGCATTGCCTTCTTTGCGGATTTCCAACTCTTCCGCATTCGCGTTTTCGCTCACCTTCATTCCTCCTCTCGGATTAGCATGCCTTAACGGCACTACGTTTCATTACCCGGTTTACAAAAACCCCGACCTCTCGGTTAGGTCATGGCAGTCATTTCCGCTGACAGGACATGATGGATGCGCCGGATTTCCTTAACCGCGTCGTCGCCTGCGGCGTCCGCCCGGCTGGCGACCTCCATCGTCGTCGTCGCGAACTCCCCGTTGACGCGAATGGACACGCCGGTGATGTTGAAGCCCCGCCTGCCGAGAATGTCGGAAATTTCCGCGATGAGCCCGGGGCGGTCGATCGAGGTGTAGGACAACTGCCGTTTGACCATTCCCGCGTGCTCGACCAGGAAAAGCTCCATTTCCTGAACGTAATCCATCAACACGCCGTATAAGCCGTAAAAGCCTTCGGCCTCTCCCGATCCATTCCACATTTCCAGCCTTTTGCGTTCGAGCGTTCGTTTGAATGAAGCCAGTTTCGGCTTTCGACCGGCGATGGTTTTCTCCTGCATGCGGATGAGCAGCTTCAGCGCCTTCACCGTAAATGCGACTTCATTCTCGTCCATGTCGATGAGGGTCAAACCTCTGGCCATATCGTGAATGCGCGACAGCATCGTTTCGAAGGCCTGGAAAATGTTCGAGGTGTTCTTGAAGGAACTTTTGCGGAACTTGCGGTCTTCGCTGACGAGCTTGGATACTTCTTTGCCTTTTTTCAAGTATCCGTCGATTTCCCCGATCTGCTTCCGGATCATGTCGTACGGCGGCACCCGGCCCTTCTCCAGATCGAGCACCATCAGATGGAGCAGGGCCCTGAGCATCCCTTCCGACTGGCTCAGCAGCACCTCTGCCCTTTCATGATGCACGGGTTTGTATACCAGATTGATCAAGGTACCCATTCCGGTTCCGATCAGCACCAAAGCGATCGGGTTCAACACGGTCTCCCAAAACGGAAGGCCCGGCGCTCCCATCGTATTGATGGCTATGACGAGCGAGACGAGGAGGGTATTCGTCCATTGGATTCTCACGTGGAGCGCCATAAGCAGGAAGGAGACCACGCCCATGGTTAGGAAGGAACCGCCCGCCGCGAACAGCGCGACGGCGCCCAGCAAAGCGCCCATGACGGCGCTTGCCGACTGCTGCACGCCCACCCGCAAGGAGCGGTAAAGCGAAGGCTGAACGGACAACACCGCGACGATCCCGGCAAATTGGTACGTATGCAAGTGCAGGCTTTTTGCGATCCACACGGAGATCATCACGGCCAAGCAGGTTTTCATCACTCTCGCGCCAACCATGACGGTTCCCCCTCTGATGTCGTATGTGTAACATTATATAACACAAAACCGCCGACAAGATCGACGGTTTTGCGAAATTCAATATTTATGTTAGTTAACATTACACTTACCACCGAATTTGCCGGATGCATTCGTCAATCCGCTCACGGTCTGACTGCGGAATCGGCCAACTCCGGATCTCTTGCCGAATGGGTTCCAGATTTGTGTAGCCTTTAGCAAGGCCATTCAGACGCGCTGCCAACGTGGAATCATCCAGATCCTTTGTTGACGGGTATAAGCTGCTCAATCGGCGGATCGCGTCCGGGTATCTCTTCAGGTAATATTTCTGATGCCTCTCCTCGGCGGGATAGAAGATGGAATAAGGCGCAATCTCGGTATTCAGCGGCTGCCCCTTCTCGCGCTCTATTTCGTGCTTGACCCGGCGAATCGTTTGCGATTGCACTTCATCCCGGTACAAAGCCATGGACCGATACTGCCGCCCCTTGTAATCATTGATATTGTCCGGGTTGTGATGGCGCCAGAACGCGCGCAGCAGCTCGTCCAAACCGATTCGGTCCGGCTCGAAATCGACCTCCACCGTCTCCGAATGGTCCCCCATCTCCCGGTAGCTAGGCGATTCCGTCGTGCCGCCGGCATAGCCGACCCTCGTCGCAACGACGCCGGACATAGAGCCGAACAAAGCCTCGGGGCTCCAGAAGCACCCCAGTCCAAGCGTCACGGTGCGCATGCCCCCTGTCGTCATCACGACCGGAAGAATGCTTCCCTCATCATGGTCCATCGCTTCACTCCACCTCGCTTGCGCGGTTCAAAGCTTCTTCAAAAAGTTGTCGCACCAACGGATGTACAGTCTCTCGTATTCGACGCCGAACTCCACTACCGAAATGCTGGATGCGATCGGATCATCCGTTTTCCCCGGGTCTGCAATCCGCTTCAGTTCCTCGACCTTCTCCTCATAAGCGGCCAGTCGTTCTTCATGCAGCTTCCGAATTTCCTCGACCTGCACTTTCATTTTCTCCGGCTCCACGAGCCATGCATTATAAGCCTTGAGCAGGAAATCGTCTCGGACGTTCTCCACGCCGCCCGGCTCCACCGTCCAGCGGATCAAGGCTTCTTTACCCGCTTCGGTCACTTCATACAGTTTGCGCGCAGGACGGTAAGTATGCTGCTCGACGCCCTGCAGCTTGACCAGCCCCTCCGCCTCCATCTTCGATAGCTCGGGATAGACCTGATTGCTGCCTACCTTCCAGAACGGGCCGATGCGCCCGTTCATCTGCAGCTTGATATCGTAACCGCTGAGCGGCTCCCGCGCCAACAGCGACAACAGCGCGTAACGGATGGAACTCATGAGAACCTCTCCTTTATTTTGAAAAAGGTCTAAGGAATAGGTTCATTTTAATCTATAATTTGTTTTCGCTCAATATTTTAACATAGGTTAATTTTAACTTATATTTTTATTGACACATAAAAATGAGATAGGTTATATTTGACCTATGTTAAATCAACCCTAAGTGTGGAAAAGAGGACACAAGAAATGAAAACCGCAATCCTGACTTACTTGAAAAAACCGCAAACCATCATCGCCGTCGTCGTCGCCTTGATGGCCCAAATGATTTTCTGCGCCGTGTGGATGACCGCCTACGACGGGGTACTGGACCGCGTCGACCGGCTCAAAATCGCGATCATCAATGAAGACGGCGAGTTCGGCTCCAACCTCGAGAAGCAGCTGCAGCACGACTTGCCGTTCGAGGTCGCTCCCCTTACGGCTGAACAGGCGACGGACGGCTTGCTGAAACGCGACGTCCACCTCATCCTGACCATACCCGAAACGTTCGATCAAGCGCTCGCGACGCCGGGCACACAAGCCAAGCTCGGATTCACGCTGAACGAGTCCAATCCGCAACTGACCAAGAGCGTCATGCAATCCGCCATCGGGCAGATTACGGAGCAAGTGAACCGCAATGCCGCCATGCAAGGCACGGAGGTCGTCCTGGAGAAAATGCAGATGCCCGCCGATCAGGCCTCCCAAACTGCCCAAGGTCTCGTCGGCAAAGTCACTTCCGACCTGAAAGCCTTGAATCCCGTGGACGGCATGCACAACCAGATGGTCCCCATGATGCTCGTACTGGCCTCTTACGTCGGCGCCATGATGATGGCCATGAACATCCACCAGGTGTCGGAGTCGATCGGGTCGGCGCTTTCCAAGAAACAGCATTTTGCTTTCCGCTCGTTCATCATCGTCGTCGCGGCCGCCCTCATCTCCATCGCCGGCTCCTCCTTCATCGCGGCTCTCGGCGGGCAAATGGACAGCGGGTTCGGATTGTTCTGGCTGTTCCACTTCCTGACGCTGCTGACCTTCATGTTCTTTGCGCAGATGTTCCTGGTCGTATTCGGCATGGCCGGCATGTTCCTTAACATGGCGATGCTCTCGATGCAGCTCGTTACTTCAGGCACGATCGTGCCACGTCAAATGCTGAACGGCTTCTATCAAACGCTCGGACACTTCCTTCCGGCCACCTACTCGGTCGAAGGCATCATGAACCTGCAGTTCGGCGGCATCCATACGTATCGGGATGTTCTGCTGTTGCTGGCTACGCTATTCTGCAGTTTGGCAATAACGGCTGTGGTTACGGCGATCAAGAAACAGCCGGCCCCGGAGAAAACGGCCATCCCGGCTCCGGCGCCTAACTTGGCGGAGTTGTCCGCCAGCTGAGCCATCCGATGAACCCTGCGCTTAAACGAAAAATCGTCGAGGCCGCCGTACCCCTGTTCGCGTCGCAAGGCTATTACAAAACGACGACAGCTCAAATTGCGGAATCGGCAGGGGTCACGCAGCCTTATCTGTACCTCTTCTTCGATACGAAGGAGCGACTGTACCTTGCGGCGCTGGATGCGGCAGAACGGCGGATCACGGATGCGGTCTCCGCTTCCGCGGCCTTCCCCGACGATCTGCTTCAAGGAATTGAAGCCGAGTACCGGAACGACCTCCGCTTGATCCTGCAGTCCTTCGCGATCGCGGAACCGGAAATCCGGACCCGCACTTCGTCGGCCTTCAACGCGGTTTACGCCGCGGTAACGGAGCGGTTCGAACGGCAGGGATCCGCCGTACCCGACCGTGCCGCGCAGCGTCTCATCGGACAAGCCTATATCAGGTTGATCGCCCGGGTTTGAATTTGGCGTTCCGTTAATCGTCTGAGATCATGTCACCAAGTTCCAAAGGGAGAAACCCCCGTTGGAGTGGCGCTCTGGCGGACCTGGGTTACTGTAAAGGGAGATACTCCCGTTGGCGTGGTGCTTTGGCGGGCCTGGGCTGCTGTAAGGGGAGAAACTCCGTTGGAGTGGCGCTCTGGCGGGTTTTGGCCGCTGTAAAGGGAGATACTCCCGTTGGAGTGGCGCTCTGACGGGTTTGGGCCGCTGTAAGGGGAGATACTCCCGTTGCACAAGGGCCAGGCTTAGGTTCAGCCCTTGACCCTGAGTTCTTGCCATGCATGGATGCATGTGGTAATATCGTCTTACTTTCAGGAACGGAGGGTTACGTATCATAGACTACATCCGAGTTCGGTCTTTGCGCAGCTAACGGAATAGCGCCAAAGCTCTGCCTGTTCGCAGAGGACTCAGATTAGGTCTGCCTGTATACGGTAACCCGATGAATGAACCCCATATGGAAAACATGCAACGCCGGTCCGCTGCGCCGAAATATCTTCTTGCGCGGATGGATTCGCACGTATGATTTTTCCGCCTGCCGGGGCATTCTGTCGTACTGAGCTCCTTCTGTGATGACTGTGAACACAGGCAGCCTGCCTGTGTTTTTTATTTGCCAACGAGCCGTTGGAGGAGGATGATCTTATGGAAAGAATGCAGGAGAAAGCGATCGTCGTCGGAGTCAACCTGAATGACCGCCCCGACTTCGCTTATTCGATGGAGGAGCTGCGGAACCTGGCCGAGGCGTGCGACGTGGAGGTCGTGGGAGAGCTGCACCAGAACGCGGCCCGCGTGAACCCTTCGCACTATCTCGGTACCGGCAAAATCGAGGAATTGTCTGCGCTGGCCGCAGCGCAAGACGCCTCTACCGTGATTTTCAACGACGAGCTGTCGCCTTCGCAAATCCGCAATTTGGAGTCGGCTTTGGAGCGGAAAGTGATCGACCGGACGATCCTGATCCTCGACATTTTCGCGGAACGGGCCAAGACTCGGGAAGCCCAGCTTCAAGTGGAAGTCGCGCAGTTGCAATACATGCTGCCCCGGCTGGTCGGCTTGCGGGAATCGCTTGGCCGCCAAGGCGGAGGCGCGGGCTTCCGGAACCGGGGTTCCGGCGAGACCAAGCTCGAGCTGGACCGTCGGCGGATCGAAGACCGGATTTCCGTGCTTCAGCACGAGCTGGAAAGACTGGTCGCCCAACGCCAAGTCCAACGCAAACAGCGCCATAAGACAGGCGTTTCCGTCGTCTGTCTCGTCGGCTATACGAACGCGGGGAAATCCAGCCTCATGAACGCGTTGATCGACAAGTTCCATCCGGAAACGGGCAAACGGGTATTCGCCCAAGACATGCTGTTCGCGACGCTCGAGACGTCCGTCAGAAACATCGAACTGCCGGATAACAAAAGCTTTCTGTTAACGGACACGGTCGGCTTCGTCAGCCAGCTGCCCCATCATTTGATCAAGGCATTCCGGTCTACGCTGGAGGAAGTGTCGGAGGCCGATCTGCTCCTTCACGTCGTCGATTATTCCAATCCGGAGTACGAACGCCAGATTCAGGTGACCGCCGAAACGCTCAAGGAGCTGAACGCGGACGCAATTCCAACCGTCTACGTCTACAACAAGACGGACCTGACGGAAGAGGACTACCCGCGCATAGAAGAGGACCACGTCTACCTCTCCGTCCGGGAAAACCGGGGCATCGACGAGCTTCTGGGATTGATCCGCGGCCGCATTTTCGGCGATTATGTCCGTTGCGAAGTGGTGATTCCCTATGACCGGGGAAGCCTGACGTCTTACTTCAACGAGCACGCCCATGTGCTGTCGACCGATTACGAAGAAAATGGGACGCGGATGACGCTGGAATGCAAAACGGCCGATTTCGAAAAGTACCGGGACGATTTCGCGGAAACGCGTTTGCTCGAGAGTTGAGGTCGACACCGCTGCATGGAAGCGGCGGCCGTAGTTCGATTTTGCATAATTATTTATGCCTCCCCTCTCATACGGTTGCTTGTAATTCGGAATTGCACACTTAGAACCGCGATTTTCCACCGCAGGGTCAAAAAACGGCGTCTAAGTGTGCGAAACCGAACTGCAGCTCGATTTTCGGCATCTTCACCTCTGCAATTGGGCGAATCCGAGCTAAAGCGTTGTTTTAAGGAACATACTAAAGCTCAAAAAACGCCGTCCCATTCCGGGCCGGCGTTCTTTCTTTTCATAACAGTTAATAAGCAAGCAGCTTCGCCCCGATTGCGGCGGCGATACCTTTGGCGCCTTCATCCATCACCTGATCATGATTCCACACGAAAGCGGGCCTTAAAATCGGAGCCAGCGCGTTCATCCACTTTTTGTTGGCATTGACTTGCCAAACGTACCGGACATGCGTGACGCCGCCTTCCTGCGTCAACGTCCAAGCACCCCGGCCCTCAAGCTCGCCGGTCGCTTTGATCTCAAGATATCTCGGCGCTTCGATTTTCACGATTTCCGCGTCGAATGCGAGCTGATAGGGCAGCTTCGTGCGAAAGACGTAACGGTACTTGTCGCCGATCCCGTCTTGTCCCGGGTTCTGATAGATTTGCTCCGCGGTGACGCCGCGCCACCAATCCCCGTATCGGATCCCGCCGACGAGCCGCCATACTTCCTCGATATCGGCTTCGAATTTCCAGTTCGTTTCGAAATTGTACTTGTACGACGTCATGCGAATCCTCCTCCCGAGACTAATCATACCTTAAGCACGGCCCGCAGCTCTCTTCTATGCGTGTAGACGAGCAGCAGCACGTTCACGAGCCAGAATCCCCAAACTTCGCGCGGAAACTCATCCATATAGAGATAGAGAGACAGCAGCAACATGCCGAGCACGACCTGGAAGGCGTCCGACTCCGAAGAGGTCGGTTTACCTTTGTTCAGATAGCGGGCTCCCAGCAGCAAGACGGCCAGGATAACCGCATAAGCCAAAGCCGCTCGAAAAGCCGTCAGCGCGCTCCATACGCCGAACGTCACGGCGATCGCCTTCCCGCCGCGCCCTCTTAGAAAGGGAGAAAAGGCGTGTCCGAATATCGGAGCCGCCGCCGCAGGGATCATCTCATACCCGGTCAACGCGCCGGTATGGACAAGCCAAGCGACGGGCATGAACCCTTTTAGGAAATCCAACAGAATCCCGGTCAAGCCATACGGATAGCCCGCGGCTCTCCACAAATTCAGCGCTCCCGGATTACCGTCGCCCACGTCTCTCAGATTGTGGCGGGCCAATCGCCCAAGCCAATAGGAAAACATCAAAGAGCCGGAAAGAAAAGAAACCGCGGTCCAGAGGGCGATCTCGATCATCGATCCTGCCTGCCTCCTACCTGAATATGCCTTCCTTTCCAAGCCACCTGTCCCAGGAATACGACCCGGTACGCCGAGTACAGCATCACGAACAGGAAGAATGCCGTACTCAACAGGTGCAAAACGGGCATTGCCTTCCCGAAATGACCGGCATATTTGATGAAATAAAAGATTTGCAGCGTATATAACACGTACCCTGCCGCAAGCGGCAATCCCCAGGAAGTTTGCAGCAGGAACGGCGCGGTCTCCGCCAAGATCAAGCCGATCAGCCAGACGGCGACGAGCACGACCGTCCGCTTGCTGAGAACGGCCGCGCTGAGCACGGCGCCTTTGCCGAAGCCCTGAATTTCGCTGCGGATGCCGTGCGGGTACATTCGGAAAGACACCAGGCCGCGGCCGACGAAATTCGAGACGGAAATGCCGGCCGCCCGGTATCGCGCCCCGAGGTTCAGATCATCCAGGAGCTCCGACTTCACGCTTTCGTGGCCCTTGGCTTTCTCGTAATCTTCTCTCGTCGTGAGGATGCACGAGCCGTACAGCCCTTTGCCGGGATTCGTCCGTTCGAAAGGCGAGGTAAAGGCGAATATGCCGAGCACGTTCGGAATCAGCGCCAATCTCTCATACGCCTTCTCGGTTTGATGGTAGGGAACGACGGAGATGACGCCGCCTTCCCGCTCTCTCGCGTCGAGAAGCCATTCGAGCGCTAGCGGTTCCAGCCTGACGTCGGCGTCCAGGAAAGCGATGAGATCTCCCGTCGCATGGGCGTATCCATTCCACACCGCCCAGTTCTTGCCCGTCCATCCCGGAGGAAGCGGCGGATTGGCGACGACCGTCACGCCGAAACTCTCGGCGATCTCCCTCGTCCGGTCGTCCGATTCGTCGTCCACCACGATGATTTCGTCGGGCTTCCGGGTTTGGGCCAGCAAGGACTTAAGCAGAAACGGCAGATTGCCCTCCTCGTTGCGCGCCGGAATGATGACGGACAGCCTTCCTTGCCCGGCTCGCCCGGAGGAACGCGGTTCGGGAGCGGGAACGGTCATTCTCCGAAAAAGCACGAAGCCTGCCGCGCAGCCCAGCACCAACAGGATCAAGATTGCCATCCCATCCCTCCTGGAAATTTCGCCCTATGTAAATTTCGGTAATTTCATTTTAGCAAAACGCTTGTATACCGAATATAGGCTCCGTCATACAAAAAAAGAACGGCCCTCTGGCGAGGGACCGTCCTCTTCTTTACAGTTGTTTGGCGGACAGCTGCGTCTGGTTTGAGTTGAACAGCCATTTGCCGTTCACTTTCTCCAGCTCGTTGGCCAGAACGACTTTCGTTTTGACGGCCTGGGTCCCGACCTTGACGTCGGATACCAATGACCAGAGGATCGTGGCTTTATCGGTGCCGTTATACTCCACGACAATCCACTTCTCGACGGCGGGAGAGCTGTCGGCGGCTGAGAAAATTTGCTGCAGTTGACCTTTGAATGCTTCCTTCTCCGCATCGGATTTAAAGGTCATCGTGGCCAGATAAGCCTCAATGTTCTCTGTCTGGGTCGCCTTCAGCTGGTCATCCAGCAGCTTTCCGATGTCCGACTTCACGGCGTCCGGTACCGTCACCGCTTGATCAAACAATGCCGGCACATTCGTATATTCGATTCCTAGCGGCTCCAACGTATAGAGCAGCCATTCGCCGTCCGAACCCGGATGCAGCGTGTATCTTGTCTGGGAACGGTATTCGGGATAGAACCCTCCGCTGACCTTGGCGGAATCCTCGACCGTCACGAGCACCGCCTCGGTTGCGGAATACGATTCGATTCTTTTGTTCACGATGGTCGTACGGACTTTGACCTTCTCCATCTGCTTCTTGAGCTCCTCGCCGAGCCCCGCCGCGCGGAGCGGCGAATCCTCCGAGAACAGCTTCAGCGCGCCTTCCGGATCGGAAGCGGCTTCGACGAGCAGCATCTTATCAAGGATTTTGAAGACGGCCGCCTGTTGTTCAGGAGTCGGGCCATTGTCAACTAGGGCGGCTTCATAGGTTTTGGCATTCCACTTGATCTCCATACCGGAGAGCTCCGCAACGAAACGCAAGCCCACCCACACACCGTCCCCGACGATCCGCAGTTGTCCGCTGATCGGCACGGTTTTGCCATCCACGAAAGCGACGTCGGCCCCGACCGTCATTTCGATTTGGTGCATGGCCGATTGAGCCTGAATCGTCTTGGAATCTGCGGCGTATTCGACCTCATATCCGAGTTGTTCGAGCAGCGAACGGTATTCCACGTACGTTTTATTTTCGATAATCTTCGGAGCGGAAGGAAACGCAAGCTCCTTGCCGTTCAGGAGAATATGTACCTGCTTCTCTTGAGGGGCGGCTGCCGAGACCTGACCTGCGAACGCGAAAACGAGCATAAGCGTAATGAAAATGGCGGACAATCGTTTCATCGAGACACTTCCTATCTTCATAGAGTGACGGCGCTGGGTACACCTTCCATAAGATAGCATAAATATTTATGAAATTGTAAATTTTGTACAATATTTTAGGGAGAGTTTTTCTCGCGGTTTGAAGGAGGCTCCCTTCACCGCTATGATGGGAAGATACGACGAGTTGAAGGAGAGTTCGCATGAAACCGAAAGTGTATATGGCGGGATTCGAAGTGTTCCGGACGGATGCGTTGGAAGTAGGTGCGCGGATGAAAAGTCTCTGCGCGGAATACGGCTTTGAGGGAATCTTCCCTACCGATAAAGACATCCGGCCGCAGCCGGACAAGCTCTCCACCGCGAAGGCGATTTTCGAGGGCAATCTGAGGCTGATCGAAAAGGCGGATCTCATCATTGCCAACCTGAATCCGTTCCGGGGTCAAGAACCCGACCCGGGTACCGTCTTCGAATGCGGATACGGCTTCGGCCTCGGCAAAAAGCTGTACGGTTTCCTGGACGACGGACGGACGATGGCGGAGAAGCTGAGTCCCGGCATGGACGCGGAGACCGGTCTTTACGAGGACGGCATGAGCGTGGAGAATTTCGGACTGCCCGTGAATCTCATGCTCGCCGTCCCCGCGAAGATCGCGGAGGGAACGCTGGAGGATGCGCTCAAGCTAGCGCGGAAAGACATTTTAGAGGATGAAATGAAAATGTAAACCTGCTTAAATATAAGGCCGAAGCACCGTATATCCCGTCCAAACGCCGTATCCGATGAGCACGATTCCCGAAGCGAGCGGGATCAGGCGGAGCACGGCCGGCCTCGCGAACGTTTTCCCGAGGGCGGCGGCGAAGGCGAAAAGCGCGTTCGTGAAGGCGATGCCGGCGAAAATGGAGCCGATGGAGGATACTGGCGTTAGGGTTGACGGAAGCGAGCCATAGATGCCGAGCCAGAATACGAAATTCATCGGATTCGACGAGGCCAGCAGCATTCCTTTAAGGAACGAACCTACCGCCGCGGGCACTCGATGCCTGTCCATCACCGCTGGACGGACGATTCGGCTCCGTCCATGCCTGACATTTTGCAAGCCCGTGTATAGAAGTACCAGGGAGCCCGCGCAACCGACGAACAGCGGGATGGCTCCATGCGTCAGAACGGCACCTAACCCCGTCGCGATGGCGACGATTATGGCGAAATCGGCGGCCATGCCGCCGACTCCCACCAGCCATGCCGTTACGAACCCCTTCTCGACCCCCTGGCGAATCATGGCCGTGTTCACCGGCCCGATCGAAGCCGCCAAAGAGATGCCGAAAATGAAGTATTTTAGGAACAAAGGCAACGGCATTCTTTTACCCTTCCAATGCGTCCAAAATCTTTCTCGTCTTCACGATCGTCGCGAATTCCTCATGCAGGCTCACGAGCGCCAGGTTATGGATTTCCTCCGGCCCGTATCGCTTGCCGTCGAAGCTTTCCCGTTCGAAGGTGGCTGTGGCATCGGAAACCAGATAAGGATTGAAGCCGAGATTTTTGGCCATCCGGGTCGTCGTCGAGACGCAATGATCGGTGGTCAAACCTACGATGACGAGCGTTTCAATGCCGGCGTCCCGAAGATGGCTTTCCAGGTTCGTGCCGATGAATGCGCTGTTGACGCTTTTGACGAATAACGGCTCGCCCGCAAGAGGCGCGACGATATCCTTGATCTCCCGTCCCGTATTGTGGGGCAAGGAAGGGTTGCTGATATGCTGGATGTGGACGATCGGCCGGCCCGTCTGTCTCCAAGCACCCAGCAGCGCCGCCATCTTCAGTTCCGCGTCCGGGTTGTTCCGTTCCCCCCGCTCCGGTTCGTCGAAAAATTTTTGCACGTCGATCAGGATCAAGGCTGTGTTTTGCGAAATTTTCATAGGTATGGTTCCTCCTTTGGGTCGCTCTATGAGAGGATCATATGCTAGAATGAATCATTAGTAAAATTGAAATAACTGATTCGGTTATTCGGAATTTCTAATGATTCGAGGAGGGAACTCCCATCGAGGTCCGCCAATTCCAATCGTTCAAAGCCGTCGTCGAGCTGAACGGTTTCACGAAAGCCGCGCATGCGCTGCAATATTCTCAAGCGTCCATCACCTCTCATATCCAGCAGTTGGAAGACGAGATCGGCGCTCCCCTCTTCGATCGGCTGGGCAAACAAATTCAGCTGACCGCGATCGGACGGGAGCTTTACGCTCACGTGACGGAGCTGCTGACCGCCTATACGAAAATCAAGCATCTCTCCTCCGACGGCGCCGACCTGAAAGGCGAACTCCGCATCGGTGCTGCGGAGACGATGACGGTCCATAAGCTCGGCCCGGTACTGTCCCGCTTCCGGAAAGACTATCCTGGGGTGACGTTTTCGCTGGTCAACGAGAATTGCCACGTCATGCGGGAAAAGATTCATTCCGGCGAGCTTGATATCGCCATCACCATGGAACCGAAAGTCGAAGATCCTCAGCTCGTCACGGAGGTGTGCGCGGAAGTCCCTCTGGTGTTCGTCGGGGAAAGCGGCCACGTGCTTGGATCGATTGATGAAGCCGAAGGGCAATGCTTGATTTTCAGCGAAAAGGATTGCTCGCTTCGGAAGTTTTTCGAGAGGAATATGGCGGAACGGGGCATCAGTACCGCGAATCATCTGGAGTTTACCAGCATGGAAACGATGAAGCAGTGCGTGGTCAGCGGGCTCGGCATCAGCTTGATGCCTTATCCCGCCGTGGAAAACCTGTTGCGGGAAAACCGAATGAAGCTTATCCCCGCTGCCGGCGAGCAGCCGGTCTTCTATGGGCAAATCTCCTATCATAAGAACAAGTGGCTGTCCAAAGCACACCGAAGATTTATCGAAATGGTGCTCGAAGCCTAAAAGAAAACACCGTGCTCGCAGACTTACCGGGTCTGCAGGTACGGTGTTTTTGCGGTTAGCTCTGACCTTAGTACTGCTGGCGGTAATCCACGAGATTGCGAAGGGCGTCGGCTTGGCCGGCCAAGTACAGCTTCAGGTTGGAGACGAACAACTGAGTCAGCCGTTCGCGGTTCCGTTCTGTCATACCCCCTGCGTTGTGCGGGGTGAGGATGACGTTCGGCAACCTCCACAACGGATGGTCGGCCGGGAGCGGCTCCTGCTCGAACACGTCGAGGCCGGCGCCAGCCAGATGGCCGGACTCGAGCGCGCGGACCAGATCCTCCGTCCGTACGCTCGCCCCGCGACCGACGTTGATGAAGTAGGCGCCTTTCTTCATCTGCGCAAACCGTTCGGCATCGAACAGATGCCGGGTTTCGTCTGTCAGCGGCAGAATGTTAACGACGTAGTCGGCTTGCCTCAGCGCTTCTTCTAGACGGGACAGATCGTGTGTCTCATCGAATTCCGGGGATTCTCCGCCGGATCTGCGAATGCCGATGACCTTCATGTCGAAGGCCCTGGCCAGGCGCGCCGTCTCACGGCCGATCTGACCGGCGCCGACGACGGCGGCCGTGCTGCCGTTCATCTCGGCCATCGTCGCAGGACTTTCCCATCGACCGTCGGGCTTGTTCTCCATCGCGGCTGCGATACCGCGCGACAATCCAAGCATCATCGCGAGCACGGTTTCAGATACCGAGCGGGCATGCACGCCGCTGGCGTCGGTCAGGATGACGCCGCGGTCCTCCAATTGCTTCAGAGGATAGCTGTCGATCCCGGAAGAACCGCTTTGCATCCAACGGAGCTTGGCGTCTCCCTGAAGCAGGAATTCCTTCGCGCGACGATCCCAGCCGAACACGATTTCCGCTTCCCGGTAGTCGCGCTCCTCCGCCGGTTCATCCGGCGAGAAGATGATGCGGCAATCGGAGGCTTCGCGGCGGATGAGTTCCCGTTGGTCTTCCGGCAAGCTGTGCAGACACAAGATCGTTTTCAAGAGGCTTCCCCTCCGGTCAATCGCGTTTCCTATATTTTAAATGCGGACACGGCCGTATTCAATTCATCTGCAAGCTGTGCCAGCGACTGCGAGGATGCCGCCGTCTCCTCGGAGGCCGCCGCCGATTCCTCGCTCGCGGTCGCCATCGTTCCGATCGATTGCATCACTTCCGCGGTCTGCGCCGCCTGCTGTTCGCTGGCTGCCGCGATTTCGGTCACCTTCTGCGCGGATTCGTTGATTCCGCGGACGATCTCCTCGAAAGCCTGCTCCGTTTTCCGGGATTGGAGCACGCTCTCCCCGACCGCCGCGACACTCGTCTCCGTATTCTTCTGCATGCCGGAAATGATGGACGTGATCTGCCGAGTAGCTTCGCTGCTGCGCTCCGCCAACTTCCGCACCTCGTCGGCGACGACCGCGAAACCCCTGCCTTGCTCCCCGGCTCTCGCCGCTTCGATGGCGGCATTCAATGCCAGCAGATTGGTCTGGTCGGCGATTTCGTCGATCACCTCGATGATTTCGCCGATTTTACCCGAGTCTTGCGCCAGCAGTGCCATCTGCCGGTTCACCTGATCCATGCTCTCAATCGAAGCGTGCACGATTTTGCCGCCGTCGCCGGCCACGCGGACCGATTTCTCTGCCAACTCTGCCGCCTGCTCCGCATTGGAAGCCACGACGTTCATCGCGGAAGAGAGCTCTTGGAACAGCCTGTCCATGACCCCGGTCGCGTTCGCCTGCTCCGTGCTGCTGCTCGCGATCTCCTCGGAACTCGCGGAGATTTGCTGTGACGCGGCGGCGACCTGCCCGGCGTTCAGCATGATTTGACCGATGAGCTCTCTTAAGCGGGTGCTCATCTCGTTCAAATGGGTGTACATGACTCCCAGCTCATCTTTGCGTTTCGTGGACAGTTCGACGGTGAGATCGCCATGGGCAATGCTGTCCATCGCCCGCTGGATTTCTTTGATCGGTTTCTCCACGTTGCGTTTGGCGAAATAAAGCGTGCATATGGCGGCGAGGAGGAGAACGCATGCACCGATGATCAGGAACTGCACCAGGAGCTTGTCCAACTGGCGGAAATAATCCTGCTTCTCTACGCTGGCCGCCAACCAATTCCCGTTCGGCGCTTTCTTATAAGCCAAGAATCGAACGTTGCCGTTGTCCCGATATTCAAAGCTGCCATGCTCGCTGCTGAACTGGGAAGCCTCGATGCCGAGCGAGGACACGGATTTGCCGATCAGGCTTGCGTCGGGGTGTGCCAGAATGTTCCCTTGCGGATCCGCGATGAAGGTGATGCCGGTCTCCTCGTAGGCATGCTTCTTAATCATGTCCTGCAGATTGATCGCATCGACGACCTTCTGGTATTCCTGAGGTTCGATTCCGATCTGAACCGCTCCCGGTTGATCCAACCGGGCGACGCCGACATACATGAACAGCTTTTTGTCCGATCCGCGCTCGGTAGGCTCCTGAGCCATTTCGAAAGTCTTATCGGTGATGGCCGTAATAAAAGGTTTGGATTGCTCGGAAGAGGCAAAATCATATCCGATGACGGACGGAACGTTACTGACGGAGAGAATCCCCTTCTAGTCCATGATGTGGATTTCGGCGATTCCGAGCCGTTCGGCCAAGCTTTGCAGGTTCGGCTGGGTAATGTCTATGTAACGTAAATCTTCCCGGACCGCTTTCGCGAGTTTCAGGTAATCGGTCTTCAAGCTTTGCTTCAGAATTGTAAGCGTGGCGTTGCTGGAAGCGAAGTCGGATCCCAATTGGTCCGCCACGCTCGCCGACTGGGTCTCCATCTGATTCTGAAGGATCGTCCGCTGGGACTGATACGCGAAGCCCAAGAGTCCAAGTACGGTGACGAGAACGATGGCCATCGTCATGGCCGCGATTTTGTAGCCAAATTTCATTGATGTGTTTTCCCCTCTCGATGCGTCTTTGGCCTTGCAAACAAAAAAAGCCCTTCGAAAAGGGCTTTTCACAAAACGAGACAGAAGCATCCTGCAAATGCTTAACGGGCTCTTCCGTATTCGATGGATGACCATTTTCTTAGATGTGTAATCTGGTTGTGTGGGAACATCGAACTATTTCGCCTCCTAAAAATAACCTTATTTCTCCAACAAGTCAATCAAAATGTTGGAAAATGTTGATCCATGTCGAACAAAACGGCAAAAAGAAAGGCCGGCGCTTGGCGACCCCCTTTTCAGGGGCGCGGCACCGGTCTTTTATGCGTGAATGGAGCCGGCACCCGGCGTCGGTCCCTCGCGAAAACGAGGCGATAGAGTCCCAAATGCAAGCTGATCAGAAACAGGTAGATGGGGAACGAGTACAGGAACCGATAACCGTTCCTATAATGGAATTCACCCACCAGAACACCAAGCCACTCGAAACCCACGGCCAAGCCGGACCATAGGAGAATATATGGAATCGTTAGCGTTCCGCGGACCCTCAGTCTTTCCTTCCAGAAAATGAACCAGTACCCGAACGGCGCATACATCGCATAAGTGACGATGTCAAACCATTCGTATTTCGAACGGTCGCCGATGTCGTAGTAGTTCAGCGGAGGAACGTGAAGCGTATGGTCGAATATCAGCCCCAACGCGATGCCAATAAGGAAGTTGAATGTGGTCTGCAGTGGAGAAAGCGGCCGCGGAAATAATCGTATCGCCGCTGTGAATAATAGGAAAATCCCAATGACGAACCATTCGTTCCCATCGAAGTGCCGGCCATAAACGACATCTTCCATTATCTGATCCACCCCTCCCTCGCGGCCATCCGCTGCAGAATGCTTCCCACGAGCAAGGTGTACCCCATCATCAGCGCGATCATGAGCGACTCTTTCATGAAGTTCCACGACACATCGGTGAGTACGCCATTCCATCGGAGCGTGAGCCCGCTGAGAATCTGGAAAAGGAATGCATAGAGTGAAACGGCCCATCTCGCGCCGGCATGCGGAGTCAACAGAAACACGTTGGCGAAAACCAGGAGAGCGAACGTAACGGTTACGTCATTGTGCAGAATCAAGGAAAGGAACCGGAGTACGCTGTCCGTGTGGATTTTAAACCATTGCAGATTAAAGCCAATGATGGTCAACTTGTTCGTGAGCACGATGTCGATGGCCATGAACAAAAGCACATTGACAATCAGCGGCAGCTTAGACGGCAAGGTTACCAAAACCATCACGCTAAACCACGCGAGCAGGAGGAAAACAACAACGGACATACGCGCAATTCCTTTTCCCACATTTTCCACTTAACGTTCGCTTTTCTGAATCGGTTTATGCGTCAACGCAAAAAAGGCCGCCCGTAAGCAAACGAATTTGCTTAGGACGGCCTCATTCATCAAATCCTGTAAACTCGGGCTTCGTACGGCTTCAGCACAAGAGTATCAGCCTTATGGTAGTTGCGGACGATCGTCTCGCCCAACCGGGACGCAACCTCTTCCGGCAGCTCCGCTCGAACTTCCTGTTCGGAAATGTTCAGCAGGACGAACCACTTCTCGTCTCCAAGCGCGCGGAAGTAGGCGTACAACTGAGGATGATCTTCGAGAATCGGCTCATAGCTTCCGTACACCATCACTTCGTTCTCTTTCCGCAGCCGGATGAGGTTTTGATAGTAATAGAAAACGGAATCCCGATCCGCCAGCGCCTGCTTGACGTTTATCTCACTATAGTTCGGGTTCACTTTGAGCCATGGATCGCCTTCGCTGAACCCGGAGTTTGCGGATTCATCCCATTGCATCGGAGTTCTCGAGTTGTCCCGCGCCAGATGGAGCAGGCTGTCGAACACTTCCTGCGGGTCCCTACCCTTGGCCACTTCTTCCTTGTACTTGTTCTTCAAAGCGATGTCGTTGTAATCGTCGATCGACGGGTACCGCACGCCGGTCATGCCGATCTCTTCACCCTGATACACGTACGGCATTCCCGGAAGGGTATGGGTCAGCGTCGCGAAGCATTTGGCCGATTCCACGCGGTATTCGCGATCGTTTCCGAAACGGGTGACGACGCGGGTGTGGTCGTGGTTGTTCATGAACTGCGAGTTCCAGCCTTTGCCCCACATGCCGTCGTACCAGCGTTTTTGGATTTCCTTGAACTTCTTCATGTCCCAATGCGCCATGTAATCCAGCACTTCGAAATGGAACAGCGTGTTCAGCTCGCCCCGGTCCTCTCCCACGTACAGCACGCCGTCCTCCGGCGTAACGAAGGGGATCTCGCCCACGGTGAAGACGTCGTAATGCTTCAGGACGCGATCGTGCATCTCATGCAGGTACTCGTGAATGCCCGGGTTGTTGCCCAAATAGGAGATGTCGTCGGGATTTTCCGCGTCCGGGAAACCTTCCTGCTTGGCCAGCAGATTGATGACGTCCATGCGGAAGCCGTCGATCCCTTTGTCGAGCCAGAAGCGCATCATGTCGTAGATTTCTTCCCGCACCTGCGGGTTGGCCCAGTTCAAATCGGGCTGCTCGACGGCGAACGAGTGGAAATAATACTCTTCGGTCGCCTCGTCGTACTCCCAAGTAGAAGGCGTGAAGTAGGAGCGCCAGTTGTTCGCTTCCTTCCGCCAAATGTAGTAATCCCGCTTCGGGTTGTCCTTGGACGACCGGGATTCGATGAACCACGGGTGCTTGTCCGAAGTATGGTTCACGACCAAGTCCATGATCAGCTTCATGCCTCGGGCATGGACTTCCTTCAGCAGCCGTTCGAACGTGTCCATCGTGCCGGCCTTCGGCATGACGGACCGGTAATCGGAAATGTCGTAGCCGTTATCGACGTCCGGCGAACCGTAGCACGGATTCAGCCACACGACATCCGCGCCGAGCTCCTTGATGTAATCCAGCTTGCGGATGACGCCCTCGAGGTCGCCGTATCCGTCTCCGTCCGTATCGAGAAAGCTCCGCCAATAAACCTGGTAAACGACGGCTTCTTTCCACCATGTTTTCTTCATCGCGGAGGCTCCTTTACTCCTGGATTTGCAACTCGCAGCCGGTCGTGTTGTCGACGACTTCGATGCGAACCTTGCCGTAATCGTCTTGACCGGGCGTCCGGACCAGCTTGACGGTGAGATGCCCTTGCCCCACGGGCAAGCGGCTTACCGTCAGCTCGCCGAATCCTTCCGGCAGGAACGGATTGAGCGCGATCTTCCGCTCCGGCACGTTCGGGTCGATGCCGAGCATCGCCTGCACGAAAGCGAAAGACGTCGCGGCCGCCCAAGCCTGCGGCGAACAGGTCGTCGGATACGGCACCGGGCCGTCCGACTCGGAAGAACCATAGCCGCAGAACAGCTCCGGCAGCCGTCGGTATTCGAAATGGGAGGAAGCGTCGAGCAAACCGGTGATGACGCGGCCCGCTTCCTGCTTGAGCCCGAGCTTGCCGAGACCGAGCAGGATCATGCCGTTGTCATGCGGCCATACGCTGCCGTTGTGGTAGCTCATCGGATAGTAGCCCGTCGCTTGGGTACTCATCGTGCGCACGCCGTACCCGTTGAACATGTCCTCCGACACGAGCCGCCGGGCAACGGACTCCGCGCGGGAACGCTCGGGAAGGCCCGACATCAGCAGATGTCCCGGATTCGAGGAGACCGAGCGAACCTGCCGGGCATCCTCGTCGAGCGCAATCGCGTAAAACCGCTCGTCCTCCATCCAGTAGGCTTCTTCGAACCGAGCTTGCAGCGCGGCGGCTTCTTGTTCCAGCCGGTCCGCCAGTTCAACGTCCCCAAGCAACCGGAAGATCGGCGCGAGGGTTTTCTTCGCTTGATAGGCATAGCCCTGTACCTCGGAGAGCGCGATCGGGGAAGACGCATACTCGCCGGTTTCATGGACGATGGAGTTGGACGAGTCTTTCCAACCCTGGTTCGGGAACCCCTTCTCGGCTTCCTGCCGATAGCTCAGGAAACCGCCCTCCGTGCCGCCGGCGTTCTCATCGATCCAAGCCAGCGCTCGCAGCACGTTCGGCTTCAATTCCTCCGCCAGCGCGGCGTCTCCGGTCCAACGGACATACTCCCCGAGCACCACCAGAAACAGCGGCGTCGCGTCAACCGTCCCGTAATAGGGACCGAAAGGGGATTGTCCCGTTTGCACCAGCTCGCCGAAACGGATCTCATGCATGATCTTGCCCGGGCGCTCGTCCCGCCACGGGTCGGTCTTCTCGCCTTGGGTCGCCGCAAGCGTGCGCAGCGTTCCCCGCACTTTACCCGCGTTCAGCGGCAGCATGAACAGCGAAGTGATCAGGCTGTCGCGGCCGAACGGCACCGCGAACCACGGAAGGCCCGCCACCGGCACGTCGCCGTAACCAATGTCGGTCATCAGCATGCGCACGTCCGTGACGCCGCGGCGGTAGATTTCGTCGAACGCCGGCACGTCGGAAGCGACGCCGGTCGTTTCCGCCCGCCAACTGTCGTACGACTGCTCCAGCAGCGCAAGTCCATCTTCGAAGGAGCGCGCTTCCGGCACCTTTCCGGCGATGACCGGCGTCACCGTAAAGCAAATCCGCTTCGTCTCCTTCGGCGCCAGCGACACCGCGAAGTGGAAGCAGCCGTCGGGTCCGGCTTGAGCGGCCTCCGCACAATCCCATGCGACCTGAGTCTCCCGCTCGATTTCGTCCTTGCCTCGGTACCGAATGGACATGCCGCTCGGTCCGATGTCGCGGTCGACGATTTCCCCGACGTCGCCGGTCCGGTATTTGCGGACGATGAACATGTCCTGGAAGTCCGCGTCGAAAGCGGCAGCGAAGTCGAACCGGACCTCTCCGGGGAAGAAGTTCGTCAGCGATACGCGTTCATGCAGAATGCCGCCTTGAATGTAGCGCTCCCGCAGCATCTCAATGGCGCCTTCGTCTTTGCTGACCTTCATCGACCGGATGGACGCGAAATACCCTTTCGTCCCTTCCGAGGCGAGAAGCGTCGGCTTCTCCCCGTCGATCAGCATTTCCATCCGGCTCAGAAACCGGGTGTCCTGCGTATATAAGCCGTGGCCGGCTTCGTCGTTGCCGGTCACGTCCCCATGCACGTCCGTCAGGAAGAACAAATCCCCTTCTTTAATCACGCGGTAATCCATCCGTTAACGCCTCTTCCCGTGAATGATCTCGTTAGCCTTTGACGCCGGAACTGGATACGCCTTCGATGTACTGTTTCTGGAAGATGAAGAAGAACACCAGGATCGGCAAGGTGGCGAGCACGACGCCCGCCATGATGAGCGGCGTGTTCTCGAAAAACATGTCCTTCACGCTGTTCAAACCGACGACCAGCACGTACTTGGTCGGGTCGCTCGTGAACGTGCTCGGAATCAGATAACTGTTCCACGTACCGGAGAACGCGAGGATCGACATCGTGATGAGCGAAGATCTCGCCAGCGGATAAACGATCCGCCAGAACGCCCCCATTTTCGTGAGCCCGTCCAGCCGTGCGGCTTCGATGAACTCGCCCGGAATGCTGATGAAGAACTGGCGCAGCATGAAAATGTACAAGCTCTGGTACAGGAACGGAATCGTGAGCCCGAGGACCGAGTTCAACCAGCCGAGATGGGCTACGTTCACGTATACCGGGATCAGGATCATTTGGTACGGCACCATCATGGTGGCGACGACGATCCAGTAAATCCACTTCTTGCCCGCGAAATCCAGCTTCGCCAGCGCGAAGCCCGCCATCGGGTTGATGATCAGGTTGCCGACGATCACGATCGCCGTCATGGCCACGGTATTCCAAAGCCATTGCGGCACGTTATAGGCATCGTTCGTGAAGAACAATTTGTAGTTGGCCAGGGTCCATTTCGAAAAACCCGCCAAATGGTTCACGTCTTGCATCGTCACAAGGGACGTGTACAGCGTGTATAGGAATGGAAGGGCGAAAAGAACCCCAAGGACGATCAGCAGCACGTAGTTGCCGGTCAGCGCCAAGCCCTTTTTGGTTTTCATGCCCCTCACTCCTTTTCATCCAACAGTTTTTTCTGAAGGAACGTAATGATCATGATGATGAAGAAGAACAGGACGACCGCGGCGCTGCCGTAGCCGATGTTCATGTACCGGATCCCGTTCTGGTAGAAGTACGTCACGACCGTACCGGTCGCGCCTGCCGGGGATCCCAGCGCACCGTAACGGGAAATCGCGGCGATCTGGTCGAAAATTTGGAAGCCCAGAATGGTCGCGACGGACACGACGAAGAAAGTGATCGGTTTCATGAACGGAACGGTAATGTAGCGGAATGCCTGCAAGCCGGAGGCTCCGTCGATCTGCCCCGCTTCATACAGGTCCTTCGGAACTTCCTGCAGGCCGGACAGGTAGACGATCATGCTGAAGCCGACTTGCTGGAAAATGAACAATATGGCGACGAACAACAGCGCATAATGCGTGTTCGCGAACCAAGTGACATTGCCGAAACCGAACATTCCGAAGAAGTTGGTCACGAACGTCCCTTGCTTGAACAGCATCATGAACACCGTCGTTACGGCTATGGTCGAAGTAATGTAGGGGATGAAAAACAAGGTGCGGAACAAGCCTTTGCCCTTGATTTTCCGATTGACGAGAATCGCCATGAGCAAGCCGAGCAGGGTCTGCACGGGCACGGCGATCAGGACGATTTCAAGCGAATGAAGAATGGCCCGGTAGAAGGCCTGATCGTGCAGGATCTTCGCGTAGTTCTGAAAACCGATGAACTTGGCCGCGCCCAGGTCTGCGAAGTTGGCATCCTGGAAGCTGCGGATGAACGATTGCACGAACGGGTAGAAGAACCACCACGCCCATAGGATCAGGAACGGCAAGCTGAACAGCCAGCCGACGAAAAAATCGGAATCCCTCGCTTTACGGAACATCATTACCCTCCTCCTGCTAACGGGCTGAGATCACCTCGCCCGGAGATAAGAAACCCGTCCCCGTTTCTTGTGGAAACGAGAACGGGATTCGGATCGCTTACTTGAATTCTGCTTGGATGGTGTCGAGGATTTGCTGAGGCGTTTGTTTCGCGCCGCCGAGCAGCGTATTCTCCAGCTGGGTAACCAGCTCGTCCTTGAATTTCTTCGTTTCGGACGGATAAGCGAAGTCGGTGGCCGTTTTCAGCGCCGGTTCAAGCGCCTTGAATTCCGGGTTCATTTCGAAATACTTCGGCGACAAGGTCGCTACCGCGGAGTTCAGCCCGTTCTGCATGAATTCCGTTTGCGTAGCGTCGTTCGTCATGTAGTAAGCCGCTTGGGCTGCCGCCAGCTTGTCCTTGGCGTCCTTCAGCACGACGTAACCGTCGGAGATCATCGTGCTTCCTTCCGTCGTGCCTTTCGGTACCGGAATGGCCGCGTACTTCAGGTTCGGAGCCGCGTCCTTCAGGAAGCTCTTGTACCAGTAGCCGCCCGTCGACATCGCGGCCTTGCCGTTCGCGAATACTTCGCCGTCCCAGCCGTAGCCGAGGGATTTCGGGGTAACCGCGACGCCTGCGCTGTACATGTCGAAGATCGTTTGCAGCGCCTTGACGTTCTCCGGCGAGTTGATCGACTTGCCGTAGTTCCAGCCGCCGCCGTAGGTCTTGATGTAGTTCGTGATGTGGAACGGGTCGATGTTGATGACGATCCCCTTGACGTCTTTGGTGGTCAGCTTCTGCGCTGCGGCTTTCACTTCATCCCAAGTCGTCGGGTAAGCGCCGAGGCCGGCTTTTTTCCACATGTCTTCGTTGATGAAGAACATGCCCGGCATGACGCTGTTCGGGATGCCGTACTGCTTGCCGTCCACTTTCCATACGTCCAGCGAAGTCTGCGTAAAGCGGCTCATGTCAAGCTTGCCTTGCGTGGCCAGATCGTCCAACTGGGCGAACATGCCCTTCTGGATGTACTCGTACGAGCCTTCGTTCGACAGCTTGATGAAGTCCGGAGCGACGCCGGCTGCGATCTCGCCGGGCAGCTGGTTCCAGAACTGGTCGCTGCTCGGGTACTGCTTGATTTTCAGCGTGATGTTCGGGTAGGTCTTGGAGATGTTATCCGCTGCGGTCTGATACGTTTTCAAGTCCTGCGCCGTTCCCCAGAAGCCCATCGTAATGGTCGCTTTCTGGCCGGTTGCGGCGGATGCGCTGGCGGATGGCTGAGCGTTGTCGGTTCCCGCGTTGTTGTTCTTGCCGCCGCATGCCGTAAGCACGAGTGCCAGGCACAGAGCCAGCAGGAGCGGAGCCGAGTATTTCCACTTTTTCTTCATGTTTTCTAATCCCCCTCGATGGAGTGTTTCCTCTTGCTTCTTCATCCTATAGGTTCGGGGAGTTCATTCAAATTATTCAAACCGCGTTTCCTTTAATCTGATTAACTTGTTTTCACAGGCCGTACGGCGCGCTCTTGCAGGCTTTTATCGAAATTGACTTTTCTTTAACCGAATCATCCTAACTCCTTGCGGTAGTCGGTCGGAGACATCCCTTCGTACTTGTTGAATACGATCGCGAAATGGACCTGGCTGTGAAAACCGACCATTTCCGCGACTTCGTAAATTTTGTACTTGTAGTCCTTGAGCAGCTCCTTCGCCTGGCCGATCCGGACCAGGTTCAGGTAATCGAACAGGCCCCTGCCCGTCTCCTGCTTGAACAGCCGGCTGATGTAATTCGGACTGGCGTGGAACGTGTCCCCAAGCAGCGTCAGCGAAATATCCTCGCGGTAATGGCCGTCGATATACTGGACCACGTTGCGGATGAGCGGGCTGTAGTCCTTGTTTTTCCCGGCGATCCGCGTCTTCAGCATGTCGTTGAACAGCGCGTGGTAAAAAGCCGAGCATTCGGTGAAGTCGTCCAATCCGTCCGCCCTTCCGCGGCCATCCCCGAAGTCGTCTTCGTCGGCCATCATGAAGAGCAGCCCTTCGTACACCTTTTTCACGTCGTTTTCGGCCATGCATTCGCAGCTTTGGACATATTCTTCCCATTCCGCCAGCGATGACGCGAACCCTTCGTACTTTTCTTCCTTCAAGCCGTTCTTCATCGCCGCGATCAGCGTCTGGATCTTCGCCTGCGCGGCTTCGTCGTACAGGTTGCGGTTGCGGTAATAGAATAAGGGATCGTTCGGGTGATAAAACTTCATCTCAAGCGCCTGCAGGGCCTGCTCCACGGCTTGGGGCAGCTGGGAGAACGCATGGCAGGCCTCGCTGATGCCGAATACGGTCTCGATGTTCACGAAACGCTTCAGCGAGCTGTGCACCAAATAGACGAGATCGTTGACGTGCGCGAACGACGCTTGTCCGCTCTTGGATTCGCCGTGAGACGTCAGGATGGCGAACAAATTGTCCTGGAGCTGCACGTACTCCGTCTCCTGCTCCTTGGACAGCAGCTCGCCGAGCAGATTCGCTATGGTTCCCTGAAGGAAGCCCGCGTTTTCGCCCGAGTAACGCTGGAGCGTCTGGCCCAGCTTCTTGACCGAAAACAGCACGGCATACAAGTTGTTTTCTCTTAGGCGGGTTTCCGAGGCATGCTGAGCATTCCCGTTCACCATGTCGCGAAGGATCGATTCCCGCGTGGGCGCGCCGGCTCCGCCATTCGTCGCTCCAGAAGTCCGGTTCTCGCCGATGACGCTTTGCAGCTTTTGCAGCACGCCGACGATCTCCTGCACGTTCATGCTCGGTTTGTGGAAATAGTCCACGGCGCCGAGCTTCATCGCTTTCTTGACGTGGAGGAAGTCGTCGAAGCTGCTTAAAATAATGACTTTCGCGTGCATGCCGCGGTGCCGCATTTCCGTCAGGACGTCGATGCCGTCTCTTTTGGGCATTTTGATATCGAGTATGAGAACATCCGGCCGCAGCTGCTCCATCAGCCTTAGCGTTTCCTCTCCGTCCGCCGCCTCGCCGACGATCTCCATGCCGGCTTCGTTCCAGTTGTAGGAGGACTTCAGTCCGATCCTGACGAGGGGTTCGTCGTCCGCGATCAAAATTTTCACAACGGATCACCATCTTCCTGTTCCGGTTTATCGATCACGGGCACGATGATTTTCGCGGTCGTTCCGTGGTTGAGTTCGCTGTGCAAAGACAAGCCGTAACCCTGCCCAAAATGCAGCTCGATACGCTTATGAATGTTGCCGAGGCCGATGGAGTTCAGCTTTTCCGGGGCTTCGCTGCGGTCTGCGGCGATACGCTCCTCCGGCGTCATGCCCCGTCCGTTGTCGGTCACCGTCATGACGATGTCGCCGGCTTCCTCCGTAATCCGAATGGCTACTTTGCCTTTATAGGAGATCTCGTCGAACCCATGGAAAATGGCGTTCTCCACGAGCGGCTGGAGCATAAATTTGAGTATGCGGTGCTCCAAGACGTTCGGATCCACGTCGAATTCGATCTCGAACCGGTTTAAATACCGGAAGCTCAGGATCTTCGCGTAGTCGCGGATGAAGTCGATCTCTTCCTTCACGGTGACGAAATCGCTCTTGGTCGTCGCCGTGAACCGGATCACCGAGGAGAATGCCGTCAGCGCCTCTTCGATGCCGGAGGCTCCCTGGATTTTGGCCATCCATTTGATGGCGTTTAACGTGTTGTACATAAAATGGGGCCGGATCTGCGACTGCAGCGCGAGGATCTCCATTTGGCGTTTTTCTTGCTCCTCGTGGTAGATGGTGCGGATGAGCCGGCGGATTTCCTTCAGCATCCGGTCGATCGCCGTGCCGATTCTGCCGACTTCGCCCGGCCCGGCCTCTATCGTCACGTCCAGGTTGCCCTCGGTCACCAGTTTCATTTTCCGCTCCAGATTGAGCAGCGGCCTCGTGATGCCTGTCGTGATGAACACCGAAGCCGCGACGGACAGCGCCAGCAGCACGACCAAGGAAATTGCCACCGTCTCCACGATCGTGTATACGAAGCCGAACAGCTCCCTTTTCGGGATCACCGTTACCGTAGACCAGCCCGTCAGTTGCGAGGCGGATGAAATGTAATAATGGCCGGCATCCTTCTGCGGTCCGAGAATATCGTTTGCCGGTCGGCCGATTTCCGCGGCGTCCTGACTGTAGATCAGATTGCCGTGCTCGTCCGCCAAGTAAAATCTCGTGTTGTCGGTGATGTGGATGTCGCTCCACAGCGCCTTCAAATTGGCCACGTTAATATTGAAAAGGATGAAGCCGTAAGGCTCTTTGGTGAACGGATCGACGATCGCGCGGCCGAGCGAGACGACGGGAATGGGCGGGTTGGACAGCAGCTTCTCGTCATGGATGCCGACAGGGACGTAGATGCCTTTCTTGGCGATAATGCTTTGCACGAAAGGCTCTTGCGGGAATTCCGTTTCCAAATAAGCGCGGTTCAAGTAATCGAGCGAGCTGCGGCCCAGCACTAGATGGTTCGTCAGTTGGTAGATAACCGTCGAGTCGATTAGGTCCGAGTACAGCATGATGCTGTCGCGGATGATCGTGTTCACTTCGTCGAAGTCCTCCTGTCTCTCCAACAAAGGATAAGGGACCGCGTCGTAGTCCTTCTTCATCAGACGGAACAGGGCCGGATTCTGCACCGGGAACATGGATAAACGGAGGAGCGGACTCATCGAGGTATCGATGTTGCGGACGATCTGCCGGTTGTTCTCTTTCGCCGCGTCGAGCAGCATGCTGCGGTTGGACTCCACGTACAGCCACGACAAGGCGCCGCCGACGAGGAGAAGGGGGAGCAAAATGAAACAGGCAAAAGTCAGGATCAACTTTTGCCTGAGGCCCATATGAAGGAATAATTGCCGGACATGCCTCATGGTCGGTACCACTCTTTTCGGTTGATCGACTGCAGCGGTCGGCTGGGAATCTGGGAACATCCTGCCCGTTGCGCCAACAAAATATGCTACCGCTATCGGGGCGTTTTGTAAATCGGGGCTTATTTGTGCAAGGAAGGATTCTCTGGGAATTTACAGAAATAAGAATAAATGGACCTTATCGGAAAATGGAGGTCTCCAAAGTGGACGGATGCTGCTTTCAACTCTTGGGCGGTTGGAAACTGTCCATCGGCGGCGAGGATTGCACAGGTTCGGTTCCCGGCGGGAGAGCCAGGCTATTGCTGGCTTATTTGGCGCTGGCTTACGGCGAGCACCCCGGAAGAAGGCAGATCGCGTTCGCCTTCTGGCCGGATTCCTCCGAGAAGCAAGCTTTGTCCAACCTGCGGAAGCTGCTCCACGACCTGAGGGCCACCCTCCCGCGTATCGACCGTTACCTCGTGGTGACGCAAACCTCTATCCACTGGAATCCGGATGCGGGTTTCCATTGCGACGCCGGCGCGTTCATGCGGTCGGCGCAGGGGGACGCCCTGGAGGAGCTTCTTCGCGCGGAAACGTTGTACCGCGGCGAACTGCTTCCCGGCTTCTATGAAGATTGGCTCGAGCCAAAACGGGAGTCGTTCGCCCAGGCGTACGTCAACGTGCTGGAGAAACTGACGTCGATTATGGAAAATCGGCGGGACTACAAGACGGCTCTGCACTATGCGGGCAAGCTGCTGATCCATCAACGAACAAGAGAAGAAACATACCGTACGCTCATGCGGCTCCATGCCTTGAACTTGGACACGGCAAGCGTGACGAAGACGTACAGGCAGTTAGCTCGAACGCTGCAAGACGAATTGGGAATCGGCCCGTCAGGGGAAACGACGGAGCTCCTGATGGCACTGACCGAAAATGCCCGCGCGCCCTCTTTCACCCCTTCCGCGCCGGGACCGCTGATCGGCAGAATCGCGGAATGGGATGCCCTGAGTGAAGCCTGGAGACAGGCAGCGGACGGACGGCCGTCGCTGCTCGCTTTGCAGGGGGAGGCGGGGATCGGCAAGACGCGATTAGCCGAAGAGTTTCGAGGGTGGGCGGAGCGCCAAGGCATACGGACGGCGATGGCCGTCTGTCTCCCGTCTGTAAAATCGTTGTCCTACTCCCCGGTAAAGGCATGGCTGAGAAGCCTGCCGATGCCCCAACTCAGCCGCGCCCGGCTGTCGGAGTTGGCGCGGTTGCTGCCCGAGTTGCTCGATCGGTATCCCGACTTGGCTGGGCCGAATCCGATCCGGGAAAATTGGCAGCTGAACGTGTGGTACGAAGCGATCGAGCGGATGCTTCTGGACCGCCAGCCGTTGCTGCTCCTTCTCGACAACCTGCAATGGAGCGACGGCGAGACGTTGCAGCTGCTCGCTTATTTGCTTCGGAGCGATTCGAACGCCAAACTTCTCGTCATCGCGACGATGAGAACGGAAGAGTCTATGGGAGAAGCGGCAGCGCAGTTGCTGAACGCGCTGCGCATCGAACGGAAGCTGACCGAATGGACGCTTGCTCCCCTCAGCGAAGAGGAGACGAAGCGGCTGATCGCCCAATCGGCGAGCGACGCGGCGGCGGAACGACTGGGGAGCGACGTCTATGTCCAAACCGGCGGCAATCCGCTGTTTATCGTGGAGACGATGCGCGATTGGCAATCGGGAACAGGCAGCCGCAAAGCCGGACTATCGCCGGTCGCGAAATCGATCGTCGAACATCGGCTGGGCAAGTTGACGCCGGTGCAGCGCCGGCTTGCCGCAGTCATGGCGGCAGTCGGAAAACCCGCAAAACCGGCATTCCTGGCAGCCGTTGCCGACATGGAAGAAGAAACGGTCGCGGAACAATCGAACCGGCTGGCGTCGTTGAAAATTTTGCGGGAGGTCGGCGGAGGCAGCTACGATTTTACGCACGATCTCATTCGGGAAACCGCATACCGAATGCAACGGGCAGGCGTTCGACGCAAGTGCCATGGGCAAATCGCGCGTTGCCTGACCGATTCCCATCGGCGCCTGCCGGAATCCGCCGCGGCCGAGGCCGCCTTGCATTATGAACTCGCGGAAATGGATGAGGAAGCCATCCTTCACTATGAAACCGCAGCGCTGGCGGCGGAAAAACTGTTCGCCAATGAAACCCGGATCCAATACTACCGGAAGCTGATGTCGCTGCAGCCGCAGGAACCGCTGCTGCCGGTCGTGATCAAGCTCGGAGAAGCCCTCCTCACCGTCGGAGACGGCGAGGAGGCGGAGAGAACATACAGAAACTGGCTTGAGCGTTACGGATATACCGCGGCCATCCGCGAACGGTCGCTGTGCGACGTTGCGCTCGGCCATTGCCTGCGGGTTCAAGGAAGGTATGGGGAAGCGAGGTTCCATCTGGAGCGCGCGCTGGACTATTTTTCGCTGACGGAAGACCAGGCCGGTCTTAGCCTCGTCTACGGCACGCTGGGGTATTTGCATTATTTCATGGGGCAATACGAGCAAGCGCGGAATTACCTGTTGGCCCGGCTGCGGCTGCCGGAGGTCGATAATCGTACCCGGGACGACTGCCGCTTTTATCATTGCTTGGGGTTCCTGTCTTACGATCAATGTGAATATGAAGAAGCGCTCGGCTGGTTCAAGAAACAAATCCGCCTGGCCACGGACATACGGGACCGCCAGCATGTCGGAGACGCGATGGGCGGACTCGCGCTCGTGTATCTTGAAATCGACGAAATGGATCAAGCTTTCGGCCGCATCGTGGAGAAAATCGAAATCAGCCGAGCGATCGGAACGCGCGCGGGTTTCGCTACGGCGGTCGGCATGCTGGGCAAATATTATCAGATGCTCGGCTCGTATGTTCAGGCGCAGTCTTGCATTGCCTTCTGCCTGGAGGAATCCGTGCGGCTGAAGGACTGGCACATCGTGACGGTCGTGCTCGGCATCGAAGGGAGCATCCTGCTGGAACAACGCCGTTACGAGGAAGCCGCTGCAATGATCGATCGTGCGATTCGGCTGGCGAGGAAAATCATGATTCCTTTCTCCGAATGCGACGGACTCGCCCTCAAGAGCCTGCTGATGCATCGCCGGGCTCAAATCGGCAGCGCGCTTGAAGCCGCCGAAGAAGCGCTTCGAATCGCAGACCGGCTAAGTCGCAAGGATATGCAAATATCGCTTCGCGTTCGGCGGATCCTCTTAGAATCGGAGCTCGGCCGCATTACGCCTGACGAGGCGATAGACAGCCTGGAGCGGCTGATGGAGTCGGCCTCCCTCCCCCAGCGGGAAGCCGAGATTCGTTTCGCGCAGTGGAAGCTGAAACCGGAATCGCCCGATTTTCGGACGGCTTCCGTTCGCCTGAACGAGGAACTGTACCGGAAATCGGGCGGCAAGGTGGACTATCTTGTCCGCTGCCGGGAAATGGGCGAGGCCCCCGCTGCGATCGCGGCCCGTCCGATGCCGCGGTTCGCGGCGGAGGCCGCGTTGAACCGAACCGTTTCCCGCCGGGTGCTGGAGGAAATCGACCGGTATTTAAACGAGTGACGCCGTTCCTTGGTTATGGTTTCTTTACCGTCACGTAGCTGTCTTTCAAAACGTAAAGCAGCGGCTTCTCCGCCTTATTTGTTGCATCGTAAGCCGATACATAGGCAAATTGGCTGTCTTGCAGGTCGACATCCACCTCCGTAACCACGCCCTCCTTCAAGCTCATTTCCTCCGACAGCTGCTGTTTGTTCCCGTTCAGCACCCTGATCTTCATGTCCGACTGCGCGACCAGGACGAGATGCAGGGTGTTGTATTTTTTGCCGAAGTCGAGTTTCAGGTTGGGTGATCCCTCGTACCAGCCGAGCCCGACGTTTTCCGCGGAGAACGCATAGGCCCCCGTGTACTGCTTGCCTCCGAATACCAGCTGCTTTTTGTCGATCACGTCATAGGACTTCTCCGCCCAGAAGTCGGCTTTCACTTCCTTGGAGAACAGATTGACGTTAGGGCTCTCGTTCAAGCCGATCGTCGACGTACTGCCTTCCCAATTGATCGGGATATCAAATGCATCCGAAATGACCCGAAGCGGTAAGTATGTCGTTCCATTATAAGTAATCGGCAGGACCTCTTTCCCCTTGTCGTCGAGGGGCCTCCAAGGCTTGCCGTCGAGCCGGAATTTGATGCCGCCGTTCAGATAAGCTTTAATCTGGGTGAGGTTGCTGGCGGCGAACGCGCCGGTCGACAACGAGAACAGCGAAGTTGCCGCAAGCAGCAGGGCTACGGTTCTTTTCCTCATGCTTCAACATCCTTTCATTTTCATTCTATTGACCACGAGGAAGTATAGCAGGCGGAGCGCTTCAAAAGCGTTTCATGATGAAGCGCTTTTGAAGCGCAGCCCGCCATAGAATGAGAATGATGCGATATTAAAGGAGGAGTGCATGGCGTGCGCGTTTCCCGGAGAATGCTCATGCTCTTTGCGGCTTTGCTGCCGCTGCTCGCGATATGGCCCGCGCAGTCCGCTTTCGCGGCCGAGGTTTTCGGCTTCGAAGTCGACGACTACGAACACGGTTATGACGAAAGTTATTTAATCGCCGGAAAGTCGTATACGTTAGAATATTTGTCCACTGCGATGCTGGGAACCGATGAATTCCCCGAATACCGTTATAGTTTCGACGACGGTGCCTCATGGATTCCCCTGCCGAACACGAACTGCGGGTTCCACAAGGTTTGCTTCAGTCTGCCTTACACCTCGCGCGTGACTTACGTCACTTTCCGGATTGACGTGAAATTCGATCCGTTCGTCGGAACCACCACGCACTCCGGATGGACGACAGACCGGTATCGCCTCCGTCAACCGGGAACGGTGTCGGATTTCACCGCGACTCCGAACAAGGACGGATCCGTGACGCTCAATTGGAACGATAATTCGGATATGGAGTCCTATTACCGAATTACCCGCAGCGGTCCCGACGGCGATAAAACGTTTATCGTGGATCGTACGAAAGACCACTTCGGCCCGCTCAGCTATACGGACAAACAGACCGACACTTCCAAGGAAACGATTTACATGTACAGGTTAAACCCGGTGGTCGACGCCTACCCGTTATCAGAAGAAGAAGTGTTCGGAGACCAATGGGCCTTGGTGAAAACGAAAGTTCCTCCGATCGACCCTAAAAAGATTTTCATCAATCCGGGCATCGCTGTCCCTATCCCGGACTTAATCAAAGGCATTGATCCCAAAACGCCCATCAACAAAGTGGACGCCTTCCGATATCTTAAAGACTTTCCCTTGTCGGTCGGCGATCTCTCAAAACCGGCCGTTACCAGCGTCAAGCTGAGTCATAATGCGCTTGCGCTCAAAAAGGGAGAGCAGACCTCGTTGACCGCGACGGTCGCCCCTGCCGACGCGGCCAATTTGAAGGTGGCTTGGAGCAGCACCAACCCCCAAGTGGCGGAAGTGGACACCAGCGGCAAAGTGACGGCGAAATCGCCGGGCATCGCGAAGATCGTCGCCATTACGGAGATGGGCAACTTTACGGACGTTTGCGTCGTTACGGTCACTTCGCCTCCCAAAACCTCCTCCTACTCCGATCTTGCCGGCCACCCCGCCCAGGCGGAGATCGATAAGGCGGCGGAACTCGGGATCGTGTTCGGGTATGGCGACGGAACGTTTAAGCCGGACGGCAAAGTCACCCGGGCGGAGTTCGCCAGCATGCTCATCCGAGCGCTCAAACCTGCCGTCGATGGCGATCCATTGGCGTTTAAGGACAAAACCGACATCCCGTCTTGGGCGGTGAATGCGGTGCAGCAAGCGGTGAAGCTCGGATTCGTCAGCGGCAACGCGGACGGGACGTTCCGGCCGAACGCGAATATCACCCATTCCGAGATGGTCTCCATGGTGATCCGCGCTTCCGGCCTGCCCCCTTCCCAATCGCTGAAAACCGGCTTCGCCGACGACGCGGACATTCCGAAATGGGCAAAGCCCTCAGCCTCCAAAGCGCAGGAAACCGGCATCATCATCGTGGGCGGCCTTCCGGACGGCAAATTCATGCCTCTGGCGCCTACTACTCGAGCGGAAGCGGCCTCCGCGATCGTCCGCATGCTGAACGTGAAGGTTTAGTGGGCCTAGACGAGGAAAAAAGCCTGAAGTACGCCGCTTAGCGGTGATCTTCAGGCTTTTCGTTTTCCGCAAGACCGTGAGACCGTCTTCGGTAACTTCAAACTTGCTGAATCTGCTCCGCAAGACTATGAAACCGCCTTCGGTAACTTCAAACTCGCCTAATCCGCTCCGCAAGACGGTGTGACCGTCTTCGGTAACTTCAAACTCGCCGAACCTGCCCCCCAAGACGGCGAGACCGTCTTCTGTAACTTCAAACTCGCCTAATCCGCCCCGCAAGACGGTGTGACCGTCTTCGGTAACTTCAAACTTGCTGAATCTGCTCCGCAAGACTATGAAACCGTCTTCGGTAACTTCAAACTCGCCTAACCTACTATGCAAGACGGTTAAACCGTCTTCGGTAACTTCAAACTCGTCGAACCTGCCCCCCAAGACGGTGAGACCGTCTTCTGTAACTTCAAACTCGCCAAATCCGCTCCGCAAGACGGTGAAACCGTCTTCGGTAACTTCAAACTCGCCGAACCAACTACGCAAGACGGTTAAACCGTCTTTGGTAACTTTAAACTCGTCAGACCGCTTCGTAAGACGGTGAAACCGACGCAGCAGCAGGATCCTACTTATTATCGTCACATTTTGCGACGATTTTGCTTGTTCTAGCCGGCTGAGGCCCATTATCGTCACTTTTTGCGACGATTTTGATAGGTCCGGCCGGTTACGGCTCGTTTTCGTCGCTTTTTGTGACGATTTTGATAGGTCCGTCCGATTACGGCTCGTTATCGTCGTTTTTTGTGACGATTTTGATCGGTCCGGCCGGTTACAGCCCGTTATCGTCGCATTTCGCGACGTTTTTGCTGGTTCACTTCGGCCATCGAGCCAGTGCGAAAGACAGCTAGTCCATCAAGATGTCCATCAACTCCGGGGCTTCGCCGATATGAGTCGGCTGCCATAAAGTCCTATTAAATCATAGAAAGATTAAATAATTCCGCTGTTCAGGGTATATTTAATTCTCGCTGATCGTACAACGCATCCGTTAGACTGACTTACCAGAACATACACGGACATCAAGCGCGAAAATATAGTATAATTTCCTTACTTCCTCTACTGTTTAGATGAATTCGATAATCTATCTTTCACCGATGCCGGAGGTACTCCATGCGCTTCAAGAGAGCTTCAATTTTTCTTATTGCCATCATCGTAGCTGCTTATGCGCTCTCTGTTCTATATTCCAAAACGACAGCTTTGCCTTCTGAAGTCTCGGAATCCGCTGCACCCGCCGTGCAGAAGCGGCCGGCCTCCCTCAAAGTGATGGTGGATAACGTTTATCAGCCCTACATTGAGAAAATCAGTACGGAATTCGAACGCGAATACGGCATTAAAGTCGAAGTCCTCGCCGCGCCGTCGGACGATTTGCACGATGAAATCGTCAAACGCGTCGACACCGAGGTTTCCGATATCGACCTTATACAGGTAAAGTCCGAATGGACACGGGAGTTCGCGGCATCCGGGTTCCTCGAACCGCTGAACAAATTCGTGACGACCGAACTGAAAGGCAATACGATCCCGCTCGCGTACGACCAACGAGTGCTCAGCAACGAATTGTACACGCTTCCCGAATTGTATGCGTTTCCCATGAGCATGGAGGCGCATTTCCTTTTTTACAATCAGGACCTGCTGTGCAAAGTCGGGTTATACGCGCCGCCATCCACATGGAAAGAATTGATGGACGCGGTCACCTTCATGCGCGAGAAAAACCTCGTCGAACATGGCGTGATTTGGGGATGGAACGACAGCGAAGGACTGATGGACGACTACACGCTGCTGCTCAACGCCATGGGCGGACAGTACAAGGACGTCAACGGCAAATGGATTTTCAACCGGGGCGCGGGACTGAAAGCCTTGCAGTTCATGGTCGATTCGCTATACGACAACCAACTGACCGATCCGTTGTCCATCCGCGTGAACGAATCGAAAGCTTCGGAGGAATTCGCCAAAGGACGCGTTCCGTTTCTCATTGCCGGATCATACGCCGCCCTTAAATTGAAGGATTATTCCAATATCAAGGTCGCCCTCATTCCCGGCTTCGACAAGTCTCTCAAAAGCTCAAGCGTTGCAGGGGGCAGCGCCATCGGCCTCGTCCGGAACTCCCGGAACAAAGATTGGGGCTGGAAATTCATCCAAATGATGAGCGAAAAGCGTAATGACGTTATCGTCACCGACTATACCGGCGGCTTGCCGGTGTGGAACGACATGATCGACCTGGCGACGCTCCGGCAAACCTATCCGTCCATCGACATCATGAAGGAACAGTTCGAGTACGCCATCAACCAGCCGCTCACCGCCTCCTATCATTCGTGGGCACGGGACCTGCAGGCTTCCTTAATGTTCGCTCTGCAGCAAAAAAACACGCCCCAGGACGCTTTGAATCAAGCGGTCCGGCGCGCGCAGAAAGATTTGATCGACTAAAGGCGCTGCGGCGCCTTTTGTCATTCCATTACGTTTTCCTTAAATTCCGACGGGGTCATCCCGTAATGTTTCTTGAACACTTGGCCGAAATATTTCGCGTCGGTAAAACCGACCCGCCCGGCCACGCCTGCAATGGGAATGCGAGGATCCAATTCGAGCAGTTCTTTCGCCTTGTCGACGCGTTTCTTGATCAGATACTCGCTGAAATTGCTTCCCGTCTCCTTCTTGAACAGCCGGCTGAGGTGACCGTCGCTGACATGGAACGTTTCGGCCGCGAATTGCAGACTCAGGCGTGAATCCTGGTAGTTCGCGCCGATGTAATCGATCACCCGGTCCACGAGCGAAGCACTCATGTCCTTCAATTCCCGCCTCGCCTTCCGGCTTACCGTTTCGACCGTTCGTGTCAGCACGGACCGATAGTCCTTAAAGGTTCTGATCGAGGGGATTTCCGTAATCGTCTTCGTGATCAGGGCCTTCATTTCTTTGTCGGACACAAGCCGCGTCAAGCCGACGAGAAAATCCATCAAGCCGTTAAACGCGATCGTCTTGTTCTGATATCTTCGAACCTCTTGGAGAAAAGCTTCCAGATGGCGGACGGCCTCCTCTTCCTTCCCTTCGCTTATGGACTCCAGCCAGTCCGTTGAAACGGCCACGTTCACGCCGGCCTTCTGCCCGTCTGCCGTCTCGGTCGGCGCCGGCACCTCGCGCATGCCCCAGAACAGATTATCTTCGAGCATTCGGTTCGCGCTTTGATATGAGGCGTGAAGTCCCTGAAGGCCTTCGAATACCCTGCCTGCCCCGATGTTCACGTTGATTTTCAAATACTGTTCCACATGGATGCGGCACAGTTCCGTCGCTTCCAACACGCGGCGTTCGAATACGACTGGCTGGATTTCGGGATTGTATTTGATCACGGCGACATTTTGTCCTTCATGACTGAATACGGCCGCCCGGATATTCAGATTGTCGTAAGTTTCGCTGACGATATTCTGAATGGCGTACTGTAACAAGGAAGCGGTGACGGGATCCTCCTCTCGGTCATACCTTTCGAAAAGAACGGTTTGTCCCTTGCGCAGAGATAGCCCGTGCTCGTCCAGCTTTCTGACGAGAATGCCGATATCCTTGTTTCCGTTGACGATCACATTCAACATTATGCCCGATTCGACCAAAGAAGCTTTACGTGCCTCCGCTTCCCGGTTGATTTCCGTTTGTTTTCCCGCCGTTCCGATACTCGCGAGATGTTTCTTCACTTTTCGGATGCACGATTTCAAATCCTCCAGATCGACCGGTTTCAGCAAATAATCGAACACCTGATGGCGGACGGCCGCCCGGGCGTAGTCGAACTCCGTATAGCCGCTAAGCAGGATCGTCACGCATTCCGGGTAGTTTTCTTTCATGTATTGAGCCAGGTCAAGTCCGTTCATCCCCGGCATTTTAATATCGGTAATGACGATATCCGGACGGCAGCGGTCGACTAACGCTTTTCCTTCCAGTCCGTTTCCGCCGATGCCGACGACCCGGCATTCCAACTCCGCCCAGTCGATCTTCTCGCTCAGCCCGCGGCTTACGATCGCCTCATCGTCCACGATAACGACGTTGTGCATACTTGCGCCCCCTCATCCGTTGGATGCAGCCTGCTGTTCCTGTTTCGCGGGGAGAACGACCTCTACGATCGTTCCCGAATCCGGGGAACTGACGATGGACAAACCGTAGGCTTCGCCGAACAGCGTCCGTATCCTCTCGTGCACATTGTTGACTCCGCTTCCCGTTCCGGTGGCGCTTACGATGCCTGCCGGCTTGCGCTCCTCCAACAGCTCCCGCGCCCGTTGTTCGTCCATCCCGACTCCATCGTCGATGATGCGAATGGTGACCCCGTTCGTGCCGAGAGACCCTTGAATCAATAAGCTCCCTTTACCCAATTTCGGTTCCAGACCATGGATAAAGGAGTTTTCCACAAGGGGCTGCAAAACGAACCGGGGAATCAGAAGATCCATGATCCTTTCGTCGAAATGGACGGCAACGGTAATACGATGCTCGAATCGGTTTTTCTGAATGGCGAGATAGGCGTCGATCGACTCCATTTCCGTGCGAATCGGCACCATATCCTTGCTGTTCAGGCTAGCTCTTAGAATCTGGGAAAGCGAAACGGCGACTTTCTCGATTTTTTGCGTCTCCCCATACATGGCCAGCCAGCGGATCGTATCGAGCGTGTTGTATAGAAAATGGGGATTGATTTGCGCCTTCAGCGCTTTGTACTCGGACTCTTTCTGGGCAATCTCTTTCTGGTACACTTCGGAGATGAGGAAATTGATTTTCCGCATCATGTGGTTGAAGCTGCGGCCCAGCCTGCCGAACTCGTCGCGGCGATGAATGTTCGCCTGATGCTGGAAGTTGTCGACGTCGGCCAGATCCATGAGCTTCCTCAAGTCGTGGAGCGGCGCGGTCAAACGGCGTGACGCATACCAAAAGACGACGAATCCGGATAACGCCCCCAAAATGCCGATAATGGAGATCCACAATCCGATCAACTCCGGGCCTCTGGCGAGTTCCTTCACCGGAACGACCGAAACGACCCGCCATTTTCCGTATTCCGATAAACGGGTGGTCAGCAGCATGTCATGGTAAGGCGGAATTTTCACCACATGGGGCTCGCCGTTCTGCTCTTGTTTCGCCAGGGCGAACAAATCTTCCGTATTCAAGGCGGGGTCTTCGCGGCTGCCGACCAGCATCCCGCCGTTTTCGTCATAAACATAAGTAAAACGGTTGCCTTCGGATTGGAGTCGGTTACGCAGATATTCCTTGTTGATTTCGATGCTGACATAGCCGATCGTGCGCAGGGATTCCCGTTGCCGAAGCGATTTCTCCACGTAAACGGTGCCGTTGTCGATCCGCCAGGTCGTTCTGCCGATCGTATCGTACCGATATTTGTTGTAGTTCAGTGTTTGCTTATCCGGCGCGCTGCTTCCCAGGGTAAGACGGAACAACAGATCCCGGGTATTGAACAAATAGATGGCATTGAACATATCCGATGAAAAAACGGCCTTGGAAAGAAATAGATCCTCAAGCTGCCTGATCTCCGACAGCGTCGGACTTTCCGGTATATTGAGCAGCGCCTGTACTTCCGTATCCTGGGTCAGGCTGTCCATGAGCCGATTAATCGTGATAACGGTTTCATCGATGTTATCTCCGATGAACCGCACTTTCGCAGCATCGTTGGCTTTGGCGTCTTTCATCTGCAGGTCGATGGAAACGTTGTAAGTGACGATGACGATGGCGCCCACGACCAGAATGATCGTAGCCGTCACCATGAGCATCAATTCCCGCTTTACGCTGGAGAAAAAATAGTCATTTAAGTTTCGCAGCAGTTGTTTCATCATGGCAACCCCTTAAATGACGAGCAGTGCAGTCAAAGATAACGATTACCTGCAATTTTATTCCCAATGATTCTCCCGGACAAGTTTCAATAATCGCCATGTCCGGGAGTTTATCGCAGAATTGTCAGGCGCTTTCCGCCGTTTTCTTGTTTTTGGCGAAGGACCGGGAAATGAGCAGAGCGGCAATGATGATGATCAGGCCCCGTACGATCGGCTGAATATACGCCGACACGTCGAGCAGGTTCATCAGATTGAGGATCACCGCGAAAATCATGGCGCCGATAAAAGTGCCTCCGATGGTGCCGCGTCCTCCCAGCAGATAGGTGCCGCCAACGATAACGATCGCGATCGCGGTCAGTTCGAAGCTTTGACCCGAGCGCGGTTCGCCCATGCCGATCCGCGCGGTGATGAGCGCGCCGGCCAGAGCGGCCAGAATGCCGCTCAGCGTGTACACCATGAGCTTGACTTTCTCGACTTTGACGCCGAACAGCCGAGCGGTCTCTTCGCCGCCGCCGACCGCCATGACGTGGCGTCCGAAAGGCAGACGTCTCAGCAGGATATAGCCGAGAATGAAGATCACGACCAGATAAATCGCCGGCAGCGGAATGCCGAACGCATCGCCTGCAATCGCTTGATAACTTGCGGAAACGGGCTTCAGCACCGGTCCGCCGTTCGTGATCCACAAGGTAACGGCCCTGACGATCGCCATCATCGCGAGCGTGGCCATGAACGGTTCGACTCTGGCTTTGGTAATGACGAGGCCGTTGATGATCCCGATCAGCGCTCCGAGTACGACGCATAAACCAAGCACGCCGGGCACGCCCAGTTGCTGCGTGCTCGCGGCGATGACGGCTGCGAGCGCCACGGTGGAGCCCACGGACAGGTCAATGCCGCCGGTGAAGATGACGAACGCCATGCCGACCGCGATGATGCCGGTCTCGGCGGCGAATTGGATCAGGTTGATCAGGTTCTTCACGGTCAGAAAGCTGTCCGAGAGGAAAGATCCCACGATCACCAGGATGATGAGCGTGATCAACGGAAGCTGGTTGTTTAGTCTTTTCATCTGTCTCACCTCGGAAAAGCGTATTCCATAATTTTTTCTTCCGTTGCCTCATCGCGGCTGAACTCCGCCGTCATCTTGCCTTCCGAGAAGACGAGAATGCGGTCGCACATGCCGAGCAGTTCAGGAAGCTCCGATGATACCATGAGGATGGCCAAGTCCTGTTCCAGGAGTTTGTTGATCTCCTGATAGATGTCCATTTTCGCGCCAACGTCAACGCCTCGGGTCGGTTCTTCCAGAATGAGGATTTTATACTTGTCGATCAGCCACCGGCCGATAAGCGCCTTCTGCTGGTTGCCCCCGCTCAGGTTGCCCACATGTTTGTACGGATCTTGCGGCCGAACCGACAACTGCGCGATCAAGCTATTCGCCTTGCGGAGTTCCTTCGACTTATTGATCAGGCCCCCGGTCAGGAAATTCTTAAACAGCGCGGTGATCGACATGTTGTCCTTCACGCTCTGGTTAAGAAACAGGCCCTGCGTCTTGCGGTCTTCCGGCACGAACGAGATGCCGGCGTTCATGCTCTGGCGTGGAGAGTGCGGAACGAACGATCGGCCGTCGAGGACGATGTTGCCCGTAAACCCCTTGACCAGGCCGAACAGGATTTTCGTCACGAGTTCCTGACCCGAACCGGCAAGCCCCGCAAGTCCGACGACCTCGCGTTTGCGGAGCTGGAAGCTTACATTCTGCAGTTCGCCGTCCGGCAGGCTCAAGTTCTTCACGTCGAGCAGCACGTCGCCGCTCTCCACCGTTTTGGCCGGATAATACTCTTCCAGCTTGCGGCCGATCATGCTCGTGACGAGCGCGGCTTCATTCGTGTCCCTGATGTTGATCGTCTGGATGTGTTTGCCGTCGCGGAGCACGGTGACGCGGTCCGCCATGGCGAATATTTCGCGCAAACGGTGCGAGATGTAGACGATGGTCACGTTTTGCCTGCGCAAAAGCGCGATCGTATCGAACAGAATTTTCAGCTCGTCCTCGTTCAAGTTCGCCGACGGTTCGTCCATGATGATCAGTTCCGCTTTGATCGATACCGCTCGCGCGATCTCGACCATTTTCCGCTCGGATATTCTCAAGTCTTCCATCTTCGTCCGGGGGTCAATCATGATGTTCAGGCTGCGGAGAAGGACTTCGGCTTCCTTGAAAAGGTCCGACCACTGCATGAAGCCCATGGACTTCGGTTCGCGGCCCAGAAAGATGTTTTCCGCCACCGAAAGCGCCGGAATTTCCTGAATTTCCTGGAACAGAGTGCTGATCCCCTGGCTCTGCGCCGCATGGGGAGAAGTCAGCTTTACCGCCTTGCCCTTCCAAATGATTTCGCCTTCGTCCGGAAGGTGAACCCCGGAGAGCATCTTGATCAAGGTGGATTTTCCCGCCCCGTTCTCGCCGACGATCGCGTGAAACTCCCCTTGCTCCAGCTGCACGTTGATATTCTGGTTGGCGTAAGCGGGACCGAATTTTTTGGAAACCCCTTTAAGTTCGAGAATCACGTTATTCATATCTATCCCTCTTTACTTCTTCAGGTTGGCGATCAACGCTTTTGGCGTTTGGAGGCAGAGAAGATGACCGCGGCCAGCACGATGGCGCCCAAGACGAATTGCTGGATATAAGGATTGAGATCTAGAAAAACGAGCAGATTGAACAGCAAACCGGACAGCAGTGCGCCCAGGAAGGCTCCGCCGACAGTGCCTTTACCGCCAGCAAGGCTCGCGCCGCCGACGACGACCGCGGCGATGGCATTGAGTTCCATGCCCCCGGCACCGCCGCCTACCGTGATCGGCTGGAACGCGCCGGTTCTGGCCGCTACGAGCAGCCCTGCGATGGCGGCGAACAAACCGGACAACATGTAAACGAGAAGTTGAATTCTATTTACGTGAATACCCGAGTTGTGGGCAGCCAGACGGTTCGATCCGACGGCGTAGATCTGTCTGCCGAAAACCGTGCGGTTCAACACGACGGAGCCCAGGAAGATCAGAACGAACATGATGATGACGGGAATCGGCACCGAGCCGACGTGCCCCGCCCCGATTTCCAGAAAGCTGTCCGGAGCGTTGCCGCTGACGCCTTTACCGTCCGAGATGACTAGCGTCAGGCCGTCGATGATGATCTTGGTTCCCAGCGTTACGATGAATGGTTGGAGCAGTCCGTACACGATCAGCGAACCGTTTATAAGCCCTAACGCCATGCCGATAAGAAGGACGACGATGACGACCAACCAGACGGGCATATCATTCTGAATCAGTAAAATCGAAGACAAACCTACCGCCTGCATGGTGGATCCTACGGACAGATCAATGCCGCCGATCAGGATCGTAAGCAGCATGCCTATGGAGACGATGGCGGTATAGGAAATTTGCCGAAGCAAATTAAACAGATTGTATTCCGTGAAAAAATCGGGCGAAAAAATAGGGGAAATCGCGATGATGATCACGATGAGCAGCGTCAGCAGCGATTCCTCTTGATGGCTCTTGATCATCAAACCAAGTCTGTTTCTCCATCCCAGTTTCATTTCCATATCGGAAGTTCCCCTTCATCCGTAAAATTCCGGTCTTCAAGTTGTGTTTTGGGTAAAAAAAAGGCTTCGCAAGCGCATGTAAGAAGGGGCGCACGGGATGCGCCCGCCTCTTGCAACAAGCGGTGCAAAGCCTTTTTGTCGGATTGAACCAACCGGTTTCCCGTATTAGTCTTGGTACCAGTAGCAGCTGTGCGGGAAGTTAGTCAGGGACTCGGCTCCGTCTTTGCGGATGACGACGGTGTCTTCCACGCGGGTTCCGCCGACGCCCGGAACCATCAGCGTGATTTCGAACGCGATCGTTTGGTTCTCGACCAGCACGTCCTGGCTGTCCGGACCGATGACTGGGATTTCTTCCTCCGGGTCCATGCCCGTGGAGTGCGCGCAGCCGCGGCCTTCGCCGGACATGTGCGGATAACCGTACTCGTGCAGAACTTCGTTGGCGGCAACGTCCGCTTCCGCGCCGGTCATGCCCGGGCGGATCGCTTTCATGCCGGCGGTCCAAGCTTCGAGGCAAGCGTCCAGCATGCGGCGTTTGTCGTCAGACACTTTGCCGTAACCTACGCCTCGGGCCATGTCGGACGAATAGCCGTTGAAGCGGCAGCCGATGTCGATGAGGATCGTTTCGCCTTTGACGACTTTCTTGTCGCGAGGACGCGCCAGGAAGAAGTCGGAGGAGTTCGAGCCGGATTGAACCATGATGTCGAAGGAAACCGTGTCGGCGCCGGCTTGGAACATGGCGGCGTATGCTTGGCGAACGAGTTCGCGCTCGGACAGGCCTTCCGTAGCGAGCAGTTCGTGGATTTTTTCGAGACCGATGTCAGCCAGGCGGCCGGCAACCTTCATGTTGCGAATCTCGTTTTCGCTCTTGATGGATTTCAGGTACTCGATGATGTTCGTTTTCTTGAGCTGGGACGGATCGTTCAGGGCGCCCATGATTTGCTCGTAGAATTCCAGAGCCAGGTACTTCGAGCCGGACAGACCGATCTTGGCGTTCGGCTTCGTGCGCAGGAAGTCCTTGATGCTGTTGCCGAGCTCTTGGCGGATGCCGCGGGTATCGCTGAACCAGGTTTCGTCAGCCGCGTAGGATACCATCGAACCTTCGGCGAACAGGGTCGGCTCGCCTACCAGCGGAAGGAATACCATGGCCGGGTAAGGGAATACGCCGTCGAATGCGCGGTAGTCAGCGAGCCAACGAACGTTGGACATGCGGGCGGCGTCGGACCATACGAGCAGGCCGTCAAGCCCTTCTTTTTCCATGGCTGCGCGAGCTTTTTCCACGCGGCCTTGGTATTCGGTGACCGGAATGTCTTGCATTACGTCTTCGTAACGGAAGTTCAGGTTAGACATGGATAATACCTCCAATTGCGGTTGTTTTGTCTTGTGCGACTCGGTGTGGAATTGCAGCTTCTGGTTGTCTATTTGGAATTCGGTGCTGCCGGTATTAGAATACGGAGTTCGGGTCGTAGTACTTGTCTATGTTGGACTTGTCGATAACCGGCGAATCCAGCAAGACGCGCTTGTCGATCGGCTTGCCGCGTACGGCGTCTATCGCCAGGCGTAGAGCGGTCTCCGTTGACCATTCGTTCTTCACGGACATAATGTAGCTGCCGCCGTTCTTGATCATTTCGAGCGCTTCTTTCTGGGCATCCATGCCGACGACTTTGATTTCTTTCTCCCGTCCGGCTTTCTTGATGGCTTCGAGAGCGCCGAAGCCCATTTCGTCGTTCTGCGCGAATACGACGTCGATCTTGTCGTTAGCTTGCAGAATGTTCGTCATGACTTGCATGGCCGGCAGACGGAGCCAGTCGGCGGACTGGTGGGCGACCACTTTGATGTCGGAGAATTTCTCGATTTCAGGCATGAAGCCTTTACGGCGAAGCTCCGAGTTCGTGGATTCCGGCACGCCGTCGAGGACGACGATGTTGCCTTTGTTGTTGAGCAATTTCGCGATGTATTGGGCAGCCTGTTGCCCCATGGATACTTCGTCGGTTGCAACGTAGCTCACGTATGGGATGCTCTCGTCGTCCGGCACGCCGGAGGCGGCGATGATGAGCGGGATTTTCGCTTCGGCGACTTGCTTGTATGCCGGATAGATCGCTTTGCCGGAGAGGCTGGAAACGACGATGGCGTCGACGTTCCGTGCGATCAAGCTCTCGATGTTGGAGATCTCTTTGTTCACGTCGCCTTGGCCGTCGGTGACGATCAGTTCGACGCCGAGATCGGCGGCCGCTTTCTTGGCGGACTCCACCATTGCAATACGGAACGGATGGTTCATGACGGCTTGCGAGAAACCGATCGTGATTTTACCGTCCTTTTTCGTCTTATACTCATAAGATCCCGTCTGAGCGCTTGCTCCTGCGGATGCGCTCGCTGCAGGCGCGGAACTCGAAGCTTTCGAATCGTTGTTGGATTTTCCGCAACCGGTGATCACGAGCGCGAATGCCAACACGCCGGCCGCTATCATGGACAAGCTTTTCTTTTTCATTGTGTCTGTTGACTCCCTTTCACTGCTGGATTGACTGCCGCATGAAGATAGTATTGCTGTTGAGCGGCGATCTCGTTCTCTTGATCGCTGCCTTGCTTCAGAGCTCGATGAAGACTCTGTCCAGCGTCTTCTTTCTTCGCCTCCTCTCGGAACTTGCCGGTTCGGGATGTCATGTCTTGTTGGGTACGAATTGATTATATAGGGACAGGCCGACCGACTTAGGTCGAAAAAAATGACACTAAGGTTAAATGTTTTGATCGACGGCCGACTTCCCCTATCTTCTCCAACGCAAGGAAGTCCGACAACGCTAACCCCATGCCTTCAAGGTTAGAGATGTCGGACTCCATGGCATACCTCGGATCGTTTAATAGGTGACACCAGGTCCACGTATCTTTCAAGAAAACGAAAAGCCATCCCGAGGATGGCTTTTTGCGTCTAATCAATGCTCCTGCGACAACAACTCTCCCAGCACCGCTTGCGCTTGTTCCGAGTCGGCTCCCTCGGTAATCAAGGTGACTTCGTCAGAGCATTTGATGCCGAGTTTGAGAATCTCGATCATTTTTCTAGGGTTAGCCTGAGCGCCCTTAAACTCAAGCGTGATGTCGCACGCGAAATTTCCGGCAGCTGTCGCGAGGCGTTTGGACGGCATGACGTGGAATCCCAGACGGTTCGTTACGGTGTATGTTTTCTTCATGCGGTTGCTCTCCTCTCGAGTGGATCTTATTCCAGCATAAGGAGAGCGCTTTCATGAAGCAACCAAATCAAAGCCACATATTGTCTACAGCCTTATGGACAAGAGTTGCAAAAAAGGCCCTATACAGGGCCTCCGTTCATTCCGTATTCACGCCTTCACTTCGCCGGATTCAGCACCAGCACGATCACGCTGCTGTCCGAATCGAACTTCCAATCGACGAAGGCATCCACCACGCGTTTCTTCAAAATCCCCTCGAAGCTGATGTTATTGTGCAAATAGCTCTTCTCCAAATTTCTTTTCACGCTCTTCAGAAGTTCGCTGTGTCCCAAGCGGATGAGCTCCTTCTCGATGCGTACAAGAATTCCATTTCGGATAATCAGAATCGTGCGCGGATTGATTTCGAATGAAACGATCTCTTCAGGAACCTTCTGAGCCTGGTGGCTGATATTGACGATTTCTTGTTCGAGTTCCGCTTTGCCGGCGTAATCTTGGTTCACATCCTGGCCGCCCGGAATCGGTTCCGGACAAATCGCGATCAGCATGCCCGACTTATTGTGCAAAGACCAGTCGTAATAAAACTCCTGGGGTTTCACGCCCGTCACGATTTCAATGTAACTCGCGAACTCGGGAATCATCGTCTGCAACAGCGTTTCCCTCATTTGGTCGACGATCATCTCATGGTCCTGCTCCAGCAGGACACGTTCCGAGGGCGTCAGGAAGTTGCGAAAATATACGGTTATGTACTTGGAGCCGATCGACACGACTGCGGATTCCGGGCCTTTGCCGAAATGATCCCGGAACAGCTTGCCGGCATAACTCGCGATCTGCTGCTGATATTGGATGATGGTCTGGTTCATAGGATTGGACTCGTCCATACAAAGCCCCCTAGTGTGAAATATTTACACTAAGTATGTAAACAAACGAGCTTGTTTATCCTCCTGCTAACGATGTATCGGAAGTTTAACGGTAACGACCGCGCCGCCGACCGGTTGATTCTGAAAATGGATGGTGCCTCCGTGATCCTCCACGATCGTTTGGCAGATCATGAGACCGAGACCCGTCCCCTTCTCTTTGGTGCTGTTGAAAGGCTGCCCGATCCGATCCAGCTGTTCTAGCGGAAAGCCCGGACCGTTATCGGCGATTACGATCGATACCCACTCTTCGTCCGCCGTTACCGTAATCGTGATTTCCCCGCCGTCCGACATGGCTTCCACGGAGTTCTTAATCACATTGATGAAAACTTGCTTCAGCTTGCTCTCCACGCATACGATCGTGAGCGATTCGAGCTCGCCCGGATAGCCATCCATCAAATGAACGTCGTGAAGGATCGCTTGCGGATTGATGAGCGTAAACACGCTCTGCAACAGGGGACGCAGCTCTCGGATGACGTATTCGCCCTTCTGCGGCTTCGCAAGAATGAGCAGTTCATTCACGATGTCGTTGATGCGGTCGATTTCCGTGAGCATGATATCGGTGTAAGCTGCCTTTGGATCCGTTTTGTTCAGCTGAATGAATCCTCTTAAGCTGGTTAACGGATTTCGGATTTCGTGCGCGATCGAAGCCGCGAGCGTACCGGTGATCCTCAATTGCTCGGATCGTTGAATGGCCTGCACATATACCTTGCGGGATAGGAAACCGAAAAAAGCCACGATCGCCGAAGTCCTCACCAAACCCCAAACGTTCACCCATTTGTTCACGTGCAGCGCCATAAGCACGCCTTGATCCACGAGGATGACGATGGCTCCCGCCAGAATAATCAGGGAAACCGACGGAAGTTTTCTCGGATGTTTTTCCATGTTAAGGCCCATCCACAACTTGGTTTAAATTGGCAAACAAAAAAGACCTAACTTTCCCCCCTTGCCAGAAAGTTAGGCCATGAAAGTGACTTTTATCCGAAGATAGATTCACTCATTTACCTGATATGCGGTTGGAAAACGCTAGCATTTGTGTTCAAGCATGATTACTATATCATATTAACATTATTAACAAAAGAGCGGGCTTGGAAAAGAGCCTGCTAGAGAGCTTTAAAGATATAAAGAATACTTAAAAAGCGCCTTATTTACCTCCGCCTTCGCCTCACAGATAAACCAAGCTGTCCAGGATTTCCTGCAAGCTCAGCTCGGCGCAGGCCATAGACGTGTCCGCCACGCCGTAATACATTTTCACGGTGTCGCCTTCCACGATCGCCCCGCAAGAGAAAACGACATCGCCGAAGAACCCGTTTCTCTCGTAATCCGCCACCGGCTCCAGTACGGGCACGCCGGAACGCGCGATGACTTTCGAAGGATCGTCCAGATCGAGCAGCAGCGCGCCCATGCAATAGCGGTGCTCCTTCGTCGCCCCATGGTAGAGTTCCAGCCAGCCCTTCTCCGTCCGGAACGGAACGGCGCCGCCGCCGATCCGGCCGCTGTCCCACATGCCTTCCCGCAGGCCGGCGAGATGTTTGTGGTTGCCCCAATACAGCAGGTTGTCGGACTCGGCGATCCAGATTTCCGGATACCCGATGCTTTTCACGGTCGGGCGGTGAAGCGCGTAATACTTGCCGTTCACTTTCTCCGGAAAAATCAAGACGTCTTTGTTGTCGGGGCCGAAAATCATGCCGTGGTGCACGACGCTGACGAAGTCTTTGGTGGACACCATCGACTCACCGATGCCGACCGGGGAAACGGCAGAGAAATAGATGTAATAGGTGTCGCCGATTTGCGTGACCCGGGGATCTTCGATGCCGAAGCTTTCGAGCTGCTGGGACGGGTAGACGAACGGTTGATCGTCCACGGTGAAATGGCGGCCGTCCCTGCTGCGGGCGATCCGGATATAAGACAGCGACGTTAAGTAGGCAAAGCCGGAGGTCACGGTCACGTCACGAATGACGCGCGGATCGGAAAAGTCGTACCGGACGTCGTCTTTGCGGATTTCCACCAAATCGACGGCTCCCCGGTCCGGGTTAAACACGGGAGCCAGCACGAGGTCCGGGTCCGGACTGATCGGCCGCTCCGCAACGCGAAGCAGCATGAGGATTTCATCGCCGTAGACCGCGACCCCCGCGTTGAAAGCTCCGATTACATCGAATCCTTCGTGGAAAGGCTTCACGTCTTTCGGCGTAATAAGCGGATTTTGCTCGTATCGGTATGTTTTCATAGAGGCACTCCTTATCGCTTATCGTTCGTATCGGAGGAAAGGATCGGCGATCGTGATCCGGTGCGCCTCCGCGTCGCTGATGCCGGCATACAGGTCGGCCGTCCCGTCCGTCTTGCGAATGAGACCGCCGCTGAACACGACGTCGAGCAGGTCGCTTCGCTTGGCCGCGCCGGGCAGAAAACGGCTTCTCGTCGCGATCAGCTCGATGCGCGTGAAGCTTCCGTCCTCGGGATTCAAAACGAACGCCATGGGATAATAGTGGCGGTCCCCATATCCGTCGTAACAAGCAATATGGCCGAGCACGCCAACCCATCCGTTCTCCAGCAGGTGAAGCTCGTTGGCTCCTCCCCATTCCTCGTCGGTAAACTGTCCTTCGAGCAGCGGCGCGGATTCGATTACGGCGAGGCTTAGATCGTCCAACGATGCGACGTGGGTGAATCCGATTTTGCCGCGCCCTCCTTTAGCGCCTTGCGGCCGGGTAAAGACGCCTACGCTCCCGTCTTTCAATTCAACTAGCCGGAGGTCCTTCATACCGTCCGGTCCCGTGAAGAACGGCTCCAAATCCCCGATTCCTTCACCCTTATAGAAGATCGTACGCCATGCTAGCATGCCCTCAAGCTGGGGATGCGGGAAGGTCTGCACGCCTCCCACGATTAGTCGACCGCCGATCCGCGTATGGAAAGGATCTTGCAGAAGAAGGGTGGGGGCACCCTCAATTGGCTCCCATGCCCCGCTTCTTTCGATGAAAAAAACGACTTCCGAATGTTCGCTGTCCCGCGGTTCCACGCGTCCGGCAATGACGCTTTCTCCGTGGTATTCGAACGGAGCGGCGATATTGTACACGTCCCGATCGCCGACGCCGCGAAAGACGAGCCGCCTCGGATCGGCAACCGTTTTGCCGCTCATTTCGAAGTCTTGCAGCAGCCTCTCGCAAGGTATGGCGACCGGCTGATGAATCTGTTTCAATGTCGGCAGCATACTGGAAATTCCCTTCTACGGTAAGTGTCCAATCAACAAATCAGAAATCGATCCATATCGCCGTCTTGTCGTCCGACTTCTTCACGCGCGGATAGACAAGGCATTCGGGATCGCTCTCTTCGATTTCGATCACTTGCTTCATATAATCGCAAAGATCCGATTGCCGGATGATGCCGGCCGTCTCCGCCGCGTCGAACAAAGGCTCCCCCGCCCGTTTCGGCATATAGAGACCGTCCGTCATGAGCAGCAGCGACTTCAGATGGTTGCGGTTCAAACGACCGAATTCCAAAAAACAGCCTGCCGAGGGATCCCCGTTCAACACGCCGTAACCGTCCAAGGTGTTCGCCGATTGACGGCCTCTTACGATTTGCGACTTCACGTACGCCCACAACTCCCCGCGAGCCTTCAAACCCAAGCTGACGCCCTCCGCCCAAAGCCGGTACGTTTCCCTGTCGATCTCGGCCAACTGGTCCCTTGTGATCACCCGGACCGTGTCGTCCCGGTAAATGGCGACAATCATGCAGTCTCCCGTCTGCGCGTATTCGACGCCGCACGAAGAGATGCGGACGAACGCGGCGCCCGCACACCACAGCTGCTCCTTCCGTTTGACATCGATGCCGGCCTGGAGCATTTCCTCCCGAAGCGCCCGGTTCGCCATCAACAGCAGGTCGGGAAGCGGCATCGCGTCCTCCCGTTGCAAAGCCCCTTCGATCGTGGAGGCCACGAGGCGGGACGCCAAATAGCCGCCGGTTTTCCCGTCCGCCGAAGCATAAGGCGAGAGCGAAGTCGCGCCGTCGATGACGCCGAACACGTTCCGCAAACTGTCCGCGACCAGCGCGTCCTCGTTCAGCTCGGAACTGCCCTTGACGGAAAGATGCTTGAACTGCAACATGATCCTACTCCTCCAAACAAATACGAACCCGCCTTCGTCGCTTGGATAAAGGCGGGCTCGCTCTGCGATCCGATTATTGCTTCAGCGTAGCCTTATAAGCATCCAATTGTTTCTGGTATTCGGCCAGCACTTTGTCGATACCCGCTGCTTTAAGCTTGGAAGTCGCGGACTTGATGTACTTGTCGTAGTCGACGACGCCGCGGTAGATCGGCGACACGTCGGAAGTGAACACCGCTTGCACGTTCGCCAGCTCGGCTTTGACCGGAGACGGGTCGAAGAAGAAGTCGGCCGCGAAGAAGTTTTTGGCTTCCGGATCCGCGACGTACAGAGCTTTGTTGGCGGACAGGTAATCTTGGTCGACGCGGATGAAGTTCAAGTTGCCGATCATCCAGTCGTCCTGCAGGTACAGCGGCAGGTTGGTCGCGGGATCCATAACGGATTCGAGGCCGTGTTCGCCGACTTTCTTATACGTCTTGCCTTCGATTCCGTACATGAACAAATCGTAGTTGTCCTGGTTGTCGTACAGCCAGTTCAGGAATTTCACCGCCTCGGCCGGATGTTTGCTGTTTGCGGCCACGACGTTGACGTTTTTCGCGTTGACCATGCGGTAGTGCGGCTTGTCGGGATTCAAACGGACGAGTTCGAAATCTTTGTCGGTCGCATCCGGATACGTCTTCTGAACGTCGGACAATTTGTTCGGCGTACCCAGGGTGAACACGTATTTGCCGTATTTGATCTGATCGGCGATCTGCTCTTGTTTCACGGTCAGCACGTCGGGGTCGATCAGCTTCTTCTGGTACGCCTCGCGGAACCAAGCAGCGTCCTGCTTGAATTGGTCGGTTTCCACCCAGTTCTTCACGACTCCGTCTTGGCCGATGAAGGCGACGTTGTCGCGCACGGTGAACGGATAATCGTCATAAGTGCGCTGGAAAATGTCAGCCGGACCGGCCGTGCCTCCGCGCAGCGGGATCGTCAGCTTCATGCCCAGGTTCTTGTTGACTTGCTCCATCGCGCTCATCAGTTCGGTGCGGTTGGTGATCGGGTTCGTCACGCCGGCTTTGTTCAGCAAATACTTGTTGAGGGTGATCGAGCCGTCGACCGAAGCCTCATACCAATAGGCCGGTACGCCGAAAATCTTGCCGTCCTTGGTCACCCCGCTCCATACGGAAGCCGGGATCACTTTCTTCAAGTTCGGGCCGTATTGCTCGACTTCTTTGGTGATGTCTTTCAAGGCGCCGCGGCCGGCGTAATTCGCCAGACCGACCCAGTCGTTCATGACGTGGAACATGTCGAAATCTTCGTTCGTGGACAGCTTCAGGTTGATTTTCTGCTCCCAAGCGCCCCAGTCGATGTATTCTTTTTCAATTTGAACGTTCAACCCGTCCGCGAGCAGTTTTTTGTTCACGGCTTCTTTGACGGCCGGCCACTCCTTCGGCTCCGTGCCCGGAATGACGTATTTGATCGTGACGATGTCTTGCTTGGAGCCGGAATCGCCCGATGCTCCGGCTCCCGACTCATTCGAAGCTTGCAGGCTTGCGTCGGTGCCGCCATCTTTGTCTTTGTTGCCGCCGCCGCACGCGCTGAGCAGCAGAGCAAGCATGAAGCACGTCAGCAAGAGTATGGACGCTTTTTTCAATGTGACCTCTCCTTTGTATGAAAAATCATGTATATATGCACCTCTCGCGAGGGATATATCAGCCTTTAACGGACCCGATGATGAGCCCTTTGGTGAAGTAACGCTGAAGGTACGGATACAGGAAGACGATCGGGCCGACCGTAATGATCACCGTCGCCATCTTGGCCGATTCCGCCGGCATCGTGTATTCGTTGGACGCGCCTTTCGGCAGCATCTCCAGCATCTGAATGTTGGAACGCAGCTGGAACAGGATGTATTGAAGCGGGTTCAGCGCCTTGTCGTCGACCAGCATGATCGCGTTAAACCAGTCGTTCCAATAAGCCAGCGCGTAAAACAGCGTAACCGTCGCCAACACCGGCTTGCACAGCGGCATGTAGATCTGGAACACGATCCGCAAGTCGTTCGCCCCGTCGATATACGCCGATTCCCGAAGCGCGCTGGGCAGGCTCTCCATGAAGTTGCGCACCAGGAACATGTTGAACGCGTTGAACATCAGCATCGGGACGATCAGCGATAAAATGTTGTTGGCAAGCCCCAGCTTGATGCACATCAGATACCAGGGGACGAGCCCGCCGTTAAACAGCATCGTAATGAAGAAGTAGAGCGCGAGGAAGTTTCGGTACTTCACGTTCGGATTGGACAGCGGGTAAGCGGCCAGCGTCGTGACGACCAGCGCCAGCAACGTTCCGGCGACCGTTACGATGATCGAGATCCCGTACCCTCTGAAAATAATGGCTTTGTTGACGAAAATCGTGCGGTAGCCGTCGAGCGACCATCCGTCCGGGAACAGGCTGTATCCGTGCTGGACGATGCTGTCTTCATTCGAGAAGGATACGGCCAGCGTCAGAAGAATCGGCAGCAGGCAAGCGAGCGAGAATAGGGTCAGGGCTGCGTAGATCAGCATCACGCCGACGCTGAATCTTCTTCTTCCTCCCATATCAATACAGCGCTCCTTCCTTGAAAAATCTGCGGGTGAACCAATTCGCGACAAAGACGAGCAGCAGGCCGACCGTTGACTGGAACAGCCCGACCGCAGCCGCGTTCGACGGGTCGCCGATCTTCCTTAAAGCTCGGAATACGTACGTGTCGATAACGTCGGTCGTCGGATAGAGAACGCCGTTGTCTCCGATGATCGCGTAGATCATGCCGAAATCGCCGTAGAAGATCTTGCCGAGATTCAGCAGCGTCAGGATCGCGATTGTCGGCGCGAGCAGCGGAAGCGTGATCCGCGTCATCTTCTTCCACCGCGTCGCGCCGTCAATATCGGCCGACTCATACAGCGAGCCGTCGATGCCGGCGATCGCCGCCAGGTAGATGATTGACGACATCCCCGCTTCTTTCCACACCTTCATGCCTACCAAAATGGACGGCCATACGTTCGCGGTGGAGTACCAGTTCATCGGTTCGATGCCGAGCGTCGCGAGCAGCTTGTTGATGATGCCGTAGTCGGTCGAGAACAGGCTGTACATCATGTAGCTCACGATGATCCAGGACAGGAAGCTCGGGAAAATCATCGTCGTCTGAGCGAATTTAATGAACAGCCGGTGGCGGATTTCATTGAAGAGCAGCGCCAGGGCCACGGCGAAGAAAGTGACGGCGACCAGGAAATACACATTCAATAGGATCGTATTGATCGTCACGCGCACCGCGTCGTTCGATTGGAAGAAGAACTTGAAGTTGTCCAGCCCGACCCAGTCCCCGTTCAGGAGGCCCATCAGGCCTTTCTTCTGATAATTGAAGCGCTGGAACGCGATCAGCAGGTACGGATAGGTCGCGTAGGAAAAAATGAACACATAAGCCATCGCCGGCAAGGCGAGAAGATAAGAATACCGATTCTTGTTCAGTTCGCGAAAGAAGCTTGCCATGTCAGCCCTCCCTTGTTGTGGTCCGTGATTGCATCATAGCGGGAGACCGCCGGGTCCGTAAATTTCGACTTTCGGATTTGCTTTCACTTCGGCGTTTTCCGGCTTTCAATTTCGCGTTCTCAGTATCAAAAAAAACGATAGAACGGCTGACTTACCGCCGTTCTATCGCTCTTTATCCCTCGTCCTTGGGGGCCTGCTCCCGATACTGCGAAGGCGTTACGCCGTATTTCTTCTTGAATACGGTGGTGAAGTACGGCACGTTGTACATGCCCACCATTTCCCCGATCTGCGCGATCGGGTCGTTTTTCGTGACGAGCAGCAGCTTCGCCTGCTCCATCCGGGTGTGCGTCACGAAATCGTTGAAGGTCGTGCCTGCCATGCTCTTGAACAATTTGCCGATGTAACCGGCAGAGAATCCGAACCGTTCCGCGGCGGATTCCAGCGACAACCCGTGCTCCGAATAATGCTCTTTCACGTATTGCTGGATATCCTCCACGATTTTCGCGTTTTTCGAAACCGTCGTGTTTTTCTTGTTCTCCTCCAGGATGTCGACGATATCGAAACATAGACCGGAGAGCAGCTTTTGCATGTCATCCATCGTTTCGATTTCCCGGATGCGTTCGAGACTTTTGTCCAGCCTTTCGACGTCGACGCTCCACCATTCCGTAATGTACTCGAATTCGCGTATGATGCCGAGCACCATGAAATTCATGTTGTGCATCGCGTTCATATAGCCGCTTTGCGACAGAATTTTGCGGAACTCCTCGATTTCCTTCAGCACCGCATCCCGGTTTCCAAGCTTCACGGCCTCGATGAGCCGCCTCTCGACGGAGATCGGATAGCGGGACGGCGTGTCCTCCGCTTCTTGAATCCGACGGGCATCCGCGATGCAGCCATAGCCCTGGAACAGCCGCATTTTCAGCGCTTCCTGCGCCGATTTATAGGACGTGTAAATCTCGCTGATGGAGGCGGAAGGGACTCCGATGCCTGCCGATAAACTCATTTGATAGTATTCGCGCACCCTATCCTGGATTTCGCCGAGCGTCAAATAAACGCTGTCCTGCAGCCTTTCCTCATCAGATTGAAGAATAAGGGCGATTTCGTCCTCTTCCATGTTCGCCACGTCGACCCGGTAGAGCTTGCCCAGCAGTTCCTGCGCGATATTGCTGATGGCGAAGCGATACAATCCCCGGTCGAAAGCGTTATTCCCTTCCCGGAACGACCGATACCCGTCGACCTTGAAGAGCACCACCGTCAAGAAAGGGCCGCTCAGCCGGCTTTCCCACTCCCGCTTCATTTCCGCAGAGACGGCAATTTTATTCGAGTTCCCTTGGAGCAGATGGGAAAGATAGCTGTCCTTCAGCGCCTTGGACGACCTATTCAGCGTCAGCTCCAATGACTTCGCGGTTTGTATGGAATGGTCGAAGGCGTCAGTCAGCATCTCGTATTCGTCGTACCGCAGCAGCGCCTTGTCTTTCGTTCCTTCTGCACCGGCATTGACCTTATCGAGCAGCGCCCGGATCGGGTTATAGATGTTGCCGCTGATCAAGAGCGACAACCCGGTCCCCCCGACGATCAGGAGCAAAGCGACGAGAATCGTCCAGTAGCGGATCTGATTGATGTTGGAGATCATCTCGGCGTAGGGTCGCGTACTGACGAAATACCAGTCCAGATTGGAAGACTTCACGTACGTAACCAGCTGTTTCTGATGATCGATCTTTTCGACGAAGCTCCCTTGACCTTGAGCGGTATCGGACAATATCTTCCGTACGTAGGGGTAGGAAGAGAAGTCCTCCATGAAAAACTCCGGATTGGAATGGGACAATACCTTGCCTTTGCCGTCCATGACGAAGGTACCAGATTCCCGGGAGGATCCGCCGATGCTGCGCATCGTATTGCGGATATAGGATTCGTCCAAATCGAATACGATTGCCGACCGAGGCACTTGGGTGAACGAGCGTTCCGGGATGAATTTGAACGTTAGCAGCCGCAGCGGCTTGTTATCTACCCTGGTCACCTTACGCGGGAAGAAACCGAAGTACCCCGATTCATCCTGCCGGAACATGCCGGGGTCGAGCGGCAGACCCAGACTGTCCACGTATCCGCCCGTCGTGAAATTATAGAGACTTAAATTTTCGATAAAAGGGTAAACGCCCTGGATCCGGGCGAGGAACAAGCTCGCCGTGTAGTTCGCGATCTTGTTGTCCTCTCTCTCTCCGAGGAACGACACGATCTCATGGTCGCTTAGCAGCTGGCCCGTAATCGTCTGAACCTGCTCGTAAACCACGTTGGCGGTATAACTGACCTGCGCCAGCATCTGCCTGGACGACTGGTCGATTTCCTGAACCGCCTTGTTGGAAAACAGACTATATAAAATGAAAGATAGCAATGTAAGCGTAACCACGGTCAGAAGCAAATAAGACAGTACCATTCGCCGATACACGCGGTACTGCCTGATCCTTCTCATAAACGTCATAGCTTGCTACTCCCCTCCGCAGTGTAAAACCCATTCTACCACGGAGTTCGACACCTGTCTCTATCTTCCATGTTTGCCTCGGAGGAGGGGTTCCAGTAACGATTAGCTTCATTAAGAAGCCACGTCCCTGCGGTTAAACACGAGCCATCTCCGTCATTTTCCCGATCGGCTGTACGTCGACCAGCTTCCCGCCTTGGATAATCGCGACGCGATCGCACATTTAACTCCATCTCGGAGTGCAGATGGTTGGAGACGATCACCGCGATGCCCTCTTCCTTGGCCAACCGTTCGTTTTGCCCGCTCCGTTGGGTCCAAGGAAACCGAACAACTCCCTTTCATTCACGGTCAGGGACAGATGGTCGATGAGGGTTTTTGCCGCGGATTACTTTCGTTACGTCTTTCAGTCGCAGAATAGGCTTCACTATTCGATTCTCCTCTCAGCCGTTCTTTCTGCGTCTATCATACCTTCGCGTCTCGGTTCGATGTCGGCCTGCGCGCCTTGTTTTTGCGGCTTGACCGCAATAATTTGCGCGTACGCTAAGAAGCCGGCGCCAGTGAATACTAACGTCGGCTTCTTGATGAGAAGTGGTTTATGTAATTAGGCATTCTTTTTAATAACAAATAGGTAGACAAATAAACCGACTACCAACAACAAAAGAAGGATTCCAAAGTAAAAGTTCCAGCCGCTCTGGTAAAAAATTTTATAACATGCAGTAAATAAAACAATCGGTAAGGCCACGAGCAAACGAATACGTTCTTTGTCCATTGGAACCCCCAGACATGCGGTAAAAAAACGGATCACAGAGGATATTTCTCCGTGATCCGTTCTCTCTCCTGCTTTCTTGGACGCCATTGCCGCACTGTAACGTTACTTTTTAACGCTACAGCTGCTGTTGGACGCCACTGCCACATTGCAACGTTACTTTTTACCGCTGCAACCGCTCTTGGACGCCACTGCCAAACTGCAACGTTACTTTTTACCGCTACAGCGGCTCTTGGACGCCACTGCCGCACTGCAACGTTACTTTTTACCTCTGCAGCCGTTCTTGGACGCCACTGCCAAACTGCAACGTTACTTTTTACCCTTGCGCGAACAGCAGCGTCTGAATGGCATGCGCCGGAATCGTAACGTGCGCGAGTTGATCGCGATAGCGCACGATGTAAGGAATTTCACTGTCCGTCCGGTTCAACACGACCGTCGCGATCGTGCCGTCGCCGTTCTTGAACGCGGTCGTCTCCAGCTTCTCCGTATACCGGGAAGCCGCGATGCGCTTGGCGCCTGGGCGGATATATTTGCTGAAATGGCCAATATAGTAGTACGAGCTTTCGTACACGACCTCGTTCTTCGTCGTGTCGGCGATGATCGGCGCGTCGCAGAAGTTCCCGACATGGTTCGGCCCGCCTTGCTCATCGAGCACGACGTTCCAGTCCGTCCAAGCCGCTGTCCAATTGTTCAGGTTGCCCATGAGATCATGGCCGTACCGCTCGCCCGTCGCCCAGGAACCGAGATGGACGCCGCCCTCTTGGCAGCCTTCGCTGAAAAACAGCTTTTTGTCCGGGAACTTGTCGTGCACGGCTGCCAGCGATTCAAAATGGTCGCCGGAGTACCAGTGGAAGCAAATCCCCCAAATGTATTTGGAAGCCGCCTCGTCCGTGAAAGCCGTCTTCGCCCGCTCATATACGCGTTCGCGGTTGTGGTCCCAAATCATCACTTTCACGTGGGACATGCCCGCCTTCTCCAGCGCGGGTCCGAGGTAATCCCGAACGAAATCCTTCTCTTCCTCCGCGGTGTAGATGCACGAATCCCAAATCTGAACCGCTTTCGCTTCGTTCTGAACGCTGAGCGCCCAGACCGGAAGCCCTGCCGCTTCATAAGCTTGGATGTACTTCACGTACATTTCCGCCCATGCCGCGCGATACTCCGGTTTTAACGAGCCTCCGCCGTTCATCGTTCCGTTCGTTTTCATCCATGGCGGCGGGCTCCAAGGAGAAGAGAACAACCGGAAGTCTTCGCCGATGTGGGCAGCCGCCTTCCGAATCGTTGGAATGAGTTCTTTCATGTCATGGTCAATATTAAATGTTTCGAGGCTCTCGTCGTTATTCTGCACGTAAGCGTAGTTCCCGAGCGAGAAGTCGCAGCTTTGGATATGCGATCTCACGATCGTATAGCCCAGGCCGTCAACGGGGTCGAAGTAGGCTTTCATGACCTCCGCTTGCTTATCGGCGCTCAGCTTGGCCAGCGTAACCGCCGAAGCTTCCGTGATCGCGCCGCCGAAGCCTTCGATGGTCTGATATTCCACATCGTCATAAATATTGATCAATTGGTTTTCCTGGCCGTTCGCGTCCGGAACGAACGACAGCGGCGACAGTTCCGCCAAGCGGTCTCCCGTATCCTTAGCCGTCTGGATGATTCGAATGGTGTTCGGCTGCATCCCAGAACCTCCCTATACGATTTCATTCATTATAGTAGGAAAACGGAGGACACTTGTAGAAACGATATGGTTGAATGCCTCAACGATCTGGTCATCCAGGGAGGAAACAGCTTGAGCCAGCCCGCGGTTGAAATCCAATTGTGCGCATATTCCCGCCACTCGCAGCCTTTCCATCAACGTTATCCGGAAGGGCCCGAAACCTATATCGTCCGACTACAAGCGGAGGGCGAGAGCGAAGCGTTCATCGACGGCCGGCTCGTCCCCATTCTGCCGGGAGACCTCACGTTGTCCCAGCCCGGCGAATACTACGAGCTTAGGATCGGACATCAAGCCAGCCCACTCAGACCCAGCGGCGATTACTACGTCCTCTGTTCCGGAACGTTCGTGGAGGAATGGTGGAAGAAACGTAACCGCCCCAAAATGGTGCGCCTCGCCGACGACCCTAAAATCCACGGCGTCTGGGAGCAGCTCATTCTGGAGAAATTGCGGCTGGACGGAGGAAACCCTGAGGTACTCGAAGCCTTGCTCCGCGCCCTGTTCAGCCTGTTGGACCGGGCGATTGACGAGGCTCCGTCCTCTACTTCCGCGTCGGCCAACCATGCACATAAAATCAAGACTTACATCGAGGCCCATGCACTCGCCCCGCTTACGCTGCAAGAGATCGCCGATCATGCGGGGATTAGCGTGACGAGAGCGGTTCACGTGTTCAAATCACAGTTCGGCCTGTCGGTGATGCAATACGCCCAGCAGCTGAGACTGGCACACGCCGTCCGGCTCATGAGCAACAGCCAATATACGCTGGAAAGGATCGCGGAAGAAGCGGGGTTCGGCAGCTATACGTATTTTCATCGCGTTTTTCGCGCGCGTTACGGGATCGCTCCAGGGCAATATAGAGCCGGCGGCGTGCAGCCGTTAATGAAGTAATGTCAGTCCCAAGACTGAATCGGAGTCCATCCTAAGCTTGATTAATTATTTTTGCAGCAAAGGTATAGTAAACACATAAACAACTCCAATTAGGGGAGATATGTGATGAGAGGTCAAAATGAAGATGTACCGGATTCGGCATTGCTTATTTTGGATATTCAAAAAGATTTTGTGGGAAATGAAGCTCGTATGCCTATAGCAAAGAATCAGGTTAGTCCTATGATCGACAGTATAAATTCTATTATTAAGAAAGCTGATATGGCTGAAATACCGATTATCTATGTAGGGAACGAATTCGAAAAGAAACAATTTTTTTCGAACTGGTTTCGTAATCGTGCCGCACTAAAAGGTAGTGTGGGTGCTGAGCTGGATGAACGCCTTCAAATTGTTAATAAGGTCTACTTCCCCAAAAAACAAGGCGATGCTTTAAGTAATGCACAATTAGTAAATTATTTAAATAACAGGAGTATCAAACATTTAATAATTGCAGGGGTTTTTACAGAAGGTTGTGTTACTGCCACAGCGAAAGGTGCTTTGCGTAAAAAATTTAAGGTTACCGTCATTCGAGATGCTGTGGCTAGTGCAACAGATAAAAAGAGAGAAGCGTCAATCAAAAAACTTTCTACAAATGGAATTTTAGTTTTAAACTCATCGGAGTTGTTTCAATGATCTCATTAAGCAATCGGGGAACGATACATCAATGAAACAGCCTGCCGGCAGTATCCGGCAGGCAATGCACGAATTACTATTCACATGTTCTTGGTTCTACACACAAAGTAAGTACTCAGATAATGCAGAAGAATTAATAGAACAGTTCGAAAAATTACAAGAGAAGTTGATATCCGTTTTTAGAACCCATGATGATGCGGGGTATTGTTAATCCAACAACTCCGCTTTCCCATCGTGAAACCAGTACATCAGTTGGGACACCGGGTGGGGCAACAGATGAAAACTTCGTTTTACGACTTCCGCGAATTTGGACTTTTCGACCAACCTCTTCGCCTTCTGCTTCGTATCCATGTTTTCGGTGGAGCGCAGCAGCAAGGCGTACTTCCGGTTCGTGAATGCGAGCACGAAGTTGCGCGGCGTATTGGAAGCAGCCATCTCCGGGTGGATAAACTGATAATCAATCGGATGAGAGTAGTCCGTGTACACTTCGACCGTACAAGACGGGCGAAATGGACTTTGCAGCTCTAGCCGGGGATGTTCCCAACCCGCCGACCGCAAATTGCGGAATGCGATTCGCTTCACTCTCTCTTCGGTTAACCGGGGATTTGCCTCCAAGGAACCTTCGTTGATGATTTTGCTAACGCCGTCTTTAATCTCCAGAAAAATCACGCGAAGTCCGGGCAAGCCGCACTCTTCCGAGACCATCGGACAATCCCGCCCTGCTTCAAGGACATATCTGGCATCACGAATCGCCGGATACAGATAAGTCATGTCGAGCTTCAGCATTTTGTCTTGCTGGGTCAGGATAAATTGCGAGTTCCTTACGATATCATTCAAGTAATCGACAGCCACGTTCAAATCCCCGCCGGCCAGGTAGGTTCGGAACGTTTCATGAAGGCTGACCCGAATTTTCTCTTCCGGCGCGTCTTGCTTTAAGATGACGTCCAGAAGCAGCGGTTCGTCCTCCTTGCTCTCGACCTGCACGCCCATGCTTTCTCTCAGTTGATGCATCATCATTTCCGCAAATTGTTCGGGTTGATCGTACAAACGGGCCGTTTTCATCTTGCATCTCCTCCATGACGCCAAGACGCAAAAAACACCCTGACAGACGCCTTCGGCATCTGACAGGGTGTTCTTCACCACTCGCGGTTTGGTATTTATTTCATATTATTACACGTTGCCTAGCGCGTCAATCGGATTTCCTACACCCCCTGCTGTTGCACCAGGTAATGATACAGCCCTTTGCGCCCCAGCAGCTCCTCATGCGTGCCCGACTCGGCGATCGCTCCCCGGTCGAGCACGACGATCCGATCCGCGCTGCGGATCGTGCTGAGCCGATGGGCGATGATAATCGTCGTGCGGTTCCTCATCATCGTCTCCATATTGTCTTGCACGATCCTCTCCAATTCCGTATCGAGCGCACTGGTCGCCTCGTCAAAAACGAGGATGCGCGGATCGCGGATCAGCGCACGGGCGATCGCGATACGCTGGCGCTGCCCGCCGGACAACCGGACGCCGCCTTCGCCGATCATCGTGTCGTAGCCGAGCGGCAAAGACTCGATGAAAGAGTCCGCGCCGGCAAGCTTCGCTGCCCGCTCCAGTTCGGCGAACGAAGCCTCTTCCCCGTTCAGCGCAATGTTCTCCCGCACGGTGCCGCGGAAAAGTACAGTCTCCTGGGGCACCGTACCGACCTGCTGGCGGATGGAGTCCGCGTGGACTCCACTCAGCGGATAGCCGTCCACGTAGATCGTGCCGCTCGTCGGCTCAAGCAGCTTCAACAGCAGGTTGGCGAGCGTTGACTTACCCGACCCGCTGCGGCCGACCAGCGCGATCGTCTGTCCCGGCTCGATTTCGAGGTTCAGGTTTTGCAGGATCATTTTCCCGCCGTTGTAGTATCGGAACGACACGTTTTCAAACCGGATATGTCCGCGCAAACCGGACAACACGCGGAAGCGATCCGACTCCGGGTGCTCCACGGCCGCTTCATAAACGTCGTTCAGCCGTTCCATGGAGGTTCTCGCTTCGGACAGCTCGCCCGCCATGGCCGAGATTGTCTCGACCGCGTACATGAACGACGTGAACAGCACGGTAAACGCCACAAGCGTGCCGACGCTTAAGCGTCCGTCCATCACCTGCATGGCGCCGAAGTAGAGCAGCGCGATGTTGGCGGCCTGGCGGATGCCGGCGCTACCCGCTTGCACGATCACCTCGAGCCGGTTCCCTTCCAGCCGAAGCTGCAGCTGCCGCTGCAGCAAACGCATCAGCTTCGCCCGCACGGTCTCTTCTACCGCCATCCCCTTCACCGACGCGATGGCGCCGACCATCTCGACGATCGCCGATTGCGAGTCGCCTTCCGCCTGCAACTGTTTGCGGAAATTACGGCGCATTCTCGGAAGCGCGAATCCGTACAGGACGGCATACACCGGGATAACGACCAGCGGAATCAACGCCAATCCGGCGTGATAATAAATCATAAGCCCCCCGTACACGGCCATCGTCAAGCCGTCCAACAGGAGATGAACGCCATGGTCGGTGAGCAGCCGGCGGATCTTCTCGTTTTCGTAAACTCTCGTAATGATGTCGCCGGTCGTCCGTCTCGCGAAATAGGAGAACGGCAAGCGCATGAGATGCCGGTAGAACCCGTCCAGCATGGCGGCGTCGATGCGGTTGGCCAGTCGGCCGACCAGCACCTGCCGAACGGCGATGCCGGCCGTGCTGAACACTGCCAGTCCCAACATCGCCAGCAGAAGCAAGCTCAGCAACGGCATGTCGCGGCTGTCCAGCACGCGGTCGAAAACCTGCTGCGTCATGACCGGGAAGACTAGGTAGACCAGCTCGATCAGAACGGACAGCCCCACCGTCCAGACAGCGAGCCCGGCATAGGGCCGGAAAAACGCCAAGTACCTGGACCACAGAGGCTCCCGGTCATCCAGCCCTCCGAGCCGTTCGGTCGGTTTCAACTCAATCGCGTAACCGCTCCAGTGCTTCGCGAATGCCTCCGGCGATACGGTTTCCGCGCTGCCGATCGCGGGATCGACGACAACCGCGCCGCGCCGCTCGTCGAATTCGTAGACCATCACATAGTGGTTGCCGTTCCAATGCGCGATGAACGGGGTGTGCAGCTCTCGCAGCAGGGGCATCGACGTCTTCAACCCCCGCGTCTCGAAACCGAGCGATTCCGCCGTCTCGGTCAGCGCCAGCATCGAGGCGCCCTCCGTGCCGACGTTGCACCGCTCCCTCATGCGGTTTACGCTGGCGTTCATGCCATAATAACGCGCGAGCATCGTGAGGCACGTCGGACCGCAGTCCATCTCGTTTTGCTGCAACAGCGCCGGATACCGGCGGAACCGCAGCGAGGGCAGCCGAAAGCGCCGCCTCCGTGCCGGCGTCGGTCCGCCTTCGGGCAGTTCGATTTCCGCATCCGCGGTCACCGCCGCCGTTGCCGCCGTTTCCTCCACAGCCTCCTTCACAGGGGCGGGTGCATAATGAGCGGAAATGCGGCGGATCGACTCCAGAATAACCGGGTAACGGCGAATGAGTTCGTCGAAGTCCGATTTGGCCAGCCGGAACGCCTCGACTCGGGCACCGGAAGCGCGGACGCTGGCCTGCCTCGGTTCGCCCGTCAGCAGCGCCAGTTCGCCGAAGAAGTCGCCGGGGTACAGCCGGTTGACGACGTTCCCTTCTTCGCCTTTTTCCACGAGCGCGGTGCCTTCCTTCAATATATAAAACGCGTCTCCGTCCTCTCCCTCACGGACCAAATACCCGCCAGGCTCATAGACGCACATTTCCAGCCGGTCCAGCAGCGAACGCAACGCCCCGTGATCGACATGCGTGAGCACCGTGTTGTTCTTGAGGAACGTACGCAAAATGTCGGAAGAGACATACTCGCGAAAATACTTTTCCATTTCCGGGTGCTGCCCGATCATCTCGCGGAACGGCTCACGTCCCATCCGCAGCACGGTCAATTCCGTCGACGCCCGCACGACAACCGGCTGCGCCTCCGTTCCCAGCAGCGACTGCTCGCCGAAGTGGCCGCCGGAAACAATCAATCCCTGGTTCGTCTCCTTACCGTCCGCGGTGATCCCGATTTTCCGGGCTTGTCCGTTCACGACGAGATAGAAGGCCGCTTGCTCCGCCCCGATACCGGCCACCGTGCGTCCCATTTGGTACGTTTCCATGCTCATCCGTTCGGCCAGCAGCTGCCGCTCTGCATCGGTAAACACGTCGAACAGCCTGATCTCCCGCAAAAATGCGGTGATTCGTTGATTCATTCCGTCATTCCCCCGCTGATTTCCCCTCTAACCTTCCAGTCGCCAAATCGTTTCGCGGATGTCCAATGACCGCCTGAACTTCTCGAAAGCTTCTTCGAACAACCGTTCACGGATGTCCGCCGTCGTCTGCTCATCCAGCTCTGCCGTACGCAGGGACTCGACTTTGACGAGCCAAAATCCTTGATCTGTCTCGAACGGCCCCAGCACTTCTTCATTCTTCGCGCCGAAGACGGCGGCCGCTGTCAGCGGATTCAGCTCCTCCCGGCTTTTCCAACCGACATAACCTCCGGCCGGACGGCTGTTCTCATCCGTGGAGTGCGTCCGGGCAAGCGCATGGAAATCCGCGCCCTCCTCCAAACGAAACCGCAGCTCCTGCGCCTCCCCGTATTCGCGGACGACGAGGGTGGACAGCTGCGCGAGGTCATAGGCCATACGGTTTTCCGCAAAATATCGCTCGACGGCATCCATTTCGATAATGCGCCCCTTCAACAATCGCCTCAGCACTCTAGGACGCAGCATCGTGACGAGGTCGTCCAACTCGGCCCCCCGCTCCTCCAGCCAAGCACGCGCGGAAGCGGCCTTGAACAATCCGTGCTCTTTCCGAAATGCCGTCAATTCCCGCTGCAGATCGTCCGTTTCGGCTTGCACACTAAGCTGCTCCGCCCACAATTCAATCGCGGCATCGTCGGCGATCCGCCGAACCGCAGGCATCGTACCGCTTAGTCGCCCATAGAGCAGAAGCTCCCGAAGGGACACGCTTCTGCCGTTCATCTCGATCGCTTCCATCCCTTCACCTCCTCCTTGACCGCAACTTGAAAAAAAGGACCCGCTTTACACGGATCCTTCCTCTTATTTTTTATTCATAATGGAATTAAGAGCCTCTGACTCTCGGTCGATTACGACCGCCGCCCCAGCCGCCTTCCACTTTATCTTGTTGCTGGTTCGTGAGCTCCTGCTCCAGGTCGTTCAGCTCGATTTCTTGCTGCGCTTTCGGCTCCTGCTCGGCCGGTTTCTTCTCTTCCGCCATCTCGATCCCTCCATTGAATGGAATGTTTAAGCTCCCCTTCTTCTCTGCCTGGGCTTCTCCGGACCGAAAATTCCAGGCAAGCTGATGCCGCCATCCACTTCGCCTCGCTGCTCGGCCGTCAGTTCCTGTTCCAGATCGTTCAGCTCGATCTCGTGCTGCGCCTTGAGCTCTTGCTCGGCCGGTTTCTTCTCTTCCGCCATCTCGATCCCTCCGGGGTTTGTCTGTTAACCCCATCGTACAATGGCGATTAAGCGCGAAGCCATTCCCCGTTTGGGGGATTTTGTCACGAATCTTATAGAAAATGAAGCCTTCGGGCTTCCTCGACTGCCTGAATACGTCTGCCCACCCCGAGTTTGGCGAAAATGTTTTTTGTGTGCGCTTTAACCGTCTCCGTCGTGACCTGCAGCCGTGCCGCAATCTCTTTGTTAGAGGAGCCCGACGCCATCAGAGCCAGCACCTCCAGCTCGCGCGTCGTGAGCTGCGGCACCGCCCCCAGGCCGTCCGTGTACCTCTTCAGCTGCGCATCCGCTTCCGCGGCGGACGCATACCGGTCTTCCGGCCGGACGGCGAGCAGCTTGCCGAGCACCGCCGCCACGCCTTCCGGCAGCGCAGCCAAACCCGCTTCATCCGCGGGCAGCCGCCCGCCGAATAGCTCGTACAACGTCACGCCGAGCGAATACAGATCCGTTCGCGGATCGTAAGAACCGCGGGCGACCATCCCCGTCAGTTCCGGCGCGTTATAGAAGGGATGGCCTTCCGGCGCCTGCGGAGGAGCCGCGGCTACGGTGCCGTCCGAGCGAAGTCGCACCGCTTCCGGCAGTCCGGTGAGATGGACCTGCATGGTTTCCGGCTGCAGCAGAATCGTATCCGGACGAATGTTGTGGTGAATGACGCCGTGTCCATGCAGCTCCGCTACCACGTCGCAAATCGCGCGCGCGGCGGCAAGCGTCTGCTCCGGCGTCCGCTCTTCCTTGCTTATGTAATGCCGCAGCGTCACGCTTTGAAGGATGTGGTGGACGAGCAATACCGTGTCGTCCTGCCATTCAAGCGCATGCGGCTTGAGCACGCGGCTCATTTCCAGCCCGCTCAGAAGCTCGTATTCGTGGATAAGCTTCGCGTTCTCCATCGCCATCCGCGGTCCCGGCTTCACCATTTTAATCGCGGCTACCCGGAGCGTCGGCTGCGAATAGGCGTGTACGACGCGGATCCGTTCATCCTCGTACACCACGCCGAGAAACGTGTAGCCCGGCAGCGTAATCATGGTTGTCCTCCAAATGTCGTCTTGATTCCAGTATACTGGCAAACGATTCGACAGGACAGGCCGGATTTCCGACAGATCGCGCTCGCCGGCCTTATTCGAAGGACAATGCCTCGCGGTCGACAGCTTGCGGCGGTTGCTCCATCCACCCATGATCGATGAGAATGTTCGCGCCGTCCTCCAGATAATTGCCCACTTCCAGAAGCAGTCGTCCGTATTTTTGGGCAAGATCATGTCTCGCGCAGAAAGCCAAAGCATTGCCGTAGGATCGGATTCTCATGGAATACATGTCGAGCTTATGGTACAGCATCAGCTTCTCCGAAAACGGCGAAAACGTGGAGGTCGTCACATAGGGATCAAGGATTGGAGGAGCGGGCAAATTCTCTTTTTCCAGCACCCTGCTGAAAATATCGTAATGCTTGCCGGCGATTTCCCTTCCTCTGTGAAAATAAGATTTTGCTTGCTCCGACTGGGCGACTTGGCCGAATGCAATCAATACGGCCCTGCTGGTCGCGTTATTTTCGATGTTCTCGTACAGATGGGCGATTTCCAGCGCGTGCAACTTCCTTACGTCTCCGAAGAATCCGTTCAGGTAGCTTTGTTTTTTCACGAAATCGCGATGAGTCGGATACGGGATCAACGGAGGTTTGGTCATCAAGCCCTTCGCGATGAGCAGTTCATTCACGCGGTTCATCAATTGGTTCGTAGAAGCCAGACATTGCGTGAAAAACTCGCGGATATCGAGCCTGGTCATTAAACCGACGGCGATTCCGTAGACGCTCATTCCCGCTTTGCCCGTATATTTGAGGTAATGGAGATAAAATTCGTCCGAGAATAACCTTTTCGCTCCTAAATTCACATCCTCCTCGGAGAATCCTGCGGGGATGGGATAATTCTCTTGGTTAAAAATCTGCACGATCGTCTCCACCATCTGGGTGGAAATGTCCAACGCAGTTTGCAAAGTTTGTTCGATTTCCTGATCTTCCACGTTCTGAAGCATGTAACTCAGCACGCGAATGGCCATCGAATTCCCCATATAGGTGGCCCAGAGTTTCGCCTGTTCTGCTGATGTTAAGGGTCCGGCCGCATTTAGCGGAGTTAAAGGAACCGGCTTACTGGGGCTCATTGGTTTTACCATTCTCATGAGGAAACCTCCAGACGTTTTGTTTAAGTTTTCCTCATCGTCCACAAAAAAACTCAGATCGAAGCGAACGGACATGAAATGAATAATCCTCAGGAAAAGACTGCATATTGAAAAGGTCAAATTCACTCATTGAGGAGGATCCCTTCACATGACCGAACAAAACAAATCGGATCAAGCCCAAAACGCGCTCGAAAACGTAGAGCATGCGGTAGACCAAGCGCAATCGCATCCGACGGCGGACAAAATCAACGAAGCGCAAAACGCCGTCGCCCATGCAGAAATCTCCGTCCGGCAAGCCGACGAGAGCAGCCAAGCCGGCGCTCTGTCCCAGCAGCTGAACGAGGAAAAAGAATCGCTCAATGGGCTGAACGACTAAAGCCGTTAATTTTCCTACTTGAACGACATGGCCCCTTCCTCGTCAGGAAGGGGCCATTCCGCTATTCAATCAAGATTTTGATTCGATCCGCCGCGTTATACCCGTACCCCTTCCGGTTCCAGTACGCCCTCATCGGCTGGATCCTGCCTGAGGTGTCCCTGGCTCTCGAGAGTATCGAGTATTCGCCTGCTTGGTTCGCGTCCCAATCGTAGCGCCAAAGCACCCAGCCATGAGGCCGATCGGTAGGTCTTTCTATTTTCGCTTCCCGCCATGAAGTTCCTCCATCCACGCTGATCTCGACCCGATCGATTTCCCCCAGCCCCGTCCAAGCGGTGCCATGAATCGCATGCCTGCCTTTCCTCATGATGGATCGATCCCGCGGTGTTAGAATAGATGAATTCACATGCTGAATCGTCACGGGATATTTGATTTGTGGGTTAGTCTTGTCGGGATAGTACTGGTAATCGATACTTTGAAAAGGCCCCTGAAAAGGCGACTCGGTGACGAAGATTCTTCGAACCCATTTCACCGACGCCATGGCGTACCATCGGGGAACGATCAGCCGGTAAGGGAACCCGTGCCGCGGCGACAGCGGACTTCCGTTATAGGCGTAAGCAAGGAGCGTATCGGGGTGCATGGCTGTCGCAACCGGAATACTGCGCGCGAACGGGAATATTCCCGGCATGTCGTGACGGCGTCCCATGTCCCAGCCTTCCGCGACGACTTCCTGAGCCGACGGTTTCATGCCCGCGTACCGAAGCAACTCGGAGAGGGGAACTCCCGTCCAGACGCCTTGCGCCCACGCCCCTCTTTCCCACTGTTCACCGAACGTTTTCGGCTCGAAAAAAGCCCGTTTGTTGCCCGCGCATTCCAGTACGACGTGAACGTTCCTGGATGGCAGCGAGCGGATCGTTTGATTATCGAAGACACGCGGCTGGGACACCGCTCCTTGAATCGTGATGCGGTAAGCTTCCTCTTGAAGCGTCGGATAAGCAAAATGATTCCTTCTATAGAGAAGCTCTTCCGGGATGTTCGTGAGATTCATAAAATGGACAGGCGACTCTTGATTCTCCGGAACGAGTTGTCTGGTGGTCAAGTAAGGTCTTACGGTTTCGTCAGGCACAGGGTCCACCACGCTTAAGATCATTAACCTAATGTATGGCTGGCGTCGCTCTTTCAGACTCAGTAGAATGGAGGGTGAAAGGCGGTTGATGAGATGACATCCCGAATGAATAAGCTGCATGACTATCTGGACCATAACCGGCTCGACGCGATGCTGATTACATCGCCCAAGCATGTGTATTACTTGACCGGATTCGCCACCAACCCTCACGAGAGATTTCTCGGTTTGCTGCTGCCTAAGGGCGAAGAACCTCTGCTGCTCGTTCCGGCGCTCGATTACGAAGCCGCCCAAGCCGCAGCCGCTTCAACCGTGCCGAACATCCACACGCATTCTGACACCGACGATGCCTATGAGATCCTGAGCAAACTGATGCCCCGAGGCATCCGGAACCTGGGCGTGGAGAAAGACGACCTCAGCGTCCGTCGTTACGAAGCGGTTCACGGGGCGGTGGGCGCGGCGACTTATGCCGATATCGGAGCCCCGCTTCGCGAGATGCGCGCGGTCAAAACGCCGGACGAGGTCGCGCGGATGAAGCACGCCGTCCGCATCGTCGAGGACGTTCTGCGGGCAGGCGTTGCCCGAGTGAAGCCGGGCGTCACGGAGATCGAGCTGGTCGCGGAGCTGGAGTATCAAATGAAGAAGCTCGGTGCGCAGGGACCTTCCTTCGATACGATGGTCCTGTCCGGCGCCAAATCCGCAATGCCTCATGGCACGCCGAACAACGATCCAGTTCGCGATGGCGAGCTGCTCTTGTTCGATCTTGGCGTGTACGCGGACGGTTATGCCTCGGACATCACCCGGACATTCGCGGTAGGAGACATCTCCGTAGAGGCGAAGAAGATTTACGCTGCCGTCCTGGAGGGGAATCTTCGGGCCATCGAAGCCATCCGGCCGGGCGTCACCTTCGGCAGCCTGGACCGCGCAGCCCGGCAAGCGATCGAGGCGGCGGGCTATGGGCCCTACTTCAACCACCGCCTCGGGCACGGCCTCGGCATGGACATTCATGAGTATCCGTCCGTGCACGGCCGGAATGAAGATCTCGTGCAAGCCGGCATGACTTTCACCGTGGAGCCGGGCATCTACGTGCCTTCCGTCGGCGGCGTCCGGATCGAAGACGACGTGTTCGTCACGCCGGACGGCGTCGAGGTGCTGACTTCGTATCCGAAGGAATTAACCGTGATTGGATAAAAGCAAAAGCACCCGTCCCTTACGGAGACGGGTGCTTTGCTTATGCGCGGCTTACTTCTGAGGAATCAGGATTTTCTGTCCGACCCGAATGAGGTTCGGGTTTTTCAGGCGGTTGTATTCCGCCAGCGCGTGCCAATCCACATGGTAGGCTTCTGCGATTTTGGAGAGCCAGTCGCCTGCCTTCACGATGTACACGATGTCCGCTTTAACCGGCGGCTTTTCAGGTTTTTCCGGCTTTTCGGGCTTTTCCGGTTTGTCCGGGGTTGCGGGAACGGCCGCGGTTTTCAAATCGATGCTGTATTTCGCGAAGCCGCTGTCCTCAGTGCTCAAGTACTTAATGCCCTTCATGCTCTTCGCCGCCGTCTGCGCGTTCGGCGAAGTTTCGAACGTGACGTTCACGTTACCCTTGATCGGCGCGAACGTCCAGTTGTTGTCGGCCGACGGATTGATCGTTTTGTTCGCGTTAATGTAGTTAATCACGACCTGACGGTTCTCGTCCGGGGAATCGATGACGATGTTGCTGCCGTCCAGCCCCGGGAAGAAGCCGCCGCCGCTCGCGCGGTAGTTGTTCGTGACCACCACGAACTTCATGTCTTTCGTGACGGGTTTGCCTTGATATTGCAGGTTCACGATCCGGTGAGCATCCGGGTTAACGACTTTCCCTTGATCGTCGTAACGGGAAGCTTGGGTCACGTCGATCTGATACGTAACACCGTCGATGACATCGTAGTTGTACGTCGGGAAGCTGTTGTTGATGAGCGGCTGCTCTTCCTTCTTGTTCGGGTCGATTTGGTTGAATTGCCCCGCCGCCCGCTCCAGCCACTCGCGGACTTGGTCCCCGTTCAGCAGAACGGCTTTCAACGTGTTGGGATAGATGTACAGGTCCGAGACGTTCTTGATGGCGATCGTGCCTGCCGGGATGTCGGTGTAGTAGCTCGCGCCTTGACGGCCTCCCGCTTTGAACGGAGCGCCAGCGGACAGAACCGGCAGCCCTTCGAGCTCGGTGCCTTGGATGTTGTTTTCGACGTACCATTTTTGCGCGTTCGTGACCAATTGGATGGACGGATCGTCCGCCACCAACGCGAAATAGCTGTTAATCGGGGCCGTCGTGGTGCCAACCGGTCCGCGAATGTAATTCAAAGTGGCTTCGTGCTCCGTTTTGATCGCGTCCACGACTTTCGGATCGGACTGCACGAGCGCCACGTTTTGGCCGTCTTTCTTGCCGAGAATCGGACGCGCTTCCGTGTGGCTGTTCGTGACCGTCCATTTTCCGTCTTTTTGCGCCAGGGTGAGATCGACGACGCCGAGGTTGTTGCCCCAGAAGCCGGCCTCCACCACCGCAACGCCGTTAACCGTCCCTTTTTCGAGATCGACGCCCGGCGTATCTTTGAAGGTTGCCGACGGGAACACCACGTGGGAATGGCCGAATAGCAGCGCGTCGATGCCCGGCACGTTTTTGGAGAGCTCCCATGCGGTGTTCTCATCCATGCTGCCGAGCTGAGGCAGGCCCATGCCGCTGTGGTTGATCACGACGACAAGATCGGCGCCTTTGGCTTTCATTTCGGGTACGAATTTTTTGGCGGTTTCCACGATGTCTTTGGCGATGACTTTGCCTTCGAGATTCGCTTTATCCCAGGCCATGACCTGCGGCGGAACGAAACCGATGACGCCCACCTTGATCGTCTGCTCGGCGCCGTTCGAATCCTTCACTTTCTTATCGAGAATGACGTACGGCGTAAAATAGTTTTTGTCGTTATTCGGGTCTTGGTCGTGATCGTCCACGAAAATATTGGCGTTCACATACGGGAATTGGGCGCCCTTCAGCGTTCTTTGCAGGTAGTCGAGACCGTAGTTGAACTCGTGGTTCCCGATCGCAGCGGCGTCATACTTAATCAGGTTCATCGCTTTGAAAACGGGATGGACTTCGCCTTCCGTCTTCATGCCATCCACGCGCGCCATGTAGTCGCCCATCGGGTTGCCTTGGATCAGGTCGCCGGCGTCGAACATCATCGAATTCGGTTTTTCCGCGCGTGCCTGGTTGATCAGCGTAGCCGTGCGAACAAGCCCATACTCGTCCGTGGGAGCGTCTTTGTAGTAGTCGTAGTTCATGAGGGCGACATGGATGTCCGTGGTTTGCAGGAGACGAAGCTCGACGGTTGCGTCTGTTGCTGCTTTGGCACTCGGTACGTTCGACCAGGTCCCGGCAAGGACCGCTAAGCTTAAAGCACCGGATGCCAGCGGGTACAGCCACTTCTTGGTACGCCGTTGCATGGAATCAAACCTCCTGGATAAAATTGGTATGCACCTATGTAGGCGCACCTATTATAGCAAGGCTAATTTGGGAAAGATGTTCGTTTTTGTAAAATGGGGGTCAATGTACGAACTTGGCTAATATTTTCGTATATCGCATGTACACAACAATCTTTATTCACCTTGGTCGGTCACTTCTAAACAACCAAGCGACCGCCTCCCCGTCGGGAAGCGGCCGCTTTTTCACAGATTCGTATAAGATCGCCAACCGGCAAAGCGGTAACCGCTTTTTTGGCTCTTGCCTGCTTTATCCGAAAATCTCGCGAAGGGCGACCCGGAGGCCTCCAAAATGATAAGATTCGGTCTCTTGGTCCGCGCTTTTGAGATAGGTACTGTTGTTCAAGATATCGCCGTCCGCCAATTGATAGATGGTCACCGACTCATTGATCGGGTCGACGACCCAGTACTCCTTTACTGCGCATTGCATGTACAAATCCAGCTTTTTGACCAAGTCCTTGCTTCGGGTAGAAACAGACAGCACTTCGACGGCAAGAGCCGGAATGCCTTGATACCGATCCTTGTGATCCCGGTTATCCGGCCCTCTCTGGGCAGCCGGTATGCATAACGTCTCCAATACAGGAAACAATACTGTGGAAATAAGCAGCTCGGGGGGATTGACGTGGGATTTACCATTCTTTTTCTTGTCGCTTGGCTCCTGGTCGTGATCGCCTTAACGATGAACAAGAAACTTACGTTAGCCGAGAACACCTTCGTTTTTTTGTTGATTCTCGTCCTCAACATTAACTGGTCTTGGATCGCTTTCGAGGAAATGAATCTGGTCGGGATCTCACAGCAACCCCTGCAGAATACGGCGTTTCTCATTAACCGAAGCATCACGATTCCAGTCGTCATCCTGATCGCCATGAACCTGATGAGGAGGGCTCGTTCAATCGGAAGCCAATTGTTAACCGCGGTGCTCTCGGTGGTCCTGCTCGAGGCGATCACCGCGACTGCCCGTTATTACGGAATCGTGAAATTCATCCGTTGGAATTACGGATATGACGTTGTGTACTACTTGGTGTTGCTCGCTATTGCTTATCTTTTGTTGTCAGCCTTTGACCGCGCAGGAGAGAGAGGGGTACAACGGACATGACCCTGTGGCAAAACTTCGACAAGAACGAGATCTCCTTGATTATTTTGAACGTCCTCGCGTACTTGGTGTTTTTTCTGCTGCGGAAGAAGTTCCCTCCTCAAATCCGGAACGTCGCGCTGATGTGGGGACTTGCGGTCGGCATCCTGTTCGATTTCACGATCGGCGGCGGGCTGATCGATTTCTATAAAGTGAACGATTCGAACCGCTACGAGGGCACGGACGTTCTGTACTACATATTGTACGCGCCTTTCGGTTATTTCTTCTTTTACTTTTACGAAACTCTGAAGATCGACAAAAAGACGTTCCTGTTCTACGTGCTGGCATGGTCGTTCGTCGGCTTGGCCTTACAGTGGCTCTTCACCGTTTTGGACATCATCACGCTCCAAAAAGGCTACCGGCTGGCCTATTCGTTCCCCGTGTTCCTGCTCACGCAGACCGTAACGGGGATCTATTTCGAAATGATTCGGAGAAGAAGCCGCCAACCGGCAGGGGGAAGACTGGCTACCTCGTGATACAAGGAAAAGGGAGAGCCTTGCGGCTCTCCCTTCGACATTCCGTCGGCGTGAGCAGAACCTTGTGAATTTTGATCGTATTCAACCTCCGGTTGAGCGCGTGAATTTCGGGTCAGAAAAAAGCCACCCTTCGTCAGGGTGGCCCACATTGTCGGCATCGTTGGTCATTCCATTTGTTTAGATCCTTTACGACGCATCATTTCTTCCCATCGCTTCTGTTTAGCGTGAAGCTTCCGGGCCTCTTCTTTAGTTAGTTTCCGAAATATCTTCATCCGCGAATGTGCTATCTTAAAAGCCATATCACTTGTTCGTCGTTCAATCGTCAGAATATGAACAATTCGAAGTACGTCAACGACTTGATCCGTCACGCGATATACGATTCGAATGCCGGCGTCCCGCAGTTTAATTTCCCTACAGCCTGCCAGTTTGGTCTCATTGTTATTCCTGAGTGCCTTTCCGACTTCATCGGCTCGTTGGACCAATTCGTCGATCACTTTGTTTACGATGCCAAGAACAGAACCATCCAGCCGGTTATATTCATCTTCAGCATCCGGATCGAATCGAACGTCAAAACGCTCTTCTGGCATCACGTTATCGGATTACGCCGGATTTCTTTCCATGATTTCGCAGCTGCTGGATTCCGGTCGATCCGTTCGATGCGCTGTAACAAGATCCGGCGCTCTTCTTCTTCCTCTAAACGAGTGAGCCGATCATAGATTTGCTCGAAGAGCTCATAGCCTATGAGTACAGAATCAACGGTGCCGTTATCCGTAATGTACTGCGGGAGCTCCTTTGCTTTTTTTCGAAGGTCGCCGAATTTTTTGGCTGCATCCGATGACGTGGTCAGCTGATCCACGTTAAAAGTCGGTTTCGCCATCGTCCTCACCATCCTTAAGTCCCCCTTGCTTAATTTATTTTATGCCCCATTCATGAATTGACCATAACTTCCTACCCAATATGTTACGTAAAATTATACGGACTAGCAAGTTGTTCTTAAAAATCTCGTGAAGAAAGCCACCCTGGGAAGGGCGGCTCCTTAACTAAATCCTTAAACGAGTTGAAGATCCTGCCATAACCATTCGACCAATAATTCCTGATAGACCTTCGTTCTCATCTCGATCATATCGGAAATCAGCTCCTCATCCCAAAGAACCTGCAGCCGCTTCAAACGTACTTTTTCATCATCGCTGAGCGGGAGGCCGTGCGCGGACACTTGCCGATAATCGTCGGCCGACATTCGCCACGCACGAAACCGGCTCCCATACCTCCGTTGCAGGAAACCGGCGATTTCCAGCCCTTTGACGTCTAGATCACCAGCATAGATCAATGTTGTTTCTGAGTCGTTGCCTTGTGGAATCAAACACCGGTCCAGCCACCGAAGCGTGGCTGAACTCGGATACCCGTTTACGCATACGAGCATGACGTCATTCGTGGACCAGTCTAGCCCTCGATCGAGAAAAGCACCGAACAGAGATGGATTTTCTACCGCATAAATCCGTGAGACACGAGGAATTCTGTCCGAGCGCTCGACCTGCCGAAGGGTTAAAATCCGCTCTTCCTGATCCCCCGTCCAGCACGGAGCGTAAAATATGACCTGCGAGCTAATATCGTCATCCGCAATGCCCGCTGCGCGGTAAAGCTCCCGACGAAGCAGCGCCCCCTCAGCCAGCCAAGCATCGACTGACAACTCGCCCGTAAAGTTCTCCTCATCCTCGTCTAAATCCGCTTGCGGCTCCCCTTTCTGCCCCCAAACTGCTTGAATTCCACTGATCAGAAGCCTTCCGAGCGGTTCTTTCCAGTCAAACGCGTGCGCGTCGCCCGTGGAGACAGCCGCAAAAACAGGAAGTCGGATGAGCGATTTCGAGCGGGAAGCCTGACGATCGATCAATTCCATCAGCGCCGACAAGCATATCGCCAAATGACTTTCCGCCACGGAGAAATCGATATCCGCGATCTTACGAAGCGTCCGGGTTCCGACCGCCGTCCGCTCGTTTAATTGGTTAAGCCATCTATATACCGGAGCGTGGAGGCTATCCGTGCCCGAGCGAACGAGACCGGACGCCGACGAGGCGTTCTCGATCATTCCCCGCCATGCTTCCTCATGCCATTGCTTGCGTTCCGAGCGTATGGCCACCGGGCGTCCATCCAGCAGTTCCAGCATGTCCCGGACCCCGCCGCCAAAGGGGCTGCCGACCAAACTTGCTTCCAGATCGCGAAGCTTGATGACCGCCGGTTTCCCCGGAGGATGGTACTCCCCCATCAGGGAAGAGACCTCTTGACTCTCCTCCTGGGTCAACTCTCTTAACGTAACGTTGCCTTTGGCACCAAGCGCATCGAATTTCTGCCTGACGGCGGCAATGAGCCGGGCCAGACCCGGCTGCTCGAAATACGTTTTCCAAACTTGGCGATCCTTCTCCATGCAGCTAGTCCTTTCCGCACCGCGCTATTCGACGAGTTCGCGCTGTTTGCCATTCCACCGGTAACGGAACAGCGTAACGTAATCTGCGTCTTTAGGGCGATAGATTTCCACGATCCCCAGACGAGGCACCGTATCGTAACATCCCCACAGCGCCTGGGAAGTCATCATATAATCGAAATCCATGTCCGTGAGCAGCTCGAACAAATCCCGGATATTCTCGTCGTCGACACCTGCGAACGCTTCGTCGAGCGAAATGATCCTCGGCGTCTCCGGACCGGCATCGGCATAGCGGGAAGACGTGGCGGCGAACAGCGGAATGTACATGCTCATCGCCTTCTCCCCGCCGCTGAACGTATTGAAACGGGCATCCGTAAGCGGTCGGTACGCGGTCGCTTCCCCTTTCTGATACCGCAGCTCGAATTGGAACCAGGTGCGGTAATCGAGGAGCTCGTAAATCTGCTTGCGCAGCGATTCGCGTTCTTCCTGCGCCGCCTGTTTTGCCCATCCGACCCGGGAGCGGAAGTGCCTGCTCATTTCGTCGATTTCGGAGGGATGCAGCAGCCGGGCGTCCTTCATCAGCAAATCGACCAGTTTCTCGGCGTTCATTTCCTGTTCCGATTGCGCGGGTCGGGGTACCCAGTCGAGCTGCAACCTGAATGCACCCGACGTGTTGCGTTGTCCCATCAGCTTATTGATTTCTTTGATCCAGTGGGACGCTCTCTGTATTCGCTGCCGGATTGCCTTGCCTACGCTGCGAAGGATGATTTCCTCGTACAGCTCGCGATCCTTCTCGCCGAGCAGTCCGTTCTGTTCTTCGATGTAGAACTCCACTTCCGCCAGCAGAACGGCCGGCGATTTCGGGCGGCTGCGGTCTTGCATTGAGAGCATTTGAAGCCGTCCGGTTTCAGGTGTTTCCTGCATTTCCAAGGCATAATCCAACAGCAAATGCTTCACCGCATGAAACTGGTCGTGCAGGCTCGTCGTCGCGCTCGATACGCTCCTGCCGGCAAGCGATTGAAGTGACGAACGGATCTCGCGGCACAGCCTGTACCCCGCTTCCTTGTCCTCGTTCGAATCTCCCGAAGGAGTAGACGCCACCCAATCGGAAACCAGCCCTAAACCAAGTTCCGTCCGCCATCGATGGAGCGCTCGGTCCGTCCTCATCTGCTCTTCCCGAACCCGCTCCTCCCGGTTTTTCTCCCTCTCCTGAAGGACGGCAATTTCCCGATCGGCCGCCCGGATTTGCCTATCCTCCCGGTTACGACGTTCATCCAGCGAGCGCTTGCTTAGTTCGAGCGCCGAGATTTGTTCGTACAGGTTCTCGATGCCTTGTTCCTTCATCCACTTGCGCAAGCTGTCCGCCTGGACCTTGGTTTGCTGCCGTTTGACGGACAGCTGATCCAGCTCCTCTTGTTCGTTCTCCTTCGTTTCCGCCAGCTCGGCGAGCTCCGCCCGGATGCGTTCCAGCGTTCCGGACGCTTGGCGATATTGCTTCCACTCCGACCACAGCGCCGTAATATTCTCCGAATAGGATCGCATCTGCTCTGCCGCTTCCCGCAAATCGTTCAACGTCTTCAGCCGCGACCAGCCCGACATGCCGGCCACGAATTCCGTCCGCAGCCGCTGCCAATCCGCGGTCATTTGCCGAAGCCGTTCCGACATCCGCTGCTCTTGTTCAACCAATACTTGCATGCGGTTAAGTGCCGTGGCCCACTCCTGTAATTTCTCCTGCAGACCAGCATCGTCCGGAAAATCATTCAGCTCCGCTTCCGCTTCGGCGGCCCGTTCCCGCAATTCGCGCAGCGATTCGCCGATTCGCGTCAGTTCGGTCTCCCACGCTTCGATCTCGGCTTCCAATCGGGTCATCTGCGTTTTCTTGTACCGGCGTCTTGCTTCTTTGCCGATAAATTGAGCCGGTCCCTGCGAAGTTATTTTGCCGTGCAACGGTCCCAGATGAAACTTGCCGAATCCCAGCGTCGGCATAGCCGCTTCCCCGACACCCCATACGGCATCGGCCGACAGGGACCGAATCCCCACGTCATCCTCGGACCAGGCGAAAGAGCGCAGCACGGCTTCGATCGCGTCGGTCGTCAAACCGCTCTCTTCCGAAGGGGACGCTTTCAAATAGTCGGCCAGCGTATAACCGAATTCGATCGGCTCGGGAACGGCCCATGTTTCCTCCCCTTCATCCGTAACCAAAAACGTTCTACCGTCCAGTGAAATCCAGGCATCGAGCACACCCGCGGATGCGAGCGCGGCTTCCAGAAGCCCTTGTTTGACCTCGTCAATATGCGGCTGAAATTCGCAAACCGCATACAGCGGAGCCCCTTGCCCCGCCTGACGCGATTCGCGCTCCCGTGACCGCTTCTCGGTCCTTGCCGGCTCGGGTTCGCGGCTCTCCTTCCAAGCCTGCAGCTCGGCCGCAGCCGCGGACCGGCTGGTTTCCGCCGCCTGCTTCTCGGCGATCAGCCTCAGCTCTTGCTCGGTCAAACCGCGCCGAAATCTGTCGTGCGCTTGCACCGCAAACGCTCTGACGTTGCCGTAAGTTCGATGGGAAACGGTCAACTCAGACAAACGCCGAAGCATGGCGGATAATTCTTCCTCCTCCAGAGCGAGATGACGCAAGCTGCCCCGCCACCGTACGATCCACTCTTTCTGTTCCGCCAACTGTTTCTCGCAGGCCTTCTCTTTGTCCGCGACATTACGCTCGCTTTCATCCCGTTGCTGCCGCACATCGCCGAGCTCTCTATCGTAGGCTTCGACTCGCCGGGCTTCTTCCCTCTCCCGCTCTCCAAGCTGAAGAGCGGCCGCGAGCGCTTCCCGATGCTTAGCCGCGTCGGCCCGCCACGGGGCCAGAAAAGCGTCATTGTCCGGCGCTCCGGCGTTCCAGTAACGATGGTACACGTCGTGTTGGTAAAATTCGGAGTCCCGCGCCATCCCTTCCATTTCTTCGAGAACATCCCGCTGACCTCGCCGTCTGTCCTCCGCTTCGCGCTCCGCCTCTCCGGCATCGCGCTCCAGCCGCTCGATCTTCGTCTCGGCCGCGGTGAGCCTGGAACGGCTCTGTTCCTCACGGCGTAACGTCTCTTGGATCGTATCTTCCAGGCGTTGCAGCTCTTCGTGTTTGCCGATGCCGTCATGGCGGCTCAGCACGTCGAGATCCGCCTGTACCGACGCCAGGGCTTTCTCGGTCTCTTCGAGCTTGCGAACGTTCTCTTCCAGGTCTCGCTCTTTGTGCTCCCGCTCGCTATGAACGGCTTTCCACTCCCTAACGGCAGCGTCCAGTCCGGACTTGGCCTCCATCGCCTGTTCCGACGCTGTCAGCAGCAGAAGCCGATTGTAGCGGTCATACACCTGTTGCAGCTTGTCCAGCTCCTGCCGCTGAAGCTTCAATTCTTCCAGCCGGTCCGACATCTGGTCCAAATCTTCCAGCACTTCCGACAACGGACGTAGATCGTCCTCCTGCAGGGGGGGCAACGCATCCGTCAGGATCTCATAGATCGCCGAAGGTTTGAAGTCCTTGGACAGCTTCGGGCTGCGAAGCTGAATGAGCAGCTCCAGCAGGTCGCCGTATGATTCGCTGTCGTAGAAGCCGAACAATGCATTGTTGACGAGCTGCTGATAAGACTTCTGATCCTGAACGACCTTCCCGCCCGCACCGATCCGCTCTTCCAATTCGCGCCTGTCCAGCGGATATTGGGCTTTCGATTCGATCCAGGCGTTACGGTCATACAGCCAGAAATCCAGATTGATTCTGCGCCCGTCGTCCAACACGAAACCCCAAAACCCTACGTTCGCACTGTTTTTCTTCGCGCGGAGGCCAATGCCGATCGTTTTGTAGAAATTTTTAACCGGGTGATGGAACTCCAGCCAGAGATACCCGATCCGGTCCGTATGGCGGTCGTCTTCCCCCAGCAAATAATATTCGATACGGCGGTCGCGGGAACCGAACGGATCCAACCGTTTTGGATGCTTGTTTCCGTCGAGAACAAGGGGGATGAAGCTCTGCATCGTAACGGACTTCCCCGCTCCGTTCGTCCCCCGGAGCATCAGCCTCCCCTGTTCCAGCACAAACTCCTCGTCGTCGTAGTACCAGAAATTGAAGATGCCGGCGCGCGACATCTCCCAGCGGGTTCTCACCCGCTCCTCCCGCGTTGTCTCCTCTTGCCTCGATTCCCCCGCCAGTTCCCTCTCCGTTAAGCTCACGTTGCCCACTCCCCGTTTTCAGTGCCTAACCGAAATCTTGAAAATCGTCCGTGCGATACTCCGCGTTCCAGCGGCTCAGGGCGGGACTTACCGCGAACCTGTCGCTTGAAACCGGCTTGCCGAGGCCCCACTCCGTAAGATGATTCATTAACTCCTGAGCGAGTTCTCCGGATGTCATGTCCAGATGCCCCTTGCTCCAATAGGCCTTATGCTTCTGGCTCAACACCAGGAGAAGCGTCTCCACGTCGCTTCGGGAAAGGACGACCGTTCCGTCTTGTTCCGGATACCAAACCGCATGCTCTTGATGGATTCTTCTGCGTATCTCTCCGGCAAAAAGCAAAGCCAAATCAGAGATCGCCGACGCCGTCGGAAAGAGAGCGGCTTCACCCGTCGGATCGGGATGGAAGACAAGCAGCCCCTCGCGGTAACGGCTGACTTCCCACCCGAACATGAGCTGCAGCTGGTCGGCGATCGAGCGGCGCTGGTTGATCACGTATTTCAAATCTTCCGGATCCCAGTCGCTGTCCGTGACGACCGGCTCCAGCAGCAATCTGCGGTAAACGCGATGGCGTCTTCGCCTGAGCTCGCCTTCCGTCGTTTCCGGGTAGACACCCAGGGCGTGCATATCGTCAAGCGATTTGTAATGGGCCATCTCGTCCGGAAATTGCCGCAGGATGTACCGGGAATGCGGAGAGCATTCGTACAGCACGTTCTGTTCCTTGTTGTTTGCCCAGTCGCCTTCTTCCCCGTCGATAGCCGCCAACGCTCCAAGCTGCCGAAGCCTTTTGAGCGCCCTGACCATCGACAGCCGATGCGGATAGTGCCCCCAATCTATGGTCAGGCCTTGTCCCACCATTTGCTCGCGTATATGTTCAGCCATATCGGTCAACAGAAACTGATCCAGCTCGGTCTTGTTTTCCAAGTACCAAAGCCCATAAGTGAAAAATACGTAGTCCCGGGTTTCCCGGAATTCAACGAAGCCCATCCAGGACTCCGCGTGCAGCGGGGCCTTGTCCAACTTGGCCATGGTACGGGTCAGAATCAGCATGAAACCCGTAAACTCGGCGAACCAGTCTCTGAGCTCCCGATACTGGTCCTTCACCCAATAGAAAAGCTCCGGATCGTCTTCCTTGCGGATCCAAGGACGATTCAGCAGCGCATTCGCGCATTCGCGCCGCCTGGAGGTCCAAACGTCCGAACCCTCCCTGGCCTGCGCCCGCATCCGCCTAATCGCCCAGGAACGCGCTCCGCCCTTAGCCATTCGCCTTCGCCATCCTTTCCTCCAGCGCATACCCGAACGACAGCGAATAGTCAGGCATTTCCAGGTCCCCGTCCGTACAGCGCAGCGTAACGCGTCTGCCTTCTGCCGCTTCCGAGAGGGTAATGCGATAACCGTCGGAGGTGACGAAAGACCGCTTCTGGCTGGCCGTGCATCGTCCGATCCAACTAAGCAGCCGCAGCCGGTCGCGCGGCGCGAGCACGCCGAATCCTTCCAATGCCACCGTGCCGCGTTTCGCCAACCGTTCCAGCAACTCGCGCTCTTCCCGCAGCTGCGCCTCGACGACTTCGCGATGCTGACGCTTGCGTTCCTCGTCCGAACGTACCGGCTCGGCCTCTCCTTTACCCAGGCGTTTCAAACTGCGGGAGCGGATGCCGCGCACGAAAGGCGGTTCCTCCCACATCGACGCATCCGCACGGTCCGTCGTACGCACGCGCGAATCTTCTCCTTGCAGGTGTCGGCCGGGAAACAGTCCGAATACGTATGCGGCCAGACGATGCGCTTCTTCCAACGACTCGGACTGGTCGAACCGCCGCGCAAGCCACTCCAGGTCCTTCCTGCGGCTAACTCCCACCCGTCTGCGTTCCTGAAGGCGCAGCGCGCTTCGCACCACCTTCGCGATCGTATCCTTCGTCGCTCTTTCCAGTTGCTGAAGCTCGCTGATTTCCCGATCGTCGCCGAGAAACCAACGCCGTAGGTTCATCCAACCCCGTGTCCATTGCTCCAGCAGTTCTTCCCGCGTCGATCCGGCCTCAAGCCGAGGCTTAGCCATTTCGTCGTCCACGGCCTGTTCCAGAAAGAAATCCCGGATCACCGGAGTAATTAGTTGCAGATGCCCTTCTATTTGATAAGCGCTTTGCTGCAAGCCCCGGACAAAATGCTGCAAATAGTCGGTCAAGCGATCCTTCATGGAGAGAAAAGCGTCCGTGGCCATCATTTCCTCCGCCTGGATCGAGTTCATGCTACCGATGAAGTCCGCCGCATTCTCATGCATTTGCTTAAACGCATGAAATAACTTATCCCAACAGGCAAGAGCTTCGCCGCCGCGGAAATCCCCGACTTTCTTTCGAATGTCCAGCAAGCACTCCGCAATCGTATCGAGGTATGTCGTCTCGAGCGAACCGCCATACCCTTTGATCGTCTCCAGCGTTTCCAGCATTCTCTCGATCTCGATAGAGTACGGCGTCAGCAGATAGAGACTCTTTTTGCGCATGTACTCCTCGATCGTGACTGCTCTTCCTCCATCGTGCCTGGAAGCGAGATTTTGCCAATTCTTCAGAACCTCCAGATCCGACATGCATTGTTCCAACGTGTAATTCTCAAGAACGCCCCATGCACATACTCCTTCGTAAACTTCCTCCGGACGCATCCAATAGCGAAGCCGCTGATACTCGAGGTAAAAAAACTTCATGACCGCTCGATACCGCGCTACATTGTGGTCGGCGTTCAAATAGCGCAGCTCCGGCACATCGCGAAGACCGGCGGCCGTTATGGCGTTTCTCATGGCGAACCTCCTGTTTATTTTTGATCATCGTTTGCGTCCGATGGCATCATCAACGAGTTTTTTTGCGGTACCGTTTTAAAAATAGGCAGCCAGCACCGCGCATCATCTACACTTCCAAACTCAAAGAATACCATTTTGTTCTCGCTTGGAACGAAAATTCCAATTGCTCCCCGGCTACTCTTTTGGTCAGCATGATACGCATGGCCATATCGTAAGTCGGGATAACAAAATTTTGCAACATCAAATGTATACGATCAACTGGAATATCATAGTTAATGGTTGAAATAATTGATCGGGAATGCACGGGTGGCCTGAATCCTATACGCATATAGAAATCAGCCGTACTCAAACGTCGATCGATGGCTAGTAGTGCAATTTGGGCGGGGAAGTGATGTTGTTCATTGAAAGTAAAAAACCCGACTAAGTTTTGATTTTCATCAAAATATAGTCGGGTAATCGCAATCTTCTTTTGATATAGAGGCAGCGCTTGCTCTTTAAAAATTCCTTTCAGTCGGATCACTAAAAGTTACTTCAGTGGGTGCTTCGTCAACAATCTATCCCTTCGCATACGGGAAGGGTCTCGGGCTTTCTGTTATCTCTATTATAAAACTTTCGCGATCGCCTCGACATAACGCCGTGACCGGTCCGCAAGAAGCAACTCCCATCCGTCCAAAGTAAAGTCGCGCGCGCTCACCAGGCTCCCGCCGACGCCCGCGCAGACGGCCCCCGCGCGCAAGTATTCGCCCACATTCTCGGGCGCCACGCCGCCGACGGCCATGAGCGGCGTACCGTTCAGGGGAGCGAGCACTTCCTTGAGGTACCCGGGCCCGAGGCTGCCGCATGGAAACACCTTCACGATGTCGGCGCCCAGCCTCGACGCCCGGACGATTTCGCTTGGCGTCATCGCGCCCATGTACACCGGAATCCCGGCCTCGCGGGCGACGGTCGCGGCTTCTTCCGTCACGCACGGCGTGATCAGGAACGCGGCTCCCGCCCGGATGGCCGCCTCCGCGTCTTCCCCCGTGATCACGGTTCCCGCTCCAATCAGCATTTCATTCCCGTACTCCTTGCGGAGACGAGCTATCTGCTCCAACGCTCCCGGCGTATTAAGCGTCACTTCCACGGCCCGGATCCCGTTGCCTGCCAGCACGCCGACGGCTTTCACCAGATGCTCGTCGGGGACGTTGCGCAGAATGGAGACGATCCGCTGCCGCAGGACCTGTTCCGTAACCGGGTTCATCGGACGGTGAAGTCCCGGACGGCGTCTTCGTCGAGCTCGACGCCCCAGCCCGGTCCTTCCGGGAGGACGAGGCAGCCGTCTTCGTAGGAGAGGTCGACTTTCAGGATGTCTTTCTTCACGAACTGCGGACCGACAAGCTCCGAGGCCAGGTCCGACCCGGTGAGCGCCGCGCAGAAGTGCCCGTTCGCCACCGTTCCGACGCCCAGCTCCAGCATGCTGCCGAGGAGCGGTTTGATTCCGGCGGATTCGGCCACCGCGGCAAGCTTCAGCGAAGGGAATAAGCCGCCGGACCTCGCGGTCTTGATGTTCAGGATGTCGCCGCCCACGTAGGCCGACACGCGGAAGGCATCCTTCAGCGTCAGGACGCTTTCGTCGATGACGACGGGAGTCGGGCTGTGGTCGCGGACCATGCGGAGCCCGTCCAAATCCCAATGGGGAACGGGCTGTTCGATGTGGGCCGGACGGTACGGTTCGAAATCCGCCAGCTTCTTCAGCGCTTCCTTGCCTGTCCAAGCCTCATTGCCGTCCAACCGGAGCTGCACGTCGTAGCCGATCGTTTCCCGGATCAGTTTCACGCGGGCGACGTCGGCCTCGTGCTCCGTGCCGACCTTCAACTTGAAGACCCGATACCCTTCCTGCTTCTTCTTCAACGCTTCGGCCGCGAGCTGTTCCGGATCGCTGGCGCTGAACACGGCCGTCACCTGGACCGGGCGGTTGTTGCCTCCCAGCAGTTGATAGACCGGCACTCCGTAAGACTTGGCGGTCAGATCGTACAGTGCGTAGTCAATGGCGCTCTTGGCATAGCGTTCACCCTTGACCGTCCGGCTCATGATGTCATGAATAAGGCCGATGTTGCGCGGGTCCTGGCCGACCAGTAGCGGCTTGAAATACTTGCCGATCGAGAAGACGACGCCCGCCTGACTGCCCTCGTCGTAAATCGGAATGGTGGCCGCTTCGCCGAGTCCGGTCATGCCATCCTCGGTGATCACCTTTACGATGACGAAGTCGGCCGTCGCCCGGACGCCGTAGGCGGCTTTGAACGGTTTCAACAATGGGACGCTGACGGGAATGGCTTGAATGTCCGCGATTTTCATTTGGCTTCCTCTCCTCCCCATACGACTTGAATCAGATCCGCGAATTTGGCGATGATCGCGTCCGCGATCCGCTCGCCTTTCTCCTTCGAAGCCAGCGATGGAGCGCCGATCTGGCCGAGCTCCGTCCAAGCCTTGAAAGGCTTATAAACGCCGTATTTGTTAGGCGCGAACATGTCGTTGCCGAAATACGGCGTGCTGTCCAGCATGACGTCCCGGATTTCCTCTTGCCGGACGTCCTCAGGAGAAAACAGCATTTTAAGAGAGGTCTCCAGCTCGCATGCATGGCTGATCCCGCCCATTTCGGACTCCCGAATGTCCCCGATGACATCGGAAATCAGATTCCAATACGTCACGTAGACCGGAGATATGCCATGCTGGACACCGATCTCGTCAACGACCGTTTTCAGCAGGGAGATGTTCCCCCCATGGCTGTTCAAGAGAAGCACGCGTTCCACGCCATGTCGGATGAGGCATTCGATGATGTCGTTCACCATGGCGAACAGCGTGGATTGGCGAAGCGTAATCGTGCCGGTGAAATCCATGTGGTGCGGGGAAAACCCGGACCATACGGGCGGCAGGACCAGCGTTCGAATCGGGGAGGCTTGGGCCACGCGCTGGGCCAAGCTGAACCCGAGGTCGGTATCCGTGTTGATGGCCAGATGCGTGCCGTGCTGCTCCGTCGCGCCTACCGTAACGATAACGATCGGGTTCTCTTCTTCGATGATGCGCTTCAATTCGTAAGTCGTATGGGAACTCCACAAAACGTTGCTCAATGTCCTCACCCGTTCCTTCCTGATGTCTTCCTTCAGCGAACCGTGTCTTCTACGGGATACAGGCATTCCAGCTCCGTGAGATCGGGCAGCCCTTCCCAATCGCCCTTGATCGTGACCGCGTAAGAACCGAGCACGTTTCCGAGCATGACGGCCTCCGCATGGGATTGCCCCTTCAGCACGCCGGACAAGAATCCCGCCGCGAAGGCGTCGCCCGCCCCGATCGGATCGGCGACTTCTTCCACCCGGCAAGCCTCGATCCATCGGCCGCCATCCCGGTCGTATAGATATGCGCCCTTCTTACCGTCTTTAATGACGACCGCCTCAGGCCCCATCCGGTGAAAATAGCGAGCCATATCTTCAATGGAGGCAATCCCCGTCAACAGGCGTCCTTCCGAATAGCCGGGCAGGAAGTACGTGCATTCGGGAATCAGGGCCAGCAGCGTTTCACAAGCTTTATCCGCGTCCCACAGCTTCAACCGGAGATTCAGGTCGAAGGAGACCGGTACGCCAGCCTCCCTGGCATAACGGATCGCTTGGCAGACGGCCGCGTGGCATGAATCGCTCAAGGCCGGCGTGATGCCCGTGACGTGCAACATGCGGGAGGCCCGGATCCATTCCTTATCGACGTCTTCCGAACATAGGCGGGAAGCCGCTGAGTTCGAACGGTAGTAATAGACGTTCATCAGCCGGTTGTTCCGTCGTTCCTTGAACATGACGCCGGTGGACGCCCCGGCATCGGCGATGACCCGGCTCACGTCGATGCCTTCCGATTTCAACGTCCCGGTAATGTATCGCCCGAATTCGTCGTCGCCGACGCGGCTGAGCCAGCCCGCGCGGTGTCCTAGCCTGGCGAGGCCGATCGCGACGTTGCTCTCCGCCCCCGCCATGTGTTTCTTGAATTCGCTCACATGCCGAAGCGGACCCGTTGAGGAAGGATCGAATACGACCATGCTCTCCCCGAGCGTAACGATGTCGTTCATGGTGCACCTACCTTATTCGCATTCGACGATCATTTCGATTTCCACCGGAATGTCAAAAGGCAGCTCGTTGGCCGCGACGGCCGAACGAGCGTGTCTGCCGCGTTCGCCGAACAACTCGACGAGCAGATCCGAACCGCCGTTGATGACCATGGGCTGCCGGTTGAAGCCTGGCGCGCTGTTCACCCAAGCCAGCAGTTTCACGATCCGCTTCACTTTATCCAGGCTGCCGAGCTCGTTCTTGATTACGGCCAGGCAGTTGAGCATCACGTGTTTGGCCGCGTCATATCCCTGCTCGAGCGTCAGCTCGCCGCCGACTTTGCCGACGTATTTGTATTTTCCGTCCTCGATGGGACCTTGGCCCGAAATGAACAGCAGGCTGCCCGTCCGCACGGCCGGCACGTATGTCGCGACGGCAGGAGCTACCCGGGGCAGCTTCAAGCCGAGCGATTCCAATTTCTCCAGTACCTTGTCTTGATCCACTTGAGGGTTCCCTCCTTACCGAATCTTCCGACCCGAAGGTTGCTTATTTCGAATTCCGGACGGCTCCCAGCGAGAAGCCCCGGACCATGTATTTCCTCGTCAGGATGGCGAATACGATCGGGATGGCGCTTACGACGGTCGATGCCGCCGCCAGCTTGCCCCATTCGATCTCGCGGGACCCGAAGTACGTCGTCAGATGGACCGGATAGGTCGCCGCCACGTTGCGCGTCAGGATCGACGCGAAGAAGAATTCGTTCCATGTCATGATGAAGACCAGGACGGCCGTCGTGATGAGTCCCCCTATCGACAAGGGCAGCGTGATGCGGAAGAAGGAAGTGAGCGTCGTGCAGCCGTCCACGTAGGCGGCTTCCTCGATCTCCTTCGGGATTTCGTCGAAAAATCCGCGGGTGAGCCAGACGCAGAGCGCCAGGTTCATGAACACGTAAACGCCGATCATCCCGAGCCGGGAATCCAGCAGGTGGACTTTCGTCATGAGCAGGAAGAAGGGAACGCCGAACGCGACGGGCGGCGCCATGCGGGTCGTGAGAATGAAGAAGAACAGGTTCTCCTTCTTCCGGATGTTCATGCGCGCGATCGCATAACCCGCGAGGCTGCCGACCGCGACGGTGATGAGCACGGTAGCGAAGCTGATGACGATGCTGTTCCACAGCCGGTCCGTGAACTGCCCTTCCGTGAAGATGGCCCGGTAATTGTCGAGCACGGGCGAGAAGAAGCCCAGGAAGTCGGCGGAGTTGACGGATTTGGCAGGTTTTAACGACGTGGTGACGAGCCAGAGGAACGGGAACAGCGTCACGACCAGGTAGATCCACAGACCGGCGTGAAGGAGCGGCTGTTTGGCTTTCGCTTTCATCGGCGGTCTCCTCCGTTGAACGTGTTGGTGTACTTGACGAGAATGAAGCAAAGCATGGATGTGATATTCATGGCGATGAAGCCGAGCGCCGAACCATGGCCCATGTCGAACCAGCTGAAGCCGACCGTGGCGAGATACGTGTTGAGCGTCTCCGAGGAGGTCCCCGGGCCGCCCGCGGTGACGAGCTGGATGGATTCGTATACCTTCAGGGAATCCATGAGGCGGAGCAGCAGCGCGATCACGATGAACGGCTTGAGCATCGGCAAGGTCACGCTGCAGAAAACGCGCAGCGGCCTTGCGCCGTCGATGGCCGCCGCCTCGTAAGGTTCGCGCGACAGCGTCTCGATGCCGGCCAGCAGGATCAGGATGACGAGCGGCGTCCATTGCCAGATGTCGATCAGGACGGTGGACCAGAGCGCATAGGCCGTATTGCTGAGAAAATCGATTTTGGGCAAGCCGACCGCTGAGAGCATCCGGTTGAAAATGCCGAAATTGTAGTTGTACATGAACTTGAAGTTATAGGCGGCGACCGTCGGCGAGATGACCATCGGGATCAGGAATGCCACTTGGTAGAACGTCTGCAGGTGCCGGATCTTGGACAGCATCAGGGAGACCAGGAGGCCGACGACGAAGGAGACACTCACGCTGACCGACACAAACAGGACAGAACGGCCGAGCGCTTCCCAGAAGCGGACGTCCGTAAGGACGGTGCCGTAATTCCGTAGGCCGATGAACTCCCGGGACGTAGGATCCGTGAGCGTGTAATTGAAGAAACTCGTCCACAACGCCTGCAGGGTAGGGTAGATGCCGAGCAGCGCGAAGATGATCAGGGCGGGAAGCAGGAACCACAGGGCAGGGTTACGCAGCAGGCGGTTCAATTTACGTTTCCTCCTTTCCCGGACGCGGAAACCGGGAACGGTTGCCCATTCCCGATTCCATCCGGATTCAAGCGGTTATTTTTTCAGGATTTTCTGGATGGAAGCCTGCGCCTTATCCAGCGCCGCGGACACGTCTTGCTTGCCGGCGATCGCGAGCGCGATTTCCTGCTGGAGCGCTTGTCCGAGCTGGTCGAATTCCGCCACGTTCGGCCAATACGTCGTGTCGATCGATTTCATGACGTCTTGGATTTGCTTAGCGAACGGCTGGTCCTTCGTCGCTTCCTGATACTTCGCGGAGTCGTAGACCGAGTCGAGCGGAAAGTCGACGCGGATCTTGTCCGCCGCTTCCTTCTCCGCCACCTCAAGGCTCGTCCTCCATTGCAGGAACAGCCACGCGGCGTCTTTGTTCTTGGAGTTGGCGCTGATGGCGAGCCCTTCGCCGAACATCCATTGCGCGGCATGGTTGGCCGGTCCGGTGATGATCGCGGTGTCCACCTTGCCGGCGACTTGGGAGTTCTGCGGGTTGTCGTACACACTCGGGAAGCCGCTCATGTCGAAGTTCATGGCCGCCTTGCCTTGGCGGAACACCTCGGACATCGTATCCCAGCCCATGGCGGCCGCGTCTTTGGGGCCGTAGTCTTTCATGAGGGTGACCCAGTCGCCGACCGCTTGCTTCATGGCGTCGGAGTTCACCGTCACGTTGCCGCCGGCATCCAGGACGGAAGCGCCGTAAGCCCATGCCCAGCCCGCCGTGCTGCCGAAGGAAGCGGAGGAGGATTCGCCGCGGCCGATGAACGGCACGACGTCGGCCGGAAGCTTCTCCTTCAGGGTCTTGGCGGCGGCGAGGACGTCGGCCGTGGTCGCCGGCTTCGCGATGCCGTACTGGTCAAACAGGTCTTTGCGGTACATCAGCACGCCGCCGGACGCGGTAACCGGCAAGGAGTACAGTTTGCCGTCGGTGCCTTTGTACGTATCTTTCAGTCCTTGCGGCATGTCGTCGACCGACAGCCACGGGGATTTCTTGTTCGCGATGTAGTCGTCCAGCGGCTCCAAGCTTTGCAGCTTGAGGAATTCCGGCATGTACCAGAACTCGGTCGCGATGACGTCGTACGCGCCTTGCTTGGTCGTGCTGTCGAGGATGAACTTCTTGCGGGTCGTCGGCTCGTCCACCACTTCGACGTTCAGCTTGATGCCCGTCGCCGCTTCGAACTCGGATTGGTAGTCCGTGATGGCTTGGGCGGTATAACCGGTCTTCATGAGGACGTTGAGGGTCGTGCCTTCGAATTGCTTCAGATTCGCTTCTCCGGAATTGGAAGAAGCGGGCGATGCCGGTGCCGATCCGCTCGGGCTGGCCGATTCGGAGGCCGTTCCGCTTTTGGAGCCTCCGCAGGCGGCCAAGGATACCATCAGCATGACGGCAAGCAGAATACCTAGCGTTTTTCTCATTGCTGCACCTCGTTGGGGTTAGTGTGATGGTCGTAATCTATCGTGCACGGGTGGCCCGGATTACTTCGTTCGTCGGACGCGGACCGGTCAGGTCCGAAGCCCCTCCTCGATCCATTCCAGCGTCTCGAGGGAGAGAAAGCTGTAGTTGTAGAACGATAAGCCTTGCACGCTTTTCCGCAATTCCCGGATTTGCGCGACCAACTGGGCTCTCGATTCCGTCTGCGGGAGGATCGGCCGCAGGATCGGCTTCAGGGGCAAGTCGGCGCCCGCGTCGGCGAGCATCCGGACATATTCCGCGGTCTTGGCCCGCAGCTGCCCGAGATCCTTGAAGTAGAAGGTCGGGTTGACCTGATCCAAGAAGGGGGCATAGTTCATCAGGTCGAGCCCGCTCTCCCACCCCGTCCCGTCGCTTCCCATCGGATACCAGACCGGGCCGAAGTCGATGACGGACAGCTTCGTCTTGCCTTTCGTTTCCCTATGGATCTCCGCCAGCAGCGAGGTAAGCAGCCGCTTGCGGAAGTCGAGGAATTTGCCCATCTCCCCGTCGGCCGCCTCCCTCAGCTCCTGCCATGTAAGCGATTTGGCCCCATGGGGCCGGTCGAATTCCGCTTGGCAGGCCGCGCGGACGAAATCCCGAACCTTCTCCACGTCGATCCCTGCGGCGGATGCTTTCTTCACCATGGATTCGCTGAAGGACAGGCTCAGCAGGAATTCCGTCGAAGGCGTCAGCGGAATGCCGATCACTTCATGGTGATAACCGTGCCGGAGAGGCATGCATTCCAGGGATTCGAACAGCAGGGTATCGAACCAGCCTCTCGACGCCAGGTCGCCGGCCAGCGCCACCATGTAGGTACGGACGTCGTCGTTCGCCGCGCACGGAATCGCGGGATTGGCGTCGCCGAAGGCGTTAACGACGTTGGTATCCGGGTAACGGGTACCGATTCCCGTTCCGTGCAGCGCGATGGTCCAGGCGGTGATGCTCATGCCCCGCGAGTCCGCTTCCTTGCGAAGGCGGTTCCAAAAACCGTTGTCCGCCATCCCGGAGATGGGCGGCTCGATCCGGATGTTGCCGTGCCAAGCGCGATTGGGCTCGAAGTACAGGGCGCCCGGTTCGGGAAAGACCAACTTCCGCTTCGGATTGTGCGGCATCAGGAACATGCCGGAATGGTAGGTGGGGCAGATGGTGATCCCGTTCAAGCCGCTTTTCTTCATCCGGTCCAGCACGGGTCCGATGCCCTCGTCGATTAGGTCCCAGGGGTACAGGAACATGCTCGTTTCCATGTCGGTCAACCTAGAGTCCTCCTTGTCTTGGATGTCTCGTCTGCGTCCGGAGTCCTCCGTCAGGTGTAACCCAACTCGGTCGAGATCGCCTGCGCCGATTCCAGAAGCAGCGACTTGTGGGACAGCAGCTCGGACAGCGAGCTTCTCGAAGAAGTGATGGAGACGCTCATGCCGGCGACGACCTTGCGCTCGAAGTTGAAGATCGGAGCGGCGATGCAGCGGACCTCGTCTTCATGTTCGGCGTTGTCGATCGACAAGTTCTGCTGCCGGATCTTCTCCAGTTCCTTAAGCAGCTCTTCATCCGACGTAATGGTCCGCTTGGTGAATCGCTTGTACTCGAGCTTCTCCAACACCTCGCGAACCTGCTTGTCCGGCAGGTAGGCAAGAATCGCCTTGCCGACGCCCGTGCAGTAGACCGGGCTGCGTTTGCCGATGCTGCTATACATCCGCACCGGATAGATGCTGTCGATCTTGTCAATATAGACCACTTCGTGTTCATCCAGAACGGCCAAGTGAATGGTACCTTTTGTTATTTTCGCAATATTCTGAATATAAGGCCTAGCAATATCCCGTAAATCGATGCTTTCCTGAATCTTGTACGCCCATTGCAGAATCCCGTATCCCGGCGAGATGAATCCGTTCTGGTTCTTCAGCAGCTTATGGGCTTCGAGCGTTTGGACGAGCCTGGACGCGCTGCTCTTGTGAACGTCCAACGCTTCGGCGATCTCGCCGACCATCATGGGCTTGTGCACGATCAGTTCGATGAGCCGCAAGGCCCGGTCTACCGTGTTCATCGACCTCTCCCTTCTCAAGCGCCGCGTGCGTTGCGCTATTTGCAACGGCGTTAATTTCTTTGCAAGTTTGTAGAATAATAAACGCTTACATGGTAAGTGTCAATAAGTTTGGCGGAAAATAATCGCGTGGTAATTTCATACAGGAACAAACGCCGAAAGCCCCCGACGATCCAACCCGTCGGGGGCTTTCTATTCGTGGAAACCCGATAACCGCTTAATAAACGGTGGAACCTCCGTCGACGCGAACGGCCGCGCCGTGCATGAAACTCGCGTCGTCGGAAGCCAGGAACACGGCGGCTTTCGCCACTTCCTCCGGCTGTCCGTAACGGCCGGCCGGCGCGTTCATCGTCAACTGCTCGAACGGTCCTCCGTCGACCGCGACGTCCTTGGTCAGCGCTGTCTCGATGACGCCCGGGCAAATCGCGTTGACGCGGATTCCCTTCTGCCCGTACTCGTAAGCCAGTTGTTTCGTGAGTCCGAGGATGGCGTGTTTGGACGCCGTGTAGTCGCAGCCGGCGGGGCTGGCGATGAATCCGGAGGCGGAAGAGGTGTTGATAATAGTGCCTCCGCCGTTGCGCAGCATATGCGGAATGACGCGCCGACAGACCATGAACATGCTCTTCACGTTGACGTTCATGACGCGGTCCCACATGTCCTCGGACGCTTCCAGCGCCGGCAGCGCGGCTCCTCCGATGCCGGCATTATTGCATACGACGTCGATTCGTCCGTAGGCTTGAATCGCCGCATCCACCATCGCCTCGATCTGCGTCGCTTCCGTGACGTCGACCCGCACGGCGATCGCTTCCCCGCCCGCTTCCCGTACGAGGCGGACGGTTTCGTCGCAGCCGGCCTGCTGGATGTCCGCGACAACGACCCGCGCGCCTTCCTTCGCCATCTCCAGGCAAATCGCCCGCCCGATTCCGGATCCCGCACCCGTGACGATAACGGCTCTTTGTTGCAGTTTCATGTTGTTCGACTCCTCTGAAAATTTTTTTAATGACTATCATAGTCTTTCAGAGAAGGGTTGTCACGTCTTAGATTTCCGTCGGACTATACCCGCTCCGGCAAGCCGTTGCGCCGAATGACGTCCGAATACCATTTCGCGCTTCGTTTGGGGGTGCGAGTCAGCGTCTCGTAATCGACGTGCACGATGCCGAACCGCTTCTGGTAACCGAGCGCCCATTCAAAATTGTCGAGGAACGACCACACGTAATATCCTTGCAGGTTTCCACCCTCGCGGATAAACCGGAGGCAGGCTTCCAGATGGTCGTGAATGTACGCAATGCGGTTGTCGTCCCGGATCTCTCCTCCGACTACCGGGAGATCGTAAGCGGCGCCGTTCTCCGTAATGTAGATCGGCAGCTGCGTGTACTCTTCCTTCAAACGGGTCAGCAGGCGGTACAGCGATTCCGGATGGATGTCCCAGCCCATGTCCGTCTTGTCGGCGTCCGTTGCCGCGAAATCGACGTCCAGCAGCGGAAATCCGCTGCCGGCTTTAACGACGTCGCGCGTGTAGTAGTTGAACGCGAGAAAGTCGCCCGGCGTATTCATGATTTCCAGATCCCCGTCTTGGATGAACCGCAGGGGGCCCAGCTTGGCCGCATACCAAGCCGCCATATCCGCGGGATAAGCAGCCTTGAAAACCGGTCCCAAAAACCAGGTGTTGAAATAGCCGTCGTAACGGGCGGCAGCCGCCTTGTCCTCCGCGGATTCGGTCGCCGGATACGTCGGGGTGAAATTCAGCACGATGCCGATTTCTCCCGTAAAGCCCATTGCTTTGTACTTCCGGACGGTCAGCCCGTGACAGAGCAGCACATGATGGGCGACGGCCAGCGCCTCGTACCAGTCGGTATGGCCCGGCGCGTTAACGCCGGTGCCGTGGCCGAGCATCGAGACGACCCAAGGCTCGTTGATCGTGTTCCACTTGTTCACGCGGCCGCCGTACTCCCGGAACAGGAGCTCGGCATACGCGAGAAAATGGGGCACAATGTCCCGGCTGGCCCAGCCGCCTTCGTCCTGTATCCATTGGGGCAGGTCCCAGTGGAAAATCGTAGCCATCGGCTCGATGCCGTATTTCTGAAGCTCGTCCAGCAAGCCATGGTAAAACCGGATGCCCTCCGGATTCACTTTGCCTTTCTCCGGAAAAATACGCGGCCATGCGATCGAGAACCGGTAGTTCGGGATCCCGAGCTCCGCCAGAAGCGCGATGTCCTCCTTATATCGATGGTAGTGGTCGCAAGCCGTATCTCCCGTGTCCCCGCCGGCGATCTTGCCCGGCGTATGGCAGAAGCGGTCCCAGATCGATTCTCCCTTGCCGCCTTCGTTCGCCGCGCCTTCGATTTGATAGGCGGATGTCGCCGTTCCCCAGACAAAGCCTTCCGGGAATCGTGTGTCGTTCATGCTGCGTATCTCCTTCCCCGTCTATGCTTGCCTGCTGAAATGAAATTGCCCCTCATCATCTTCCTTCACTTCGTACAAGAACGATTCATCTCGGTATTCTTTGCCGCCACGGTCCGTCCAGCGTCCTTCGAACCGAAGCTTCACCCGGCCCGATCCGCCATGCGGCTTGAAAGTCATCTTCACATCGTTTCCGCCCGCCTCAAGTCCGGTCATCTCCGCCGTCGCTTCCTCGACGACGAGACCCGGCGCTACCCGGTCTTGAAGCAGGAAAATCGCGCCGCCGCGAGGCTCCAGCGCCACTTCCGAGCCGCCGAACAGCGTTTGTCCGTCACGGCTCAACACCGCGCTTTGCGCCACCTCGTCGTAATTGTGGACGAACAGAAAGGAACGTTCTCCGTCCGTTCTTTCGACGAGCGACAGGTTATCGTTGCTTGCCGACAGATGGCCTTCGATGCCGACCAGCGCGGCGACTTTTCGGATGACCTCCAATTGATACGCATAGTCCTGTCCCATCGACACGCCGAACACGAGAATCTCGCCCCGGCCGGCCGGCTTCAGGTAAGCGGCAACCTCATCTCCGCCCTCGCGGGTGAAGGAGGCGACTTTCCGGCCCTCGTAACGGGAAAACCGAAGGCGCTGGCGCACCAGCACCGAATCGACGTCCAGCACGTCGACGTAATCCGCGTAGGCGGACACGATCTCGAAATCGCCGAGGTCGAGCGCGTCTTTAAGCACCGTGCAGGGCTTGCCCATCCGGTCCTTCGTCGGAATTTCCGGGTACAGCACGAGTTTGCCGCCCTGCAGTACGTACTCCGCCAGCCGGCTCTGAAGCTCCGCCTCCATGTACGCGGTCGAGAATACCCATAGCGTAGGCACGTCCTGCACGCGGATCGGCCGCAGCAAATCCACCGCTTCGAACTGCAGGTTCGCCGCCACGAGAAGCCGGACGATGCCGTCGAATGCCGCTTGTTCCCGCTTCGCCACGATTTCGCGGATCATCCCTTGCTCGCGCTCCTCCACGACCTCCGTCATATAGTCGTTCGGGTGGAAACCGATATGCGTGTGAATGCGCTTGGGCGCATTCAGCAGCCGGGTTCCGATCGCCTGGAACATGCGGCCCAGATGCTGGGCTTTCCAATAATTCGCGCCCGGATTGCCGGCGGAATCAAGCGGCGCCTGCCATTCGTGGCGGCGGCCGAACAGCCCGATATGCTCGTAATTCTCACCGGCCGCGAACATGTAATAGTTGAGCGCGTTCATGCCATGCGCGACGCAAGTACGCGTGTTGAGGTCGAGGTCCTGGGGGTATAGGCGCGGCCGGTCGACCAGGCGTCCGGATTGGAATTCCGCCGAGAACAGCGGCTGTTCCGGATGTGATACCGCCTTCGTGTAGGCGGACGCCAGCACCAGGTCGTGATAGCTGTCGTAGCCGATGTGACCGGGGTAGAAGTCCCCCGCCAGCACGACGTCGTCGAATTGCACCGTCTCATACAGCTGGGACAGCCCGACCGGATAATCGGTGCCCCGGCTGTAGATCGAGTAGTCCTTGAAGCCGTGCACGTTGATGATGAACGGAACGTCGATGCCCGTCCAGCGCGCGAAACCGCGCAAGTCTCCCACGTAATCGCGGATATACGTCCGCCAGAACTCGCCCCACAGCGTATGGAACGAAGGATCGTTCTCGCTTAACCCGCGGCCGAACCGCTCTGCGAACGCGCCGAAAGACGCTTCCTCCACGCCGTAAGCTTCGTTGAACGACGCAACGGATTCGAAACGCCCGGATAGATATTCGCCGAACCTCTTCAGCGTGTCCGGATTGAAATCGGACGTGTTCGTCACCCAATGCAGCATGCCGATCTCGTTGCACAGCTGGTACATGATGACCGGACCGCCGCGCGTGATTTGCATGGGCGCGAGAACCTCGTTTACCACCTCGTACCAATTGCGCACCTTCGCAAGGAAAGTCGGATGGCGATAAGACACGATGCGGGCCGGATGATTCTCCCCGCCGCGCTGCTTCGCCACGACTTCGGGATACTGCTCGTGCACCCAGGTCGGCACGCCTTCATAACGCACCTCGGCCATAACGTACGGACCCGGGCGGACGATGCAGTATAAGCCGGATTCCGCCACCAGTTCGAGGAACGATTTCAGATCCCGCTCTCCCCGCGTCGTGCCGGTCAGGTCGTAGCTGCCTTCCGAAATTTCGTGCCAGACCCATGGAACGTAGGTGCTGACGAGGTTGCAGCCCGCCGCCTTCAATTTATCGAGCCGGTCTTTCCACTCTTGCTTCGGAACCCGGAAGTAATGGCATTCCCCGCCGTAAAGAAAAACGTCTTGCCCATCGATCGTAAATTTGCCGCTCTGCATCCGCACAGCCATGATGTTTCCTCCCGCTCCAATCGCGATCCGATCCTTCTCTTCTCTCTATCACTTCAGTTTGGCGTTCAAGGCTTCGATCTGCTCCTGCATGCCCGGCTGGCTGCCGAATGCGTCGGAGAGCATATCGAGCACGTCCTTCGCTTCGTCCTTGCGGTCCTGCTCGATCAGCTTCTTCGTGGAAGACACAAGGATTTCCGGCAGGAAGGCGTTATCCTGGCGCAAATACTTCTGGACAAGCTGCACGCCCGCTTCGGGGGTCAGCTTGTCGTTCACGATCTCGTCGATTTTGTCCTTCGCCTTGTCGTACACCGCCGGCCTAGGCCAAGCGTACGGACTCTTCCAAATGCTGAGCACTTGTTCGTAACCGCCCACGTACTCGTATTTTTTGGAGGTCCGGTTGTAAGCTTCATCACCTTTAAGGGCGATATCGTACCTTTGTTTGTTCATGTTCTCTTCGGCCTGGTCGTAATACTTGACGGCCATCTTGTAGCTGCCCAGCCATACGTAGCCGTAGACCAGCACGACGGCGAGGACGGCGGCCAGCGCGGCAATCCATTTTTTCATCGCCTCTGTCGCCTCCTTATTTCAAGCCCACGCCGGTAAAGGCGTTGACGAAGTATCGCTGCAGGAAGAAGAAGACCACGACCACCGGCAGCGTGGTCATCGTCAGCGCGGCCCAGAGCTGGTCCAGATTTTGTCCGGGAATTTCCGACTTGATCGTGTACAGCCCGAGCTGCAGCGTGTACATTTCCCTGTCCTGAAGATACAGGAGCGGACCGGCGAGGTCGTTCCAGCTGCCCATGAACGTCAGGATGGCGACGGTCGACAATACCGGCAAAGACATGGGGAGCACGATTCGCAGAAAAGTCTGGATTTCCGTGCAGCCGTCCAGCCGCGAGGCCTCGAGAAAATCGTTCGGGATGGCCGTCATAAACTGACGGATCAAGAAAATATTGTAGGCGCTGAGCGCCGCGGGAATGATCATGACCGTGTAGGTGTTGATCCATCCCCATTGGTAATACATCGAGTACGCCGGGATCATGAGCAGCACGCCTGGGATCATCATCGATCCGATAATGACCTGGAACAGCAGGCCTTTGCCGGGAAAATTCAACTTGCTCAGCGCATAGGCGACCATGGAGCTGAGCACGACGTTCAGCGCGGTGACGCTGACGGCGATGATGATCGTGTTTTTGAACATATTGCCCAGGTCAAGCTGCTCGAACACTCTATGGTAACCGTTAAGGGACCAATGCCGGGGCAGACGCGTCGGGTAATTGAGGATCTCCGTTCCGATCTTGAAAGAGTTCAATATCATGAAAATGAACGGATAGACGACCAGCAAAGACCCGAGAATCAGCACCAGATAAACCCATAACTGCCGTTTTCGTAATAGAGTCATGCTCATCGTCCTTTCCTAATTCGTTTCTTTCCGGTTAAACAGCTTCCACTGAACGGTCGTAAGGAAGACGATGATCAACATGAGGAAAATGCCGACCGTAGAGGCGTATCCCATGTTCATTTCGTTGAAGCCCTTCTTGTAGAGATACAGAACAGGCGTCAATCCCGAATGGTACGGACCGCCTTCGAGGTTGAACATCATGAAGACTTCGGAAAACATCTGCATGCCGTTGATAATATTCATGGTGGTGACGAATACGATTTGCGGCTTCAGCATCGGCAAAGTGACGTTGCAGAACCGATTCCACCAGCTTGCACCGTCGACTTCCGCCGCTTCATAGAGCTCGGGATTTATGGAGAGCAGGCCGCCCAGGAAAATGATCATTTGGATCGCGAACCATTTCCAGCTGTTGAACAGCGCCAGCACGGGCATCGCCCACCATTTGCTGAACGCCCAATCCACGCCCTTGTCCAGGATGCCGAGCGAAATCAGGATCTGTTGGATCGGTCCCGACGGACCGGACAGCATGTTGAACACGATGATGGATACCGCGACCGACGTGATGACGGGCAGAAAATACATCGTCCGGATCAACGCGCCGCCCTTGGTGATTTCCTTGAGCAGCAGAGCCAAGCCGAGCGAGACGACGAATACGACCGCAATGAAGATGGCCTGGTTGTAAACCACGTTGAACGTGGCTTTCCAGAACAAGGAGTCCTGAACGACGGCCACCCAATTGCCGAAACCGACGAATTCCGCTTTATTGGCTTGCGTGACGCTGATGTTTTGAAAGCTCATTTTGAAAGCCAGCAGCAAGGGATACGTCAGGAACACGAGGAAAAAAACGACCCAAGGCAGCGAGAACAAATAGCCGGTCATCGCTTCGCGTCTTTTCTGCGGGTTCATTCATCTTCACTTCCCTTCAGGAAGAGGAACAGCCTGCGCAGGGCAGACTGTTCCGCTGATTTGTGGAATTGTGACGGGCGACGGCCGGCGATCAGCCTTTCAGTTTCTGGCGGGCTGCCTCGGCCGCGTTCTTGACGGCGTCTTCCGGGCTGATTTCGCCCTTGAGGACCGCGCGCGTGTATTCGCCGAGTAGAATATTGCTGACGTCGTCGAGTTCCGGCACCGTTTCGTTCGGAATGACGTTCGCAAGCTGGTCGACGAACGGCTTCACGTCAGGCGTTTGGAAGAACGGATCGCCTGTCAGCGATTTCAGCGTCGGCAGCTGGGCAAGTGCCTTGAGGGATTCCAGGTTAACCTTGTCGTCCATCATGAACTTGATGAAGTCGAATGCCAGCTCTTCGCGTTCCGGGTTGCTCTTGAAGATCATCAGCGAGCGTCCGTCCAGCGTAGACCAGTGCGTGTCGCCTTCCTTGCGTACCGGAATCGGAGCGAGACCTACGTCTTTGCCGATTTCCATCGGCTTGTCTTTGGCTTGCTTGAGGTTCGCCATCCAGCCGTAGCCGAATTGCAGCCACATGCCCTTGTCGCGCTTGAAGAAGTCGTTGTCTTTGGAGCTCATCGGCGCGTAGGATTGGGCTTGTTTCATGAACTTCAAGAATTCGACCATGTTGGCTTCCGGTTTGTCGAACACGATGTCCGTGCCCATCTTGTTGAACAGGCCGTACTTGGCGTCGTTGAAGTTGTAGTAGATCTGGGTTTTCATCGTCCAGTACCAGCCGCCCCAAGTGAGCGCCTCGTTCCAGAAATAGTCGCCGTATACTTTGGAGCCGTCCGCGCGCTTAGGCAGCGCGCTGATTTTCTTGGCGGCTTCCAGGTATTGGTCGAACGTGACCGGCGGCTTCTCCGGGTCCAGGCCTGCTTCGCGGAACAGGTCTTTGTTATAGATCATGAGCTGGGTCGTCGCGTTCCACGGCACATAGTAGCGGCCGCCGAAATCTTCATGCACGAACTGAGGCGCGATGCGGTCGAACAGTTCCGGCGCTCCCGGCATGTCTTTCAGGTCGACGATCAATTTCTCCTTGGCGAACTTCGCGGGCTGGTAGCCGAATACGCCGACGTACACGTCCGGCAGGTCGTGTGCGGCGATCCGCGCGGTCAGTTGGCCGCCTTCCGGCTCCTGCTCGACCTTAACCGTGACGCCGGGGTTCTTCTCCATGTATTGCTTGGCGATGGTGTCCTGTACGTAAGCCAGGTAGTTGCCGCCGCCGGGAACCATGACTTTCACTTCGCCTTTCAGCGGCGCGCTGCTTGCGCTTGCGCTTGGGCTTGCGCTTTCGCTCGGCGCTGCCGACGCGGAAGGAGACGCCGAATCCTTGCTTGCCCCGTCATTGTTGTTCTTGCCTCCGCAGGCGGTCAGGATAAGCGACAAAGCGAATACGAACGTCAAAGCCAGACTCCATGTTTTTTTCACGATTGTGTCCTCCCCGTTTGGGTTCCATGTTCTTGATTGCCGTTTGCGGTTAGTCGACCTTGCGGCAGGACCCGCGTTCCACGAGTTCCACCGAAAGCTTGTAATCTTTGTTGTCGACGGCGTGCCGTTCCACGCATTGGAACAGCAGGTGCGCGGACAACGCGCCCGCCTCGTACTTGGGCTGCCTGATCGTCGTCAGGGCCGGCTGCGTGTATTCCGCCAGTTGGATATCGTCATATCCGATGACCGACACGTCGTCCGGCACGCGGATTCCCGCTTCTGCGAACGCTTTCAAACCGCCCAATGCCATCTCGTCGTTGGCGTAAAACACAGCCGTCGGCAAATCCCCTTGCATGATCAGCATTTTGGTAGCCTGGTAGCCGCCTTCCTGCTGAAAGCCCCCTGACAAATTCCACTTCGGCATTTCCGGGATTCCGTGTTCCTCCAAGGCTTTGCGAAAACCGCAGTAACGCTGCCGGTTATCGTAGGACGTCGGCGGACCGCTGATATACGCGATGCTGCGGTGACCGTCGCGGATTAAATAATCCGCTGCCTCATACCCGCCCTGCACGCCGTCGACGAGCACCTGGATGATGAACTCCCCTTGGAGCACCCTGTCGAGCACGACGATGGGAAACCCTTCCCGCGCCGCGTCCAAGATATCCTCGTCGGTAATGTTGTGCGCGAGAATGATGGCTCCGTCCACGCGCTTCTCCCGCAAAAACTTCACCGCGGTCGAATCGCGTCCGCCTACCGAGCTGCAGGCGATCAGATCGTAACCTTTGGACAGGGTCACCTCCTGCACGCTCCGGATCAGCTCCGAGTAATACGGACCCGACAGATCGCTGAGGATAAGCGCGATCGTCTTCGTCTGGCTTCGTTTCAGATCCATGGCGAAGCCGTTCTTCTGATAATTCAGCTGACGCGCGGCCTCGACGACTTTCCGGCGAGTCGAAGGACTTACCTTGTTGTCGCCGTTCAAAGCGATGGATGCGGTCGACACGGCGACCCCGGCCAGCTTCGCAACATCTTTGATCGTAGCCATGGCCGATACTCCCATCCACGGTAAATTTTCTAGCGAACGATGTTTCGAAACGTTTCGATTTTCGTTACGCCTTTAGATTATGACAAACTTTAAAGTCGTCAATATCTAAGTTATATGGATTTTTACCACATGCTATCGTTATCGAAACGTTTCGTTGTAAGCGGTTGCTAGTTTTCCTTTCCATTTGCTCTCCGTGAGGCTTTACCGAGAGACGGGAGAATACAAAGCCCGCCGCTCCTGACTGGAGTGACGGGCTTTCATTCGATCAAAGAGTAAAGCCTCGATACCAATTCTCTTTGGATGTTCTCCGTGAAAGGAATTAAGATATTTCCTTCGTGAGTAGGAACGACAACAACTCGCAAATTCGGGTCGTATGAGCTTATCTTTTTCACGTTCACGATCGTTCCCCGATCCAGCTGCATAAATCCTTCGTTCTGCAACAATGTGAACCAGTTCTGCAATGAGGTTAACGGTTTGAACCTCTCGTCAAAGGCGTAAAAATCCAATCCTCCAAAACCACTCGTTTGCAAGTATAAAATATCCTGCACATTCATTAAGCGAAGCTTCCCCTTCGAATCGATCAGCAAAAGAGTCATCGTTCTCTCCCTCAATGGAATCCATGAATAAGATTCATTTAAAGCAGGAATGATATTTGTATGGCTCATACCGAAAAGGAATGCGACTTGAACATCACAATTATACATAAATTTAATACCCATAGGCAACAGTAATGCGAAAAACAATATTCAACAACCTATGTATGCTCTATTTCTAGTTCTCTACACTTTTTAACAAGAGGTGTGGACGATGGAAGATGATATTCTCAGACTGGTTGGCCGAAGAATTCGTGATTTACGTAAAGAGAGGGAGATGTCGCAGGAACTCCTTGGGGAGAAGGGCGGCTTTCATTACTCTTATATCGGTCAAATCGAGCGGGGCGAGAAAAACATTTCTCTCATTAACCTCGCGAAGATTGCAGCAGCATTGGATGTCAGCATTTCTCAATTGTTCACCTACGTAGATGAAGAAGATAAACGAACCGATTCCGAGACTGACCTCCAAGAGATCGTGTCTACTCTGAGGATCAAAAAACCAAACGAAGTACTAATGATCAGAAATGTCGTACGAGAGATTTTCGGGGAATACTCAGGCGACAATAAAAAGGGACAATAAAAAAATCGGTAAAACCTAAGGGCACCAAAACTGTGACAGGCTCCCCTCACGGCACCAGGGTTTCATTATTTGACCTGTCTACCGTATGGGGAGCCTATCAGCTTGAGCGGATACGGCCTTTTTCTATTAAACGTTAAATTCAGAGCTTCAATACTTCATTTAGCTTCTTCCTTATTTTTTGCTCCTCGCCACTTTCTGTCGTAGGTATTCTTAATATTGGAATCCTATATTTCTCGAGTATATTGTCCTTTAATTGATCTCTTTTTAGCTGCTTAGGGTTATTCTCGTGATAAGCAAAGCCGTCCACTTCAATAACCATTACTGGACTTTTATCAAACTTTTGAAAAAGAACGAAGTCAACCGAAGCGCCGTTATTTATGTATTGCCTCTCCTCATCGTTTAGTTTCTCTATGTCTTTCAATAAATTTCGAACCATAATCTGAATATTACATTCAAGTCCGATATATGACGTATCTTGCAAAATACGGTTCAATAAAGTCCACGTGATATTCTCAGACGCATACTTCGTTGGCCCCAGGAGTAAACTTTTGAAAGATATCAGTTTTTCCGAGTACTCCTTATATAGCAGATCAAATACTGATACTATCTCACTTTCGATAACATTTTCATCCAAAGTGCTATATTCCATGTATCTAATCAAATCTCGAATCTCACTGCCGAAATCACGGAATAATCCATTATCCGTTACTAAGATAAACTTCTGCTGGGCTCTGGAAACGGCAACATTGATCATGCAAGGGTCGTTAACAAATGTAAGCCCCATTTTACCAGAACGAGATTTATCCAAGACTGTCGAAAGTATCATGATTGGCTTTTCCCGACCCTGATATTTATGAATCGTATCACTCTCAATGTCCTTTGCAAGTTGGTCGGTAGCCTTTTCCACCTGCTTCCGATAAGGCGTAGTGAATCCAATGTCGGAATTATTTCTAATAGCATTATTCAAATCTATTAGCACTTCCTGTTGAATTACATCAAGCTCCCGCTGATTAAACTTTCCTTTACGCCCATGAGTCACTTCTCTCATATGGTTGCCCTTAACCGTCCGATAGATTAAAAGTGGAACGTCTCCATCTTTCTCCTCCGTAAAAGCAATTAGTTGTCCGTTATAATATTTTTGATTACAGAACTCAATGATCTTGGGATGGCATCTGTAGTGCTCTTTTAACATAACCTTAGGCAATTCCTCACCAAATAATTCGAGCATTGAAGATAATAGATTTTGACGAAAATAATCGTAAACAGCATCGATATTTTCCTTCTCTTCACCTAAGCGTTCCTCAATGGTTTGTTTTACGATTTGAGGTAATTGCTTTGTGTCCCCAACAATAATTACTTGCTTACAACAAGAAAGTGCGAGGGCGCCTGTTAGAAGATCTACTTGGGATGCCTCATCAATAATGACATAGTCGAACAAAAAGTTCTCAGGTATACAATTACGAAGTGAATGTGTCGTGCTAATGATTATCGGATATTGATCGATAAACTCTGCAAAATTTTTCTTGTAATTTTTTTCGTTAGTTTGAATTTGTTCACGGCCATTGTACTTCTCATATAGTTTATGACGGAACAACTGCTCTGAATATTGCTGATGCATTTTAATGAGCATTTCGAATGACCCTTGATCCAACTTCTTCTTTAAGCCTTCAATCTGCTCTGTTAGCTGCTCGATCTTCAACTGGTAATACTTTCGCTGAAAGTTTAAAAGCAAGTCTATTTCTTTATTCTTTAACCGGTTAAAATCTTTAATTCCATATCGAATAAGGAGCTTGAGCTTATGTAAGATGCTGTTTGTCCTGTTTCGTTCAGATGCAATATGGTTGTCAACGAGGAAGTTTAAGATTTTATCAGGTGTTTGACGGTAAAACGAGAGTCTCCGGATTTGCTCAATTTCTTGTTTTACAAAATAAACCTCAAAATGTTCTTGCTCGAGTCGATACGAAGACAACTTTTGTTGCAATCTGGCCCTCTCTTTCTCTACTTCCATTAAGTGCTGAATATCACCATTTATCTCAGTGATTCGTTTCAGCAGTTTCTCCTCCGTGGAATCACTCTTCCAGTTCGAGACTTCGGGAAGGGGACGATTAGCAAAGAACCGCTCCTTATTTTGGTTACTTCCTAGCGCCGCTACAAGGAAATGATAACCTTCAGTCTCCAGTTTATCCTTCACATTTTGTACAGCGGCATTATTGCCGGATACAACAGCTACTTTCTTGTTTTGCATAACCACAAGATTAGCAAGGATATTCAGAATCGTTTGCGTTTTCCCCGTTCCGGGAGGCCCCTCAATAATTGAAATTTGGCTCCTCAATGCATGGTCAAGTGCATCCCTCTGGCTCAAGTTAAATTTGAACGGAAATATTGTGTCGCGTATAGTGGGCGACGTTATCCATATAGGTTGTCGATTAAGAAAACAGCTCAATGCGCTGTTTGGACTTACGAATGTAAGCTTATCAAATTGTTTTTTTAAAAATGCGTCTTTGTCCATCTCGTCTTCCGTGATGTGAGTATGCTGAGAAATAGAGGTCCAGTATTTCAGAATTTTTACAGACACTGAATTCTCTAGAGCACTTTTCTCCACCCGAATCGTTTCTGTATCGTATATTCTACTTTTACGTTTGTTAAATTTAATACGAACTTTAGGGCCAAAATAATAAATTTGAACTACATCACCCATAGGAATATCAAGGTGATACACCATCATGCCCTCAATAATGTCAGATATATTGGGGGATTGATACACTCTAAAATCCTTAAAAGAACACGGATACTCTTTTGATGAACGATGATAAGTGATCCATACAGCTGACTCACGTACTTCATAAGCATGAATTTCCGCTGTTTTGTCTTCTTCTTTTACAAGAATTAAATAGTTGTTCTCATCCATTCCGATACACTTCCACTTACTATAAAGATTATATATTTAGGCGATAATGTCCCGCTTTTTATTTCCACATATCGCCAAAATAAGCCTTTTGAAGTAGAATGGTATCACAAATAGTAAAAAGAAACTACTCCTTCTTGAGGTGAATAAGAATGGATAACTTTATTGATCAAGTAAAGTCTTTATCTCGCCGAGTCCAAAAAATGAAGGAAAACATTCTAACAGAGGAAGCAACCAAAACCTCCGTTATAATGCCTTTTTTCCAACTCTTAGGTTACGATATATTTAATCCTGAAGAATTCATTCCTGAGTTCGTCGCAGATGTCGGTATCAAAAAGGGAGAAAAAGTGGATTATGCAATTCTTCAAAATGCACAGCCCGTTATTCTAATTGAGGCGAAATCCATACAAGAGGAACTAACTAAACACGACTCCCAGCTATTCCGTTATTTCGGTACTACTAGCGCAAAATTCGCTATACTAACTAACGGAATTATCTATCGATTTTATACCGACTTAGAAGAACAGAATAAAATGGACACATCCCCATTTTTTGAATTCAGTCTTTTTGATATCAAAGAGCATCAGCTTGTGGAATTACATAAGTTCCAAAAAGATAAATTCAATATTGAAAGCATTAACTCAGCTGCTGCCGAACTTAAGTATACAAATCAAATCAAACGGTTTTTGAAACAACAATGGGATGCACCAACGGACGAATTCATAACCTTCATACTTTCAGATATATATCCCGGAAAGAAAACAAAACAGGTTATTGAGAAGTTCAACAGTATTGTAAAAAAGTCATTAAAAGAATTCGTGAATGATCTTCTTAATGACAAATTACAATCCGCATTAGCGAATACTAATAATGAATCAACATTTATTAATGAAGTGGCTGCGACATCAGAAATAGCCACAGCCCAAGAGCAACCGGATGTTGTGACTACTCAGGAAGAAATTGAAGGATACATAACAGTAAAAGTCCTATTGAAAGACATAATTTCACCAGATCGAATCCACTATCGAGATAATCTTAGTTACTTTAACATTTTAATTGACAACAGTATCCGCAAGTGGATTTGCCGACTACATTTAAATTCAACAAATTGGGCTTTGACTTTTAATGATGAAGCTACAACCACAGTAAAGATCTCGTCCGTATCCGATATTATTGGGCATAAAGAAAAAATTATTGAAGTCGCCAAAAAGTTTCAGTAGCTGTATTAAATAATTTTCTCAACCAATGTGAAAAGACCGTCAAATCTTTGACGGTCTTTTCACATTGGTTGCTTAACGTCTGCGATATATTGATCTAGGGCTCATAGTCATAGATATTAAACGACTACACTAATAATCTCATCCCATTTTTTCACTTCTGCAGTGCCCCAAATATCATCAAAATGTTTCTCATATGAATAAAATAATCCTTCCTCAGTTCTCTTAAATAAAAACAATGGTGCTGATTTTCCTCGAAGGCCATATAAATGGGGCGTCACAAACAACTCATCATCAAATCTATAGAGTGAACAATACAGAGGAGAGCAATGTAATCTTATTTCAATGCTCTTATTGTTTTTTAATGAACTTAAACGTGCCAAGCTTGTCTCAATTCGACTTGAAATTGATCCTTCAAACTTCTCTTCAAGGTTTCGTTCCTTCACAGCATTTGATTTTGGATCTCCGAGCAATATTCTTATTTGACAACCTTCTAATGCTTTTTTTCAAGCAACTCAACAAAATGTGGATGCTCCGGCAAGAATGCCATCGCATAGCCCAAAAAGTCCAATCTCTCCTTTGATGATTTTATTTTTTCAATCCAATGAGAATCGTGTACATCTGCACGGTGTTTCCATATTGAAATCAAACCTGTTTTATTAGCTCTTTCAAGTATTTCAATTGATCCTCTAAGCTTGTCCAGGATTGGGGAAAATGGATCTCCTAATACTAAATTAACAATAAAGTATATTACCGCAGTTGCTATAAAAGATGTACCGATACTTACCAACACATTTTGACCGACATTACTTTTAATTAAAAAACCAGTGATAATTAATATACTTCCGGATAATGCAAGGCAGATATAAACCAACCACTCGACAATCCGTTTAGAGAACTCCTTTTCAGCTTTTTTCATCTCTGCCTCCCCGATCATCTAATAAAGGTTTTTTCGGAATTAGCACATGCATCTTTTATTCTTATAAGTTGTGCTGGGTGAATTGGAATAGTATTTATTTCTTCTAGTTTAAAAAAACATAATTCATGTGACTCAGAGCTAAGAGTCATTTTCCCATTTACAATCAAACATTCGAAACATATTGAAAATTGCTGTCGGACTTCTCCATCTGAGTATTCAATTATGTGGTTTGGATCAGTGTATATCCCGACGACTCGTTTTACCTCAACATTAAAACCCGTTTCTTCAAAAACCTCACGTTTAATTGTATTTTCGATGTTCTCACCCGGATCCATTCCTCCCCCTGGGAGTGACCAGAGCAAATTATCAGTACGCTTATGGAGTAAAACCCTTCCCTTGTCATCGAAAATTACAGCCGAAGCAGCGGGAACAATAGAATTTGGTACTGGTGCGTTTGCATCATGATAATAGTCTTTTCTCGACATTTAGTTTCCCTCACTTTGAATCTAGAAATGACAAGCTCTTCTCTAACCTGTCTTACCTATGTCAATTAAATATTTTCCTCTTCCCAGGATTCCATTTGCCCCATCTTCTTAACTTGTCTTCAATGAGTCCTCCATGCCAGTAGTCTACTCGGTATTGCTCCGCTTCCTTCTTGGCTGGCCCCGTTAAATCGGAGGTTGTGATCAGTAAAGCTAAGATGCAATCATGATTCCTCTTGGCCGTGCCAAGTTCCCTTACCGTCTGCACGGGTACTAAATTATGGTTTGAGTAACATTTGGCTTGAACAGCTGTCTTCTCTCCGCGTCGATCAATAATAACTAGATCAACCCCGCCGTCATTGCCACCGATACCAACTTCACGAACTTCATAACCTTGGTCTCGGAAATATAGTGCAAGAAGGCGTTCAAACTCCGGGCCATTCAAGTCGCTTAAAAGACTAGTTAGAATAACCTCGTCTGTCCGGCATACTTTCAATCTTCGATGATTCAACAACTCTTTACTAACTGTCTTTGTCTTACTTTTAGAAGAGCTTGCAACTCGTTTCTTCTTCTTTTTCTTCGTAGGTTTAAGTAAACCTGAGATAACTCCCAAGGCAATCGGTATGAGTAATAACCACCAAAATGTTTGCATCTCCACGTCCCCATCCTCTAGGTTTCTTGTTCAATAGCTAAGGATTCCAAAGTGTTTGCGCGATCCAAATTGTAAGCATCCCACTTCACATTCACCTTACCGCGGCGCCGCTTTTCTCGCCAATCTCGAAGCTGCTCCTCTGACTCGAGCCGTAGCTCGGCCACTTCTTCTGCTCGGTTGAAAATGGATTCCGAAGTGAAAAGCACATGCTGGATCCCATGCCCACCCGGTAAAATAGGTCGATCTCGATGCAGCCATTCCTCTACATCGAACTTTACATACAACTCCGACGTTGCTCCACGGCGAGATGGGATCTCACGAATCTGCTCCCGGGGCAGCACACTCCATGATTTAACTCGCCCGTACAAGGTAATACCTGCCTGCTCTCGGCCAAACGTTGCAATCGATTGATAAATCGACACGTAATCAAGCTTTGCCATTTCCCCGTGATCGGTGAAATGCTTCAAAGGAACATGGTAGAAACCGTGCCTCTGTAAGTCACTTAACTGATCCTTATGGCTAAGTGCACCGACGAGTACGTTTTTTCCAGCAAGCTTGTCTTTGTAGTATTCCTTCGTCCCTCTTGGTTGTGACGCTCGCTCATATGCTTTTTCCGGGCTATCCATGATCAACTCATCAAGGAATTGCTCAACCAACGTCGTGGTACTTGGCAAAAATGGTAAGGCCCCTACATTCACAAGCTCGATGCTTCGATATAATGGATGCTGCCGGTACTCTTCTTCGTTGGGATACGGAAACAAGACATAGGCACCAAACATCGTCCGTTCGAACTCTTTTTGTTCCCTATCCTGAGAGGACTCATATACAATCGCATCCCGATACCGGTGCATCGTATTGATATCCTCTTCTAGCGGCCCCGGCGTCAAATAATCTCTTTTGTACGAGGTCCCTTCATAGGCCGGGTTAATGCGGTACTTGGCATCAAAAACGTACTTATACTCGATGGCCGAATGTTGTTTTTTCAATGTCAGGACATTGTCGGGTCGCTGGGATACCGTCCTACTCCTATCTCCTGAGGGGAGCGAGTTGTAATACAGCGTAAACTGCTCACCATTCCTCGGGTTGCGATACACAATCCGCGCAGCATTTGTACGATCCAGGGTAACGAACAGTCCTCCGCGGTTGAGTTTAATTACATTTTGAGATACCAGTTCATATTTGCGGCTCAGCAGGTCATGTATCTTTAAAAAACACCAATATTCATAAAGCTGCGCAAGATCCTTCATGGACAACCTGAACAGGTCATTCTGAATGGACAAGCCTTTCATCAGTAGAAGATAGTTCTTGTAAACCTCACGATATCCTGGGGCCATCTGTAAAACCAAGGAAATCGTAAGCTGAGTCATGTCCCCCACTTGAAGAAAATCAAGCTTTAGCAAGCGCTGCAAATCCGACTGCATGCGGTTTAGTTTCGTGACGATGACTGGATCTGTTGCACGCTCTTTTTGCGCAAGGAGCCTCTTCAATGTTTTGAGCCTTTGCTGAATGCGAAGCAACACCCACCGGACAAAACGATTTTCTAAAGTGTCATAATCCACATGGCGCCTGGTCTCCAACACACGCTTCGGCGTGTACGACTTGCCTTGGATATGTAGCTGCCCACCACGTTCGTTCAATTCCAACAAATGAGGCCGTTTTGAGAGAAACGAAATGTTCGCTCGCCCTGTTTTCTTCACGCGGGCAGAATCGACGAGCCGGTTTTCCACGCGATGCCGATGGTTAGGAGCACTTTGAATCAGCTCCACCTGATGGACAAGTTGTTGAAACACCTGCTGAAGAATCACAAAAAACTCTGACAAGCTCTGATTCCTTGATTCCTTTAACCCCATGAGATTATATGTTTTACGTAAGAAATCGAAGGCAAGGTTATAGATCTGCTCATTCACATCTCGAAGGATGGCTTCGTAATCTTTCTTATAGTCCATCTTCGAAGGAAAGATTTCTAGTTGCAGTCTGAATACGGGCTCCCCATACAGACGGAGCTCCAGTTCAGTAAATCCAACCTCATTCTGAAAATTCAGTAGCCCTGATAAGAGCCGTTTCCCTTTCGGGAGAATCGCTTCACGTAACGAAATGTTTTCGTGAAAAAAAGTTAAAGGGAAGTCCGGTTCCAGTTCCACGATTAGCTCGTAGTTCTGTGTCTCATAGAACAGTGGCGGACTAATTTGGTCTGGATCCCAAGGGATCAATTGCTTCTCAATTGGCGAGAATCGCTCGACGGAGAGAAAATTCAACTCTGAATGCAGAGATTGCGGTTGGAATCGAGCATTCACCCAAGTAGAATCTTCTGTCCGATGAAGCTGCAGTGTCTCCACAGTTGGGTGAAATGGCTTGCCTTGAATATAAAGCTGAAACCAATTTGTTTCGATCCGGAGCAGCTCTACCGCACGGTTAAGAGAGCCAGTAGGAGGTAAAGCCATCCTCGTCTAACCTCCGCAACATGAAGATGATTTTCTTCGCGCTTTGTGGATAGGTCGCAGCTTCGATTGTTTTCTCGACGCTCGCCCACAGTTCCGAAGCATCGTCTTCCAATTCAGTTTTATTTAGTCGCTTCCTGAGAGTGATCTCCAATAGCTGTAACAACACTCGCTTCACCGCGCGGTTGCTGCCTTGGATTCTGGGCAATATTTTCTGGAGTAGTTGAAGGTCGAGCGCTTGCTCTCTCGTCATTAAATCCGACTGCTCGTTGTAGATTAGGTAAAAACAAATGGCATCCCGGATGCGAAAACCTACATGAGCATGAATGCCCTCTAGGATTTCATTAATCCGAACCAGCATTTGAGTTGTAGATTCGATTTGACCTTTATATTCATCGTGATACGCGTCTACCAGTTGCAAGTATTGAGACTGTAAAAATGAATTCGGAGCTTGCTGGGGCGTTACTACTGCCGAAGTGCTTATCGGATATTGATCCAACTGGATGTAGTTAAATTCAATCGTGTTTGCACGATCGAGCACCTTCTTACTAAAGGGATGCGTAGTCTCGTCCATGTTTACGGTCCCGATCAGATATACATTGTCGGGGATTCGAAGATCACCATACGTCGACTGGTCATCCGGAGTCACAAGTGCAGAACGCCTAAGAAGCACATCGGTTTCAATGCGATCCCCATAGCGGTTTTGCGTTTCAAGAATGCTCAAAATATCGCTGAAATAATGCTCCACGCGGGCCAAGTTCATTTCGTCCAGACAAACGAAATAGGGCTTGTGCCGATTAGCTGGATTAGACGCCTGCACAAGCACCTCCGCAAGTGGCCCAGGTCGAAACCGATCGTTGAGATCCTTATAACCAATCAAATCCGCGGGATCGCTCCAATCCGGTCTTACCGGAATGAGTGTAAACTGACCATTCTCGCTTGTCGCTCCAAGGGATTCGGCGAACAATTGGACAAGCTTCGTTTTTCCTGTTCCAGATACGCCAGCAAGAATGACAAAGGGCTTCGTTTTTAAGCACAGGTAGAAGTTTTCGATCAGGTTGTCGGGGAAGGAGAAGCCTTTTTGACGGATGTATGTTTTCGTTGCATTTAAGCGTTCAGTGACACTAAGGCTCACTGCTGCGTTTTCGTTCATAGTCACTTGTGTTGTCTCCTGACCTTCACGGGATTGAAGTTCTATATCCACGAATTGCTTGTAATTGGAGACCAAGTTAACAAGATCGGAAACCAGCTGTTCCTCGGTCGGTAGATTGTTCTGATCGTATTTGTAGTAGGCTACGGTTGATACTTGATAATCTCGGCCTAGCCCACCAGAGGTCAGATAAATTTCTTCATCCTTCCTTAGGTTTTCAAGTGGCAACTGAGTCCTGATCTCTTGGACCCTACGGCGAAGATATTTGTAGCCTTCTGTTTTGCCATTTTTGTTCGGCTCCGTGACACCTTGGGCCAACGTCAAATAGACGGAGCTCATGTCTTCCGCGAACAAATAGACGATGTATACTCCATTCTGCGTTGACTCTGTAAGTCGACGATCCATAATTGCGATCCACGGAATGGTGGCCCAGTTTCCCATACCAGCGGAAGCTTGAACCTTTAGATTCGGATCTTCACTAATGAAATCGAATTCTCTGAACCCTGTGGGAATTTGTTGGCGGATGTACATCCCCATTGAATTGTTCCTAAAAGGTTCCCGTTTGGCATCCGAATACTTAGTCAGTACAACGGACAATGCTTCTCTTATGGAAAAATTGGAGGGCTGTCTTTGTTGATGATATTTCTCGAGCTCTTGGAAGGCATGATCATAAAGCTCGTTCAATACACCTTGTTCCCAAGAATTATAAAAATTCTCTTTGAACGCTAAAGTCTTTTGTTGGGGGTTGACATCCAAGAGTTGCTCCAGCGCGGTTATTGGGGTTGAGATTACATGTGATATTTGATTCAAAGTTACATCCGCCCAGCGCATTGCCGGACTGACTGGAGTATCAATAGATTCATTTCTGATTTCTCGATCTTGAAGTATCGACAAGAAACGAGCTTTCACATTTTCAAGAGACACCACACGTTTTCCTATTTCATTCATTTCTTGCAACAAAGCAATGATGAGAACCATCTTATACGATTTCTGCTTGTGTGTGAAAATTCCAGAAAGTTCATTAGGTAAACTCATAAAAAAACCACCTTGGGCGGAAGTGTAGGAAAACGACATTATTCCTACAAATTCGTCAAGGTGGTATTTGGTTCCTGCAAAACAAACCTTTGAGAATCAAGATCTTGGTAGGCTTCCGGAACCCCTTGCCAATCACTAACGGGCAAGCATGTTATATACGGAAAGCCGAGCCATCACCCGCTGAATGGAAATGTACGGTGACCCGACATTAATTCGTTTGATTAATGTGCTTTTGTTCGTATTAAGCCCTTCTTTTCCCGTAAACAAGTATGGAATGTCCGATTGGTGTGCGATATCGACCAACGTGCTATCGTACTGGCCGTGAGGAAAACACAGCAGATTAATCTTGTTGCCCAATCTGGCGTTAAGGATGTCGTCCGCTTTGCTCAAATCCTCACGGATTCTGGCTTCGTATTCCCCTTCAGTTTCGATTCGATTGGCACCAGGAATAGGAAGCTTGGCGACTAACGGCGATGTCGGCTTCCCTTTGATTTGCACATCTTCGTGAGAATGAAAGGAGTGGGAGTAGAAGCTGAAGCCGTCGCGGTGCATCTCCATGATTTCTTGCCAGTTTAATATCGGCGGGTGGTGAATGGTTCCGTCCTCAATATACCCGACAATGAGAAAGAAGGTGGCCGTCATGCCCTCCGATTTCAAAATCGGATAAGCATACTTGTACACGGATTCGTAACCGTCATCGAAGGTAATCACGACCGCGTTCGGCGGAACGGGCTTTTTCTTTTGCAAGAAGGCAACGAAATCCTCCATCGAAATCACATGAAAACCGTTCTGCTTCAACGCTTCCAAATCGGATTTGAACCGCTGCGGCGTAATCGTAATGGACGATTCCACGGCATCAAGGTGATGGTAAGTGAGTACCGCGACTTTGTCGTTATAATAGATCTTTCCTGCAAAATTATATTGAGGCGAAATTACGTTCTGACTTTGCTGTCTGCCCATTGTACGGGTCGAACGGGGTATCCGCCTGATGGAGTTGGGGTTCGCATAATGCCCCGGATAGCTTTGCTGCCGGTGTTGGCCGATTCTGCCATGCCAAATACCGGCCGATATCGAAATCACGACAATCGCAAAAATAGCCCAAATATACTTTGTTTTAAGCAGTCGTTCGACCATTGGACTTGCTCCCTCACCCCATATTGGACCTATAATTATTATATTAGCATCCTTAAATTAAAGTCGCTTCCTAAAAACCAAAAACCAGTCCAAACACCAATAAAAGTGTCAGACTGGTTAATGATTTTGGGAGTACCCCGCACTCGTCCCCCTACTCCTTCACTGCCCCCAGCATAATCCCCGACACGAAATACTTCTGCAGAAACGGATATACCAGCAGCATCGGTACCATCGCGATAAACACCTTAGCCGCATTCAGCGTCCTGTTTGATAGCTCGGACAGCTTCTTATACTGTTCGGGCGTAAGCGACGTGCCGACCGGGATGTTGACCACCAGCTGCTGGATATAGGTTTGCAGCGGATACTTATCCGAGGTGTTCATCAGCACCAGGCCGTTGAAGAACTCGTTCCAGTGATACACGCTGATGAACAGTGCCACGGCCGCGAGCACGGGGACGGAGCACGGAATATAGACCCGGAACAGGATCGACCAAGGGCCGCCGCCGTCCACCACTGCCGCTTCGTTCATATCCTTCGGCAGATTGCGGAAGAAGTTCATGATCAGAATGACGTTGAAGATCGGGACGCCGCCGCCGAGCACCAGTGCCCAGATCGTGTTAATGAGATGATAATGCTGGACCGTGAGATACCAGGGAATCAAGCCGCCGTTAAAGAGCATGCAGAAGACGAGGATCCACATGAACGTATTGCGCATTTTGAATTCTCGATTGGGTCTCGCCAGCGGATAGGCCATCAGCACGGTAACGAGCATGGAGAATGCCGTCCCGAGCACGGTGCGTTGAATGGAAATCCAAAATGAGTTCAGGAACAGCTTGTCGTTAATGATTTCCTGGTACGGAGTCAAGGAGAAGCCGATCGGATAGATGGTGACCAAGCCCGCGTTGGCGGCCGCTTTGTTGGAGATGGATACGCAGAAGGTGTACCACAACGGGTATAGGCAACTGAGCAGCAGCAGGCCGAGGAGGATCACATTGGTTATTTCGAAAGTCCGCGAACCTAACGTACGATTTCTGACCAATGCGGCACCCTCCCTTTAAAACACCGTATAATCGGCGAATCGGTACGCCAGACGGTAGGATACGTAGATCAACACGAAGCTGATGACCGACTTGAACAGACCTGCCGCGGTGGCCAGCGAGAATTGAAGATTTTGCAAGCCAAGCCGGTAAACCCAAGTATCCAAAATATCGCCCGTCGAGTACACCAGCGGATTATACAGGTTGTACACCTGGTCGAACCCCGCATTGAGCACGTTGCCGAGACTGAGCACGCCCAGCAGCACGACGGTAGTTGACAGCGCCGGAAGCGTGACGTGCCAGATGAGCCGCCAACGGTTGGCCCCGTCGATGGCCGCCGCTTCATACAGGTTCAGATTCACGCCGGTCAACGCCGCGAGAAAAATGATCGCGTTATAACCGAACTCCTTCCACACATCCGTACCGATGACGATTTGCCGGAAAATGCCCGCATCCGCCATGAACAACTGGGGATGCCCCCCGAAGGCTTTCACCACCGTATTGGCCACTCCGTAATAACCGAAAATCCCGATGACGATCGTCGCCATGATAACCCAAGACAAGAAGTGCGGCAGATACACGACCGTCTGGACCCATTTCTTATACCGCATGCTCCTCAGCTCGTTCAGCAAAATCGCGAAAATCAGCGGCACCAGCAGGTTGAACACGATTTTGCCGACCGCGATGATGAACGTGTTGATCAGCACGGGGATGCTGTCATTGAGCTGGAACATGTACTTGAAGTTCTCCAGCCCCACCCACTCGGAACGGAGGAGGCCCTGACCCGGATTGTAATTCTGGAAGGCCATGATGATGCCGAACATCGGCACGATGCTGAACATGACGAGCCAGACCATTCCCGGAAGCAGCATGAGATAGTAATGCTTCTGAACGCCGCCCAATCTCTTCATCCGTAAGCAACCTCCAATCTCGACAGTCTCGATGAAACCCGCAAAAGGCGCCCCGCCTGCAGACGCCTCTTGCCGGTAATCCCAAGCGTTACTTTTTCAGCAGCTCCGCGACTTCCTTCGTGATCTCGTCTCCGCCTTGCGATTTCCAATCCTTCACGAATTGGTCGAACGCGTCGATGGACGATTGGCCCAGGATGATTTTCAGAACGGTCTCGTCCTCGAGCTTCTTGAGGTTGGCCCACTTGGTCTCCATCGTCGGAGTCTGGTTGTAGGTGACGCTGTACACTTTCTTATCGATCGGAATCGTCGAGTACGGACGGTCGCCGATCATGAGCGAATACATTCGCTGGAAATCGCCGAAGTTCGTCATGTCGAAGTTGCTGACGTTCAGGTTGTCGTACGGAGGTTTGATGACGTTTTGCACTTTTTTCGCGTCCGCGTACATCAGCTTATAGAGGCTGTTCGGCTTGTTGTAATCTTCGGGTTTCGTCTGCCCGTTCAGGACCTTGAGCAGCTCGGTATACTCGTACTCGGTCTCGTTGGCGGCCGCCATGACGTTGCGCAGCGGGTACCAGCCCACGGCGACGGACAGATCGAAGGTCGCCTCATCGCGTACCAGCGCGTTGTTCATGATGAGAATGGCTTTGACGACGTCCTCTTTCGCTTTCTTGCTGATGACCGTGTAGGTGCTGCCCGTCGTCTTCATGTGAACGTTCCATTTGCCTTGGTCGTCATAGACCGGGTAGGCTTGCCAGTTGGCCGTCTTGTCGTTCTTGAAGGAGTCGCCGTTGCCGTAACCGCCGTTCCACCACGGGCCGAAGAAGATCCCCGCTTGGTTCGCGTTGATCGGATCGCCGACATTGTCGCGGGTGCCGACCTCCGGATCGATGAGCCCTTTCTTATACCAGTCGGCCAGCAGAGCCAGCGTTTTCTTCGTATTTTCGGTCGTCGTTCCGTACGTGACCGTGCCGTCTCCGTTGTCGAGCCAGTATCCCGGGTAAGCATCCATGGCGCCGAAAACGGGATCGAAACCGCCCATGTTGTTGGAGGAAACGAGGAACGTCGCGTAAGGGAACGTATTCTTGGACGGGCCGGCGATGCCGATCGTATTGGCCCCTCCCATTTTGTTATCGATGAAGGCTTTCGCCGTTTTCTCGATGTCGCTGAGCGTCTTGGGCACCGGCAAATTCAGCTTGTCGAGCCAGTCCTTGCGGACCCACATGACGTGAACGCCGTCGGTATCGACCGTAATATTAGGGAGCGAAACCATGCGACCTTTATAGCTGGCGTTCTCCATCGCGCGTCCCTGCGTACTGGCCATAATGTCCTTGACCTGCTGCGATTGATACTGCTGGAACAGGTCGGTGATATCATACAGCAGCCCCGAGCTGGCGGCTTTGGTCATGAAGGACCGGTCGTCGACGACCATGCCGTCCGGCAGGTTGCCCGATGCGATGGACAAGCTGACTTTCTGTTTAAAATCGTTGCCCGTCGCCGCCGTCCAATCCACGATGATGTTGATGTTGTACTTGTCCTTCAGGTAGCGGGTGTACTGGTTGTTGCCGACGCTGTCGCCTTTGGGCAGCGTTTTGTCGGTCGGATCGACGACCATGCCGATGTGCACGTCGACGGGCTTCGGGAACTTGTAGAAGGCCAAGTCATCTCCCGATAGATTCGACGAACTTGAGGATGGAGACGCTTTCACATCATTCGATGATTTGGAGGACGTGCAGGCTGATAAGCTTACCGCTAGCAATGCCGTGATTAGGGTGAAGGCCATCTTTCTTTTCAACAGAATCCCTCCCTTGTTCTATTCCCCTCCATTGTAGCGCGGGTGTTGGAATAAAAAGTCAGAAGGGTGTCTCGTGTTTATCGACAGCGGATATGGATCAGGGTAGACGATTGTTCGATTCGCGGTGATCAATGTTCCCCGTCGTCTGGTGCCTGGCGCGGTATTCGGACGGCAGCAGCCGGGTCTGTTCGTGGAAAATGTGCGAAAAATACTTCGAGTCCCCGTACCCCACCGCATTGGCCACCCATGTCACCGACTGGTTCGTCTCGGCGAGCAGACGCTCGGCCGCACGGACCCTCTCTTGCCTCAGAAAATCGTTAAACGTCGTTCCCGTCACCTTCTTGAACATCTGGCAAAAATAGCTCCGGCTCATGTTCACATGGTCGGCCGCGTCCTCGGCGTGAAGCGGATCGGCGGTATGTTCGCGAAGGTAAAGCACGGCTTTGAGCATGCATATCGCCGTTTTCGTGAGGTCGGTGGAGCCGGCCGCCTGCGCATAGATTGTCTTCCGGTATTGGCGAATCCGTTCCATCGCCGACCGAATGTCGTCCACTTCGGACCAGAACTCCGCCTCCAACTGCGTGGCCGTCTCTACCTGCGAGATGACGCGCATAAGTAGTGACTCGATCCGGCGAACGGAGGGATTCGCCTCTTCGGTCTGTTGGCAGAGCCGCTCGAAAATCCCCTCGCTATACAGCCAGTACAGGGAACGCCAATCTTGCTCGAGCTTGCGCCATTGTTCCTCATTGCCGGATGATGCGTTGTTGTGCGTCGTGGCAGGTGTGCGCGGCTGAACTTCGTCCGTCAGCTTCTCCCGGATCCGCTTCAGGATCTGCTCGTCATCCTCCAGCTCCAGACGCGCTTTGGACACGTAGTCGAGCACGCCGAGCCGGTACGCCGTTTGCACGTTTTCGAATTCCTCATGAAACGTCAGCACCACCGAACGCAGGTTGGGATACTTTTTTCGCGCGGCCTGTATCAGTTCCGTTCCCGACATGACGGGCATGGAGAGGTCCACGAACATGAGATCCACGGGATGCTGTTCAAGAAACTCCATCGCTTTGGCGCCGTTCGCCGCTTCCCCGGCCACCGTCATGTCATGAGCGGACCAGGGCATGATGGAGATCAAGCCCTTGCGCGCCAGCTTGTCATCGTCCACGATCAAGACACGGATCATACCGCTTTCTCCTTTCCGTAAGGGAGATACATGCTGACCGTCGTCCCTTGATGGGGCGTGCTGTTAATTTGGATACGGGCTTTATCTTCGTAAAAGGATTCGAGCATGGACCGCACATACCGGAGTCCGATCCCCCGGCCCTTCTGCTGTTGCTCTTGCGTTTCCGGCTGCAGCAGCGCCAGCGTCTCCTGGCTCAGTCCCTTGCCGTCATCGCGGATGACGATTTGGATCGTATGCGTGGCGGGGTCGGGTGCGATGCGGATTTCCAGCTTGCCGTGCTCATCGAGACCATGGGTGACGGCATTCTCGACGATCGGCTGCAGGATGAACCGCGCGACTGGGCGATCCAGATAGCTGCCCTCTTCGATCTCGAGCTCCACTTCGAAGTCGTACCGCATTTGCTGCAGATCCAGATAGGCACGCATAACCTCGATTTCCGACCGCAGAGTGGCCGTTTCCTGAGACTTCCCCAAGTTGTAGCTGAGCAGGAAAGTGAGCGAAGAAACGAACTTCTCGATCTCGGGTTGCCGATGCATGACCGCCAGCCAGCGCACGGAGTACAGGGCATTCATCAGAAAATGGGGATTGATTTGGTGAGCGAGCTTCTCGATTTCGAGCTGGTGCCGCTTCTTTTCCTTCTGTTCGACATCAAGGATGAGCTGCTGGATTTGCCGCTTCATCCGATCAAACTGGTCGAAGAGCCGGTCGAATTCGAAAATGCCCGTCCGGTACTGCATGGCACTCAAACGCCCTCTTCCGAGCGCTCTCATTTCCAATTCGAAGATCCGCAGCGGTCGGTTGATCAGCCGTTGCAGCAGCAACGCGATCGATAACAGGATCAACAGCGCGATTCCGAGGATGAGGAACATGTGGTTTTTCCAGGCGTAAAGCTCATGGTTGTAGCTGGAGATCGGCAAGAGGAGCGCGAGTTCATAACCGTAGTCGCTCTGCGTTCGCTGCCAGATGTAATGGCCGGTGGTGCCCGAGTCGCCGGTGAGCGCGAGTTTCTGGCCAGAGGGTACGGCAGTTGGGTCGCTGCTGTACTTCACCACCCCTTCCGGGTCGGTCAGGAGGAGCACATACGGCATATTCACGCTGGAAGACAGAGTGCTCATGTCCGTCGCGATGTCGGACTTGGCTTCGACGTAAATCACTTGCTGCGTCCCGTCCGAAAAGGCGATTTCGCGCGTCACCGAAACCACCTGATCCGAGCAAAACCTGCACAACGATTGATGGGGCGGCTGGTAGTTGATGCCCGCATTGCCCGCCACGTTCACCAAGGTGGGCAAAGTGAAATCTTCGCGAAGCGGAAGGTTGGAGTAGGAGGTTAGCCTATTTTGGGGGTTGTAGTACATCACCATTTCCATGGTGGGGTTCGAAAACGTGATCAGTCCGATATTGTAGGAAATGCTTCGCGACAAGAGCGATCGGTTGAAAGGGTCGCCGGTTGAGCCGGTGGAGAAATATGTTTCCACCAGGCTGCCGACGGTACCTTGGGGGGTCATTTGTTGAGTAACCATCAGCAAACTGTTGTAGATTTGCGTGAGCTTCATGGATTGCTGATACAAATCGAAGGCCATGGAGGTTTTGATTTTGTTCTGCTGCATCGTGTAAATCGCGTTGTATGAGACGGCGGCCATGAGAATGGAGCATCCCAGAAAACCGACGGCCAAGACGACCACGGTTCTTTTTCGGAGCGATGACAGGCCGAAGGCGTTGAACAACCGATGGAGCAACCCCAAGTTGCGCACGTCCACCACCCCATGAGCTCAGGCTTGCAAGCGGATTCATGGCTGTGGTAAACCTTATTCGATACGGATTGTATATATCCTTCTCCCCGCAGCAAAAGGGCGACGAGTGAAATACTCGCCGCCCAGTTGTGTAAATTTACGAAGCCACGCTGAGCGATTTTGCGGCTGCTTCCTTATTCCGATAACGGCTGGTGACGATGGTATAGCCCATAGCCCCATAGGCAAGCCCCCAGAATAACGCGAACCAGCTCTCCAACCCGGGAATGCCGAACGATACGAGCATAACGACGAACAGCAACACGTTCCAGAGAGGAAAGACTTTGGCACGGAACGTTACGATGCCCAGCAGGATCGTGCCCAGCATCATTCCGATTCCGACGAGCGCGCCGGTTACGTTCACGAATAATCCCTTTTCTGCATAGGCGCCATAGGCCCAAATCCCGTATTGCTGCCCGGAAATGACGATGTTGCCGGCTGCCGTAATGAACACAGCCGCGAAGCCAAGTTTGCCGGTTTCCTTCATTTGAGGCAAATAGAGCGCGATTGAACTGAAAGCCATGAGAATCGCGGCGACGTATCCGCACAGCAGCTCCTGATGGCTGTCACCTCCCCAGATGAGTGCCGAGGGAGTCATTCCCATTCTCGCGATGCCCGCCAAAATAACGACCACGCCCAACCACTTCACAACTTTTTGCATCCGTTTCATAACCTCCAGGAACTTAACTGTTTTACAAATGAATCATAACAAGGCGGCATTCCCGATCACGAGGGCAGGGCATACCTATTTCGGTCGGGAAGTTTCGGTAGGAGATTCGGGAAACGAAAGGTCCGGGAGAGTCGTTCTATGCATGGATTTTCTTGGTTGATATAATAATGGCATCCAAAATGGCGGGCCAGGTGATCGTGATGAGACTCAGGAATCTATCGCTGCAAATTCTCGCTTATCTGATGATTGCGGCTGCCTCGCTATTTTTTATCCGAAATATACCTGTCTATTACGATTTATTGCGGTCGAAATGCTTTCTTCAATCCTGCGAGCCGATCGGACCCTTGTTTTATACGATTGAGACGTTAAGCCGATACCGCCTGACGCCGGACTCCTACGCTTTGGCTTTCGTGCTCAATGATTGCGGGCTGGCTTTGGTTTATTTCGCGGCGGCGGTCGTCATTCTTCTCAAAAGCAAACGGGACGGGATGGCACTCCTTGCGGCGGTCGCTCTCGTTACGTACGGCTGCACGTTTTCGTCCCTGTTGTATCTTGCCGCTGAGGGGCGCCCGGCTATTGCGTCATGGACGGAATTCATCGCGGTCGTCGGAAGAATGGCGCTGTTTTTATTTTTGCTGCTATTTCCGAATGGCAAGCTGACAACGCCATGGACAATGGCCGCTTACGTTCCGTTCTGCTTGGTCCAGCTGCTGAGTCTGACCTTCCCCGGAACGCCGCTTGATCTCAAGGTTTGGCCCGGTCATCTTAGGATCATGTACTACGGAATTATGATCGTGACCGCCCTAGGGTCGCAAATCCATTCTTATCTGAAGCGGATTAACCGTGAGCATGGGCAGCAGACCAAATGGGTCGTGTATGGCGCCGCAATGTCCTTTCTCGGTTTCTTCGTGACCAGCGGATTCATCGTGCTGCTCCCCTCGCCTAATCCGATCACCTATATCTCCTTAATTGCTGTGCTGTCGGTTGCCGTCTCCATCATCCCCCTCACGCTTGCGTTCGCGGTGCTTCGCCATCGGTTGTGGGATATCGATCCGCTGGTGAATCGGACGCTTCTGTACGGAGCTTTATCGCTTTCCATCCTGCTCGTCTACTCACTCTCCGTCTGGTATCTGGGGAATTTATTTCAGGCCCGGGGCAATTACTGGGTTTCGTTGATCGCCACCGCGATTGTCGCCGTCATGTTCGGGCCCCTCAAAGAATGGCTGCAAAAGCTTCTAAAACGTCTGATGAAAGGCAGGCATGATGATCCTTATGCCATATTGGCCGGCCTTGGCAATCAGTTGATCAAACCGATCGACCCCGAGGAAATGGTGAAGGTTGTCGCGGAGTCCGTCCGGGACGCGCTGCGTCTGCCTTATGCGGCGATATCGATTGATGTTAACGGCGTGCCGCAATTGGCGGCAGCTTCGGGCGTCACGCGATACGACACCTATCACTTCCCGATTCTGCACGGAGGGGAACGTGTCGGATCGCTGACGATCTCAAGCCGTTCTCCGGACGAAACCTTCTCCTCGGATGACCGAAAGCTGCTGGAAGTCATGTTGCGCCAAGCCGGCCCGATCGTCCAAAACGTGAAAATGCATCTGGGCATGAAGCTTCTTGCGGGCGACCTGCAGGAGTCCCGGGAAAAGCTTGTGTTAGCACGGGAGGAGGAACGAAGGCAAATTCGGCGAAATTTGCATGACGAACTTGCGCCCCGGCTATTGTCGCTTGGTTTCAATGTCGCCGCGGCCGAACAGTACATCGGCAAAAATCCCGATACCGCGAAGCAAATGCTCTCGGAGCTTCGCGGGGAAATCCGTTCCACGGTGACGGATATTCGAACCTTGGTTCACGACATGCGCCCGCCGGCCTTGGATGAGTTTGGCTTGCTAGGCGCGATCCAAGCGCGCATCGACCAAATGCATCTCCCCGAATTGACCGTTCGCCTGCATGGCCCCGAGCAGCTTCCTCCGCTGCCCGCTGCAGTAGAGGTCGCCGCTTATCGCATCGTCGTGGAATCCTTCGTGAATGTCGTGAAGCATGCAAGGGCGACGAGTTGTGATATCAACATAGACGTTCACAATGACAAACTCATCATGCAGATCGAAGACAACGGGATCGGCCTTTCTCGCCTTGTGCAGCCGGAGCCCGGCGGAGGCATCGGCCTGAATTCCATTCAAGAACGGGCTGCCGAGCTCGGAGGTCACTGTACGGTGGAACCGCGCGACACCGGTGGGACCGTGATTAAAGCTGTCATCCCGTTCGGTGCCAAAGGAGAGGAAAGCGCATGAAAATTTTGTTGGCCGACGATCATCCGCTTTTTCGAAGCGGAGTACGCAATTTGATTCAAACCACGGACGATTTGGAAGTAATCGGGGAAGCTTCGACCGGGGAAGAGGCCGTTGAGCTGGCTGTACGGCTTCAACCGGATGTCATCGTGATGGATATTCGCATGCCGGGCATTAATGGGATTGAGGCCACTCGCCTGATTATGGAGAAGGATTCCCGGATTAAAATCCTCATCGTCACCATGCTCGCAAACGACAAGTCCGTTTTTAGCGCGATGCAGTCCGGGGCCCGGGGATACGTATTGAAGGATGCCGGGGAGATGGAGTTGCTGCAGTCCATTCGGATGGTGGGCAACGGCGGCGCTGTTTTCAGCACCGATATCGCCTCCAGAATGATGGATTACTTCTCGGTGACGAAGCAGAACGCCCCGCTCAATCCGGCATTGGCAGAGCTGACCGCGAGGGAAATGGAAATTTTGCAATTCATTAAAGACGACTACACGAATGCCAAAATTGCCGCGGCCCTTCACCTGAGTCCCAAAACCGTTGCGAACCACATTTCCAATATCCTTAATAAGCTGCAGGTTGCGGATCGTCACGAGGCCGGCATGCTTTATCGGTCAACCAGTGATGAATTGAATGACGAATGAGAGGTGAACGCCTTGCACGAATTTGATACCCCCGACAAGCAGAGAGCTCTATATAAACGGACGTTATTCATCGTCAGTCTTTCGCAAATATTCGGCGGTGCCGGGCTGGCGGCGGGGGTTACGGTGGGCGCGCTCCTCGCGCAGCAAATGCTTGGAACGAATGCGTATGCAGGATTGCCGGCAGGTCTGCTGACATTGGGGTCCGCAGGAGCTGCGTTTTGGGTCGGAAGGCTTTCTCAGCGTTTGGGGCGCCGGACAGGTCTTACGGCAGGATTTCTTGCCGGCGGGCTTGGCGCGATCGGCGTTGTCTCGGCTGCCGTGCTGAACAGCGTATTCCTGTTATTCGTCTCCCTGCTGATTTACGGCGCTGGTACGGCGACCAATCTGCAAGCTCGTTATGCCGGCACGGATTTGGCGAGCGCCAAGCAGAGAGCGACGGCGGTCAGCATCGCATTGGTTTCGACGACGTTCGGTGCGGTAGCCGGTCCGAACCTGGTGGATGTCATGGGCCGCTTTGCGAGCTCACTCGGCATCCCCGCACTCGCGGGTCCTTTTCTGCTCGGTGCAGCGGCATTCCTATCGGCGGGTCTTGTCGTTTTCGTGTTGCTTCGTCCGGATCCCCTGATCGTGGCCAAAGCGATCGCGCAAGCTCAGCAACATACCGGGCAAGCTGCGGAAGGTACGGCTGCCGTTCTACAACCGCTCAATAAAAGAGGCGTAGCGGTAGGCGCTGCGATCATGGTGCTCACTCAAATCGTGATGGTGGCCATCATGACCATGACGCCCGTACATATGCAGCATCATGGCCACGGGCTCCGCGAAGTCGGTCTCGTCATCGGCATCCATATCGGAGCGATGTACCTTCCCTCCCTCGTGACCGGTATCTTAGTCGATAAGATTGGCCGGATGGCGATGACCATCGCTTCGGGAGCGACCTTGCTTCTTGCAGGCGTACTGGCGGCTGCCGCACCGGGAGATTCCCTCGTGTACTTGGTTCTGGCCCTTGCATTGCTGGGTTTAGGGTGGAACTTCGGCTTGATCAGCGGCACGGCGCTCATTGTCGATTCGACGCAGTCGTCTTCGCGGGCCAAGACGCAAGGCACGGTGGACGTGTTGGTTGCGCTGGCAGGAGCTTCCGGCGGCACCTTATCCGGCATGGTTATGGCGGGCACCAGTTATGCCACGCTTTCCTTGGCCGGCGGTATCATGTCCCTGATTCTGATTCCCGTGGTGATATGGTCTCGTGGGGGCGGTCAGCGACAGACGGCCGTCCAGCAGGGAAAGTTGAACAAAACGTTATAGGAAAAGCCGACCTCACGGGGTCGGCTTTTTTCGGCAACCGTGCAACATTTATCCTCTTAGATCGTTCTACTTAATCGGGAGGAGTGACTTAGATGATGAAAAAGAACGCTGCATTTTTGGTATCGATACTGACGCTGTTGTTCACCTTGGCGATTCCGCAAACTCTTTTTGCTGCACCCAGCCAAGTGAGCGTGACTTTGCCGAGCTTTAACGTGTCCCTCAACGGGATTAAGATCGATAACGCTTATCGGCAGTACCCGCTGATCGTGTACAAGGACATTACCTATTTTCCGATGACCTACAATGACAGCCGGTTCCTCGGGGTGGAAACGACCTGGGACAGCAACAATGGACTGGCGATCAATCAAACCCGTGTCGCCGCCGCTTATCGCGATGTGCGGGGAATGTTCGTGAATAAGAAGACGCAGACGGCAACGATCCGGACGGGCGACCTTCATTTGAACGGAAAAGTCATTCGAGACGCCGATCAGGGGCAGTACCCGTTCCTCTCATTCCGCAACGTGACGTATTTTCCGCTTACCTGGAGCTACGCCGTGAAGGAACTCGGATGGTCTTATCATTTTGATTCCAAAACGGGACTAGCCGTCTCGTCCACCAATCCGAAGGTCACGAAAGCGGCCTCCATGCCCGGAACAACCGCGGACGGCGCAACCCTCTACCAAGGATACAAATACGCTATCGGAAAAGACGGAGCCGTGGTAAGTTCCAAAGTCGGAACCATCGGCAAATCCGTGACGCTCACTCAGCTTCCGATCTGGAGCGAAGGGGACGGAAAATCCCGCGTGACAGGCAGCTTGTACGTGCAAGACGGAAGTCTATGGCTGTCCTACCATCAAGGCGGAGCCATCATGGGACATGATGAATACTTTAGGTTGAACGAGAAGGGTAAATTCGAACTCGCGGAGTCCGGTTACCTGACGTTTCGGACGTTCGGAGACACGAAAATCAAAGTGAGACAAGGCTTTCCGCCGAGCCCGAACAATTTGAGCGTGGCAATCGGAACCCAGGAAGCAAAGCCGGCCGGCGATCCCGCTTACGTATATGGCGAGACTATGAAAGCTCTAGCTAATGGAGGATCCACGGGCAGCAGCAGCCGCGATCTCAGCTTGATCGATCACGATCTTTATGTACTGGCTTACAACATGGAGAAGGACACGGATTTCAGCCGCCTCCACAAAATCAATCTGGTAACCAACGAGACCACTCGGGTCAGCGATCTGGAAGCGACGGGATTCGCGATTATCGGGAACAACGTTTATCTGAACAGCGACGGCGACCTCTATCGATTCTCTTTGGAAGGCGGGCCGGAAGAACATCTGAACCCCGAATCCAAACTCGCATCGGTAACCGAAGACGATGGCTACGTCCTGTGCACATTCGTCAAAGAAGCCAATACGCCGTACACGCTTGTCGTTTATGATCTGAATGGCAATATCGTTTTCAAAACTTCCGATGTGGTCAGCAGCTCGGCTGTCGAGGGCGGGAAGGTGTATTATACGGAGAAGGAAGGCCATAATGTTTATAGCGCTTCGCTGAAATAAGCTAAGATGACAAATGCGCCCCCATTGATTGGGGGCGCATTTCTTTACTTGCTTTAACAACAATATTTTCGATTCATCTTTGTCACCCTTAGAAATTCTAGATACTCTTATACGATCATATCAAATCCGATTTTTGAAGCAAACGCTGGATCAGTACGGCAACTTCCGCTCTCGAAATATAAGCTTTGGGAGCCAAAAGGCTTTCATTTCGTCCCGAAACGATTCCCGCACTTATGCTGTCGGCAACGCCGTTCTTCGCCCATTCCGAAATGTTTATCGAATCTGCATACGGCTTCAGCCAATCTTCTGCCGAACCGGCCGGAATCTTTGCCTTCAAATTCGTGAATCGCATCGCTTTTGCCACGATCACCATGGCTTGTTCTCTCGTTATTTTCGCCGTTGGGCGGAACGTTCCGTCTTCGAATCCGCTGATCAGCCCGTACGAGTGAGCGGTCGACACCGCGCTGCTGAACCAATCCGAAGGCTTCACGTCAGAGAACGGGAAATTTCCGCTTTCGAGCTTCAATCCCAAGCCACGAACCATAATTGCCGCGAATTCCGCTCGGGTTATATCTTGATCCGGTTGGAAGAGGTCCGCGGTTATACCGCTAATCACCATTCTGGAGCCCAAGTCGTTCACGGCTGCTTTAGCCCAATGTCCGGCTACATCCTTAAACTCGCGCGGATTCCAAACAACGGAGTACGTTCCATTCGTCGGGCTGCTGATTTTGGCGTAATACTTCCCTTCAACGTTAATGATCTTCGTCGGCACTTGACGCACGGTTCCATCCGGTTCGATCACGACTCCGGTAGTGATCTTATGGGGATCTACTCCGTCCGGTATGGCAATGGTACGTTCCACAAAACCGTTGAACTTCGGGATCTCAACCGTCGTATTGCCGGAGGTCGCTTTTACCGTGAATTCGATTGGAGGCACGACGATCGCGAACCCTCCGGAAGCCGCGGTATTTTCCACGACCTTCATCATGTCGGCGGCAGGCTTGCCGATTTCGATTTGAAGATCGATATCCTGCAGGGCACCGATATTGATTAGCTGGGCCGGCAAAGTAAAGGTTGCGTTCTCCGTCTTGATCACGACGACCGCTTCATTTTGTTTCATGGCTTTGACCAGCCGACCGTTCAATTCGCCCACGATAACGTCGGATTGCGTACGGACCCGAATCGTGATCACTGCACCCTGGCCTTCAGCCGTCAGCTTCTCCCCTATTTTCTGCGGATCGACAACGACGGTCGTAGCGGTTTGCTCCTTCCTTACGGTTTTCGTCGCCATTCCTGCATTCTGCACCGCCTTGCCGTTGACCAGAATTTCCACTGCCTGACTCTGATTCCCGGTCGAGTTTGTAGACCCGGTCGTGCTCGTGGCAGGCGCACTCGGCGTGACGGGAGCGGAGGCCGCGGAAGCCGGACTGCTTCCCGCGCTGTTGATCGCTTTTACCGTAAAAGTATAGGACGTTCCGTTCGTCAATCCCGTAACGTTAATCGTATTCGTTGTCCCGCTCACAACGATACCGCCGGGAGAAGATATCACCTGATAGCCGGTCACGGCGCTTCCGCCATTGTTCGTCGAAGGGGTGAACGTGATGGTCGCTTGGCCGTCTCCTGCAGTCGCCACGACGTTGGTCGGTGCCAGTGGGACTGTCATCGGCGTTGCGCTCACCTGGTTGGAAGCTGAGCTCTCGCCGCTCCCGTTCATTGCCGTAACGACGAAATAATAAGTCGTTCCATTGGTCAACCCGGTCACATCCGCTCCATATACCGAACCGGTAACGGTTAATGCTTCCGTTCCGTAGGTGCTGGAAGTTACGCTTTGGTAGATTTTATAGCCTGTCGCGCCGGCCACCGGGCTCCAGCCCAGACTGACTTTGCCGTCTCCCGCAGTTGCGGAATGAATATTCGGCACGCCGGGAACATCCACCATGAAGTAGGCGATGTAGGTAATCGGAGCCGTCACCGGTGTCGATGCCACTTGCGCGGACGTGAGTTTGGTGACGCCGCCGTCACTGCTCCAGCCGGCGAACACATAACCGCTGTCGGGAGTGACTGCCGGCACTGTTGCAGGGGTTCCGCCGCTGCCGACCATCTCGCTCGTCGAACTGATCGAGCCATTGGCTCCAACAACATAGCTCACCGTATAGGTAATTTGCGCCCATTGGGCGTATACGTTCTGGTTGCCGGTGACGGTCGTTGCCGCCGTGAACGGGCTGCCGCTTCCGTTCGATGCGGTGTTCCAGCCTGCGAACGTGTAGTGCGCCCGCGTCGGCGCGGTAGGCAGCGTGCCCACATTGCCTCCATGGGTGACTGTAATCGTCGCCGGTGAGGCATCCGTATCCCCGCCGTTCTTATCGAACGTGACTGTGTACGTGTTCAGTGACCATTGCGCGTACACCGTCTGGTTTGCGGTGACGACCGTCGATGCGGTAAACGCGCTGCCGGTTCCGTCCGCAGCCGTGTTCCAGCCCGCGAATGTGTGGCCCGCACTCGTCGGCTCGGTCGGCAGCGTGCCTACGTTGCCTCCATGAGTGACCGTTATCGTCGCCGGAGAGGCATCCGTATCTCCGCCGTTCTTATCGAAAGTCACCTTGTGGTTGACCACCAACGTCGCCGGATTACTGGTTACACTGCCCCCTCCATTGGTGACCTCAACCGTGTAAACGCCCGCGTCGCCGGATTGTGCGCTGGCAATGGTAAAAGTAGCGGCATTCGCTCCGTTAATGTTGGTACCATCCTTCTTCCATTGGTAACTGAGCGGCTCGTCACCACCGGCAGTCACGGAGAAGGAAGCGGACTGTCCTTGCGTCACCGTCTGGTCAGCCGGGTGGATTATGATCGTCGGAGACTGCACCTGGTACAGCACCAAATCTCCCGAGATATCGTTATAGACCCCGAACCCCGGTTGAGGATTCAAGGTGTAGGGAGTATATCCATATTGCGAAGATTCGGATGAATCCGCAGCCGTCCAATCCTTGATTAGCACGCCTGCGTTTGTATATTCTTTCACTCTCGCTGTTTTGGTCGTACTGCTGAAATCATAGAGAATGGCTCTTCCGTCAGCCGTGGGGAATAGCATGGGATTCGGCCATGTAGGTTCGTAGTCGTAGGCAGAGACGGGACCGAAGGGCCCTCCCACGTTGATCGGTGTCCCCACGGCGCTCCCGTTTGGATCGTATATACTCATCGACAGGGAGGACGCGGGATCTCCGGAGAGGATGGCGAAGTTCCCGTTGGACAAAGCAGTGGCAAAAAGATTCGTCCCGCTGACAACGTCTTTTACGAAATTTCCGCTATTATCATATAACGTTGCCTGGAAGGCGTTGGTGGCCGAATTCGTTCTTTTGAGCAGCATCACCCGGTTATCGTTGTTCGCGGTCACGGAGTAAACCCTTTTGACCTGGCTGATCTGATCGGAAAACGTTACGGTTCGGACCGGGTTCATGTTCGCGTCGTAAAAATGCAAGCCGTAATCAAACCCCGTGTCATTGTGAAAAGTCACGGCCACTCCGCCATTGGACAGCAGGGCCGCGCTTGTCGGATAAGTCATATAGGTGGATGTTGCTAGCGTTGTTGCGGTGCCGACATTGCCGTCTTTATCGATAATCAAATATTTAAGATAACCGAATGAATCGCCGTTATTTGTATCTTCGACAAATACGATGAGCGTATCCCCCCCGTTCCTCGCGAAAGGGTAAACCCTGTAGGTCACAGTGTCATCCGTTCTTGTGAATAATTTTCTGCTGAATGCCTCCGTGCCGTTAGCGTTGAGAACCTTATACCAAATATCTTTCCAGCTGTTGGTATAAAACACGTATCCAACTCTTCCGTTCGGCAGTCCGATCGCGCTATCCACATAGCTTCCTGCTGAGTCATCGGTAATGTGGATTGTCGTGCGAGTGGCAGCTTGAGCTTTCCCTAAAAACAATCCGGAACTGAATAAGCAGACAGCCATTAGTAATAAAAAGAAAACTCTCGCACAAAACCACTTCGTTGCCGGACTATCGGACATGAATGCCCCTCCCAACGCGATTATCCATCGTGAAACATATTGTATCAAATTAATAATACATTTTGTATCATTCGGTGGGAGATGAAGTTTGGTGAGTACGAAAAAACCCAACCGGTGAGGTCGGGCTTGGTGATGGTCGCTCAAATTAACACGGGTTTTGCGGCTTATTTTTCATGAAAACGGATTTCGATTGTATTTTGCAAGTCGTGTCTTTATAATGCTTTGAGTAATGGGAACGAAATGACCCTTACCTCACTTGAAGGAGATTCATCCTATGTGGAAAGAGTTTAAGGCTTTTGCGCTGAAAGGCAATGTTCTTGACCTGGCGATCGGGGTTATCATCGGTGCCGCATTCGGAAAAATCGTGACTTCTTTAGTCAATGATCTCATCACGCCCATTATCGGTTTGCTTATCGGAGGCGTTGACCTGAATGGCCTTCACTTCAAGTACGGCGACGCTGTCTTGAATTACGGCACCTTTCTCCAGACGGTCATTGATTTCTTAATCGTCGCTTTTTCCATTTTCTTATTCATTAAACTCATCACGAAGTTCAAGAGAAAAGAAGAAAATAAGCCGCCGGCACCGGCCGCTCCTTCTAAAGAAGAAATTCTGCTGACGGAAATTAGGGACTTGTTGAAACAAAAGCAATAAACCGACGTGATTCTCCCCTTTAAGTAGGCGCGACTACTTAAAGGGGAGTTTTCATTTGTTTAGCCGCGATCGTTTGCTCTAACTTGCGATTGAAGAGCAACATCAAGGCATTCGCGAAAAGAACGCCCATGGTGATATAGAAAACGTAATGGATGTCGAACATCGCAGACACCGTACTGCCTAAGAGCGGGCCGATCATGTTACCGAGAAATTGGGAAGAAGAATTCAAACCGAATGCCCGGGCTTGAACTTCCTGCGGAGCCAGCTTCTTTACGAGAACGTTGAGAGACGGCAGCATCCCGCCGACAAACAACCCGAGCAGAAATCGGCCGATCAGAAGCACGTTGATATTGTGGGTTAAAGCCTGCGGTATAAAGGTCAAGCCCGACATCACCAGCGAGAAAATGAGGATCTTCCGCTGACCGACGCGATCCCCGAACCGCCCGAGCAAGGGAGACCCGATCAAATTGGCGACGCCGGTCACGGAGACGACCAGTCCCGCGATGAATTCAAGATGGACGCCATGGTAAAGCAATTTCGTATAGATCGACAAAATCGGTTGAATGGACATCATCCCGATTTGGGTGACCATGGTGGCGACGAATACGGGAATGAGCGGAGCCATCAATCGCCAATTGCCCGCTCCGCGTGAACTTTCTTTCTCTTTGGATCGCAGAGGAGCTCCTTTGTCCACGAAGACCATCACGACGATACTTGCCGCAAGCAGAAGCGCCCCCGTCAAGACGAATACATAACGGAAACCGACGGCTTCAGCCAAAATGCCCCCGATCAAAGGTCCGATCAAGCTTCCGGCCATTTGACCTGTCTGCAAGGTGCCCAAAGCCTTTCCGGCATGTTCATTCGGGGTGACCGACGCCTGCAAAGAAATGGACATCGAGATAAACCCGGAAAAAACGCCGTTGATCAGCCTTAAGACAAGCAATTGCCAAGGCGCGTCTACAAAACCCATAAGGATGGTCATGACGGCCATGCCAATTCCGGCCCTCAAAAGCATCACTTTGCGCCCGTATTTGTCCGCCATCGCTCCCCATAAAGGCTGGAAAATGACAGCGGTCACGGATTGCGCGGCAAAGATCCATCCGGACCATAGATTGATATCTCTCAGTTGATGAACGCCAAGCTCTTCGATATACAACGGCAAGAAAGGGATGATCAAACTCACCCCTGCCACCGCGATGAAATTAGAGGTCCATAAAATCCATAAGGTTCGTTTCCATTTCATCATGCTTCGTTCAAGCTTTCAATCCAAGCCCCCGCCGTCATCACGTCGGCCTGACGGGGGAACACTTTCTCCATGAGCACGTTGTGCACCTCGGGATCGGCGTCAAGACACGCATCCGAGAGCACCTGGAGTTCGAAATCCTTATCCGCCGCTTCCCGAAGCGTCGACAATACCACTCCGCTCGTTGAGATGCCGGTCAGCACAAGTTTGCTGATCCCGCGAGCGCGGAGAATGACTTCCAGGTCACTGCCGGCAAAGGCGCTTATGCGGCGCTTCGTTACAAGCACATCACCCGGTTGCGGCTTCACCGAGTCGTGAATTTGCGTCGCCTCGTCCGATTCCGTCATGCCTTGAGGCCGTTGAGTGACCGCCCCAAAAAACTTGTTGTTCGGGCTGACTTCCGGATAACCTTCGCGAAAAGCGACGCGGACATAGATGATCTGGATGCCGCGGCTGCGCGCGACCTCGATCGCTTGCCGGAACGGAAGCAGCGCCTCCGGCTTGTCAGCGAACCGAGACACGATGCCGTTCTGCAGGTCCATCACCAGGAGAGCCGTGTTTGGAAGCTTACTTGTCATAGGTTGAACACTCCTCTGTCGCATGTTAGGATGAAGCGGAGACCTCTCCTCTTTATATAAACGGAGAATTCTCCGCTTGTCAATGGCAGAGAATGATGGACGGAAAGGAAGCTGGAAATCATGAGCAAGGCAGAGATCCCCCCTTCCCGTGCGGAACGCCGGGATGCCGCGGAAAATCGGCAACGTATCCTGAACGCCGCCATCCGATTGTTCGAGCAGTATGGCGTCGAGCAGGTCAGCATGAATCAGATTGCCGCGGAAGCGCAGCTCGGCCCGGGTACGCTTTATCGCCGCTATCGCAATAAAAGCGAGCTTTGTCAGGACCTGATTAAAGATCATGTCGATCTTCTGTTTGAGGATATGGAAGCATATTTGGAGCAAAATCAGCCGGAACCTCCGTATCTGCGGTTGAGAGGCATCCTGCGTTTATTCTTGGCTTTTCGAGAGAAGAAATTGCAGTTGCTGACCGGAGTCGAGGAATCCGTAACGTCCGGCCGGCCGAAGGACCGCCGTGCGCGCGGCCCCATTTACCATGAACTGCACAAGCTGCTTGTTGGGCTGTATGATGAGATGGCCGCTAGCGGAGTGGATCAGTCACCCCCAGATAGCGTTTTTCGCGCCGACATGTTGCTCACCGCACTAAGCAGCGACTCGTATATATTCCAGCGGGACATTCGCGGCTACTCGCCGGATACGATGCTGGAGCAGCTTTACAGAACTTTCGTGTTGTCGAAGGATGAATGAGCGATAGCGCAATAAAAAAACTCTGACCCCAAGGTCAGAGTTTTGAAATTTCATCACATGTGGCCGTCCGGATCCTCGAAGCTGTACACGAATAGGGGGGGTTTTTAGGGCAATAATGAACGAAAAGAAGGTTCACAATATGAAGTGACGGGGATTTGTGAAATGCCATTAGTCGTATGTGTTTTTATCGCCTGGTTAACCATCATTTTATTCGCCATCACGCCAAAAAGGCTGTCTATTCTGGATGTTGTCTTTTTGTACGGTATTGTACTAAGCCTTACCGCAACTTCTTACACCATACTCGATCTAAACTTTCATTACATAAGCATTCCAAAGAACGGCACCGCTTTGCTTGCGGCGACGGTATATCGAGTCATTACCGTTCCGCTTTTCATCCTGCTGGCCTTGAATGCTCTGCAAACTCCAGATGGAAGAAAACCGCAGTGGGGCATCCCCATCGTCATTTGGGTTGGACTAACCCTATTCGACTGGGCCCTAAACCGTTTCAAAATTATTTCGTATCATTACTCCTTCGTATGGCCCGTAATAGGAATAGGTTATCTGGGTTTATTCGTAATTCTTTGGGGTTTAACGTCCTGGTACAAGCGGTTTGACCAAAGGAAAGAGGGACATGCTTGACGGCCATAAAAGTATATGACACTCATTTTAATGCCAATGAGTGGTATGTGATTGCGGGATTGTGCCTCGGGCTCTTCATTATTTATAAAGTTCCTCCGCGCTTCCCAAGAAAACTTTCCGCTATTTTCTTTCTATGCGGAGTGACATTCGGAGCGTTGGCAGACCACTACATAGGTTCGATCGCATTCAGCTTTTACGACACCAATGACACATCCGCATTCGATTTTGCGGATATTCCTGCGTTGTTGATGTATGGTCCCTACAGTTATTTATTCTTTTACCTTTACGATCCGATTAAAAGGAAAACCAAATTGGCTCCATTGTACATTCTTTCTTGGGCGTTGGTTTCGGTGGTTTTCGAATGGACTGCCGTGCTGGCGGGGGTATTTCACTATACCGACGGTTATTGGCTTGGAATCTCCTTCATGATCTACCTCTTGGTTCAGTCGATATGGGTCTTTCTATTTCATCTTCTGGTAAATGCAGAAAAGAATGGCCATGAAGCTCTATTCACATAGAAGTTCATGGCCTTAGCCGTTTAACTCGTAAGATATTTCATAAGGAGTCTAGGACAGAAGCGCCCCGCCCTCGATCAGGATAACGGTACCGGTGGTGAATCCGTTTTTCGCAAGATAAACATAAGCTTCCGCAATATCTTCCGGCTGCGCGACCCGTCCCACAGGCAACTGGCTCGCGATCGCGTTGAACATGGATTTCCGATGTTCCTCCGGCATACCCGCGTAGACAGGCGTATCCACGATTCCGGGAGAAACTACGTTTACCCGAATCGGTGCAAGGTCGACCGCCAATCCGCGCATTAAACCTTCCAATGCCGAATTGATTGCGGCTAGAGTGGATGCACCTTTCGCGGGCCGTTTGCCGTAAACGCCGGAAGTCAAGGAGATCGACCCTTCTTTGTTCAAATAGGGCAGCGCTGCTTTAACCGTCATATACTGGCCCCAGAACTTGCTGTTAAAAGCGGTTTGCGCCTGATCAACCGGCAATTCGCGGAAATCGCCCATTGCGCCTTCGCCCGCCGTAATCACCAAGTGATCGAACTCGCCGACCTTTTTGAAAAGTGACGCGGCGTTCTCCTCGCTCCGAAAATCCAGCTCATACGTCTCGACATTCCCGCCAAGCGTCTGTTTCGCTTCCGAGAGCTTGGCGGAGGAACGGCTGGCAATAACCACCTGAGCCCCTTCCTCCAGAAATGCCTTCGCAGTCGACAGACCGATACCTGAAGTACCTCCCACCACAATGACGCGCTTTCCTTTCAATGACATTCGGATAGCCCCCTTGGTTGAATACGATACTTGCCACCCATTATAGTTTTCCTGACCGGCCTTTACAAACCTGCCCTCTCCTTTCCTAACGGAGGATGAACGCCTTCATCCTCAGGCCTAGAACTTTACCCGTATGACTGTATGTTGCTTTAATAATGCGGTAACCGAGCTTCATTACATTCGGAACAGAAAGAAATTTCTCCTTAAGGCAGGCGTACGCCGAGCGGTTACCTCGTTTCGAGTTGCAATCGCTGCATGCAGCAAGCAAGTTTCGAGGATGATCGGACCCGCCTTTGCTGGAGGGAACAATGTGATCTACCGTCGATGCAGGCAGTCCGCACCACAAACAAGTGTAATGATCCCGTTTTAAGGCGGCTTTTCGATATTGTTGGAAAACAAATGGGTTGTAGAGTAATTGGATGGTCCGCTCGTCGATCCAGACGGCACGGGCTCGGTTCACTTCCCGTTCGGCCCGGTGAGGCAAACAAGGGGTGAGGTTTTGGCCGTCCACATTGAGAACTGTGATCATGGTGTGTCACCTCCGAAGATTAGATCAAGACTTCTCAATGCTCCCCATACGAACCCGACTATTTCATGTCGGTTTCTTGGGTCGCTTATCTACTCGGCGCGGGGGTATCTGACTTCTTTTATTGAAATTGCTGACGAAACTTATTCGACGATGACAACCTTAGCGGTAGAATCAGATGCCGTGCTCAGACTGCTTTGCAGTCTTGCGCGCGGAACGAACCCTACTGTCCTCTTTCGTACAGGTTCAACCCCTCGCTTCATACAAAAAAGCCGACCTCACGCGGTCGGCTTTCTTGATGGTGGAGGCGAGGGGAGTTGAACCCCTGTCCGAAAACAACGCCACATAGGCTTCTACGGGTGTAGTCCCAGTTTTGATGTCACCCGAGCAACGCCCCGGAACCGGCTTTGCGTTGGGTCAGCCTGATTATCTTCTTCAGCTAGCCCCAGGCGGAGACTAGACAGCGTATCCCACTAAAGTTGAGCCCTAATCCCGCCACATGGGCGATGGAGAGTTAGAGCCTGGTGACCGTTATTAGGCGGCCAGAGCCAGAGAAGGTTGTTTGTTGCCGTTTAATAGGCTTTCCGCGTTGTTAAAGCAGGCGCAGCCCTACTACCCGCTACCCATGCTCGAACTGTCCCCGTCGAATCCATAAACGCCCCCGAAAGTGATTGCGCGAACCGCCCACCAGCGGTGCAATCCAAGGGCGCTGCCATTCCAGACGGCAGCTATGGAGCATGACTAACTAAATTCATTATAGCACACGGAGCTTGAAAATACCCCGTGATGTTGCTGGTAACCTTGCCAAACGCCAAACCAACAACCAACGCAGCTTAAAAACTGACCTTTTGCTTCTCCCGAAGAATCCGCTGAATGTCGCGCTGCACGTCTTTCTTGGCGGCGTCGGCACGCTTGTCGAACTGCTTCTTGCCTTTGCCCAGGCCGATCAGAAGCTTGGCGTAACCATTGCGCGTGTACACCTTGAGCGGCACGATCGTGTAGCCTTCCCGCTTAACGAAGCCGAGCAGCTTATGAATCTGCTGTTTGTGCAACAGAAGCTTGCGGGCGCGCGTCGGATCGCCGTTGGCACGGTTGCCTTCCTCGAACGGACTGATGTGCATGTTGTGGATGAACATCTCGCCGTTGCGGATCGTCGCGAAAGCGTCGTTGATGTTCGCCCGGGCCCGCCGGAGCGACTTGATCTCGGTGCCCGTCAGCACCATGCCGGCTTCGAAGGTTTCCTCGATGAAGTAGTCATGGGACGCTTTTTTGTTTTGCGCGAGCGGTTTGTCGAACTGGTCTTTGTTTTTGCTGCCCATTTTCCTTCACCTTCTTCCCCTATTCCCGAAAATGCCGCCGGACACCCATTATAGCACGCCCCGCCGTCAGTCCGCCATATTGAGACACTTGGCGATGAGCGCCATTCGAATGTACAATCCGTTGTGCGCCTGGCGGAAGTACGCCGCCCTCGGATCCGCGTCCACTTCCTCCGTAATCTCGCCGGCGCGCGGCAGCGGGTGAAGCACGATGGCCTCCTTGCGCATGCGGTCCATCAACGCCGCGTCGATGATGTATTTGCCCGCGGCTTTCTCATACTCCTCAACCGACGGAAAACGTTCCTTCTGGATTCGAGTCTGATACACGACGTCGACCGAGCCGGCCACCGCGTTCAGATCGTTGGTCTCTTGATATCTTATACCCTTCTCATCCATGTACTGCTTCACGTAGCTCGGAATTTGCACGTTTTCCGGCGCGATGTAGTACACCATGACGTCTTGGTAATTCGCTAAAATGTAGCTGAGAGAGTGGACCGTCCGTCCGTACGTGAGATCGCCGACCATCGCGATTTTGAGCCCGTCGATGCGGCCGAACTCCTTCTGGATGGTGTATGCGTCCAACAGCGCCTGCGTGGGGTGCTCGCCCGCGCCGTCCCCGGCGTTTATGACCGGAATGCCGGCGACCTTAGCCGCACGCTTGGCCGCGCCGATCTCGGTATGCCGCATGACGATGACGTCGCTGTAACCGGTGATGATCCGAATGGTGTCTTCGAGCGTCTCGCCCTTGATCGCCGACGAGAATTGTGCGGCGTTCTCCGTCCCGATGACGCTGCCGCCCAACCGGTTCATCGCCGACTCGAACGACAGCCGCGTACGCGTGCTCGCTTCGAAGAACAACGTCGTCATGATCCGTCCAGACAGCCGCTTGTCCCCGCCTGCCGCGACGACGCCCTCCATCTCCTTCGAAGCCGCGAACAACCGGTCCAGCTCCGCCCGGTCGAACTGCTTCGCACCCAGTACATGATACAAACTCCGATCCATTGATCCGCACCCTCTCCGCCAAAATCCGTTCTACCGTGCACCATTTCTTATCCTATAAGATACGGCGCGAATTGTAAAATGGCTTGTGCGAACCAGGTTTACGATATCTGAATGCCTTGTTTCTTGGACTTCATGTCTTTGTTCGTATTGATAAGCTCCGGCAGCATCTTCACGCTTCTCACCATGGGGGATTGACAAAGATGGCAAACCGGCTCCTTGGCGAATGCGAAATTATCCCTGACCCAGCCCTTGCAATCCTCATTGACGCAGGTCCATATCACCGTTTCTACATGTTGGAGTTCTTCGATCGGTTTGCCTCGATAAGCCATGACAAAATTCCTCCTTTATGAAAAACTGCCCTTAACCTGGTGTTAAGGGCAGTTCGTTTGAATTTACAGTTTGACTACATTCTCGGCTTGCGGCCCGCGATTTCCTTGGGCTACATTGAATTGCACGCGTTGTCCTTCATCAAGCGTTTTAAAGCCTTCGCCTTGAATGGCGCTGAAATGGACGAAAACATCGCTTCCGCCTTCCACTTCGATAAAGCCGAAGCCTTTGTCCGCGTTAAACCATTTAACTGTTCCTGTTTGCATATGAGATATGCCTCCTCGTTTTTCATTAACATGTTTTTTCTGTATAAACAAAAATCACACATTGAAAAAGGTACCATCGCGACATGTGAACCCTTTTCAATATGTGAATTAGGATTTGCTTCGGCTAAGGAATTAATCATATCACAAAACCATACATAAGGCAAAGATGTATGTTATCATAAGGGGTAAAATCTTTTTTAGGGGAGTGCTAGGTCTGAAAAAAAGAAACAAGCCGATTTCCTTTGACGAACTGCTGATCGAATTGCAAGGCATGAAAACGAACGCGGGAAACCCCGATCATGTGCCCTTGGAAATCCTCTTTAATGAAGCATTCATGAGCGGCTGCTCTTCCTTAGCGAGCTTCGAGGAGTTTCTGCGGAAGGGGAATTTTTCGATTTCAACGATTGAGGACATCGGCGGTATTCCCGAGGAGCTCCTTGACCGGCATGTGGATCGGGAAACCCGCTTTGCCAATTGGAAATCGATGCTTGATCAAGCGAATGCGGAATATGCAGCTCAGCAACCGAGATAATCGGCGAACTTAATAAAAGACGATCATAACCCGCAAACGGGGAATGATCGTCTTTTTTGTTGTTCTGCACCGTCGGCTGCGTCCCATACGAAGGGCCAGCCCCAATATAGGAGGCTGGCCCGTTCGTTTATTCTTTCGGTTTGCCTCTTCTTCTCGGCGGTCTGCTGCCGCCACCACCGCCGGCATCCGAGCCGCCGCCGGATGGAGCTCCGCCGCCTTTGCGGCGACCGCCTCCACCGCCACCGCCGCCTTCGCGGCGTCTGGCTTTGCGCATTTCGGCGAGCGCTTCGCTCTCGCCGCCGTCGTCCTTCAGGCCCACGCCCGACACGGGGAGTCCCCACATGTCGACCTTCTTGCCCCGACCGCGCGGCGGCTTTTCAGCCGCTGCCGGTGCAGGCGCGGCGCTCGCGCGCTCGACCGCGGGGGCAGCGGCGTTGCCGCCGCCGGCGCCGCGCTTCTGCCGGCGCCCGCCGCCCTGCGTCGCCGCGGACCCGGCGTCGCCTCCGCTCGGCGCGGCCGCGATCGCTTCCGCGACGCGCTTATCGCGCCCGCCGGCGCCACGCCCGCCGCCGCGCCGGCCCTTGCCCGCGCCGCTCTCGCCGGCGCGGCGATCCTCGCGGCCGCCCACTGCGCCCGGGCCGCCCTGCTGCGCCGAGGCGGCGAACCCGCCGCCGCCCTGGCGCTTCTTCTTGCGCTGGCGGCCTCCGCCGCCACCGCCGAAACCTCCGGCGCGCGCATCCACCCAGCGCGCCCGATCCGCGCTGCGGTGCTTCATGTCGACCATCTCGAAATCGATCGTATGGTCGTCCATGTTCACGCGCGCCACGCGGATTTTCACTTCGTCGCCGATGCGATAGATCTTCGACGTACGTTCCCCGATCAGCGCCATTTGCAGCTCGTGGAAATGGTAGTAGTCATCCGTCAGATCGCTCAGCCGGATAAGACCTTCAACGGTGTTGTCCAGTTCCACGAACATGCCGAACCCGGTCACGCCGCTGATGATGCCGCTGAATTCCTCGCCGATCTTATCCAGCATGAACTCGGCTTTCTTCAGCTTCTCCGTGTCGCGCTCCGCGTCGACCGCCACGCGTTCGCGCTCGGACGACTGCTGCGCGATGTCCGGCATCCGGCCCGACAGGACGTCGAACCGAAGCTCGGGCAAGCCGCCTCCGCCGTTCTCGAGCACCTCTCGCATCACCCGGTGGATGACGAGGTCAGGATAGCGCCGGATCGGCGAGGTGAAGTGCGAATAGAACTCCGCCGCCAGCCCAAAGTGTCCCAAGCTCTCGGCGTCGTATTTCGCCTGCTTCATGGACCGCAGCATCATCGTGCTGATGACGGTCTCTTCCTTCGTGCCGCGGATTTCCTCCAGCAGCGACTGCAACGCTCGCGGATGCACGGAGTTACCCTTGCCGCGCACCGCATAGCCGAAGTTGCCCGCGAACTGCATGAAGTGCCGCAGCTTCTCCCCGTCCGGCTCCTCGTGGATCCGGTACAGGAACGGCACCTTCAGCCAATGGAAATGCTCCGCCACCGTCTCGTTCGCCGCCAGCATGAACTCCTCGATCATCTGTTCCGCGATCGAGCGCTCCCTTTTGACGATATCGACCGGTTTGCCCTGCTCGTCCACGATGACCTTCGACTCCTGGAAGTCGAAGTCGATCGCGCCCCGGCGCATCCGGCTGCCCCTCAGCGCCAACGCAAGCTCCTTCATCAGCCGGAAGTTGTCGACGAGGTCGGCGTAACGCTCCATCACTTCCGGATCTTCGTCCTGGACGATTTTGCGCACGTTCGTATAGGTCATCCGTTCTTTGGTACGGATCACGCTCGTGAAAATATCATGCCGGACCCGCTTCATCGTGCGGGGATCGAATTCCATTTCGCAGGACATCGTCAGCCTGTCCACTTTCGGATTGAGCGAACAGATGCCGTTCGACAGCCGGTGCGGCAGCATCGGGATGACCCGATCGACCAAATAAACGCTGCAACCCCGGTTGTAGGCTTCTTGATCCAGCTTGGAGTTCTCGCGCACGTAATAGCTGACGTCCGCGATGTGGACGCCCAGCAGCCAGTTGCCGTTTTCGAGCCGTTCCACGTTGACCGCGTCGTCCAAGTCCTTCGCGTCTTCGCCGTCGATCGTCACAATGACGCGGTTGCGCAGATCGCGCCGGCCTTGGCGCACGATTTCATCCTCCGTAATGGAGTCCGGCGCGGCTTCGGCTTCGGCCATGACGTCGTCAGGAAAGCCTTCCGGCAGTCCATGCTTGCGGATAATGCTCAGAATATCGACGCCCGGGTCGTCTTTGTGCCCAAGCACTTCGATGATTTCGCCTTCGGCGGCAGACCGCCCTTCGGGATAGCGGATGATGTTGGCCACGACCTTTTGGCCGGTGACCGCACCCTTGAAGTTCTCCTGGCGGATGAAAATGTCCTTGTTGATCCGCTTGTCGTCCGGCACGACGAACCCGAACGTTTCATGGTTCTGGAACAGGCCGACGACCTGCGTGACCGCGCGCTTGACGATCCGCACGATTTCGCCTTCCATACGCTGGCCGTTGTCGCTCTTACCCGTCACGCGCACGAGCACGATATCGCCGTTCATGGCGCTTTTCATGTCGTTCGCGTGAATATAGACGTCCGGATGGTCCGGCTCGTCCGGAATCAAGAAGGCAAAGCCTTTGGGATGGCCTTGCAGACGTCCCCGAAGCAAATTCATCCTTTCCGGCACGCCGTAGCGCTCGGTTCGGGTACGCAGGATTTTACCGTCCTGCTCCATCTCGGTCAATAAACGCAGAAAGTCCTTGAAATCCTCGGCATTATCGATGCCAAAATGCTTCTCCAGCTCCTGGTACGTCATGGGTTTATAAGCCGTCTCGCGCATGAAGTCGAGCAGCTCCTGTTCCGTACACATCGGCATCCGCATCACCTCGTTCTATGTATAGTATACACGCTTTATCGCCCGGGCAACCGGAATGCGCCTTCCAGCCTCACCCATCCTTGATTTTCCAATCCAAGACGGCATAAAAAAAGCAGGAAGCGCTCGCTCCCTGCTCTCTCCCGTTATGCTTAACGATTCACGAAATAAGCCACGACCAGGGCCAGGATGAAGAATCCAGCCGCCAGTACGACCGTGAGCCGCTGCAGGAACAAATCCAAACCGCGGGCTTTCTGCTTACCGAACAGGTGCTCAGCACCGCCGGAGATGGCACCCGACAGACCCGCGCTCTTGCCGCGCTGCAGCAGAACGACGGCGATCAGGCCCAGCGAGAAAATGACCAATACGACCTTAAAGAAAATTTCCAACGCTTCCACCTCCCAAGTGCCGAAACACGCTGACTCGAATCGACATAAACGGCAACGCCGTATCTAGAAAAACAGTATTTTCATTCTATCATAAGGGGGTTCCGGTTGACAACCATTCGAATAAGAGGAACGGCTGTGAAACTTACCCAATCATCCCCTCAGAAAAAGTCCGCCAAGTACGGAGTTTGCCACGGCACTCGACGCTCAAGCGCGGCCAGCGCCGCCTCCGGCGCTTGCAGCCTGCCGGCGCGTTGAAGGAACCCGGGCCTGCGTCCTCCCACGAGCATCGCCGTCAACGCCGCGATGTCGATGGCCGTGACTCCGTCTCCGTCCCGCCTTACCCCGTCATCCGCAACCCGCTCAAGAGATCCGATTCCTTCCGAATCCACACATAGCCTGAAAGTGCCCGCATTCCACGGAGCTTGGGCGTCTTCGATGCGAAGAACCACCTCATCCGCAGCGCCGCCGCTTGAAGGCTTGAACGGATACTGCGCGACGAAACCCGGCGCATCCACGATCCGCGACATGAAGTAGGGCTCGATCTCCTGCTTGAACCGGGGATCCGGCACGAGGAACGGCAGGCCGTCGTCCGCCGGGACGGTGATCTTCAGCTCCCGAATCATGGAATCATGGTTCCCTATGTAGCTCCACAGGCCGATCCGCGCGTCCTCCGTCAGTTCCGCCCAGTCGTGCACCTTGAGCACCTTATCCGCCACCTCGTACAACACATAACCCTGCGGCTTCCCGTTCTCGTCGTAATAGACCGCCGCAAGACCGGGCTTGTTCATCACCCGGTTCTTCCACCACTCTCCGTCGCGGGACAACGTCCCGTCGTAACGCGAAGCGTAGGCTTCGTACACCGGAGCGAGAAGCGCGAAATCCTTGTCCACGATACGTACAGTGCCGGGCGTTTCCTTCCGCGCGGGCAGATACTTGGTCTCGAGCGTGTAGTTCTTGCGCTCGATCGTGAATTCGTAGCCGAACTTCCGGTAGAAGGGGAACGAGAACGGATGCAGCATGCTGAGGCTTTGCCCCTCCCGCTTCATCGTCTCGAACGCATGCGAGAGCAGGCCGGCGACTCCGCCCTGCCGCCGCGCATCCGGCCAGGAAGCGACGCCGGCCACGCCTCCCATCTTGAATTTACGTCCCTGCACCCAGGCTTCGAACGGAATCAGCAGCAGCGCGGACAGCAGCCTGCCGTCGTCCGAGAACAAGCCGTAGTCCCATTCCGGGTGGAACGCGGCCCTGCGTACTTCCATCTGGTCCGCAGGAATTTGGAATTGGAACGCGAACTGCGACAGTTTCATCCGTTCCTCGAATTCGTCTGCCTTTAACTGCCGAATCTCTGCCATAACCAAGGCACTCCCCTCTTGCTCCCAACATTTTCTAATCCATCATACCTTACGCGGGGCTGACAAGAAAAGAACCCGGCCGCATGGGCCGGGCCGGGTTCCGCTTGAATCGGTTATGCCGTTTTATTCGTTCCACAGCTTAACTCGGTCTTTGACGAGCTGTTCGCGAAGCTGCTCCGCTTTGTGCACGTCCGCTTTCTCCAACTGGGCGACATAATCGTCCCACAAGGCATCGAACTCTTCCGGCTTGGCGAGAATCGCCTTCGGGATCATCTTCCAGGTGATGTTCTTCAGTTTCTCCTCGATGACCGTCGAATCGCTGTCGGACGGGACCGGGATGTTCCACGCCGCTCCCCACAGTTTGATTTTGAATTCTTCTTCTTTGGGGAACAGGTCTTTCCAGATCGTCGCGCCGTAATTCTTCAGCACTTCTTTCTCCACGTCGCTGTAATCGTTCACCAGCTGTTCCGGGAATTTCAGCGTGTAATAGTTGCCCGTCGGATCCTTCACGCCGTCTCCGTAGTGAGCGGAGAGCAGCGTATAGTTGCCGATGCCCGTTTCCTTCTGGAAATTGGTGCCGTCGTTGATGCGGCGGTCGTTGACTTCTTTGATCATGACGCGTTTGCCGTTCTCGACGGTGTAGTGCTTGCCTTCGATGCCCCAGTTGATCAGCACTTGGCCTTCGTCGGAAGCGAGCCAATCGAGGAACTTGATCGTGCGGACCGGATCCGGATTCGTCTTGGAAATCGAGACGCCGTTGCCCGCCATGAAGCCCGTCGGCCAGAAAGAAGTATCTTTGAAGTTCTCGTTTAACGTAACCGGATAATGGCCGTAAGCTTGGTCGAACTTGCCTTCCGCTTTCAGCGCTTTCTCGCCGTCCGCGTAATCCCACAGCTGGTCGATCAAGCCGAGCACGCGGCCGGAAGCGACTTTCGCCTTGTACTGGTCGTACTTCTGCACGAAGCTTTCTTTGTCCAGCAGCCCTTCCGCGTTCATATGGTTCAGCCAGCGGAAGTATTCCTTTTCCTCCGGACGAAGAAAGTGGTACGTTACTTTCTGCGTCTCGACGTCGATGTTGAATTCGCCGTCATCCGCGCCGCCGGTCGTCAGGAAAGCCGGGTTCGTAACGGAGATATACATGTGCCAGTCGTCCGCGTTCAGCGTCAGGCCGATGTTCTTGTTCCCTTTCTCGTCGGTTGGGTGTTTGGCCAAGTATTGCTTGATCGCGTTCTCGAAATCCTGCACCGTACGGATTTTCGGATAGCCGAGCTCTTTCGCGACGCGGTGTTGCAGCTCGAATCCGCCGCCGGCTTCGAAATAAGTCTGGCCTACGCCCGCATAGCTGGGCAGAACGTAAATGGAAGGATCGTCATTGCTGTAGCGCAGGCGTTTCATCTGGTCCCCGTATACTTTTTTGAGGTGGGGTCCGTATTTGTCGATCAAGTCGGTCAAGTCGATGACGGCGCCGGCGTCGACGAATTTGCTGATGCTGTTCTTTGCGCTGATAAGGTCGGGGTATTTGCCGCTGGTCGCGATCAGGGCCGACTTCTGCACGGCGTCGCCGACGGCGAATTCCGCGTCGAGCGTGATGCCGGTTTTCTCGGTAATGACTTTGCCCGTCTCGTCCTGCATGTTCGCCCAGTTCGGGTTCGGGTCCTCGCTGTAATACGTCAGCTTGAGCGGTTTCAAATCCTCGGCCGGCGCGGATGCCGATGCCGAAGGGCTTGCGGAACCGGATGCGGCGTTGCCGCTCGTACCGGCACCGTTGTTGCCCTTGCCGGAGCAGCCCGCAAGCAAACCGGCGATCAGCGCGGTGCTCATGAGCAAGACAGGCCATTTTCTTTGTTTTGCCATCTTCAGATACCCCTCCTGAATAGGAATGCGTGAATCAAGCGTTTATGCGTATGAACAGGTCGTCCCTGTCGATACCGGAAGTGACGGTTGCTCGGCGCGGCTTATGGGCCTTAACCTTTAACGGCGCCAAGCGTCATGCCTTTGACGAAATACCGCTGCAAGAACGGATAGACGAGCAGAATCGGCACGGTGACGACGATCGTGATCGCCATTTTGACGGACTCCGGCGAAACCGTAGCCAGTACCTGCGTGATGTTCGTGTTGCGGTAATCCCCGTTGTTGCCTGAGGTCGTACTGAGCAGTACCTTCGTCAGCTCGTACTGCAAGGTCGTCAGGTTATCGCTGGAACCGTTGTAAAGGAACGTATCGAACCAGGCGTTCCACTGTCCGACCGCCAGGAACAACGCGATCGTCGCAAGCGCTGGCGTCGACATCGGCAGGACGACCCGCCAATAGATCGTGAAATCGTTGGCGCCGTCGATCTTGGCCGATTCCTGCAGCGCATAAGGGATTCCGTCGATGAACGACCGGATGATGAATACGTTAAACGCGCTGACGAGGCCGGGAAGTACGTAAACCGCGAACGTGTTCATCATGTGCAGGTCCTTGATCAGCAGATAGAACGGGATGAGGCCCGCGGACACGTACATCGTGATCGCCAAATACGTGGAGACGAATTTGCGTCCCTGGAAATCCGGGCGGGCCAGCGTATAGGCGAGCATCGAAGCGCTGATCAGGCCCAGGATCGTGCCGACGACGGTTCGGAGCACCGAAATCTTGAAACCGGTGACGAGCCCGCTAAACGAGAAAATGATGCTGTAGTTTTTCAGCGTGAACTCCCGGGGGATGATCGTGATGCCTCCCCTGACGCTGTCCGTCGAATCGTTGAACGAGAGCGCGAGCACGTTCAGGAACGGGTACAGCGTCACGATCACGACGAACAACATCACGATCACGATGACGGCGTCGAGCACGCGGTCGGACAGGGGAGCCCCTCTCGTCATTCGTTTGGCGGCCATGGCGGCTCCCTCCTTACATGATGCTTTCTTTGGTGATCCGCTTGAACAGTCCGTTGGCGGCGAACAGCAGGATCACGCTGACGACGGAGTTGAAAATGTTGATGGCCGTGCCGAACGAATAGCGGCTCATTTGCAGACCGTATTGCAGCGAATACAGATCCAGCACTTGGGAGTAATCCCGGACCAGGTTGTTGCCGAGCAGGAATTGTTTTTCGAAACCGATGCTGATCAAGTGGCCGATCGACAGGATCAGGAGCACGATGATCGTGGATCGAATGCCCGGCAGCGTAATGTGCCAGATCTGGCGCAGGCGGCTCGCGCCGTCCACCTTGGCCGCTTCGTACAGCTCGGGACCGATGCCCGCCATCGCGGCCAGGTAAATGATCGCGTTCCAGCCTGTCTCCTTCCACACGTCGGATACGGTGACGATGCCCCAGAACAGATGGCCTTGTCCCATCCACTGAACCGGTTCTCGGATCAACCCGAGCGCCATGAGCACGTCGTTCACGACGCCGTTGTCGCTCGACAGCATCCTGGTGATAATGCTGGTCGCGACCGCCCACGAGACGAAATGGGGCAAGTATGAGATCGTCTGGACGGCCCTTTTGAAAAACATGCTTTTGAATTCGTTGAGCATGACGGCGAACAGAATCGGAACCGTGAAAACGGCGACCAAACCCATCAAGCTCATGGCGAGGGTGTTGCGCATGACTTGGTAGAACAGATCGTCGTGGAACAGCGTTTTGAACTGGTCGAAACCGACCCATTTCTGTTCCCAGATCGACTTGCCCGGCTTCCATCTCTGGAACGCGATCAGCCAGCCCCACAGCGGATAGTAGCTGAACACGAACACCCAGATGACGAATGGCAGGGACATCGCGTACAGATAACGATTCCGGAGCGCGACCTTCCAGAAGCTGCTCTTCTTCGGTCTCGCTGTACCCGGGGCTGCCGTATTCGCGGCGGCGACGGCTGATACCGCTTTCATTCGACTCCTCCTTCATGCTGCGCGTCAGGCTGCGTGCCTTGCGTGATACTTTCATGATAAAGAAATCGCCCCGGAGACTCTACCCGGAGGATTCGGCACAAAATCATATAAAAATCCGCACAGGATTTCCGGAAACGGCGCGATATGAAAAACGGCGCCTGTTTACAGGTCGCCGTCAGATTGTTTGCGGTACGCGGATGGGGAGGTCCCGACGTACTTGCGGAATTTGCTATGAAAATAGTCCACGTTGGAGTAGCCGACCTTCTCCGCGACCTGATACACTTTCATGCCTTGGTCGAGGAATTCCTTCGCCTTCCCGATGCGCACTTTGTCCAGGTACGTATTGAACGATTCCCCTGTGGCGTTCTTTAGCAGCTTGCCGAGATAGGAGCTGTTGTAATTGAACACTTCGGCCAGCGTCTCCAGCTTCAGGTTCTCGTGGTAGTTGCGGTGGATCAGGTCGAGCAGCTTGCGGATCTGCTTGTCCGTCCCGTACGCGTTGAGCTTCCCGGCCATCGCGGCGCCCAGCGAGCACAGCCGGTCGAGCAGCGCGTAATATCGGTACTCGGCGTAGGCATCGAACAATTCGGTAGAAAAAGTCTCGCTTTTCTCGCGGAATTCCGGGTTGCTTTGCGCCAGCTTCCCGATCACGTTCGTCATCATCTGCACGAACGCCGTCTTGATGTACGTTTCGGACATGCCCGACGACAGCATCGCCGTTCCGGCTTCTCGGATGAGCGCCTCGACGCCTTCCGCGTTCCCCAGATCGAGCGCCAAGTAGATTTTCTCTTCCGTCACCGCCCGGTCGAATCCGCTTTCCCGATCCGTCTGCGGCTCCCGGTCATGGATCCGCCCGCCCTCGTAGACGAACCGATGCGCCATGAGCTCCAGAGCACGGCGGTAAGAGCTTCCCATCTCGCGAGGATCGCGGACCGCGCCGCCCGATACCGCGGTAAAATCGACGCCATATTCCCGGCATGCGGCCGCGATGCCCTCATAGGCCGCCTGATGTGCGCGTCCTTCTTCCGCCGGAGTTCCGGTTCCGCCAAGGAGGATGCCCAAGTACGGATCCATCGAGAACACGGTTCCGGAGCCGGACGCGTCGAACGTCTCCATCAACCTCGACTTGATGTGGGCGACGGTCGAAGCTTCGATTTCCGTGCGGTTCTGCAGCTTCACGAGAAGGACCTCGTACGCCGGGCGATCCCATCCGGTCAGATCGAAAGCCTCGATATCTCTCTCTTCCCCGGCCAACAGCTGCTCGATCCGCTTGCCGACGATCTGCCGGTCCGCCAGGTCTTCTTCGTCCATCAGCCGTTTCAGCCGAACCAGATGGTCGATCAGCTCATCCTCGTCAACGGGCTTCAGCAAGTACCCGTCCGCCCTCATCTGCAAAGCGGCCCGGGCGTAATCGAAATCCGCGTGTCCGCTCAAGACGAGGAATCGGGGACTCGGCCGGTATTGGCCCTGAATCGTCCGCATGAGCTGGATGCCGTCCATGCCGGGCATTCGAATATCGATGATGATCAGATCCGGCTTGCACGACGGAAGCTTCTGCAGCGCGTCCATGGCGTCGGTCGCGGTACCCACGACCTCGAATCCGGACTCCTCCCAATCGACGATCGTCTTCAACCCTTCGCGGATCAGCGGCTCGTCATCCACGATCAGCACTCTATACATGCGCGATTCCCTCCGTCAGCGGGATCCGGAACGAGACGCGGGTCCCCTGTTGGCTGCTCTCGATCCGCAGCTCCGACCGGCTTCCGTAAGTAAGCCGCAGCCGCTGCTGGATATTGTTCAAGCCGATCCGCTCGGCCTCCTGCTCCGCCAGCGATTGGCGGACCGCCTCCAGCTTCTCCGGGGAGAAGCCGATGCCGTTGTCCTCCACCGTAACCGTCAATCCGCCGTCCTCCAGCCGCGCCCGGACGGCCACCTTCCCGCCGTCGAAATGCCTCTCGAGGCCGTGGATGACCGAATTTTCCACGAGCGGCTGTATCAGCAGCGGCAGCAGCGTGACCCGCTCCGCGCCGGGCTCGACGTCGATGTCGTAATCGATCCGGTCGTCATGCCGGAACTTCTGGATTTCCAGATAACAACGGACGATCTCGATCTCGTCTCTCAGGCTGATTTCCTGCCCCTTGATCTCCAGGTTCTTGCGCATGAGCTTGCCCAGCATCTTCACCGCCTGGGAAATCTCCTTCTCGCCCTTCAAATGCGCCTTCATCCGGATCGATTCCAGGGCGTTGTACAAGAAATGGGGGTTGATCTGGCTCGCGAGCATTTTCAGCTTGATTTCGCTCTGCTTGCGTTCGAGCTCGTTGGTCTGCTCGTGCGACTTCGTCACTTCCTCCATCAGATCGCGGATGTTCGCGACCATCTGGTTGAACTGCCGCGTGATCTGCCCGATCTCGTCGTTGCCGTCCAACGCCAGCGCCACGTTGAAGTTGCCCATGGACACCCGGTTGATCTGCCGGCTGAAGTTCAGGAGCCGTTTGGTCAGCAGGGTACAGATGAAATAGATCAATATCAAGGCCAGAACCGCCGCCACGCTGATGACCAGAAGTCCCGTCCGGTTGATCCGGTTAGCCTCTCTCACGATGCTCTCGATCGGGGATACGGTCATGATGCGCAAGCCGGAGAAGCTTTTGTCGGGCGTGAACTCGTCCACGAACACCTTCGATTTGTGCCCATCGACGTCGAGGTCGTAAGTACCCGGCTTCAGATCGACCGCATCCGGCCCCAGATGGGTATCCTGGATTTTGCGGCCGATCATGCTGTCGCGGTTGGAAGCCACAATGACGCCGTTCCCGTCCGCCAGGACGGTCTCGGTATCCTCCTGCCGCAGCATGGAGTTCAGCAGGTTCGTGTTCACGTCCATCACCTGCACGCCGAACGTCCGGCTTTCCGCGAAATAAACGCTCCGGACCAAACTCAGCATGCTGTTCGCGTTGCGCGTCACGTCAGGGAAATAGTACCACCCGATCAGACCGCTCTGCTTCCGGGCAGCCTGGTACCAGAAGCTGGTCTCCGTATCCTTCTCGATCGGCAGGAACTCCCAGTTGTTGAGGAGCGTCGGATTATCCACGTAAAGCTTGATCCGCGAAATCTCCGGGTTGAAGTCGGTGTAATACGACCGGAATTTCTCGTATTCCCGGTAGGCGTCCACGACGTCGATCGTGTTCTGGTACCGCGTCGTGACGATCGTCTCGAGATCGTTGTCCAGCATCAGCCGGCTCGATGCCGCGATGACGACGCCAAGCGTTTCATCCGTGCGCATCTTCACGCGCTCGATCGTGCTTTTCGTTTGCTCGGTCGCCTTGTCGATCGCGGATTGCCGGTATTGGTCGACGACGAAGAAACCGATGAGCATGAACGGAAGGAGGAAGAACAGGAAGTTGGACAGCACCATTTTGTTGCGGAGCTTCATGTCATTGAATTTGATCGGTAATCGACGAAGCAGGGGACGTTCCCTCCGATCGGATGACTGTTGGACTTCGCTTTGCTTTGCTAGTTTTCACCCTCGATACTACCATGAAGACGCTTACGGTTTCGATGCGAAATTCGGAATATGAGCGAAAAGTCACGGCGATCTCTCCTCGCCGATACCTCTCGTGGATGCCCCCAGCCTTCTCTTTTCCAGATTTAAGACGTTGGGAACACCTTATTACCGCCCATACGCACCCATTCTCGAAAATAAGCTGATGCGAAACCGTTAATTTGTCGAAAATGCCGTCGGAGCGCCAACCTGGGGAGCAATAGCGTTACCGCAGCGTCTTATCGCAGACCCCGCCGGGCTTCACCGAGCAAATAACGTTTTGTCATAACGTTATTTTGCTTTGTTGTTACCTCCAACGGTTCGCTTTCGGACCGAGGACGTAAGTCCGAACGCGGGCGGAGCCCGACGCGGGAACGAGCAGCTCCTTCTCCACCAACTCGTGCAGCAGTTTGCGCGCATACTGGGCATGAACGCCTAGCGGTACGCAGATCTCGGTTGGCGTAAAGGGACGGCGAAGCACGGAAGCCACGCGCATGATTTCCCGCTGCTCCAGCGTTAACAAGTACGGTTCCATCAAGCCGTTGCCATACAGCTTACCGAGCATTTGCAGAATGAACTGCTGGCATTGCCGAGGGCGTTCCGTGATCGCATCAAGCGTAAACCGAATCACCTTCCATCCATCCGCCACCAATTGGTTCTGTCTGTCACGTTCGTAGTCGAAGCTCCGTCTGCTCACGTTTTTCGCATGCGAGCTAAAATCATCGACTTCCCAATCAATCAGATACGGCGGCCTCACATAGGCATGATCCAGATAATACGATCCGTCCCGGAAATTCGCCACTTCGTATTCCGCATGAAGATAATCGAAATTGCCGATCGCCGGCCACCAGATGTTCTGTGCGAACAACTTTTCATTTCGGCCATGGCCTACCTTCAATCTCCGCAGCGCTTCGCCCGTGCGGTTCTTGGCCTGTTTGTCCAGCCACCTGAGATATTGCTCTTCCACGACGCCGAAACCTCCCCGAAAACGCGAAAACACCGCAGCCTCCCCCTCCGGGGCGGTGCGGTGTGCTTCACGCGCTTATTTTTATAATTTTAGATCCATCCGCGTTCGCGGAACCACGCGAAGTTCAGCTTCGCGCTTTCGAGCGAACCGACTTCGTACCGCTCTTGCTCGATAATGACGTACTCGACGCCGGCTTTTTCGCAAGCCGCCAGCGCGGAGTCCCAATCGACGGAGCCGCGGCCGATTTCCGTGTCCACGCCGTCGTCTTTGAAATCCTTCGCATGGACAAGCGGCAGTCGTCCCGCATACTTGGCCACGTAAGCCGCCGGATCCTGGCCCGCGACCTTCACCCAGCCGAGGTCGAATTCCGCGAACAGCTTGCCGGCCGGAACCCGATCGAAAACGCGGTCGATCACGAGTTCGCTGCTGCCGGAGATCGGCTTGAACTCAAAATCATGGTTATGGTAGCCGAAAGTCATGCCCGAAGCCGTCACGATGTCGGACGCTTCTTCCAGCACTGCGGCCATTTTGTCCACCGCTTCGGCGGTCGCATTCTGGCCCAGCGGGTACCACGGCACGACGAAGCGCTTGATGCCCAGCTCGGAGTAGTATTCCACGGAAGCTTTCAGGTTGTCCTTCCACTGGTCCGGTTGGTCCATCGTCAGGCCGACGTGCGCGGAAGGCGCGTTCAGCCCGGCGTCGGACAACGCCGCTTTCAGATCCTTCGCGGATACGCCGTAATAACCGGCCAGCTCCACGTTCTTGTAGCCGATATCCGCGATTTGGCGGATCGTGCCGAGGAAGTCCTTTTCGCTCAGGTCGCGAACCGAATACAGTTGAATGCCGACTTGAGGTTTCGTCATTGTACCTGCACCACCTTCATTTTCTCTTTGACGCGCAATACGAGGTCATATCCATTATAGGCTTACGACCCCTCCCGTTCGAAAGCGGTTATTTTGCCGTATTTGTATGCCATTTGGACGAGGAGCCGGCCCGCGGCTACCAAACGGCTTTGCTGTGCCCCATCAACTCGGAGACGGTGACGAAACGATAGCCCAGTTTTTGCAGCTCCGGCAAAATGATTTTCAGCGCGTCCACCGTCTGCGTAGAGCCGTTCACGTAGTCGTGGAGCAGGACGATATCGCCGTTCCGGGCGTTGCGCAGCACCTTGCGGACGATTCGCCCGACGCCGGGTCGCGCCCAGTCCTTCGTGTCCTGATGCCAGGACCACATGACCGTCTGCAGGCGCTCCTTTTTCACTTCCGCGAGCACCACGTCGGTGAATACGCCTCCCGGAGGACGGAACAAACGCGACGTCTGTCCCGTCGTTTCGAAGATGATTTTCTGCGTTTTCGAGACTTCTTCCCGGATCCTCTCCTGCGTGCTGGAAGGACCGAGAAAACGATGCGTATAGGTGTGGTTAGCCAGTTCGTGACCTTCCGAAACCTGGCGTTTGGCAAGCTCGGGATTTTCGCGGACCTTACGCCCGATCGTGAAGAAGGTCGCTCTCGCATGGTATTGCTTCAGCAAATCCAGGATCGCGGGAGTGTTTTGGGGATCGGGACCGTCGTCGAACGTGAGGGCCAGGACCTTCTCGTTCCCCGGCACTTCCCATACGACGTCTCCTCTGGACTCATAGTAAGTACGGTCGTGCCTGGGCGCAGCATCGGCTTTCAAGGCTGACGAGGCCAGGACTGCCAGCGCCAACGCAAGGGCAGCCGCCGTTAATCGGCTTGCGCGTTTTCTCTGCATTTTCATCCCTCCGCAACCGGAAAGAAGCCCCGCTCGCGCGGCGCTTCTTCATGGAGTCGGCTTTTGATTAGAAGCCTTTATATTGGGGTTCTTCGTTCTCCAGCTGAGTGACGCGCGCTTCGACTTGCTGCAGGATTTGGCCGGTTTGGGTGGCCGCATCGGTGAACATCTGCTTCGCTTCTTGGTTCTGCGTGCTCAGGGCGAACGACTCCAGGCTGGCTTGGGCACTTTTCAGCGACGCTACGCACGTTTTAACTTGAGTTGCTACAGTCACGAATCGATCACCCTTTTGAGTTTAATGAATTGCCGAACGATAGGATGCCCCCGGCGCGGCCGATTACTCAGGAGACATTTTCCATCCCTAAAACATGCGATCCCAACGCATCCTTGTAATCAAATGGGCAGACGAGGGGGTCAACACATGGCCAACAAGAAATTGAAAAAGCTGACGCCGGTGCAGCAGGAGTATCAGAAAGTCGCCAAAAGAAGGGAGCCCAAGCGGCCGGTCCTTCTGAATACGGTGCGGGCGTTCCTCGTCGGCGGCGTCATCTGCACGCTCGGGCAAGGGATCCAGCAGGCGATGATCCGCTGGGGCGGCTTCGACGAGAAGCAGGCGTCCAATCCGACCGTCGCGATCCTTATTCTGATCTCCGTCCTGCTGACCAGCTTCGGCGTTTACGATAAAATCGGCCAGTGGGCAGGCGCAGGCTCAGCCGTGCCCGTGACCGGATTCGCGAATTCGATGGCTTCCGCGGCGATCGAGCACCGGAGCGAAGGGATCGTGCTGGGCGTCGGCGGGAATATGTTCAAAATGGCCGGCCCCGTCATCGTCTTCGGCACCGCGGCCGCATTCTTCGTCGCTCTGATCCGGCTGATCTTGAAAGGAGGGTGAGGCCGGGATGCTGAAGGGGCACCAAAGCTGGGTTTTCGAACGGAAACCCGTCATCGCGTCCACGGCGGCGGTCGTCGGGCCCTTCGAAGGCAGGGGGCCGCTGGCCGACGACTTCGACATCATCCACGGCGATTCCATGCTCGAGCAAGCCAGCTGGGAGAAAGCGGAGAGAACCCTGCTGGAGGAAGCCGCCAAAATCGCGATCGAACGTGCCGGCGTGACCAAGGAGGAAATCCAGTTCTACGTCGGCGGCGACCTGCTGAACCAGATCACGAGCAGCAGCTTCGCCGCCCGTTCGCTGGCGATCCCGTACCTCGGCGTATTCGGCGCGTGCTCGACGTCGATGGAGAGCCTTGCGCTCGCCTCCTACATCGTCAACTCCGAGGGGGCGAATTACGCGCTCGCGGGCACCTGCAGCCACAACTCCACCGCGGAGAAGCAGTTCCGCTACCCGACGGAGTACGGCTCCCAGAAGCCGCCGACCGCGCAGTACACGGTGACGGGCGCGGGCACGGCCGTCGTGTCGCGTTCGGGGTCGGGCCCGGTCGTTGCCGCGGCGACCATTGGCCGCATCGTCGACATGGGCATCAAGGACCCGTTCAACATGGGCGCCGCCATGGCTCCGGCAGCCGTCGATACGATGACGGCGCATTTTCGCGACCTGGGCATCTCGCCGGACCATTACGATCTCATCGTGACGGGCGACCTTGCCAAGGTCGGGTATGAGATCGCCTGCGACTTGATCGAGAAACACAAGCTCCCGATCGACCTCGCTCGTTATAAGGATTGCGGCATGATGATTTACGACTACAAGAAGCAGATGGTTCAGGCCGGCGGCAGCGGGTGCGCCTGCTCGGCCGTTGTCACGTACGGTCATATCATGAAGAAGATCCGCTCAGGGGAGCTCAAGCGTGTCCTCGTGGTCGCGACGGGCGCGCTGCTGTCCCCGTTGTCCTTCCAGCAGGGCGAATCGATTCCGTGTATCGCCCATGCGGTGGCGATCGAAGCGCCGGAAGGCGCCGCGGCGTCCGGCTCCAGTTCCGGTTCCGGGGAAAGGGGGTAAGCGCACATGCCGCAATGGATCGAAATTTTGCTTCGTTCTCTCGGCGCGCTTGTCTCCCTGTTCATTTTCACGCGCATTTTGGGGAAGAAACAGATTTCGCAGCTGACGTTCTTCGAGTACGTCACGGGGATTACGCTGGGCGAATTGGCCGGTTTCATCTCCACGGACATGGAGAGGCATTATATCCTCGGCATTCTCGCGATGTCCGTCTGGTTTATCGTCCCGTTCGGTCTCGAAATGCTGACGCTGAAAAGCAAAATCCTCCGCCAATGGCTGGAGGGCAAAGGCACCGTCTTGATCAAGGAAGGCAAAGTGCTCGAGGACAGCCTGAAAAAGGAACGTTTGACCGCGGACGAACTGCTCGAGCAGCTGCGGGGCAAAAACGTGTTCCGAACCGCCGACGTCGAATTCGCCGTCATGGAGTCCAGCGGCGAACTAAGCGTGCTCCTCAAAAAGGATAAGCAGCCGCTGACGCCGAGCGACATGAACATCAAGACCGTCAACGAAGTTGAGCCGCAAACCGTCATCATCGACGGCAAAATCATGCACGAGCCGCTCGCCACGATCGGCCTGAACCAAGGCTGGCTGAAAACGGAGCTCGAGAAAGTCGGCGTGACGGTGGAGAACGTATTTCTGGCGCAAGTCGACGCTTATCAACAGCTGTACGTGGACTTGTTCGACGACAAGCTCACGGTCCCGCTGCCTCAAGCCAAGGCGCTGCTGCTCTCGACCTTGAAGAAAATCCAGGCCGACCTCGAGCTGTTCGCCCTCACGACCCGCAACGCCGACGCCAAGAAGATGTATGGAGAACAAGCGCAGACGATGGACAAGATGGTTTCGGATTTGAAGCCGATGCTGCAGAATTGATGGTTTTGGGGAGGGGCAGGGACCGACAGGCGGTTCCCTGCCTTCTCGTTTAGGTGCTTTGTCCGGCTTCGTGGTGATATAGTAAAAGAGGGAAATTTTATCGGAGGTTGGAATTTTGGACTACATCATACTCGATATCGAATTCAACGGCCGCAAATTCGCGAGCGACCTGCCCATGGAGGTCATCGAGATCGGAGCCGTGCGGCTGAACGAGGCGCTGGAGACCACGGACGTGTTCTCGTCGATGGTCAAGCCGGTCTACTTCTCCAAGCTGAACAGCTTCATCAAAAAGAAAACCGGGATCGCCCAAGAGGAAATCGACGGCGCGGACGGGTTTCCGAAGGTGATCGGGGCTTTCCAGGCGTGGCTGAACCGCAGCGATTCTTTCATGCTCGTCACATGGGGCGGCGAGGATTTGAAGCGCATCGTGTTCGACACGCGCATGCACAAGCTGGATGACGCCTACTGGATGTCCGTTTACTACTATGATTTGCTCAAAGGATTTTTGCGCTACAAAAACGTCACCAACGACGTCAGCGTCGAGGCTGCGGTGGCGGATTTGGGGATCGAGGCGGAAGGCTCGGCCCACCGGGCGCTGGACGATGCGCGGATGACGGCGGAAGTGTTCCGGCGCGTTTTCGGCAATCTGGACTGGGATCGGAAGCAGCAATACAAGGACATGTTCTCCAACTCTAAAGAGCGCAGAATGGTTAAAAACGCCGTGCGGGCGATGCTCTCCCAGAAGACCGCGCCCCAATGGGAGAAGGTCGTGGAGCATTATTTGGACGGAAAAGTGGATTTGTCGGATGCGAGGAAAGCTGCGGAGCTGCGGGAGTTTTTCGAGGCGGAGGCCGCGAAAGTGGCGAAACGGTAAAGAGAAGGGAGCTTCCCGGGCGGGAGCTCCCTTCTTTTATTTGCGGCTGTTGCGCATGGCAGGCACGATTTTGACGTTTTCGACTTCGCCGGCCAGGAACCGTTGATACTCGGGGGATTCCCTCGGGATGAGCGCCAGCTTGCCTTCGGCGTTGAAGTGGATGCCCCAGCCGTACTTTTTCGGCAGCATCGACGCGCGCATGCACGCCGTCGGCTTCTTGTAGAATTCTTCCTTATGCTCGGCGAATTCCTCCTCCGGAATTCCCTTATGCCGGGCGTGCACCTCGAAAAGCAGCTCTTCTTGCGTGTAAACGTACGGCTGCTCGGCAACGAGCTCGAATTCGATGCCGGGCTTCGTTTTCCCGCTTTTCTTATCCGGAGGCGCAATGCCGTACTCGGCCGGACAATCCGGGGCTACCGTTATGAACGTGTCATAGTAGTTCCACTCCATGTGCGACTACCTCCTCGCTTTGTTCCCGTACTTGTCGTTCTTCATCTCTATTTATTACCACCTTAAGCCAAAATAGGCGATTTTTCAATCGGTCATTGTAACAGTCCCCATTCGCGAGTTCTGCACTCTAAGACGTTTTCGCCTTCTTACGGGGGCCATCTGCTGTGATTTCCACTCCCTAAGACGATTTCTCCGTCTTACGGAGGCCAACTGCCGTAATTCCTGCTCCCTAAGACGGTCTCGCCGTCTTAGAGCGGACGCTCAATCGCATGGTGGCGACGGACGGTGCTAGTTATTCGGATGGTGGGGACGTGCGGGTTTAAGTAAACGTGGTTTACTTATGACGGCAGAGGCGACTCTTCGGGCGGGGTTTAAGTTGTCGTGGTTTACTTAGTGTTACGGATTGCGGGGCTGCGGCTTGGTTTAAGTAATCGTGATTTACTTAACGTGACGATTGGCGGGGGGCCGGCTGGGTTTAGTAAACGTCGTTTACTTAAGGCAGCGGATGGCGTGGTTGCGATCGGGCAACACGAAAAAGCCGGGTCCCCTGAAGGGAACCCGGCCACCCAAACTTATCCCATATGCAGCGCTTCGACCGAAACCTCGGCCTTCGCGGCCTGTGCTTCGCCGTCCGAGGGCTTCTTGCCGCGGCGGAGTACGAAGCCGAGCAGGATGCCGAACACCGCGACGGAAAGCATGACGCCGAACGTGTAGTCGAACGCCTTGGGTGCCAAGGCGATCATCGCTTTCGCCGTCGCGGTTTGGTCCCCTCCGGCTGCCGCCATGGCCGGATCCGCGGCCGCCAGCGTCTTCATGTGCGTCGTGAGGACCGTCACGACCGTCGCTACCGCGAGCGAGCTGATGACCTGTTGCAACGCGCCCGTCAGCGAGGTGACGCGGCTGACGAGTTCGCGTGGCGCCTTGGTCATCAGATGCGAGTTGAGCGGCATCATCATAAGCCCCATGCCGGCACCGGCCATGATAAGCGGGAGCAGCAGGTCCTTCCCTTCCGTCGTCAGATCGAGGAAAGTGTACTGATAGATCGCGCCCGACACGAGGCTGAGGCCGATGACGACGAGCCAGCGTACGCCGATCCGGTCGAACAGGAAGCCCCCGATCGGCATCAGGCACGCCGACGCGAGCGCCTGCGGGAACAGCGTCAACCCGGTGTCCAGCGCTCCGAAGCCTCGTGCCTGCTGCAGGAACTGCGGCATGAGGAAGATCGCGCCGAACATGGAGAATTGGACGATCCACTGCGCCACGATGGCCAGCGAGAAATCCGCGGACTTGAACACCCGAAGCTCCAGCAGAGGCGTTTTGGCGCGCAGTTCCACGAAAATGAAGGCGATCAGCGCGATTCCGCCGACGATGAGGCCGGCCAGCGTTTTATCCGAGGTCCAACTGTGCGCTCCTTCGCTCACCCCGAACGACAAGGCGGCGAAAGCGATCGGTCCAAGGATCATGCCTGGCAGGTCAAAGCCGGCGACCTTCTGCCGGGCGATCTTCGGCAGGCTCCACAGACCGAACAGCACGCTGAAAATGCCCACCGGAATGTTGATCAGGAAAATCCAGCGCCACGAATGGTACTCGACGAGCCACCCGGACACGATCGGCCCGATCGCCGGCGCGAACAGGATCGGCACGCCGAGCAAGCCCATGACGGCGCCGATTTTGTTCGGCGGGCTCAGCCGGTAAACGTAAGCCATCGCGACAGGCATAACGAAACCGCCGCCGAGGCCTTGGATGATACGGAAAACGATCAGCCATTCCGCGCTGTTCGGCGTCGCGCAGAGAGCGGAACCGACCGTGAACAGGATGACCGAAGTGAGAAAGACGTTTTTCGCGCCGAACCGGTCTGACAGCCAGCCGGCCAGCGGGATGACGGCGGCGGTCGCCAGCATGTAGCCGGTCACCGTCCACTCCAGGGTAGGGAGCTGGGTATGGAAATCCGTCACCAGCTGCGATAACGCCACGTTCATGGCCGTCGTATCGAGAATGACCATGAAACAGCCCGCGATGATGGCGATCAGGGGAACCAGTATGCTGGACAGCCGGAATTCAGCTGAGGCTTCCCCATTTAATGCCGCTTTCGCCATGTTTCTTCCACTCCTCCCACTCTCAACGTCTGCATGGAGCCGGCGATCCTGATGTTTTTTCTCAGGTGACGGGCACATGAGCGTCGATTGTGTTATATTTGTATGGCGGACAATTGTCCGCACACAGAATATAACGGACAATTGTCCGCAAGTCAAATGAACTTTTGGTAAACTTCACCGGGAAAGGAGCCGAACCTGCCATGCCGCATGAAGAAACGGACGCCAAGGACCAACGCGACGCGGAATACCGCCGCCGCATTCTCGAGGCCGCCCGGGCTCTGGTCGACCGGAACGGCATCGACTCGGTCAACATGTATCAAATCGCGCAAGAAGCCGGAATCGGCCAAGGCACGCTGTACCGCCGTTACGAGCACGCCGGCGAAATCTATTCCGACATGCTCCGCGAGAGCGTGGAACATTTTCTGCAAGAATTGGAGAGCTGGCACGCTCCCTCCGCATCCGCGGCTTCCGCCTTGGAACGATTGGACGACGCGATCGGACGGCTCATCCATTACATCGACGATAACGTCGTGTTTCTGTCCACCATCAATTGCCTGTACGCCGGCAAGAAAACCTTCCTGCCCCATAAACGTCCGATCACCCAGCGCCTGCAAGGCATTTTTCAGGATCTGCTGAACGACGCCGTCAGGCAGGGAGAAACGGGCGAACTCGACGTCACTCTAACCGCGAATTTCCTGCTCGCCGCCCTCTCTCCCGAGCAATATTTGCACCACCGCGAATCGCTCGGCTACGACAAAGACATGTACCTGGCGGGGATCCGCCGTTTGTTCATAGAAGGATTGCGAAAAAGGGGATAAACCGGCAATGAAGCTCGTTTCTTGGAACGTGAACGGCCTGCGGGCCTGCGTCAACAAAGGATTCAACGATTATTTTGAGGAAATGGACGCCGATCTGTTCTGCGTGCAGGAGACGAAGCTCCAAGAAGGCCAGATCTGCTTGGACCACGGAGAAGCGTACGGCCAATATTGGAACTACGCCGAAAAGAAAGGCTATTCGGGAACGGCCGTCTTCACGAAACTGAGGCCGCTCTCCGTCCGTTACGGCATCGAGGAGGATTTTGAGCCGGAAGGCCGCATCCTCACACTGGAGTTCGATTCTTTTTTCCTCGTGACCGTATACACGCCGAATGCCAAACGCGACCTTTCCCGGCTGGAATACCGGCTGGAGTGGGAGGACCGGTTCCGCGACTATCTCGTCCAACTGGACGGCCGCAAGCCGGTCATCGTGTGCGGGGACTTGAACGTGGCGCATCAGGAGATCGATATCAAAAACGCGAAGGCCAACCGGGGAAACTCCGGCTTTACGGACGAAGAACGGGACAAAATGAACCGTCTGCTCGACGCCGGCTTCGTGGACACCTTCCGTTATCTCTATCCCGACCGCAAGGACGCTTTCAGCTGGTGGTCCAACATGCCGAAGGTGCGGGAACGCAACGTCGGCTGGCGGATCGATTATTTTCTCGCGTCGGACAGGCTGAAGCCGAAGATCACCGACGCGCGGATTGACTCGCACGTGCTCGGCAGCGATCATTGCCCTGTCGTGCTTGAGATCGACATTGACTAAGGACGCGAAAGGCGAAAGAAAGGCCGGAACCCTGCGTAAACGGGGTGTCCGGCCTTTCTCTTATCCTTGCGAATTGATACCCGTATAAAAGTGGATCGCGTCTCGCAGAAACTCCGCCGTTCCCGGCTGTTTCTCGTCGTAGTGCGCTTTGAAGCGCTCGTCGTCCACGTACATTTGGGCGAGGTTCGCGTGGGCTTCCTTGCTGTAATCGCTCCAGTAGAAGCTCAGCCACCGCTTATGCAGGTCGGCCGCTTTCTGGGCCAGCTCCCCGGCGGGGTTGCCCGTCCGGAAAGCTTCCGCCAGCACCGAGGATAGTTCCTCTGACAGGCGCGTCACTTCCTCATGCTGCTCTTTCGTCATGTTCTGCACTTTCCGGTTGGACTTCTCGACGGCCTCTTCGCCGTATTTTTCGCGAATTTCCTGGCCGTACTTCTTCTCGTTCTCCTCGATCAGGTTCCGTTTGAACCCTTCGAACTTCTCTTCATCGCTCATATCCATTCTCCCTTCGGATGCGGCAATCGTTTTATCCACGTTCTCGATCAGCAAATCCAATTGCCTTCTCTTGTCGAGGAGTTGCTCACGATGCTCCCGAAGCGCTTCGGCACCGTTAAAGGCGGGATCGGTCACGATTTGCTTGATGCGGTTCAGGTCGACTCCGAGCTCCCTATAAAACAGGATTTGCTGCAGCCGATCGACCTCCGTTTGCCCGTAAATCCGATACCCCGACGAGTTGGTCCTGGCCGGCTTCAGGATGCCGATCTCGTCGTAAAAACGGAGCGTTCTGGTGCTGATCCCCGCGAGGCGGCCCAGCTTCTGCACGGTGTATTCCATGTGATCTCCTCCCGACGATTTCACGATACACCTTTACGTAACGTTAAGGTCAATACGTTTTCAGAAGCTTTTTTAATTGATCCGCCGTTGCCTGATCCAGAGGGAGATTCACCGTAAGCTGCAGATCGGTGGAGTCGATGACGGAGAAGGAAAGATGGTCAAAATGGAGCGCTCCAACCTCCGGATGGTAGATCGTCTTATACCCCTCCGGCGCGTCGAGCACTTCGTGCTGCGGCCACCACTCCCTGAATTCCGGGCTGACGGCTTTCAGTTCCTCGATCATGCCGCTCCACCAAGGGTCCCCCACGTAGCGGCCGTAGTTGGCGCGGAACTGCGCGAGCCTTCGCCGGGCACTCTTCTCCCAGCCATCGCGGAACATGGCTTTCGTATCGTCGGACGTGAACAAACGCCATAGCGAGTTCCTCTCCCGGTCCGACATGCGGTCGTAATCGCCGAGCACGGCGCACGCCGCGCGATTCCACGCTACGATATCCCAACGCGAGTTCGATACGAAAGCCGGACACTCCCCTTGCCGGTCCAGCAAGCTTTGGAGCAGGGGGCTTACCTCTAGCTGCGGTTCGCGGCCCTCCGTCGGCTCATACCCGGTCGCGAGTATATAGAGATGCCTTCTCTCGTTGTCGTCCAACCGCAGCGCGCGCGACACGCTCTCCAGCACCTGGGCGGACACGTTGATCTCCCTGCCTTGCTCCAGCCACGTATACCAATCGACGCTGACGCCCGCCAAGTAAGCGACCTCGGAACGGCGAAGCCCCGGCGTTCGGCGGCGTCCGCCCGGCTCGAGTCCGGCTTGTTCCGGCGTCAAACGGGCACGGCGGGTTTGAAGGAATTGGCCGAGCTGCTTCGCCCGGTTGTGTTCGACGGCCATCGGTTTGAACCTCCCGCATCTATAGATAGGAGCGGCGCTCCTAGGATAAACCGCTCTCTCGAACCTTGTTCTCTCAGAATATACACTACAGAAAAGTTTCGCATAAAGTCTACGATTCGGTAAAGGAGTTGTTCCTCATGAATCAAGCGGTTGTCTCAACACCCGCTCCCCTGACCCGCGCAAGAAGCTCGCTGCTGCTCACCGGCCTCGCGCTCGGGTATTTCATCGTGCTGCTCGACACGACCATCGTCACCGTCGCGCTTCCCGCCATCCGCCTGAATCTCGGCGGAGGCCTTCACGGGCTGACTTGGGTCGCCAACGCCTACACGATGGTCTATGCCAGCCTGCTGCTCGGCATGGGCTCGCTCTCCGACCGCTACGGCGCCAAGCGCGTGTTCCTCGCCGGATTGACCGCTTTCGCGCTTGCGTCCGTCTTGTCCGCCGCCGCTTCCTCGCTGGGCATGCTCATCGCGCTGCGGGCCATACTCGGCATCGGAGGTGCCGCGATCCTGCCGGCGGCGCTGACGATCATCGCCCAAACCTTCACCGACCCGCAGCAGCGAGCGCGTGCGCTCGGCATCTCGGCGGCCGTATCCGGACTTGCGTTGGCGGCGGGGCCCGTGCTCGGCGGCTTTCTTGTGGATGCTTTCGGCTGGCCGAGCATCTTTCTGGTCAACGTGCCGGTCGCGATCGCCGCCTTCGTGCTGGTGAGCCGAAACCGGCTGGATCCCGCTCGCCGCGGTTCGGGCAGCGGCTTCGATCTTGCCGGGCAGCTAACGAGCATCCTCGCGGTCGCGGCGATCACGTGCGGAATCATGGAAGGAGCGCAGTGGGGCTGGAGCTCGACCCCTACATTTGCGATGCTTGCAGGAGGCGCCGCGCTGCTCCTGCTATTCGCGCGGATCGAGCGGAGAAGCGCTTCTCCGATGCTCCCTTTCTCCCTTTTCCGCAGTTCGGTGGTATCGGGCGGGATGGCCGCGGGTTTCCTGGTCAACTTCGGTTTCTCCGCGGCCCTCTTCTTGTTGACCCTCTACTTTCAAAATGAGCTCGGGCATTCCGCCCGTCTTACGGGGTTGGACTTCCTCGCCATGACGCTGCCGATGGCCATCGTTCCGATGTACATGGGCAGCATCGTGAAACGTTTCGGGGCGGGGCGTTCCATCGGTGCCGGATTTCTGATCGCCGCGGCGGGACTGGCGATCCTCACGTTCACGCCGGCGAATGCGGGATACGCGGTCACGATTCCCGCGCTGTGCATGATCGGCTGCGGACTCGCCCTCGTGCTTCCCGCACTGATGTCCTCCGTCATCGCCGCCGCTCCACAGGGCACCGCGGGCATCGCTTCCGGGGCGCTGAACGCGTTCCGCCAGCTCGGCGCTACCATGGGCGTGGCATTCTGCGGCGTCCTGCTGGATGCCAACGCCCTATTCGCGGACGCCTGGGTTCGGACGCTCGGCGTCACGAGCCTGCTGTTCGTCGCCGGGGCGGGAGTCGCATACCGCTATTTGCGGCCACGCGGGTAAATAGATGCAAAAGTGCATCTATTATTAAGCCAATGCCAGGCCGAGAAACGATTCATGCAAATATGCAGGTATTTTCTCGTTACCTCCCCAATACGCACCGCCATGACTCGAAAAACCTGCATAATCGCACCCATTCGCTTTGAATGAACGAGATTCGTCAAAAATACCTGCACTTTTGCAGGAGTTCACACCGGGACTGACTCGAGTGGCGGCTGCAGTTCGGAAAAACACACTTAGATACGCACACCGGAGGTTCGTGTCGTCTGCAGTTCGAAAAAACACAACTAAACGGGCCCTATTCGAGCCCCATATGCAAAACCGCTCTCTAAGCAGGCAAAATCGAACTACAGCCGCATTTTCCGAAGCTCCACCTCTGCAGTTGGGCAAAATCGAACTATAGCCGCATTTTCCGAAGCTCCTCCTCTGCAGTTGTGCAAAATCGAACTATAGCTTCGCGGCCCTACAGCCCCGCCCCAACCCCCACGCACAAACAAATAAAGCCGGGATCGCCCGCCAAGGCGATTCCGGCTTTGCCATTGCTTCTTACTGCGAGTTCGCGGCACCCGAATCCGCAGCCGACTTATCGGTCGATGCGTCCGAATATTTCCGCAGGATGGAGACTTCGACGCGGCGGTTTTTGGCCCGGCCCGCGTCCGTGTTGTTGCTTTCGACCGGGCGGTACTCGCCGTAGCCGATGGAACCGAAACGTCTCGGATCGAACGCTTTGTTCTCCAGCAGGATCTTCATGAAGTTGATCGCCCGTTTGGAGCTGAGCTCCCAGTTGGAGGGGAACTCCACCGTGTTGATCGGCAGGTTGTCCGTATGCCCGGTGACCATGACTTCATAATCGTTATACTGCTGCAGCATCTGGCCGATCGCGACCGCGAGCTTGCGAGCCTCCGGCTTGACGGCGGCGCTGGCCGGTTCGAACAGCGCGTTGTCCCGGATCGTGATCAGCAGTTCCGATTGGTTCAGCTGGGTATCGAGCTGGGAAGATAGCCCGTTCTTCTTGATGTACTGTTGCAGCTGCTGCTGCAGCTTCTCGAGGTTCTGCTGCTCTTCCTGCTGAAGCTGGGCTTTGGACTTGCCTTCCGGGCTCAAGTGCTTGATTCCGTCTTTCGGGCTTTGGACGTCGCCCGTCTGCACGATCGTTGAAGCTTCGAAAATGCTCAAGCCGTCGCTGAAAGCGGATTTGAATGCTTTGCTCAGTTGCTCGAGCTTCGAGGTATTAACCGAGCTGACCGCGTAAAGCACGATGAACAAAGCGAGAAGCAGCGTCATCAAGTCGGAATACGGGAGGAGCCACGATTCGTCCGCGTGCTCCTCGTGATGCTCATGCCGATGCTTTTTGCTCACCGCCGGCCTCCTCCTTCTGGTTGAACGCGACCCGTTCCGTAGGCGTCAGGAACACCATCAGCTTCTGCTGGATGGCGATCGTGGAAACGCCGGACTGGATGGAGAGAAGGCCTTCGACCATCATGAGCTTCAGGTCGATCTCTTTCTTGGAGATCCGCTTGAGCTTATTGGAAATCGGATGCCACAGCACGTAACCGGTGAAGATACCGAGCAGCGTCGCGATGAAGGCCGCCGCGACCGCGTGGGCCAGCGCCTCCATGTTATTCAAATTCTGCAGGGCGGCGATCAGACCGACGACGGCCCCGAGAACCCCGAGGGTCGGCGCGTACATGCCCGCCTGGGAGAAAATCTGCGCGCCGGAACGGTGGCGGTCTTCGGTCGCGGAGACGTCCTCGAGCAGAACGTCGCGAACAAGGTCCTGGTCGTTGCCGTCGATGATCATCCGCATGCCGACCTTCAGGAAATCGTCCTCGATCTCCTCGACTCTCGCTTCCAGGGCGAGCAGCCCTTCGCGGCGGGTGATCGTCGCCCAGTCCATGAACATGGAAATGAGCTGTTCGCGCGCCACGAGCTTCGGCTCTACGAACACGATCTTGAACAGCTTCGGCACTTTTTTCAGGTCGCTGAACGGAAACGCCATGCAGATCGAAGCGATCGTTCCGACAATGATTATGACAAAAGCGGCCGGGTTCGTGACCAGACTGATCAGCGGCGCTTTCTTGAGAATCATCCCGACGATGAGGGAGAACAATCCGAGAAACAAACCGATTATCGTGGTATTTTTCATCGTACACCTCAGCATGTAAGTTGTTGGGCGTGGCTGAGTTTCCTCACATACCGACACTCTATCCTGTTTATCGACATTCGGAGGGAAAAGCATTAGAGCGGAAAACAAAAAAAGAGCGGGAACGCCGCACGCGTCCCCGCCTCTTCACACCACGATTTCCGCTCTACAAACCACGTTTTTCCAACCGTTTACCCGAAACGTTTGCCCGACAGCTCGATCGACTTCCGGACGAGCACGTCCATGGCGTCCGCGCAGTAAGCCGCCGTCTCCTCGCTCACCGGAATGCACGACAATTCCGTACACGCCAGGATGGCGCAATCGCAGCCTTCCCGGTCGAGCAGCTGCCGGACGACGCTCTCCAGCTCCGCCGAGCTGTCTTTCTTGCCTTTTTTAAAATCATAGATAATGTCCATGACCTGCTGCTGGACGGACGCGTCCGGCTCGTACAGGCGAATGCCGAGCCGTTCGGCCGCCTTCCGGTAAACCCCGCTGCGCACCGTGCCGTTCGTCGCGAGCAGCCCGGCCTGGCTACCCTTGCCGTAACGCTCGGCAATGACCTTCAGCGTCTCCTCGACCATGTTGATGATCGGGATCGTCGTCATGCCCTGCATGTCATCGTAAAAATAATGCGAGGTGTTGCAGGGAATCGCGATATGGGACACTCCCGCATGCTCCATGAAGCGGAAATCCGGCTCGATGGCGGTCAGGAACTTCCGGCCGTCGTTCTCCAGAATGACCTCCGTCCGGTCCGGCAACGTCGCGTGGTTCAACACCAGCATGTCGATGTGATCCTGGTCCCGTTCCGCGACGGTATGATCGATGATTCTATCCATGAAAACGGAAGTCGCTTTGGGACCCATTCCTCCGATGATGCCTAACCGTTTGTTTTCCACTGCCAAACCCACTTTGCATGAAATTTCTTGCCGTTCCCGTCAGACATCCAGCGATTCGCGGTCTTTCAGCATGTTCAGCGCGATCTCCCCGCCGGGATCCATCCCCTGGCAGCCCGCCAGCAGGACCAGGTCCCCCCGTCCGGCATGGTTCAGCCCGTCCGCGATTGCGTCCGGCAATTGCTCGTACAGCCTGACGCGGATGCCGGCCTTGTCCATCACTTCCATGAATACGCGGGCCTCTTCGTCGGTCACCTTGTCCTTGGCCGTGACGTGCGAGACGCTCTTCGTCGCGATGATCTCGTCCAGCTCGAGACGCTTCATCCACTCGACGATCGCTTCCGCGTTCTCTCGGTTAACCGTCGGTCCCCGTTCGCCGCGGATCGCGTAAACGAGCTTCAAATTTTCGAAATCCATGTAGCGAAGCGTTTCGAGCGTGACGTTGATGTTGCCGGGATTCGCGAAATGGTCGTCGATGATCGTGAAGTCGCCCTCGTAGATGAACTGGAACCTTCTCTCCACCCCGGGGAACGTCTTCAGCGTATGCTGGATGACCGATACCGGAACCCCGCACAGCAGCGCGTTCACGATCGCGACCATCGAGTTGTAGACCGAATGAAGTCCCGGAACGGACAGCTCCACTTCGAACTCGCCGGGATTCAGCTCGATGTCCCTCCACCGGATCGGTTTCAGGATTTCGACCTTGAACTTGCCCCGTCCCGTCGACAGGTCCAAGTCCTTGCAGTGGATGTCGCCTTCCTTGCTTTTCACGCCGAAGGTGACGACTTGCGCGCGCGTGTCGTTCACGAGCGAAGCCGAGTAGGAGTCGTCCAAGTTGAGGACGGCCATGCTTTTCTCGCCCGCATTGCGGATCAAGCTCGCCTTGGCGTTGAAATATTGCTCGAAGGAGCCGTGGGAATCGATGTGTTCGCGGCTCAGGTTGTTGAACGTGACGATGTCGTAGTCGACGGTTTCGACCCGGCGCGCCTCCAGCGCGGCGGAAGAAACCTCCATCGTCACGTGCGATACGCCGCGGTCCGCCATCTCGCCCAGATAGCGCTGCAAATCCAGGGATTCCGGCGTCGTCAGCTCTGCCGGAATCGAAGCATCGTCGATCTTGATGACCACGGTGCCGATGAGTCCGGTCTTCAGCCCGTGGTTCTCCAGCATCGCGTTCGTCATATAGGAAGTGGTCGTTTTGCCGTTGGTGGCGGTGATGCCGATCATGAACATTTTGTCCGCCGGGTGACCATAGAAGGCCGCTCCTAAGCGAGCCAAAGCGATCCGACCGCTCTCCACGCGGTATTGCGGGATGTCGAGACCTTCCTGGAATTCCTCGACGACGGCCGCGACCGCTCCGTTCTGAACGGCACTGGCGAGGTACTTGTGTCCGTCTGTCTTATAGCCGCGCACGCAGACGAAAACATGCCCTTCGGCGACTTTGCCCGAGTGGTAAGAGACGCCCGTCACCTGCAGGTCGCGGTCGTGGATACTGTCGATGACTCGGACGGCCTTGAGAAGTTCTTTCAGCTGGGTCATAAACGAAACCTCCTACCCTCGCGAGTTTTTGCCGAACATTTTGCCGAGGGTGATGGACAGAAACGAGAATGCGGGCTTCGGATCCCGCCAATCCCAAATGGCGTATGCTTTGGGCTTGAAGAAGGACTTGAACACTTGTCCGAACGTCAGCTGCTTGGTCTTCAGGTAGCCCTTGATCGCCAGCAGGTCCTCGTAGGCGTACCAGAATACGAGGTTCGTGTCCTTCTTCACCGCATATGGTTCCACGGGGGAGCCCGTCAGCTCGCGGTAAGTGATATAGGGAATGTTGACGCCCGCCTTGTTCAGCAGGACGTTCAGGTTCGTGATCCGCACGTTGACCTCGATCAAGTAGAACTTGCCGGTTTCGGCGTCCTTCTTGAACTCGATTTCGGCGAAGCCCTTGTATTTCATGTCTTCCAGGAATTTGGCGCCGATCTCGTAGAGTTCCGGCACGTATTTCTGCCCGGTGTACACCGAAGCGCCGAAATTAATCGGATACTGACGGAACTTCTGGCAGGTCACCCAGTGGGTGACTTTGGATTCCTGGTTCAGATAAGCATCGAATGTATACATGTGGTCGTCGAAGCCCGGGATGATCCGCTGCACGATGACCTCGAGGCCGGCCTGGCGGGATTTCTCGACCGCTTCGACCAACTCCTGCTCATAATAAACCTTAAATAGCTTCCTTCTAAACTTGGCCACGAACGCGGGAGAATCGGAAGGCTTCACGAGACAAGGATATTTGATCGTCTGCGCCACTTTCGCCAGGTAATCTTCCTCGTCCACCCGGACCGTCTCCGGCACGGCGACGCCCTTCTCGATAGCCGCGCGCTCCAGCATCTCCTTGTTCATGAGCCGGGTATAAATGCCTTTCTCCGTCTGAGGTATCAGGTAGCTTTCCCGCAGCTCTTCCAGATATTCGTCGATGACTTCGACGTAGTTATCGTGGCAGGGAATGAGGACCGGAGGGGCGCTTTGCATGCTGGCGTAGTCTTTCAGATAACGGATGAAGCCCGCGGGATCCTCCTTATAGTGGGGAACGACGAGCTTCTCCGAGACGTATTTGGAATCGGCTGCGTACGTGTTTTTCGTCGAATAGTCGACAGCGACGGTATGGATGCCATGTTCGCCCAAGCACCGGATCGTGCTGAGGCCTATGTAATAGTTGCTTCCCAAAATGACCGCTTTATTGTTCAACGTGATTACACATCCCAGAGGTGGATTTTCGCCCTGCGGCCCGGACGGAAAACCCGGGTGCGGCCGCGTGGTGACGGCATCGGAGGCCGGCCAAGCCATTAGCGAACGGCTGAGTAAATTTTACTTCATGCCCTAGTAGAATACAAGACAAGCCCTCCCCCGCCGGCGCCAGGCGTAAAAAGGAAAAAAGCCTTGCGCGCAAGGCTTTCGGGGGAGGCGGGTTGGCAACACTTGCTAGGCGGAACCGATTCTTTCGGCCGCGTCCACGGTATGCTTCAGAAGCGTCGCGATCGTGACCGGACCAACGCCCGCCGGAACCGGCGTGATCGCCGCGGCCTTGAGGAGGCACTCCTCGTAATCGACATCTCCCACGTTGCCCGGGTTGTATCCCGCGTCGAGCACGACCGCTCCCTCGCGGATCCAATCGCCCCTGATGAACTTCGGCTTGCCGACGGCGGCTACCACGATGTCGCCCGAACCGACGATATCCGCCAGTCCCTGCGTTTTGGAATGGCAGACGGTGACCGTGGCGTTGCGGTTCAGCAGCATGAGGGATACCGGCTTGCCCAGAATCGGACTGCGTCCGACGACAACGGCGTGTTTACCTTCGATCGGGATTCCATAATCGTCGAGGATCGCCATGATCGCCGCCGGCGTGCAGGACGGGTAGGCCGCAAACCCGAACGCGTTCTGTGCAAAACCGAGCGTCGTGACGCCGTCCACGTCTTTGTCGATGCGGATGGCGTCGAAAGCGGCTCTCTCGTCGATCTGATGCGGCACGGGATGCTGCAGCAGGATGCCGTGAACGCTTGAATCTTCATTTAACTCGCGAATCGCGGCGATCAGCTGCTCGGTCGTCGTGCTTCGGTCCAGCTGGATGCGCCGCGACTCCATCCCCAAGCGCTCGCAGGCATTCCCTTTCATGCGGACGTACGTCGCCGATGCGGGGTCGTCTCCGACGAGAATGGTCGCCAAACAAGGGGTGATCCCCCGTTCGGCCAGCAGGTTCACCCTCTCAGCCAATCGTTCCTTGATGTCCCGAGCCACCCGTGCTCCGTCCAAAATCAGCGGTCCTTCCGTTTTCGCCATTTTCAGCCACTCCTTCATTACGGATTGAAAACGCAAAGAGGCAAGGGGGCGATCCCCCTTACCTCTGCCCAGGCGTACGGCTCGTTCCGCCGCGTGCTCCCCCATGGTTGGTCCATGTTCCGCCAGTCACACGCAACCGTCTATTTGCTTTCATCATACTCAAATCCGGCATTCCGCACAATAAGGAAGAAGTTGTCCCGCGGAAGGCTTTGAGATCGGTCCCCTTATCGTTTATGATGGTTGAGGAATGGCCTTCATTAGTGACGATAAGAAATTTACCGATAAAGCGAGCTGATTCGACTTGGATCCAAGAGACCTTAAATTTAAAATGCCTGCCGAGTGGGCACCGCACGAACGCACCTTCATGTCCTGGCCGGTGCGCGAATCGATGGTTTACCCGGACGACCACGAGCCGGTATGCGGCGGATACGCGCAGGTCGTGAAGGCGATCGCCGAATTCGAGCCCGTGACCGTGCTGGTCAATCCCGCGGACAAGGACTTGGCGGCGGGTTACTTCGACGAGCCGAACATCGATTTCGCCGAAATCCCCCACAGCGACGCTTGGCTCCGGGATAACGGCCCGACGTTCCTCGTCGGCAAGAACGGCGAGCTGGCCGGCGTGAACTGGAAGTTCAACGCCTGGGGCGGCAAGTACGCGCCATGGGACCTCGACGACGAAGTCGCTCCCCAAGTGCTGGAGCGCGTAGGCGCACGCCGGTTCGACGCCCCCCTCGTCATGGAAGGCGGCTCGATCCACGTGGACGGGGAAGGCACGCTGCTCACGACGGAAGAGTGCCTGCTCAACCCGAACCGCAACCCGAACCTAAGCCGGGAGCAGATCGAAGATTACGTCAAACGGTTCACGAACGTCAGCAAGATCATTTGGCTCAAACGCGGACTCGACGGCGACGAAACGGACGGCCATGTCGACAACGTCGCGTGCTTCGCCGCGCCGGGCAAAATCGTCATCCAGGTATGCGACGACCCGAGCGACGAGAATTATGAAATTACGCAAGAAAACCTGCGCATCCTGAGCGAATCGACGGACGCCCAAGGACGCAAGTTCGAGATCGTGAAGATTCCCCAGCCTCCCAAATCGATGTTCGAGGAAAGCCGGCTGACGCTCAGCTACCTCAACTTCTATTTCGTAAACGGCGGCATCGTGCTCCCCGTATTCGGCGGCGCGGCGGAAGAAACCGACCGCGAAGCGGCGCGCATTCTGCAGGAAACGTTCCCCGAACGGCGCATCCGCACGGTCGACGGGATGGCGATCATCAAGGAAGGCGGCAACGTCCATTGCACGACGCAGCAAATGCCGCGGAAAGGATAGGGATTGTCCATGAGAAAGGTGAAAGTGGCGGCTACCCAAATGAGCTGCTCCTGCGATATCTACGAGAACATCGCCAAAGCGGACAAACTCGTGCGCCAAGCCGCGGCGGAAGGCGCTCAGATCATTTTGCTGCAAGAGCTGTTCGAAACGCCTTACTTCTGCCAGAAGGAGAAGTCCGACTACTACGTCTACGCGACGGAGCTGGAGGAGAACAAGGCGGTCAACCATTTCAAGAAGGTCGCCAAGGAGCTCCAGGTCGTGCTTCCGATCAGCTTCTACGAGAAGAAGAACTACGCCCGTTACAACTCGCTCGCGGTCATCGACGCGGACGGCGAAATCCTCGGCCATTACCGCAAAAGCCACATCCCGGACGGCCCCGGGTACGAAGAGAAGTTCTACTTCAATCCGGGCGACACCGGCTTCCAGGTGTGGAAAACCCGTTACGCCAAAATCGGCGTCGGCGTCTGCTGGGACCAGTGGTATCCCGAAGCCGCCCGCTGCATGGCGCTGATGGGCGCCGAGCTGCTGTTCTATCCGACGGCGATCGGCTCGGAGCCGCAGGACGGCTCGATCGACTCGAAGGACCACTGGCAGATGTGCATGCGCGGCCACGCCGCTTCGAACCTGATGCCGGTCATCGCTTCGAACCGCATTGGCGCAGAAAGCGACGACGACTCGACCATCACGTTCTACGGCTCCTCGTTCATCGCCGGGCCGCAAGGCAACATGGTCGAGGAAGCCGGACGGACGGATGAGACGGTGCTGACGGCCGAGTTCGACTTGGACCAGCTGGAGATCCAGCGGATCGAATGGGGCATTTTCCGCGACCGCCGGCCGGAACTGTACCGTACCATCGTTTCCTACGACGGCAGCACGATCGTTTAATATCGAATGATGAGCAAAACAGCCCTCTGCAGACCATTTTGCGTCCGCGAGGGCTGTTTTCGTTATCGGGTTCCGAGGTAAATATCCAGTTGGGCCGGCTGCGCGGGATTCGGCGCAATCCGGTATTTCGTCCCTCCGGAAGATTCGCCCTGGCAGGCATTTCCGAGTTGCACGGCTTCGAGCGGGAGATCGCAGCCCAGCATTCGGGCCAACTCGAGAGCCAGTTTCACCGCGCGCTCCTCTCCTGCATCGTGAACTGCAACAAAGTGCGTTTCTTTACGTTCTGCATATTTGAAGGTAATCCGATAGGCGATCGACTTGTCCGACTCTTGCGTGACGTAAAGCGTCCTGCCGCTCGAAGAAAGCCGGTAATCCCGGTATTCCGGCTCCGAGAGCTTCTCTTTTAACGCTTGAAGAACGTCGAAATAGAGCATCAGCCGCCTCCACCCTTCCTCTTCGGCCGGCGATTGCTCCACCCTAACCGTTTCCGTCGTGTCTATGGTCCATCGCTTCCTTTCCCCGCGGCCCTGCCGATGTTACAATTTATGGAGCGTGCGCACGCACCCGCAAAGGAGCCTTTCCCATGCATCCAACCGCTCTCGATACGCCGTTCTTCCAAGGCATCATCCGTGATGAGGATCGGGAAGCCGTGCTGTCCCTTTTCGCCGAGCGGCATTATCCCAAAGGCTCGGTTGTTTTCTTCCATGGCGACGAGTGCCGCGAGATGTACATCATCAAAACCGGAGCTCTCAAAATCTACCGCCAAGATGCGGATCGGGAGATCGTGCTTGGCCATCAGTTTGCCGGGGAATCGATCGGGGAATTGGAGGTTTTCCATTACGACAAGTACCGCATGGCGTCCGTCGCCGCGATCGAGAAGTCCGTCCTCTGGATGATCAAGAAATCCGACCTGGAAGCGTTGACGAAGAAGTATCCCGAAATTCTTCGCAAAGCTTTCTACGTCGTGAGCGAACGCCTGAACCAGGCGGACCGCAAGCTGCAGTACCTGGCTTTCCTCGATACGAGGGTGCGCGTCGCGAACCTTCTGCTCGATTTGGGCTCCAACTTCGGCAAGGAAACGGATCAGGGCCTTGAAATTCAATGGAAGGTGACCCAGCAGCACTTCGCGAACATGATCGGCGTCGGCCGCGAGACGGCGGCCAGGGCGCTTCAGGAGCTTCAGCAGGAGGGCGTGATCCGGATCCGGAACAAGCAATTTTCCATACTCGACTTGGAGACCTTGAAGGCGATTGCCGGTCCCGATCAAGTCGTCTCGGACTCTCGCAAATGGCATTCGACCCACAAATATATGATATAATTCCCAGCCGGATTTTTCTGTGTTCCGACCGGCAATTCTTTTGTGCTCTATATCACAGTTTTTAAGAAGTGCTTTTACATAAGGAGGCTTCCTTCATCCATGAAAAGAACGACAGCGCCGCGAGTGCGGCGCCTGCTCATCGGCGCGCTGGCCGCCCTCGCCCTTCAGCTTGCACCGCTCCAGACATTCGCGGCCCAGCAGAAATCCGACGACACCCTGCTCGAAGCCTTCCATCTCATCCTGGATAACCACTATACGCATCCGGACGAGAACGCGCTGCTGCAAGCGGCCATCAAGGGAATGCTGGACTCGCTGGACGACCCCTTCAGCAATTACATGTCCGCCGAAGAGTACCAGGACTTCATGAACGCGATCAACCAATCGTACGCCGGCATCGGTATCACGATTGAAGCGGACGAGGAAAGCCCGGCGCTGGTCGTGGCCGGTCTAGTGGCGGACGCGCCTGCCTCCAAAGCCGGCATCCTGGCCGGTGACCGGATCGTCGGAATCGACGGCGTTGCCGTCACGGCCGACACGCTCGAAGCCGCGCCCGCGAAAATTCGCGGCAAGGAAGGCACGGCCGTCACACTCCAAGTCGTCAGGAACGGCAAGCGGATCGATTTCACGGTGATTCGCGCGAGCCTGCAGCTGCCTGAAGTCAGCTCGGACGATCTCGGGGACGGCATCGCGTACATTCGCATTTTTACGTTCGGCGACAATACGGCTTCCGAATTCGATCAAGCGCTGAAAGCCGCGACGGCCAAAAAGCCGAAAGGCCTCGTGCTCGACTTGCGGGGCAACGGCGGCGGTTCCGTACTGGCCGCGCTTCAAGTCGCGGATCAATTCCTGAAGTCGGGCAAAATCCTCATCGTTCACGACCAAGGGGAGGAAGCGGCGATCGAGGCGGATTCCGAGGGCACGGATCTCCCCGTCACCGTGCTGATCGACGAGAATACGGCCAGCGCTTCCGAGATGCTGGCGGGTGCCCTGCAGCGGAACGGCCGGGCCAAACTCGTCGGCGTCACATCCTACGGCAAAGGCACGATGCAGGCGCCGTATGATTTGCCGAACGGAAGCGAGCTGAAGGTGTCGATCGACAACTGGGAGCTGCCCGACGGCACTTCGATCCAGAAAACGGGCCTGACGCCCGACGTTTATATCGAAAGGCCGGAGGCCGCCGCCAACGCTGCGAAACAGCTGCTGCTGCCGGACCGCCGGCAGACGCTGACGCTGTCCCGGAAGTCTGCGACCGGGAAGCTGAACGGCACGATCGAGCTGATCGACGTCCCCTCTCCTCGCGTGGCGAGCGGCGTGACGTATGTCCCGCTGCGCTACGTTTTCGAGTCGTTCGGCTCGCAGATCGATTGGGACCCGGACAAACGGCTCATCCATTTTGAGCACGAAGGCAAAAAGGTGACCGTCGACTTGCGCAAGCAAGCCGTGACGATCGACGGCAAGAAGGTGGCGGCGGTTCAAGCGATCCGCTCCTTCGGGGAAAGCGCCTACGTCTCGACCGCCGTCATCAAGGCCATTACCGGCTCGGCCGTCAACGTCACTTCCGCAGCCGTGACGATGTACAGCAAGTAAACGGTAAAGAAGATCGCCAATATCCTGCCTGCTAGGCGAGATAATGGCGATCTTCTTTGTTGTCTGGCCGAGAACCTACTCCGATGCATTCGCAACGGAACTCAGCGACCTTATTCCTGCAAATAACCCCCGTTCGGGATGCTAACGGAACTCAGCGGCGCTATTCAGCCATTTCGAGGCCGTTTCTTCGTGATATCAGGACGATAACGTCGCTCAGTTCCGTTAGATTCTCAAATTGACGTTTGTCCGACGAATAACGCTTCTCAGTTCCGTAAGCATCCCCCAGCCTTTAACCTTCCCATTCCTCGTAAAAGCGGTTCACGTATTCTTCCATATAGCGATGCCGCTCCTCCGCGATTCGTTTCGCTGCCGGCGTGTTGATGAGGTCCTTCAGCTTCAGCAGCTTCTCGTGGAAATGGTTGATGGCGGTCGTTTTTCCCAACCGGTACTGCTCGGCGGTCATCGACTCGCGGGGCGGCAAGTGCGGGTCGTGCATCGGATGGCCCTTCCACCCGGCATAGACGAAGGCCCTGGCGATCGCGATCGCCCCGATCGCGTCGAGACGGTCCGCATCCTGGACGACTTTCCCCTCGATCGTACGCATCGGCGGATTTTGGCCGCCATTGTAAGACATCGTGGAGATGATCTCCAGGACGTGAGCCGAATCTTCCTCAGCGACCTGCTCGCTGCGAAGCCAATCGCGGACTTTCGCGAGCCCGGCTTCCTTCGATTCGTTCAGTTTTTCGTCCGCCACGTCATGAAGCAGCGCCGCCATGCGGCAAACGAACGCGTCCGCTCCCTCCTCGGCCGCAAGCCGAGCCGCCATCCGGTCGACGCGGTGAATGTGCCACCAATCATGGCCGGACAGATCGTTCCCCAGCTCCGCCTTCGCGAATCGTTCCGCAGCCTCGAGCTGGCTTTCCCGTCTATCGATCACTTCAACTTGCTCCCTTCCCGTACCATTGACGATCAAAATATACAATACTACCATGGAAAGAAGCAAAGGGAGGCTTCTTCATGTCCGAACGTTCCGAATCTAACCCGCTTGTTCCCGGCGGCGACCGCTCCCGCCTGCAAGCCGACTGCGAGAGCTGTTTCGGCTTGTGCTGCGTCGCGCTGCCTTTCTCGGCTTCGGCCGATTTCGCCATCGACAAAAACGCCGGCCACCCCTGTCCGAACCTCAGGGAGGACTTCCGCTGCGGCGTGCATGACCGGCTCCGGCCTCTGGGCTTCCGGGGCTGTACCGTATTCGATTGTTTCGGCGCCGGCCAGAAGGTTTCACAATCCACTTTCCATGGACAGGACTGGCGTCAAAACCCAAGTTCCGCGAAAACGATGTTCGAGGTTCTTCCGGTCATGCGGCAGCTTCACGAGCTGCTGTGGTATCTCTCCGAGGCCATGACCATGGACGCCGCTCTCCCGATTCGGGAAGAGCTCCGTAAAGCGTTCGACGAAACGGAACGTCTCGCCGATTTGGATGCCGAAGCGCTGCTTCGGTTGGACGTCGCGTCTCATCGGGCCGAAGTGAACGGTCTGCTTCTACGCGCCAGCGAACTCGCACGGGCCGCATCCCGCCACAAAGCTCAGCGTCCGCCCAAACATAAAAAAGCGATCGGCCGGGGAGCCGATCTCATCGGCGCGAAGCTGCGCGGCGCCGATCTAAGAAGCGCCAACCTGAGAGGCGCGTATCTGATCGCGGCCGACTTGAGAGACGCAGACCTCAGAGGGGCCGACCTGATCGGAGCCGATTTCCGGGACGCCGACCTCAGCGGTGCCGATCTCACCGACACTCTCTTTCTTACCCAAGCCCAGTTGAATGCGGCGAAAGGCGATGCCCGCACGAAACTGCCGCCATCCCTCACCACTCCCTCGCATTGGATACGGCACGCATCATAACGAACAAGCAAGCGGGGTGCTCCTGACGGAGCGCCCCGTTTTGCTTACTTTGCGATATCGTCCGGCATCTCCGAAACCAGTCCTAACGAGAAGATCAGGGCCACGACGATCACGGAAACGGCGAGCATGGCAACCGCCCAGCCGGAAAGCCCGCTTGCGTACAAGGCGGCCGACGCCGCGGCGAAAACGACGAGTTTCAGCACTTCACGAACCGGAGGGAAAAAGACCGGTATAGAGGCCTTCGGGGCCAGGAACAGCGACCAGACGACCAGCACGAGAACGGGAATGCCGATCGCGGCCCACAGGCCAAACCGGTGGCCCCAACGGGCGAAGGCGGCCAAAGAAGCCAGCTCGAGAAGAAACATGCACGCTAAAGTGAACATGGCGATCAAGGACAATTTCATGAGAACAACCTCCAAAATGTTTGCTATCTATAATAGCATATTAACTAATTACGTTAGTTTATGTCAAGCGAGAATTTTTTATTTTCTAAAGCCGTAAACATAAAGAGGCCGTCCCAAAAGTTTATGGGACAGCCCCTTGCTTACGGAACTGAGAAGCGTTATTCGTCGGACAAACGTCATTTTTAGATTCTAACGGAACTCAGCGACGTTATCGTCCGAGTATCACGAAGAATTGGCCTCGAAATTGCGGAATAACGGCGTATGGTTCCGCTAGTCTCCCAAACGGGCTCGAAAACAAGAAATAAGGTCGCTGAGTTCCGTTGCGGTTGAGTACAATTCAGACGGATTCATACGGATTCCTACACTTACAATCGGATTACCGTTCGCTGCTCATCCGCCCGGACGATGGCGTCCAGCACTTCCTGGTTGCGGTAACCGTCCATCAAACCCGGAAGTCCGTCCGGCTCCTGTCCTTTCAGCATCGCGATGAAGTCCTCATATTGAGAAACCTTGCAGTGCTTAGGCACATCGAGCTCCGTCTTTGCCAGCTGGCCCTTCTCCTCTTCGCGGATCCAGACGATCCGGTCCGGATCCAGCGTGGATGCGTGGATCGTCCCGAAATCTCCGTAAATGGATACCTCATGCTGATTGCCGGAACCGATGGCGTTGCGCGTCGTCTGGAAGACGCCCATGACATCCCCCGTCATTCTGGCTTGGAAACTCGCGAAATCATCCACCTCGATGCGAACCATCTCGCCCGTCGATGGATGCGGTCGCTCGGGAATGATCGTATGCAGCTGCGCCGACAGCTCTTGGAATTCCCCGAACAGAAACCGGGCCATATCGATCATATGCGAACCCAAGTCGCCCAGCGTACCCGTCCCCGTAATCCTCCGGTCGAACCGCCAGACATAGGGAACTTTGTATGGCGCCCCTCCCCAGCCCTGCAGATATTGAATCGAAAAGCTTCGGACGGCGCCGATCTTGCCTTCCCGAATCAGCTCCCTGGCGTAACGGAATGCCGGGGTATAGCGGTAGCTAAAACCGATCATGGCCGGCACCGGCTTCTGCTCGTACAGCTGCAGAAGCGGAACCGCCTCCTCGAAAACGCGGGTAAACGGCTTCTCGGCCATGAAAGGTTTTCCCGCTTCCAGACAGGCGCGAACGATGTCCGCATGCGTATGGTTTGGCGTGGCCGAAACGATGGCATCCACGTCCGGGTCCGCGATCAGACTGACGAAATCGGCATACCGTTTATCTTCCGCGATCCCGCACTCCGCCCCGACTTTTGCCAAAGCATCCGGGTTCACGTCGCTGACCGCGACGAGCTCCAAATTGTCGCCGTTCTCCTTCATCCAACGGATATGGGCTTGGGCCATTCCTCCGAGCCCGATGAGACCGATCCGAAATTTGCTCATTGCCACGATTTCTCCCCTCGACTTTTAGTCCTCTGCCCGGTACAGAATCACATTTGCTCATTGCCACGATTTCTCCCCTCGACTTTTAGTCCTCTGCCCGGTACAGAATCACTTGTGCTTCATAAGGTCTCAACACGCCGCTCAACGCCGGTTCCGCAACCGTCTCGTAATTGCCGATCAATCTCGTGCCTTGCCCCGGGAACGCCGATGCCTCCAGTTCATAAGAAGCATCCCGTTCGGTAAAATTGATCAGCACGAGCAGCCGTTCGTTCCCCAGCTTTCTCGTATAGGCGTATATCTGCTCATGGTCCGCCAAAATCAGCTCGAAGCTGCCGTAAACGATAATGTCATGGCTCTTCCGGAGCCGGATGAGCTCCTGATAGTAGTAATAGATCGAGTCCGGATCCGCCAACGCCGCTTTCGCGTTGATGGCCGTATAATTCGGGTTGACCTGAAGCCACGGCCGTCCGGTCGTGAATCCCGCGTTCTCTCCGTCATCCCACTGCATCGGCGTGCGGGCGTTGTCCCGCCCCTTCACATAGATGGATTCCATCACCATCGCGGGATCGGCGCCGCCTTCGGTTACGCGTTCCCGGTACATGTTGTGGATCTCCAGATCGTTGTAATCGGCCAGCGATGCGAAGCGGACATTGGTCATGCCCAGCTCTTCGCCCTGATAGATATAAGGCGTTCCCTGCATCATGTGGAGGAAGGTGCCCAGCATTTTCGCCGACAACACGCGATAAGCCGCGGTGTCGTTGCCGAACCTTGAAACCATGCGGGGCTGGTCGTGATTGTTCAGATACAGGCTGTTCCAGGCCCGTCCGTCCAATTCGGTCTGCCACTTGCTCATCGTCGCTTTCAAATCCGCCAGCCGCCACGGCCGCAGATCCCATTTGCCGCCCGCTCCGGAATCGAGGTCCATATGCTCGAACTGGAACACCATGTTGAGCTCCGAACCGTCCAGATTGGCGTAACGGATCGCCTCCTCGGGCGATGCCCCCGGCGCTTCGCCGACGGTGATCGTGTCGAACTTGGACAATACCCGCTCGTTCATCTCGCGCAAATACTCGTGAACCTTGGGGCCGTTCATGAAATGATCGCCGCCCCACGCATAGCGGTCGTTCCCGACGCTCGGCAGCCCTTCCGTTTTGGAGATCAGGTTGATGACGTCCATCCGGAAGCCGTCCACGCCTTTCTCCAGCCACCACGTCATCATGTCGTACACCTCTTGCCGAACCTTCGGGTTTTCCCAATTCAGGTCGGGCTGCTTCTTGCTGAAAAGATGCAGGAAGTATTCATCCGTCGCTTCGTCGTATTGCCAAGCTGAGCCGCTGAAGAACGACACCCAGTTGTTCGGTTCCCGCCCGTCGTCCTTGCCCGGACGCCAAATGTAATAGTCTCGGTACGCATTGTCCTTGGACTTGCGCGACTCCACAAACCAGGCGTGCTCGTCGGACGTATGGTTGACGACGAGATCCATCATCAGCTTCATGCCCCGGTCGTGCAGCCCTTTCAGCAGCGCTTCCCAATCTTCCATCGTGCCGAATTCGTCCATGATCGCCTGGTAATCGCTGATATCGTAGCCGTTATCGTCATTCGGGGAACGGTACACGGGCGACAGCCAAATGACGTCTACCCCAAGATTATGCAAATAGTCGAGCCGAGAAATGATGCCCGGAATGTCGCCGATTCCGTCTCCGTTACTGTCTTGAAAGCTGCGAGGGTAAATCTGGTAAACGACGCTTTCCTTCCACCAGGACTTGCGAATGTCTGTCATGATTGGCATGCACCTTCTTATTCGTATTCGATGACGATCATATCCCAATATTTGAGGTTCGGGACCTCGATATCCATGGCTTCTCCGTCTTTCTTGAAGGATAGCGGAATCGGAGAACCGCCGTACAGATCCGGAGTGGCCAGCCAGATCCGCTTCACTTTCTTGCCTTCTTTCGGCTGGAGGCGGTATTTCAACCCTTGAAGCATGGCCGGCTCCGGCTGCGTTCCCTTGGCATCCTTCCATTGCGTTGAATCCGCGTTCGTCAGGTTGATCAAGTGGACGATGCTCGTGTCCCCTTTGTCCTTGGCGAACGCCCAGAGTTTGCCGGTCTCCGGGTTGTCGGAAAGCGGCGGTCCCTCAACTGCTTTAAGCGGCTGCGCAGCTTCGGTCGCGCCGTCGCGAAGCAGATTCTCGTAGGCGGTCAGGAAATCGTAATAGTGCTGCAGCTGCCGCCACAGCGCATCCGGGACGGCCAGGTTGCGGTTCGGGAAGTACTCCTTCGCGAGCAAGCCCTCGCCCGCCTCGAGATGGGAGCCGCCGGCCGCGAAGATCGCGGCGTCCGCCAGCAGCACGCCCGGCGCGTTGAATTGCCCGGGACCGTCCGCCAAATCGTAATTCATGTAAGCGGCGACGACGGTGTTCTTCCGATGCTGGCTCAGCATGCCGTTCTGGTCGATGACGTCTTTCAGATCCTGCATCTCGTTCATCCATACTTCGGTGTACAGAAACTTCACGGGCGACTTCGCAATTTCCTGCTGGCCGAACTGATTGACGGCATTCATGACGTAATCCACGTGGAGATCCTTCTTCGCTGCTTCAAGGAAGCTTCGATAGGCTGCCGGCAGATCCACGAGATTGCCGCCATAATCGAACACGCCGCCCCTGTCTCCGAGTTGGTCCACGTGGTACCCGTCGAAGCCAAGGGTTTCGAACGCCTTCTTTTCCTGTCCCAACAGGTAGCGTTGCCAGTCCTCGTTCGCCGGGTTCATCAAGAAAATATTGCTTTTCCAGGAGGAAGGCAGCGGGTGCTGATCCTGCTCCTCATGCACCGGATCTTTGAACAAGCCCCATTCTTGCTTGGCTCCGTCCTGCTCGTAGCCCGCGTTCGCCCCGAACAGCAGGTTGTAATTCATCGCTTTCATGCCCCGCGCGTGCGCTTCGTCGATATAGCTCTTGACGGTCTGGGCGCTTATCGTCCGGTTGGCGATATCCGTCCAGTCAGAAGCCGGCTGCCCGCCTTCCATAGGGAGCGGATCATGGTGCTTCGACTGCCAATCGTAAAATTGGAGGCCATTGAGATGGAGGCGGTTGAGCCGATCCATCACGGCCTTCTGCGCGTCCTCGGTCATTTCGCCGAAATCAGCCAAGTAGCCGTACCGCGGGAACTTCCCCCAATCCGAAGATATGTCGACGCCGATGCCGGCATGATCGACGTAATCTCCGCCATGCTTCAGAAATACGTCCACGTAATAACCTTGGTAATCGTCTTTCGGCGGCTCCCAGCTCCATGAGGCGGTTGCGCCGTCCATCTTCACGGTCTCTTCCTTCAAATTGTCCGACAGATGGGAATAGCGCACCAATAGGGCGTCCCCTTGCGACGCATCCTTCAAACGAAGCTGAAGACGGACCGGCTTGCCCGGCTCGTACCGAGCCTGATCCGACGTCAGCTCGGCGATCCCGCCGCTTTCCCCGATTTTAACGACATCCGGATGAGACTTCGTAAAAGAGCAAGCCTGCAGCACGAGAGCCGAGACGGCCACCGCTGCAATGGCTGTCGAGATTCGAATCCGCACGCTCATTTCTTCTCCTTAATCGTCTCAAGCGGAGAAGTATTTCCGTAGACCGGAGCCGCCGTCCGGGCGGGTTTCGCCCACCGAACTGCGTTTGAAATGACCTTCAAAATCTCCGGATTGCGATACGTCGGATAAGTCTCGTGTCCGGGACGGAAGTAGAAGATCTTCCCTTGGCCGCGGCGGTACGTCAGTCCGCTCCGAAACACTTCGCCGCCTTCGAACCAACTGATGAAAATCAGCTCGTCCGGCGCGGGAACGTTGAAATGCTCCCCGTACATTTCTTCCATCGGCAGTTCGATGTACTCTCCGATCCCGGAGACAATCGGATGCGCGTGATCCACGACCCACAGACGTTCCTTCTCGTCCGCTTCCCGCCATTTCAATTGGCAGGTCGGGGTTCCCATCAGCTTATTGAAAATTTTCGAGCAATGCCCGGAATGCAGCACGATCAGGCCCATCCCTTCCAGAACCCGTCTGTACACCCGGTTCACGACGGTATCATCCACTTGATCGTGGGCCATGTGCCCCCACCAGATGAGCACGTCGGTTTCTTTCAGCACTTGCTCGGACAAGCCGTGCTCCGCTTCCCCCAGCGTGGCGGTGCGAATCTCGAACTCCTCGCTGCGGATGCCGGAGGCGATCGCCTGATGGATTCCGTCCGGATAGACTTCGGCCACCTTCGGATTACGGATTTCGTGCAGGTATTCGTTCCAGATCGTCACTTTAACGGCGGTCATTCGTTTCTCCTCCTCAATGGAAGAAGGGGTATAACCGCAGCCTTCACGGTCATACCCCTCCATTCAAGTTTCTTTATTTGCCGTTGGCGGCGCGCCAAGCGTCAACTTGCTTTTGGGCCTCCGCAACGATTTTGTCCATGCCGGCGGCTTTGAGCTTGGAGATCATCTTCGGCAGGTCGACCGCCGGATCCAATTGGCCCGATTTGAAGCCGGGATCGTAGGTGCTTTGGACTTTGCCGACCGCGATCAGCTCGTTCTTCACCGGCTCCGGATCGAACACGAATCCGAACAGCGGGGAAGGCTGGCTTTTCACCATCTCGTTGAATTGCTCATAGTTCTGGTACTTGTTCGGATCTTCTCCGACGCGGGTATAGTTCAGCATTTGGTTGCCGAGCTGCCACTGATTGTCGTGGAAGAATCCGACATTGTCCTGGGACTTGCCGTCCGGCAGGGCGATTTGGCCGTCCTTCAGCACGTAATGCTTGCCTTCGACGCCGTAGTTCATCAAAGTGAGCAGGTTCTTGTCTTTGTAGAACAGGTTAAGCAGCATCATGGCGCGAGCCGGATCTTTAGAGGTCTGGGAGATCGCTTGCAGCGTCGCCGAGAGCTTCGACGTGTGCAGACGGTCGATGTTCATCGGGATTTGGAGCAGATCCACGCCGAGCTGCGTGCTCTTGTTCGCCATAGGAGACGCATTGCCGATGGCCATGTCTTTCACGATTTCAAGGTCGGAACCGATCGAAGCAAAGGCGGTTTTCGCTTGAAACTTCTTGTAAATGTCGATGCCCGGCGTCGTCGCGTCCTTGTTGATATAGCCTTTAACGAACCAGTCGTGCGTCAATTGCGCGAGTTCCAGATAACGCGGCGTTTCGTATCCGTCAACGACCTTGTACGGGTTGTTCGGATCGGGATTCCGCTGATCCAATCCGACCATGCCGATGATGCTTTCCATGCTGCCGGAGTTAAAGTAGGCATCCAGCGGGAAGGCCGGTCCGACGGCAGGCGTAACGCCCGGTTCTTTTTCCTTGATCGTCTTCAGGATCGGCTCCAAGTCCTTGAATTCGCCGGACTTCAGCGCGCTGAGATCCAGGTTGTATTTGTCCACCAGCGCTTTGCTGACGACGATGCCCTGGGGATTGCCAAGCTCTTGGTGAACGTGAACGCCGTACAGCTTGCCGCCGCGGCGTGCGCCATCGAGCAGATTGCCTTCCGCGGCTGTAATATCCGGACCGTACTGCTTGATCAGATCATCCAGCGGAAGCAGCGCGCCTTTGACCACCTGGGACTCGTAATTCATCCAGTTGGCGGTCCACAGCAAGTCGAACTTCTCTCCGGAGGACATCATGAGGTTGATTTTGTCTCCGTAAGCGCTCCAGTCGATCGGGTTCAACTTGACCGTCATGTTCATTTCCGGATACGTCTTTTTCAAGTAATCGTTCATGGCGCTTTGCACGCTGCTCAAATCGTTCTGTTTGCCGTCCGGATAAACCATGACGACTTCATACGGATCGAGCGGCTTCTTGCCGGAGTCCGAGCTCTGCGCACTTGCGGACGCCGAAGGACTCGAGCTCGAGGCGGATTGTTCTTCCTTGTTGGAACCGCAGCCTGCCAATGCGATCGAAATCACGAGCAGCAGCGACATGACGATGGCCGATCTTTTTTTCTTTAACCGATCCATTTGTTACCCTCCTGAAAAATACGAATGAATGTTTTATACTAAATCGGCCGAAGCCGAAATTAGCCTTTCACGGCACCGATCGTCAAGCCTTTGACGAAATACTTCTGCAGGAACGGAAACACCAAGGCAATCGGTGCCACGGCGATGATCGCCATGGCCATCCGCAGTTCCTCCAGCGGCTGGAGGGGCGAGCTCGCGGCGTCTATGTGGGCCTTGTCCGCGATGGATTGCAGATATTGGGCATTCATCAGCGTGTTATATAGGAAATATTGCAGGTTGTAGAGCTTATCGTTATTGATGAAGACCAGGCTCGTAAACCAGTCGTTCCAATACCCGACGATGGAGAACAGACCGATGGTGGCCAGTACCGGCAGGGAAAGCGGAAGAATGATGCTGAAATACGTGCGGTATTCGCTCGCTCCGTCGATCTGGGCCGAATCCATCAGGGACGGAGGAATGCTGGTCGTGAAATAGGTCCGCATGACGAATACGTTAAAGCCGCCGAGCAGTCCGGGTACGATCAAGGCGAGCAAGGAATTCTGAAAATGCAGCACCTTCGTGTAGACCAGATACCAGGGCAGCAGACCGCCGCCGAACAGCATCGTGAGAAGCACGTAGAAGTTCATGAACCTGCGAAGCGGGAACTCCTTGCGGGACAGGGAGAAAGCCAGTGCCGAGGTCAAAAACAAGCTGACGACGGTACCGATCGCGGTCACCAGAATCGAGACGCCGAAGGCTCTCAATATCGGCTCCGCGTCGTGAATCAGATAGCGGTAAGCCGCAAAATCGAATTCCGCAGGCCAGAAGCTGTAGCCGTTCTTGGTCAGCGAATTCTGGCTGCTGAACGAGATCATCAGAATCAACCAGAAGGGGATGATGCAGACGAGGCTCGCCAGAATAAAGAACAGATGGATGACCGGATGCGTCCGATTCTCGCTTTTCATGCATTCCCCTCCTAGAACAACGCCTTGTCGCTGCTTATTTTTTTGACGACCGCATTCACCGTAACCACGAGAACGAAACCGACGACGGATTGGAGCAGACCTGCCGAGGAAGCGAGGTTCGAATCCCCGGAAACCAACAGCGCATTGTAAACGTAAGTGTCGATAACTTCGGTCGTGCTCTTGAGCATTCCCGCATTCAAGGTGACTTGGTAGAACAAACCGAAATCCGCGTTGAAAATGTGTCCGATGGAAAGCAACGTCAAAATGACGATGACCGGAACGAGAAACGGCAGCGTAATGCGGGTCATTTGCTTCCACTTGCCGGCGCCGTCCAGCATCGCCGCCTCGTAATACTCCTTGTCGATCCCGATGATGGTCGCCAAGTAGATCACGGAGCCGAAACCGACGGATTTCCAGATGTTCACGAACGCCAGAATGTAAGGCCAATATTTCGGGGACATGTACCAGGAAATCGTCGGATAACCGAGCGGTTCCAAAATCGACTTATTGATAAAGCCCAGGTCCGGGTTCAGGAAGCCGAAAACCAGATAGGCCACGACAACCATGGAAATAAAGTTCGGCAGAATCAAGGCGCTTTGGTAAAACTTTGCGAACAACCGGTTTTTGACCTCGTTCATCAGCAAAGCCAGCAATACCGCGAGTGTCGTGTTGACGACCAGAAAGACAAGGTTGTAAAGAATCGTATGGGCGACGATAAGCCAAATATCGTTCGTGGCGAATAGGAACTTGAAGTTGTCGAACCCGTTCCATTCGCTGCCGAAAATTCCTTTGGCATAGTTGAAATCCTTGAAAGCCAGAAAGATTCCGAACATGGGGAAGTAGTTATTCACCAGGAGCAGCAGGAAACCCGGAAGCGCGAGCAGCAGTAACGCCCGGTACTTCCACAGCCTCCGGAGTCTCGATTCTTTCATCATTTCCACCTTTTCATGCCTGACATGCAGCCTAGCGGCTAGCGATGAGTTCAGTATACTAACGCTCCGGTTTCCCACCCACCGTTTTTGTAACTTCGGCTTGGTCGTTATGTGACTTCGCTCGGCCAGCCGCAAAAAAAAAGAAAAGCATGGCGCAAGGCCATGCCTCCGGTTATGGCTTCGTGCGGGTCCGCTGACGGTAATCCTGCGGATTGACGCCGAAGTGCTTTTTGAACATTTTCGTAAAATGGGAGAAGTTGTAGTACCCCACCTGCATGGCGATTGCGCTCACCGTCATATCCGTCATGTCCAGCAGCTGCTTTCCCCGCTCCATTTTCGTTTCGATCAGAAAGTCGATCAGGCTCGTTCCGGTTTCTTTCTTGAACAGCCGGGACAGGTAAGCGGGGTTTAGATTGACGTGGGCGGCGACATCCTCGCGGGAAATGTCCTCCTCCACGTGTTGTTTCATGAAATGGATGGCTTTCTGTACGAAGCCGTCGGTCTCTTTCTCCGCGTACGCGGCATCCATCACGGCGGATACGAAGTTGACCGCCCAGTTCTTCCACTGCGGCAAAGTCCGGATTTGGGCCGTGCTCCATAATGCGAAATTCGGCACCCGTTCGACGCTGATCCCTTTGACGATAAGAAAGTGATAGATGACTTGCAGAAGGCCGTGATAGTACGTCTCCAACTGCTTAGGATGCAGATCCCCGTCTGCCGCCCATTGGTCTGCATGTTGCCGGATCCATTCGATGAACTTCTCCCGGTTCCCGTTGATCATATATTTCGACCACTCGGAAAGATCCAGGTTCACGGTCGGGGCGTGAGACTGTACGGCGGTCTCTTCCTCGTCGTAGGCGAAGACCGATTGGCTCCGGGTCAAATTGTTGCGCTCCAAGCGTTTCAGCCCGTCGCACATTCTCGGCAGTTCTTGCAGCGGCGTGAAGCCGCCGATATAGCAAGATACCCTGCAGTAGAAATACATCTCGCAAAATTCGATAAACCGATCGCCGGTTTGCTTCCAAGTTTCGGACATCGCTCCCGGCCGATCTAGCGCCGAAGCATAGACCATGACGAACAGTTCCCCGTTCTTCTCCATCACGGCATGCCCCGCATGCTCCATCAGCCAGATTTCCTCGGCCGCCTTCTTCACCGCGTACTCCATGATGTCATGGTCCCGCTCCTGAAGCGGCTTCGTCCATTCTTCGATACTGATGAGAATCGGCAGCACGGGATGCTCCGACGGCAGCTCGATTTGGGCATCCTGCAGCGCCCGCTCCAGGAAATCCCCGAAAGACAAAATGCGCCGGGACAATAAATCCTTCCAAAACCGTTCGGCCAACAGCGGCTGTTGTTTGTTCCACAAGGCATGATATTTCCGGTACATGCCGGTATTGCGAATCTGCTCTTCTTTTTCCTCGATCGATTTCAGCATTCGGGTGATGACTTCGGCTAACTCCGGGCCGTCAACAGGCTTCAACAAATAGTCGAAGCTGCCCAAGTGGATGGCTTCCTTCGCAAATTCGAATTCGCTGTGGCAGGTTAGAAACAAAGCCTCCGTAGACTTCGAATGCTGTTTCACCCATCGGACGAGCGACAATCCATCCTCGTCATGCATTTCGATATCGCAAATCAGAACGTCGATCCGCCGTTCCGACAGGATGTCCCTGGCGTCATCGGCGCTGTAGGCGACATGAACCCGGTCGATCCCGAGCCGTCCCCAATCGTTGGAATTCCGAATGCCTTCCACGGCAAATTTCTCGTCATCGACGATCAACATCTCACGCATGTTTCATCTGCTCCTCGTAAGACTCGACGGGCACGATGATGCGAACCCGCGCCCCTCTAGGTTCTTGCTGCTGAAACCTCAGCTGCGCCTTTTCCCGGTAATGCACGGCGAGGCGCTTCTTCACGTTCCAAATCCCGATATGGCTATCCTCAGAGTCGGGGGCATACTCATCCGAATTCAGTTCCTCTATTTTCTCCGGCGGGATTCCTTTCCCGTTGTCGCGAATCTCTACCAGCATCAGTTCTTCCGCTCCTTCCATCCTTCTCGCCTCGATTTCAAGAATGAAGGGCGGCGCCTTGATGCTCATGCCGTGAACCATCGCGTTTTCCACGAACGGCTGAATGAGCAGGGACGGAATTTCAACGTCACGTAAATCGTCCGCGATGCGGATTTCGAACTCGAAAGCCTCTTGATACCGGAGCTTCTGGATTTCCAAGTAATTGCGGACATGCTCCATCTCTTGGTTAAGCGTATTGAATTCGCGTTTGGAGTGAAGCATGAACCGGAAATACTGCATCAAATGCCGCACCGTCTTTTTGACCAACTCCGTCCGGCCGAGATCCGCCAGTTGAAACGCGATGTTCAGCGTATTCAGGAAAAAGTGCGGGTTGATTTGCAACTGCAGCTGCTTCATTTCCGCCTTCTGGGAACGCAGGCGTCCTTCGTAAACGTCGATTTTCAAATTCACGATTTCCTCCACCATTTGGTTGAAGGAATGGTTGATGATCGCGAACTCCATGATGCCCGAATCCGGCAGCCGGGTGTGCATTTGCCCTTCCTTAATCCGTCGGATGGCTCCCAGCAATTGCGCGATCGGTTTGAAAATAATGCTTCTGAAAATCAGGATATAAAAGAGCAGAATGACAACCGCGAGAAGAGGAAGCAAGTTAATGACCGTTTGGAAGGCGCTTAACCCTTTCAGCAGTTGAGAGTTCGGAAGGATAACGGCCATATTGAGCCCTGTTTTCTCCGAACGGCTCGCCACGACCAGGAGCTTCGAGCGGCCTTCGGATAACGAGAAGCTTTGATTGATGCCCAGCTTTTCTGCCGGCAATGCCTTAATGTCTTCCAGGGGCTCGGACACGCCGGAAAGAACCTTGCCGTCTTTTCCGGCGATCACGACGTCGCTCCCTTCCTGCAGATCCAAGTTGCCCAGCGGAGTAATCAAGCTGTTCACGTTGATGATCGCGCCGATGTACGCATTATTCTCCAGATCGTCGCTGACCAGCCGGACCAGGAAATATTGGTCCTCGATCCGGACGATCGACCATTTGTACATCAGGCTTTTGATCGTTTTCGGTTGATGGAACGAATCGGCCAGCCATTGTCTGACCTCTTCTTTATAGGAGGAAGCCGCGCCGAACATGTCGGTGGAATTCAGTTGGTCGTTGGGTTTGGAATAGATGAAGAACATATCTACGTTATGATAATACGTCTGGTAAGTCGTATTTCGCTGAATGAGCTCGATCTGCGTAAAATATTTCTCGGAGTCGGTCAGCCCGGGCTGGCCGAACTGCTGAAAGTTATCGTCATGATTGACGATGTCGAGCATGTTCTTCTCGATATCTTCCAGGCTTTTGTCGATCATGCTCAGGTTGGAGTCCACCAGGTTCTGATAGGAATTCGCTACCTGGGACAAGACGACCCCTTTGGCATAGTTGCCGACGGCAAAAAGAATGAGCAGAAGAGGGATCGTAATCGCGCAGAAAAGCAAGATGAAGCGGGAGCCCAGCGTATTCCGTTTCAACAATTCATGTTCCCTTCTTTCCGTTGAAAAACGATGCCTGATCGATTTCTAATTCTAGGCTCTCTTAGGTGCAGGCACAACAGGAATCTTGCAGGCATGTTTTTCTATTGCAAAAAGCCCCCGTCCTGTTGAAGAACGGGGGCTTCCTCTATGATCCTGCGGCTTCCGGGAGGAGGATATCGTCAATGATGCGGTTTTTACCGTTCCGCTTGGCTTCGTACAAGCACGCATCCGCCATTTTGAAGAAACGCTCCCTGCCCATCTCTTGCCGATAGCCTTGGAGACCGATGCTGACAGTCACGTTACCGCCGTGCAGCTCCTCATGCACGATGCCCTCGACTTCCTTGCGGATCCGTTCGAGCACCGCACGGGTTTGGTCGAGGGGCTTATCCGTAAACAGGACCGCGAACTCCTCGCCGCCGTACCGGAACGCGAAGTCTCCGTCGGCCAAATGGCTTCGCATCGTCGCGGCGATCCGCTTCAGCACTTGGTCGCCGGCCCAATGCCCGAAGGTATCGTTGATTTTTTTGAAATTGTCGATGTCCACCAGGGCCAAATTCACGGCGAAAGACGTCGTGTTCGTCTGTTCCAGCAATTGCGCCAAATATTCGTGGAACGTTTTGTGATTGTACAGGTCCGTCAGCGCGTCGGTCTTGGACAGCCTCTCCATCAACGTGTTCTGGACCAACAGCTCCTGCTTGTGTTCCGTCGAATTCAGCAGCGCCTGCTGCAAGGCGACGACCCGTGACATCAGGCTCAGCACGATGATCAGGCTGTTGATCAGGGCGAAGAGCGTGACCAGCAGCTCCGCCGTGCCGATTCTGTCGTGAATTACCGGATTCAAGAAATAGAGAGCGAGGAACGACGCCAGGTTCATGGCGAAAGAATAATAGAGCTTCCTCATGTCGTAAAAGGTCAGGGCACCGAACAGAGGCGGCAGGAACACCATCTCGATGCCGGGAATGTCTGGAAGCGTATTCACGATCACGATCGAAAAAACGGTACCCGAGGATAACATGAAATAATGCCGGAGGTCCGAGCCGGAACGAAGGTTCCATTCAGTCACCCCCAGCATCGCCGCGATGATCGCGGAGGGGATCAAGCACCCGTGCAGCAGGGAATGCCACGCACCGACACCGGGTTCCCGGGCGAACAGGCTGATCAGCGCAAAGGCGAATAAAGTGCCTCCGAACACGAGCCAGTAGGCGTGCATGATTTTGCGGTTCCATTGATGATAGTCTACGATGTTCAGAAAATACTTGGAATATTGGGAATACATAGGGTCACTCCCCTTGAACCGCTGATGTCTTTCGATTATACGTCAGGCTTGTTCCAAATTAAACCTTTTCCGGTAACCGCACTTGCGGCACAACTCTTCCACGGCCTTCCGCCTGGAGAAACCGTAGAACAGATTGTTCGCGCGCTCGCTTTCGACGATTTCCGAAAATGGGGTCTGATGCACGTTCCCGAGGTTGATCACGCCTTCCCCATCGAGACAGCAAGGCACGACCGTACCGTCCACCAGGATCGCGGCTTGGCTGCGGAGACCATGGCAGAAGCCGACTCCGTCGTCCTCGGGCGCGTGCAGGCTCGGCCATTGGAACTCGTAGTCTTGATTAAGATATACCCGCTCGGCGACTTTCAATCCGCTGCCGGGCGTGACTTTCTCTTCGATTTTATAATCCAGGCCGAACTCTCGCTCAAGGACTTCGAGAGTCTCCCGATTCCTTTGGCGTTCAAGATTCGTCATGTTGTCCTGGGTCAAATTCCAGAGCCGGAATGAGAAAATGACCTTGTGCGGCTCCGCTTCACGAACGAAGTCCAGGATCTCGCGCAAATAGCCCTCACGATTCTCTGACCCTTCATGCCCGTCGAAGCTATGGAGCGAAAAGTTCATTTGGCGCAGGGCGGGTTTGCCGAGGATCTTATGCCAGTTCTTGCGGATCAGCGTGCCGTTCGTCGTGATGTTCACCGTCAGCCCCTTGGCGTGCGCGGCGTCCAGCAATTCGTCGATTTTCGGATGGAGCAGCGGCTCCCCTTTCACGTGAAGGTAGATGTGTTTGGTGTGGGGTTTGACCTGCTCCAATATATGGTTAAAAGTTTCCAGCTTGATGAAATTCGCCTTGCGCTCCGTCGGCGGACAGAAGCTGCATGCGAGATTGCAGACGCTGGTGATTTCGACATAGACTTTCTTGAACGTTTTCATCGAGTTCTCTCCAATGCTCTTTCCTAGGTGCCTCTCTCTTTATATGAATTCGGTAGCCGTATCGGATTTCCTATCGGTTTTTCAAGATTCCTAAATATGCCGTCCAGGGACCGACGTCCTCCCCATATCTCTTCGCCATGACTCGCGCGATTTGGGCCAGATGCGTGAAATCGTGAACGACCCAAGTGGAGAGCAGCTCCCTTGCCTTTACTGTCCCGAATGCCGGATGGGAACCGGTCAACTCAAGCTGCGCGTCGGTATGGATGAGCGTTTTCAGTCGGGCGATATTTTCGAGTCTCAGGGCTTTGAATTCCGACAGTTTCTGCCGGATTGGCCTATCGTGGCTGGAATCCTCGGATGGAAGACGCACGAACGGAGTAAATACGGCGTTTTCCCCTTCCCGCAAAAGGATTTGCAGCCGCGGAATCCAGTTCGTTTTCTCTCCTTCGATGAGATGCTCGATGACCTGCGTGACATTCCACGTTCCCTCGCCTTCATCGCAGAGCAGCCATCCATCCGATAAACCCGTCAGAAAATACGCCAGTGTTCCCGGCGTGCGTTCCAAAACTTCAATCGCTTCTCCCAAATCGAAATGCATCCCCGCCACTCCTCTCCTATTGAATTTATTATGGATGGGAGCCGTATGTGCCGCAATAAAAAAGACCCGGAGCAGAGCTCCGGAGTCTGAAATGTTGATAGATCAAGGCAGGAACATCAATTCCCCAAACGCCTGAGGTACATGGAAGTTGACCCGCCCCGTCGGAGACCATGCCCAGTATTGGCGGTTTCCGTCCTGCTCGGCATCGATCCGGTATAAGTTCCAACGCCACACCGTACCCGGAGCAGGCTTGAAGCCCAGCGCGTCAAAAGGGATCGTAATTTCATAAGACCATTTTCCCGAGTGCTGGGTTACGCGGGTCTCCAGATTTTCCGCATTCCACGCCGTGTCGATCTGCAATCGGCCGTCCGGATCCCGGTGTATGATCGCGTCGAATACCACGTTCCGCGGACTGACCTCGAATTCGAAATACCGCTTGCCTTCCCCTGTCGGGTCGATGAAAATTTCGACGACGTCCTCCTCGTACAGAGGGTCGTCCCGGTTGTTCATGGTCGCCACGATATAATCTTCTTCGCAATCGAAGCGGACATAGAGGGCTTGATCATCCCAATACGCTTTCGCCTCGGTTTGAAGTCTCGGGACTTCACCCGTTACGGTATCGCGAAGGAGAACAGCCTGCGGCAAAGACCAGGGGTTTTCCGACGCCTCTTGGACATAAAGGCATTCGTATCGAAAATCGTGGCCGGCGGCCGTCTGAACATACGCCCTGATTAAGGGATGCACGACGTTCCGGAAAGCCGAGCGCTCCGGCTGGAACAAAGCCCCGACGTAGAAAGGGTGGCTTTCCAGTTCCATGATCCGGGTCTCCCCGTCGGGATCCACGCCGACGACCCGTAATCCGCCCTTCTCCAAAAGCGGGGAGAACTCCGGGTTGAGTCCGTAATTACAGGTCCCATATTGCTCCGTAGTCTCCTCGGCACCATAGATACGGGCAACCCGCGAACCCGCTGCCAATCGGAACGTGTTCGTCGTTTCGCTTACCGTGCAAGTCAAAGGTGCGACAAGCAGCATGGACGCCGCGGGATTCTCCTCCGCGTGATCCGCTTCCGACAGCCCCAACACGTTCCTCGCATATTCGATGACCATATGCTGGAATCCGCCGCAGGTACCGAGGAAGGGGATTCCCCGCTCCCGCGCGTAACGGATCCCGTTCAAGGCGCCCTGCATGCTCGCATACGGACTCGCGGGGACCGTCCAGATCGCTTGATAATCGGCGAGCTTCCGTTCATGGTCTTGTTCCAGCGTCGGCGTCGCGATCCAGTCATAAGCGATCTCGACGCCAAGCTCTTCCGCCGCCAACTGCAGGGCGACCGGGATGGCTCTGTGGGCTTTCACTTCCGGGTCGTAGTCTCCGATCAAACCGAAACGGATCATTCCGTCATCCCCTCTTGCTGCGCGATATGAAAATGATCCCAAGATAAGTAGATACATAGCGCGGCCACGATGCTGAACACGATCAATAACTGCTGATTCCTCCGCATTTTCACCGCCCACGTACCGAAGAAGACCGCCGCGGCCAGTTTGGCTGCGCTTTGAGCATATTCACTGTCCGAAACGAGTGAGCCGCTCAGCAGGATGGATAGGACTAAGGAGACAATACCGAGCACCTTGAACCATAGCGGTTCTCTCAGAAACATTTTGTAGAAAAAACGAATCCGTTGCATGGCGTTATTCAACCCTTCCGGTTTTTTCCTCTCCAAAGCATCATAACCTACCGCAGTAACTCCTGAATATACCGCGCCAGCTCTTCTGCCGCTTTTTCATGCGCGAGAACGCCAGGGTGCGTCCGCGATCCCATCGTTTCGGCAGTCGTATTCGGCAACTGGAATACGGACACGTTACCGTCGCCCGTCATTCTCTTATACTCGTCCACGGCACGGTAGATCGCCGGCATCATCGGGATGCCCAGCATGCCGTAAACCCACACGATCCGCGCGTTCGGATTATACTTTCGGATCTTCGCAAGAAAACGCCGGACGGCCGTCTCGAAAGCTTTCAAATCTTCTTCATGGTAGCTGCCGTCTTCGTTCAGCCGCTGCTTATGGCTTTCGCCGGTGGCCTCGTCCTTCCACTCCGGCGTCTGAAACGCGGACCCGTCGTTGGTCCCCAAATTCACGACCACGACATCCGGCTGCCAGGATCCGAAATCGTAATCGTCGAACGCGCCCAGAGCCGCATTTTTGTCGCCGGTCAACAGGCCGCAAACCTTCTCGTAGTAATCCGGCAAATTGTTCCTCGGATTATTGTCCCAGCTCGTCAGGACGCCCCACCCGCTCTGGGAAAGCACCCGGTATTCCGCACCCACCGCCTCGGCCGTCAAATACGTATAGTTGCGGACCGCGCCGAACCACATCGGGATCCAATCTTCCTCCGCTTTGGCGCCGACCGTTCCTTCCCCCGAAGTGATGCTGTCGCCGATGAACTCGATTTTGTAGGGCTTGTCCGCAATCGGCGCGAACTCCCCGTCGAACTTCAACGCATGGATCAGCAGCGAGTTGCCGGGATCCGCGCTCATGGCCTGCAGTTCCCTTACGACACGGACATTCTTGACCTCATCCGGATTCATGCCGCGGAATAAGCAAACCCAGTAACGGCCCGCGGTCAGCATCTGCCTGCTGACGGGAACGGAGTTGATCAGGATGACGATCCAGGGCTCGTACCGGTCATAATCGGCTTCTATTTCGATCCAGAGCTCGGAGCCTTTCGCGTTGAATTCGACCCCGCTTCCCGTCCAAAACAACGGCAATAGAGACAAGCCTCCGTTCGTCCGGCCATGCACTTTCATGTGAGCAATATCGGTTAATGCATACGTTCGCAGGTTATCGTTAGCTTTCATGGCGCTCCCTCCGTAACTCGTGCTATTCCCATCATAAGCTTCCCGCGCGGCGGTCCACCAGAAATAATTTTCGTCGTTTGTTATGTAAATTATACTTTACATTAGGAATGATATATATTACATTATGTTCATCAAAGTTTACCTACTAGGGAGGCCGCACATGAAAGCTATCGTGTACACCCAATATGGTTCGCCCGAAGTCCTTGAACTCCAAAACGTCGAGAAGCCGACCCCCAAAGACAACGAAGTTCGGATCCGGATCCGTGCAGCCGTCGTCACGCCCGCGGATTGCTCCTTCCGCCGGGCCGATCCCTTCATGGTCCGTTTCGTTTACGGCCTCTTCAGGCCCCGGAACCGAATCCTTGGGGTCGAACTTTCCGGAGAGATCGAGGAGATCGGCCGCGAGGTGAAAGGCTTCCAAGCAGGAGACCAGGTTTACGGAATCAGCCCGAAAAGCTTCGGCGCCCACGCCGAATACGTCTGCCTGCCCGAGACTGCCCCGCTCGCTCCCAAACCCGCCAATATGACGGACGAAGAGGCCGCCGGCATTTGCGACGGGGCCCTGACTTCCCTCGTTTTCCTGCGGGATGCCGCCAAAATCAAGAGCGGACAAAAAGTTCTCGTCAACGGGGCTTCCGGATCCGTAGGCGCTTATGCGGTGCAACTGGCCAAGTATTACGGCGCGGATGTCACCGGCGTGTGCAGCGCCGCGAACGTGGAGCTGGTTCGCTCCTTAGGCGCCGACCGCGTGATCGATTACACCCAAACCGACTTTACGCGCACCGGCGAGACTTATGACGTCATTTTCGACGCGGTCGGCAAAAGCTCATACTCTCGCTGCAAGGACGTGTTGGCACCGGCAGGCGTTTACCTCTCGACAGTTCCCTCTGCTGGCTTGATGCTGAGCATGCTCATGACCGCAATCGGCGGCGGCAAGAAAGCAAAGTTCGTTACCGCGGGTTTAAAACAAAATCAACAGAACCTCGATTTCCTCCGCGAACTCGCCGAGTCCGGCCAACTCCGGCCGGTGATCGACCGTCGCTACCCGCTGGAGCGGATCGCGGAAGCCCACCGCTACGTAGAAACGGGGCGGAAGAAGGGGAACGTCGTCATCGCGATGGATTGACAGCATCTGGATTGAACCATAAGATTTGGTTTGAACAATTTGAAAACGATTGCTTGGTGCGTTCTTGAACCGTCTAAGGAGGACATTGAACGCGATGAATGCTTTTTCCAAGCCGATTTCCATCCGGACGCTGCTCTTATCCATCTTTCTCTTGCTGATGATTTTTCCGATGGTCGTGATCACTTTCGTCACGTACAAGAAGGAAAACCAAATCTTCCAGGACCAGGTCAGCCAATTCCTCGCCCAAACCGTCGAGCAGACCGGCAAGGTGCTCGATGCCAATTTGACCGAGATCGACCGTCTCACTTGGTCGCTGCTGTATCAGCGGCAGCTCGATTTTCTCGATTCCCCCCTGCATACCCCCTATCAGCTGCAGGAAGCCAACCGCAAGTTTCAGCAAATGGTCTATTTCGATCTGTTCCGCGGCCGGCTGGACCATATTCAGGCCGTCTATTTCGTCACGCCGGACAAAATCGTCCTCTCGACCGACAACACCTACCAATGGGCCAAACAAATGGACGAGGCGAATTACCGCCGCATTCTCGATACGGTCGATCGCAACCCGCTCAAGATGTTTTGGTTCAGCGAAAACCAGGCGGCGTTCCGCCCCACCAGCGGATTCCAAACTTCGGTGCGGGATTCGGTCGTCGCGGTTCGCAAGCTGATCGACAGCAATACCTCCGCGCTGAGAGGTTACCTCTTCGTGCAGTTGAACGACCGCTTCCTCGCGGATACGCTGGCCAGCGTCCGGATCGGCTCGACCGGAGCGCTGCTCGTTACCGGTCCGGACGGAGAAGCCGTGTATCGGCAGGATGCCGCCTTGCTGCACGACCAACCGGTCGCGGAAGCCGTCAAATCCTTGCCCGCGCAGGGCAGCGGCACCGTGAAGCTGCAGGGAAAGTGGCTGCTCTCCTATGTCACCTCCGACATCAGCGGCTGGAAGATGACCGCGGTCGTCCCGCTTCACGAACTTCTGGGAGCCAATCAGCAAATTCTCAAATATCTTCTCGTCATGGCGGTGCTCGGCACGGTCATTTTCGTCGCCATATCCATCCTGTTGGCGACCGCGTTGTCCAAACCGGTCATCCAGCTCGCGCGGCTTATGTCTGTTACGTCCCTCGATCATCTTCATGTTCGGGATATCCAGGGATCCGTCCATGAAATCGGCATCCTCCAAAGAAATTTCAACCGCCTGATGGACCGCATCCAGCAGCTGATGCACGACAACGAACGCAAAGAGAAAGAAAAACGCGACGCGCTGCTGCAGACGCTCCAAATGCAAATTCACCCGCATTTTCTATACAACACCCTCGACACGATCTATTGGATGTCCAAGAAGCATCAGGCCGAACCGATCAGCAAACTCGTGGCCGCGCTCGGGAAGTTTTTCCGGTTCACCCTGAACGCCGGGCAGGAATGGACGACGCTCGATAAGGAATTCGGCCACCTCGAAAATTACTTGCTCATCCAATCGTTCCGATACCGGGACCGGGTCCGGCATCACATCGAGCTGGATCCCGCGGCGAGAGATGCCGCGATCATTCCGCTGCTCTTGCAGCCACTCGTCGAAAACGCGCTTGAACACGGGATTTCCAACCTGCCGGAAGGCGGCGTCGTGCGAATAGAAGCCAAGAGAGAAGGCGAACAGGTCGCCATTACGATCTTCAATTCCGGAAATCCCTTGGATGCGGCGCTCGTCGACCGGATCCTGCACGGAAACTCCCCGAATGACCATGTGGGCTTGCGTAACGTGCAAAGCCGGGTTCAGATGGCGTTCGGGCCGGAGTACGGCCTCGCCCTGGAACCGGGATCCGGCGGAGGCACGCTGGTGACATTGATCATTCCTTACAAAAGCCGACTGACGGGAAGGGCGACCGGATGACGAGAAATAAACTGAACATATGGCTGTTTATCGCGTTTGGGTTGATGGTGGTGTGGGCGCTCGGGGGAATCGTGCTTCTGGACCGGAACGCGGTGCCGGCGACGTCGGAAGCGAAGACACCGGACTCTATTAAGGTGCTGATCCGGACCGGGACGGAGGCCGCGGCCCTTCGGCAGCTGCTCGAGCCCTTCGAACGGTCCACCGGCATTCATGCCGATCTGATCGAAGTCGGCCGGGACGGCTATTTCACGACGGTCGGCACCCAGCTGCTCGCGGGCTCGGACACCTTCGACCTCGTGTTCGTGCCGAACACCTCCGTCGCGGAGCTCGCGTCAGCCGGCGCGATCGCGCCTCTGGATCCGTTCATCGACAATCCCGCTCTGACGGATCGAAAAGCGTTCGATTTGCCGGATTTTCTGGCGGTGTACCGGTACAACGGGACGATTTATGCGCTGCCCACCGACATCAGCACGCATTTTCTATACTATCGGAGCGATCTCATCCCGAACCCCCCGGAGACCTGGGACGAGGTTTACGAGTTAGCGGAAAAGTTCTCGCAAAGCCGCGACCCGGCGTCGCCGACCAAATGGGGCCTTGCCATGCCCGCCGTCGTGCCGGAAGAGAGAACCAAAATTTTCGCCTCCCTCCTCTGGACCTTCGGGGGCGACTTCATCAGCGACAGCGACGGTCACGCGCTGCTCGGCAAGCCCGAATCCTTGCAGGCAGCCCAATTCATGCAGAAGCTTCTCCGCAATAAACTCATTCCCGGGGACCTGCTCTACTGGGATTTCGCGAAAACCCGCGACGCCTTGCTCTCCGGCGATGTCGCCATGGCCGCGCCGTTCTGGAACGCCGCCTATCCCGCGATCCTCTCCGATAAAGAGAGTCGGTACGCCGGCAATATCAAGATCGCTCTCCTGCCCGGCATGAAAGACGAACAAGGCCATATCCGGCGGGCACCTTTCCAGCATGGATGGACGTTCGCCGTCAATGCGAGCTCCAAGCATCCGGAATGGGCATGGAAGTTCCTGTCCTACGCGACGGGCAAGCAAGGCGGAGCGCTTTACGTGAAGGCCGGAGGCGTACCGGCGCGCAGGTCCATCCTGTCCGATCCGGCCTATGCCGCAAGCAGACCGGATTTCCGGCTCATTCTGAAGAGCATGGAGGTCGCCCGGGAAGAGCCTTCGGTGACGTATTATCCTTCGATGGTGGAAATCACGGAGAAAGCGCTGGCGAAAATTTACACGCTGGAGAGCAGCCCGGAAGAGGCATTCCGGGAAGCGTCCAACGATTTGAACCGGCTAACGGCCGCTAATCCATAACAGAAAGGAGCTTCGGTACCATGAACCAAGCGTGCAAGGCGATCATTATCGATGACGAAGCCTGGATCCGCGAGGGCTTAAGCGAGCATGTCGGCTGGCGCGAGCTGGGCATCGAGCTTGTCCGTTCGTTCCGTGACGGGACGGAGGCTTATGCCTATCTGGAACAAGAACCCGTGGCCGTCGTGTTGTCGGACATCCGCATGCCGAACATGACCGGGCTGGAACTGCTGGCCAAGCTTCACGAGCGGAGGGGCGCGCGGCCTGATCTGCCCCTGCCCAAAGTCATCTTCCTGAGCGGTTATGAGGATTTCAAATATGCGCAAGAGGCGCTGCGCCTGGGCGCGGTCGATTATTTGCTGAAGCCGGCGGAGGTCGAGGAAATCGAAGCCGCTTTGGCGAGGGCCAAACGGATGGCGGAGGAGTCGCAGGAACGCAACGTCGTGCCGGGTGAAGCGGCAGGCGCCGGCTCCGACCGTTGCGGCACGGATGAACCGGGCTCTTATCTGATCAAGAAGGCAATCCACATGCTCACGACCCGGTACGGGGAAGATTTGCATTTGTCCGATATCGCAGGGGAACTTTTCATTACGCCCAACTACTTAAGCCGGCTGTTCCGGCAGGAAACGGGCAAATCCTTCGTCGAGCTGCTGTCGGATATCCGTCTGGAGAACGCGCAAGCGCTGCTTAGCAAGGAAACGATGAAAATTTACGAGGTCGGGGCGGCCGTCGGGTATTCCAATCCCCGGTACTTCAGCGAATGGTTCCACAAGAATACGGGAATGACGCCGGGAGAATACCGAAACCTGCACTACGGCACCGTCACCTAAACGATGGTTTTGTGCAAAATAGCGGAAGAAAAGATAGATCAGCCGCGTTATGTCGGTCGGCCCGCTCGAGATATGATGTTTTCGTAAAACGCTTTCATCATATCGCGAAGAGGGGTATGGAATTGAAACGCAAATGGGGTCTTATGATTTCCGCGGTGGCGATCGTCAGCCTGATGCTGTCGGCGTGCGGCGGGAGCAAGAGCGGCAGCGACGCTTCGCCGTCGCCATCGGATTCGCCGAAGCCGTCCGCGAGCGCGAGTGCAAGCGCAAGCGAGAGCGCTCCGGCTTCCCAGGCAAGCGGAGGGCAAGTCGAGATTTTCAGCTGGTGGACGGGCGCGGGTGAAGAAGCGGGCCTCAAGGGCTTGATCAGCCTGTTCTCCAGCAAGCATCAGGACATCGAGGTCATCAATGCCGCCGTCGCAGGCGGCGCCGGCACGAACGCCAAAGCCGTCCTGGCGAGCCGGATGCAGGGCGGAGACCCGCCGGACGCGTTCCAGGTCCACGGCGGCGCCGAGCTCAACACCGGTTGGGTGGCGGCGGACAAAGTCATCGCTCTCGACGATTTATACGCTTCCGAGGGCTGGGCGGACAAATTCCCGAAAGACCTGATCGACCTCGTGAGCAAAGACGGCAAACCCTACTCCGTGCCGGTCAACATTCACCGGGGGAACGTCGTGTTTTACAACAAGAAAATTTTCGACGACAACGGGCTGAAAGCCCCGACCACGTTCGACGAGTTCTTCAAGGTCGCGGACGCCCTGAAAGCCAAAGGCATCACGCCGCTGGCGCTCGGCGACAAAGAGCCGTGGACGGCTACGATGGTGCTGGAGAACGTCCTTCTCGGCGTGCTTGGCGCCGACGATTACAAGAAGCTTTGGACCAACGAGCTTTCCTTCGACGACGCCAAAGTGAAGCAGTCGCTGGAAACGTTCAAGAAGATGCTCACCTACATCAACGACGACCATGCCGCCCGCAACTGGCAAGACGCCGCGCAGCTCGTCGCCAAGGGCGATGCGGCCATGAACATTATGGGCGACTGGGCCAAGGGCTACTTCACGACGGATCTGAAGCTCGAAGCCAATAAAGACTTCGGATGGGTTCCGACGCCGAATACGGCCGGCAGCTTCATGGTCATCACGGATACGTTCGCGATTCCGAAGGGAGCCAAGAACGAAGCCAACGCCAAAGAATGGCTGAAGGTGCTCGGCTCCGTCGAAGGCCAAGACGTGTTCAACCCGCTCAAAGGCTCGATTCCGGCCCGTATCGACGCGGATAAATCCAAGTACGACGTGTACGGCCAATCGACGATCGAAGACTTCAAGACGGCGAAGCTCGCGCCGAGCATGGCGCACGGCTCGGCCGCTCCGGAAGGCTTCACGACGCAAGCCAACCAAGCGGTAAACATCTTCGTAACCAACGGAGACGTGGACCAGGCGCTCAAAGCGCTGAAAGCCGCACAAGCTTCGAGCATCCAATAACGACTCATGGGGCCAGATGGGATACAGGCGCATCTGGCCCTTCTTCATGGAGGGAAGGCACAATGATGCATAGATCGGAAAAGGCGATTCCCGTCCTGATGATTTTGCCCTCGCTCGCGGCGATCGCGATTTTCGTATACGGGTTCATCTCCTGGACGGGTTACGTGTCGTTCACCGATTGGAACACGCTCGTCCGAAGCTCCCATTTCGTCGGTTTCGCCAACTATCGTTTCCTGTTCCAGGATTTCCGGTTTCAGTCGGATTTGCGGAACACGCTGGCCTTCACCGTGCTGTTCATCGGCCTCACGATGCTCTGCGGGCTGTTTCTCGCTAAAATGGTGGACTCGAAAATCAAGGGAGAGGCTTTCTTCCGGAACGTCTTCATTTTCCCGATGGCGCTCTCCTTTATCGTAACGGGCGTCGTCTGGCAGTGGGTGCTGAACCCGACGACCGGCGTCAATCTGGCTTTGAAGTCGCTGGGCATCTCCCATCCGCCCAAATGGTATACCAGTATTTCCATCGTCCCGAAGCTCCATCTCGGCGCCATCGACTTCGGCTTGCCCGTCGCCGTGATCGCCGTCGTGCTGGCTGCCGTGTGGCAAATGTCCGGATTCGCGATGGCCATGTATTTGGCCGGCTTGCGGTCGATCCCCGACGACTTGCGGGAAGCCGCCCGCATCGACGGCGCCGCGGAGAAGCAGATTTTCCGCAAAGTCATCCTGCCGCAGCTCAAGCCGATCTCGATGAGCCTAATCATTATCTTGGCGCATATCTCTTTGAAAATTTTCGATCTGATCTATGCCATGACCGGGCCCGGAGCGATGTTCGTCACGGACGTTCCCGGCGTGTACATGTTCGAAACGACGTTCAGGGGCAACCATTACGCGCAAGGCTCCGGCATCGCGATGATCATGCTGCTCCTGGTATCCTTGCTGATCGTCCCTTATCTGATCTCGAGCTTTCGGAAGGAGCGTGGCTAGATGCACCGGCAAACGGCCCCCTCTTATTCGTTATATTTGCTGCTTGTCGTCTTGGCCGCGCTCTTCCTCGTTCCCGTCTATATCATCCTCGTGACCAGTTTCAAAGGGGCCTCCGAGGTCACGCTGGACCGGATGTGGCATCTGCCGGCTTCCCTGGATTTATCCGGCTATCGCGCGGCTTACGCCAAGCTGCTTCCGAACCTGCGGAACAGCTTCTGGCTCGCGATTCCGGCGACCGCGCTGTCGGCGCTGCTCGGGTCGATGAACGGATACGTCTTGTCCAAATGGTCCTTCCGGGGCTCCAACGTAATGTTCGCGCTGATGCTGTTCGGGATGTTCATTCCCTATCAGAGCGTCCTGATCCCGCTCATTCAGTTCATGCAGCAAATCAAGCTGTACAACTCGATTCCGGGACTCGTACTCGTTCACGTCGTCTACGGACTTCCGATCTGCACGCTCATGTTCCGGAACTTCTACGTCGGCATCCCCACGGAAATGCTGGAGGCGGCGAGGATCGACGGCGCGGGATTCTTCGGCATCTTCCGCAGGATCATGCTGCCGCTGTCCGTATCGGGATTCGTCGTCGTGTGCATCTGGCAGTTCACGAGCGTATGGAACGAATTCCTTTTCGCCGTCACGCTAACGACGCAGAAACAGCAGCCGATCATGGTTGCTTTGCAAAACCTGTCCGGCAGCCAAATCGTGCAATGGAACGTCCAGATGGCCGGCGCCCTGCTTGCGGCTTTACCTACGCTTGCCGTGTATGTTTTCCTTAGCCGCTACTTCGTCCGGGGATTGTTGGCAGGTTCGATCAAAGGCTAAAAAGAGGATTTGCTCCGGATGCCGTCGTATTCGTCTTAGAGAGTTTGCTAAGGCTGAACTGCGAAGGAGATCTGCACATGCAAGTGGAACCCGTTATTCTACAAGGAGCTAGAGTCACGCTGCTCCCGATGGAGATTGAGCATATCGCCCCTCTGTACGAAGCGTTGAACGATCCGGAATTATGGATCTATTCCCCTCCGGGCATGCGGAGTATCGGCGATATGGAAACCTACGTCCGCACGGCGCTCGACGAACGCGCCAGAGGAGTTTCCCTGCCGTTCGTCATTCGCGATAACGAGACGGATCGTCTCGTCGGCACGACGCGGTTCGCCGATATTTCCGCTGCCAATCGCAGCTTGGAGATCGGGTGGACGGCGCTGGCCCGCGAAGTATGGAGGACGCGCGTCAACACCGAGTGCAAATACTTGCTGCTGCGGCATTGCTTCGAGACGCTCGGCACCGTGCGCGTCCAGTTGAAGGCCGATTCCCGCAACGTCCGCTCGCGGCAGGCGATGGAGAGGATCGGCGCGGTTTTCGAGGGCATCCATCGCCAGCATCGCATTCTGGGCGACGGCTACATCCGCGACACCGCCTTCTATAGCTTCATCGCCTCCGAGTGGCCGGAGATGAAGTTGAAATTGGAAAAGATGCTGGAAATCTAGACGAACGCGAAGCAGGCTGCCGACTCCATAGTCGGCAGCCTGCTTTCTTCATAAAAATATCTTCATGTTTCGACAATCTTCGAAGTGGGTAAATACTTTTTTAGGCTTAAAATTTAGACTGACTCCGGAGGCGGCGGACCATGCATCGCGTAAACTTGAATCCAATTTCTTTCAACCAACAGGTGTTTGAGCACGCCTCTTTCGGCATCGTACTGATTTCGCCTGACGGCTTGGTTTTGACGGTGAATCCTGCATTCGAGAGGATATTCGGTTATACCCAACAGGAAATCGACGGCACGCGGTTCGGCGACCTCTCCCATCCGGATGAAGAAATCAAGACACTTCATGATATCCGGGAACTTATGGGTCCTGCCAATTTGGAAATCCAGCTCGAAAAAAGATATATCAAAAAAAACGGCGACGTGTTGTGGGGTTGGCTCAGCGTCAAGCTGTTCACCGACGACTCAGGCAACCCGCTTTATTATATCGCGCAAATCATCGACATCTCTAAACAAAAAGAATCCGAGCAGAAGCTGCAGGAAACCGTCGAAAGATACACGTCTCTCAAAAAATACAACCATGACGCCGTCATTTCTTTCGGTCTCGACGGACGTATCATTAACGGCAACAGCATGGCCGAAAAGCTGACGGGCTACACGATCGAGACGGAGCTGATCGGCATGGAGCTCGCGAATTTGATCGGACAATCCAACGTGGACCGTATTCTGGCCAAGGCACTCTACGACAGTACGATCGAACAAGGAATCGATACGCTGGTCACCAAAGACGGCGAAACGGTGGAAGTCATCACCAGCATCGCGCCAATCTTCGTCAACCGGAAGAATATCGGGTTCTACCTGATCTGCAAGGATATTTCCGAGCAGAAAAGGCTGTTGCTCGCGAAGGAGGCAGCCGAGTCTACCAATAAAGCGAAAAGCGAGTTTCTGGCGATGATGAGCCACGAAATCCGCACCCCCATGAACGGGGTGATCGGGATGACGGACATTTTGCTGGAAACGACGAATTTGGATGACGAGCAGCGAAGTTACCTTGAGGTCATTCGCAAAAGCGGAGACACGCTCCTCAATATCATCAACGACATCCTCGACCTCACCAAAATCGAAGCCGGAAGAGTAGAGCTGCAGGAAGAAACCTTCGATCTGCGCGAATGCATCAAAGAATGTTTTTCCATCGTGTCCCCGAGGGCCGACCTCAAGCGCCTGGAACTCTCCTGTACGATTAACCATGACGTTCCGGATTACGTTTACGGCGACGTCGAACGTCTCAAGCAAGTGCTTCTTAACCTGCTCGGCAACGCCGTCAAATTCACGCCCGAAGGCAGCGTATCCGTGAAAGCGAGTCTGTCGAAGGAAGACCCTTCCGTACTGGCCTTTACCGTATCGGATACCGGCATCGGAATCGATCCCGGCAGGCTGGCGGAAATTTTCGAACCTTTCGCGCAGATCGACAACTTCATGACGCGCAAGCATGAAGGGACCGGTCTCGGCCTGGCCATCAGCAGCAAGATCGTCACGATGATGGGCGGCAAAATTTACGCGGAAAGCGACGGCGAGAGCGGTTCCTCCTTCACCTTCACCATTCCTCTTAAAGTGATGGCGAAGCCCCAGGCTCAAGAAAGCCGGGACGATCAGACGATGCGCCAAGGAAACATTTTGCTCGCCGAAGACAATCCCATCAATCAGCTGGTCATGACGAAAATGCTGGAGAAATGGGGCCACCGCGTCACCCCCGTTCTGAACGGGCAGGAAGTCATCGAAGCGGTGCGCGGCGGGCACTACGATCTCATCTTCATGGATCTGCACATGCCGGTCCTGAACGGCCTCGAGGCGGCAAGGGCGATCAAAGAAGAGCACGGAGAGAATAGTCCGCGGATTATCGCGGTCACGGCCAATGCCCTGAAGGGCGATCGGGAGAAATGCCTGGCCGCGGGCATGGACGAGTACGTCAGCAAACCCGTCCAGCGGGAAGCCATTCTCCAACTGTTGAACCGGTATCTGAACTGATCGGAAGCCAGGCCCCACGGGGACCTGGCTTTTTCTTTCGGTGGCTTGAATAAGATCCGCGCCTACTTCGCCTCCAATTGCACGGAGTTCGATTTTGCACGCTTGCATCCACTTTATTGCCGAAAGTTTGGCTGTAGTTCGATTTTGCACACTTACAGTGCTGCTTTCCGGCAGCCTCTATGGATTCCTGCGTTTTAAGTGTGCATTTTCAAATTGCAGCGCGCTTGATGTCGAGAGTACTCGCTCTAAGTGTGCAAAATCGAATTACGGGTGCTTTAACTCATATGAGTGTAAATTAAACTTGACATTATGAATGGTATGAATTACATTATGATTAGAAAATCATACCTCTAGTCAAAATTACTTACGCTCGGGAGGATAAGCCATGACTTATCAGGAAAAGAAGAGCATCGTCACGTTATTCAGCACCATTCTCATTTTCGTACTGTACTGCCTGTACATGTATCCGAAATACCCGGGGGAAAGCGCGGACATAACGGAGGTTTTCCACTACTGGGGCTCCTTCGTCCTCGTGTTGACTTTGGTCTCGATTGTAGCTCACATTATCATCAGCATCGCTTTTAACGTCTTTTTCCGAGTGACGACCGGAGAGAAAGAGCCCGCATTCGAGGACGAGCTGGACAAGCTCATCCGCCTCAAATCAATCCGCGTTTCTTTCGCCGTCTTCGTTATCGGATTTCTCCTGGCGATGGGCTCGCTGGTGTTGGACTATCCGTCGAAGGTCATGTTCATGATCCTGATCGCCTCCGGGTTCGCGTCCGACGTGACGGGTTCCCTGTCCAGGCTGTACCACTATAGAAGAGGAGTCTAATCCGATATGGGCAAAAATCTCGTCGGTAACCATATCCGCAAGCTGCGGTTCAACAATAACGAAATGACTCAGCAGCAGCTGGCCGACAAGGTCGGCGTCACCCGGCAAACGATCGTCGCGTTGGAGAAGGGAAACTATTCCCCCTCCCTGGAGCTGGCGTTTCGCATCGCCCATGCCTTCGGCTTGCCGCTTGAAGAAGTGTTTTTCTATGGAGAAGAGAACGCAAACTCCTGAATAGGGGACCGGCAACCGCACGAGAGAGCGGGAATGCCGGTCCTTTTTTCTATGTGCAGGAAAGCATTGACAGGGAAACCATGCGGTGCTAAGATTTCCCTACTAAATCACTATGTTTTATAAGTATTAAGAAGAGAGGATGATACAATCGTGATTCTGCCATTTTCCAAAGGCAACAAATACCTGCTTACCGCCGCTTTAGCCGTCTCGTTGCTCGTTGGCGCCCAGCCCGTTTCGCATACTTCCGCGGCTGCAACGACAACGGCGGCTAAGGAAATTTCCTCCGCGGAATTCGCCGCTTTCCTTAAGGACAAGTTCAATGTCGCGCTTCCCGCGAGAATCACCCGGGGCGAGTTCATCCTCGACCTGGCCGCCTCGGTCCGACTGGAGCCGGCCGACGCTCCGGTGACTTTCGCGGACCTGCCGTCCTCCAGCCCTTATTACGATGCTGCCAATACGTTGTATAAGAATGGCGTGCTCGCCTCCGACACCGTCAATTCTTCCGCCTCTCTCACGGCGATTAACGCCGTCCAGTTGTCCGTCCGCGCAGCCGGCCTCAAAGAGTTGGCCGCTTCCTATCCGCAAGCGAAAGCCGAACTCGCGATCGCCAAGCTGCCGATCCGGGCGGATAAGCTCAACCTGCAAACCCGGCAGGAACTTGCCGCTGCCGTCGATACGGGGCTCCTGCCCTCCGCTTACTACAATCAACTCAAATCCGGAGCCGGCGTCACCGCGGACTTGGCCAACGTTCTAATCGGCAAGACACTCGTCTTCCGCGGCCAATATAAGCATTACATTGGCAGTGTCAGCGATCCCGACATTTACGCCAAACTAACGGACGCGTACAATGCCTCCGTCATCATCCGGTCCGACAAGCTCCAGAAGGTCGTCGATGCCGCGCTGGAACAGGGCCTCGTTACCGGATACAACCTGAAGGACAGCCGCTATGAGCCCAATTTCATCGAATCGTTAACGCTCGTCTATGGTCATTCCGACCTGAAGCACGCCATACAGCTGATCGGCCTCCTTCGAAGTGAAGGGATCGACGCCAAAGTCCAATTCGAGCCGAAAACTTCCGCATTCGTGTACCTCAAAGAATGGGGCGACCCCGGCGTATCGGACCAATACGAAGTCCGGCAGATCGCAAACGGCAATTACATCGAATACGCCAAAGAATACGATATCGCTTTCGAATTCAACCAATCCGCCGACAAGAATCGTTTTAACGAGATCATCAGCACCTATGCCAAGAAGAACAAAGAAGACCAGCCGGGCTTGATCGCAAACTCCTGGTGGCAGCCGTTGTATTACTCGCTGACCGCACTGCCGGATTATAAAATCATCACGAACAACAAAATCACCGCCGATCGCTATTACGCCCAGTCCTTCTCGCTGAAGGAACAGTCTCAGGCCGTCATTGACGGGTTCAAGAAGGTGGATCCTTCCGTCACGGTCGAACATTACGATTTCTGGACGGACGTTCCCTTCTACAATTATTTGAACGGCGAATCCCTATAAGCCCGAGCAGTCAGTCAAAGACTCCCCTTGAAGGGGAGTCTTCGTTTATTCGGACGATTCGTAAAAATACACACGATGTCTGTAGAATCGTAACTTCATGCCGCCGCCCGGCTGGATTATGATCATGGAGGAAATTCCTTCAACCTGTCCACGACGAGGAGGGATGCCGCACAAGGATGATAACGCTTTCAAACGATTAGCACCAGAGATTACGCAACGAAACGGTGGGAATGTCGCATAAGGATCAGCTTTCACTTTCGAATGCCCATTATGAAGGGAGAATTAAATCGTGAAAAGCAACAGACGAATCGTCTCCTTGGCTTGCATCCTGACCATGGTCATCGGCACCTTCTTGGCTTCCATCGGAACACCGGCTCCGGCCCATGCTGCCGGAGGCCCCAACCTCGCGCTGGGTAAACCCGTTACCGCCTCGGGCCATGGAGACGTCTACGTCGAAACCAACGCCACCGACGGCAATGCCGGCACTTACTGGGAGAGCGTCAACAACGCCTTCCCGCAATGGATCCGCGTCGACCTTGGAAGCAGCGCCAACGTGGACCAGGTCGTCTTGAAACTCCCCTCCGGCTGGGGGACCCGCAGCCAAACGTTGTCCGTTCAGGGCAGCACGAACGACAGTACTTATACGAACCTCGCAAGCTCGGCCTCCTATACGTTTGATCCCTCCACGGGCAATACGGTTACGATCAATTTCACGGCGGCGAACGTCCGCTACGTGAAGCTGAATATCACGGCCAATACCGGCTGGCCAGCCGGGCAAATTTCCGAGTTTGAGGTATACGGCACCTCCACCGTCTCGGCTTCCCCGATCCCGGGCAAAATCGAAGCGGAAAACTGGAGCGCGATGAACGGCGTCCAAACGGAAACGACGACGGATACCGGCGGCGGCCTTAACGTCGGTTGGATCAATGTCGGAGATTGGATCGATTACAACGTCAACGTGCAGACTGCCGGCACTTACACGGTCGAGTACCGCGTGGCCAGCAATGCCTCCACGGGCCAGCTGCAGCTGCAATCGGGCACGACGACGCTTGCGACCACGAACGTGCCGAACACCGGCGGCTGGCAAAACTGGCAGACGGTCACCGCCACGGTGACGCTCGCCGCGGGACAGCAAACGCTCCGCGTCTATGCCAGCGGTTACGACTTCAACATCAACTGGCTCAACTTCAAGTCCGGCACGGCGCCGGACACGCAGGCTCCTACGGCCCCGGCCAACCTCGCTTTCACGCAGCCGACTTCCGGCACGATCAATCTCACGTGGACGGCCTCCACGGATAACGTCGGCGTTACGGGTTACGACATTTACGCGAACAGCCAGCTTCGCGGCAGCGTGAACGGAACCACCCTCACTTACACGGACAGTCAGCCTTCCAACGTTACCGTCACCTACTATGTCGTCGCGAGAGACGCAGCCGGCAACGCTTCCGCTCCGAGCAATTCGGTGACCCGGAACGGCACCGTCGTTACCGGCTCCAACCTCGCCGTCGGCAAGCCGATCACCGCGTCGTCTTCCACCTTCACGTTCGTAGCGGCGAACGCGAACGACAACGACGTCACGACATACTGGGAAGGCAACGGACATCCGAGCACGCTTACCGTCGACCTCGGCGCCAATGCCAGCATCACGTCGGTCGTGATCAAGCTGAACCCGGATTCGGCATGGTCCACCCGCTCGCAGACGATCCAAGTGCTGGGTCACGACCAGAATACGACGGCCTTCACGAATCTCGTTTCGGCCGCCTCGTATACGTTTAATCCGTCCACGGGCAACACCGTGACGATTCCGGTCACTGCCACGGTCAGTAGCGTCCAACTGCTCTTTACGGCGAACTCGGGAGCGCCTGGCGGGCAAGTCGCCGAGTTCCAGATCATCGGCACGCCGGCTCCGAACCCGGATCTGGTCGTCACCGCGGCTTCCTGGTCGCCGGCTTCCCCGAACGAATCGAACGCGATCACGTTGAACGCGACCGTCCAGAATACCGGTTCGGCCGCCTCCGGGGCGACGACGGTGAATTTCTACCTGGGCAGCACCCTGGTTGGAACGGCGAATGTCGGCGCGCTCGCGGCAGGAGCGTCTGCGAACGTCTCGGCCAATATCGGACCGAAAGACGCCGGTTCCTATTCCGTCACCGCGAAGGTTAACGAAAACAACTCCGTTATCGAGACGAACAAAGCAAACAACAGCTACACCAACCCGACGCAGCTCGTCGTCAGCCAAGTCCAAAGCGCCGACTTGATCGGTACGGCGACCTGGACGCCCGGCAATCCGAGCGCAGGCAATACGGTCACCTTCACGGTCAACCTGAAGAACCAAGGGAATATCGCAACCGCGAGCGGCGCTCACGGCATTACGCTGGTGCTGAAGAATTCGGCAGGCGCCACGCTCCAAACCTTGACCGGATCCTACAGCGGCGCCATAGCGGCAGGAGCCTCCGTCAACGTAATTATGGGCACTTGGACGGCCGTTAACGGCAGCTACACGGTCACGACGACGGTTGCCGCCGATGCCAACGAAGTCGCGGCCAAACAAGGCAACAACACGAGCACGGCCAGCCTGTATTCCGGCCGCGGCGCGAACATGCCTTTCACCGTTCTGGAAGCCGAGTCCTCCTCGAACGCCACGAACGGCACCCGGCTCGCCCCGAACTTTACGCCGGGCGACTTCGCCGGTGAAGCTTCGGGTCGCTCAGCCGTATTGCTGGACGCCAACGGGGAATACGTCGAGTTTACGCTGACCTCGCCGGCCAATGCGTTCGTGCTCCGCAACGCGGTTGCCGAGAACACGACGGGTACGGTCAGCATTTACGTGAACGGCGTGGACAAAGGCAACTTTACGGTCTCGTCTAAGTTCTCTTATCTGTACGCGACTCCGACGACGCTCGGACGCCTCGGCTATGACAACTCGGGCACCAAAGCCTACTGGCTGTACGAGGATGCCCAATTGATGCTCGACCAGGTTTACCCGGCGGGTACGAAGATCCGCATTCAGAAAGACGCGGGAGACGTGAACTGGATCTACGTCGATATGATCGAGGCGGAAAACGTCGCTCCTGCGGCCTCCAATCCGGATCCGAGCAAATACGTGGAAGTGTCGAGCACCAAATCGATTGAGCAAGCGCTGACCGAATTCCGGCAAGACACGACGAAGAAAGGGATTTTCATTCCCGCCGGCACATGGACGATTAACTCGAAAATCTTCCTGTACGGCCGCGCGACCGAAATCATCGGCGCGGGACCGTGGTACACCAAGCTGGTCGCTCCGCAGGATCAAACGAACACCGACGTCGGCTTCAACATCGGCTCGACGGCCAACGGTTCCGTGATCAAAAACCTGTCCGCATGGGGCAACTACGTCTATCGGGTGGACGGTCCCGGCAAGTTCATCGACGGCAACGGCATGCAGAACGTTACCATCGAGAACATCTGGGCCGAACATTTCGTCTGCCTGTATTGGGGCGTAAACTCTTCCTACAACACGTTCCGCAACAACCGGATCAAAAACACGTTCGCGGACGGCATCAACATGACCAACGGTTCGTCCTATAACATCATCGACAACAACTACGCCCGCGGAACCGGCGACGATTCGTTCGCCCTGTTCAGCGCCGTCGACTCCGGCGGTTCTTACAACGTCGGCAACCAGTACACCAACCTCACCGCCGTCAACGTCAGGCGCGCAGCCGCTTTCGCGGTATACGGCGGCCAAGGCAACACCTTCGCGAACCTGTACGGCGCGGATACGCTGACCTACCCGGGCTTTACCATCAGCAGCTTGAGCTTCGGCTACAACACGCTCGGATTCGGCGCGCAGGATACGGTCATCGACGGCGTCACGCTGGACCGCACGGGCGGCGATTTCTGGACCAGCGTCGGAGCGGACGACAAGATCAACGATTATCAAAACTTCGGAGCGATCTGGTTCTACGGCGGAGACCGGGATTTCAAGAACATTCTCGTGAAGAACGTGGACATCAACAATCCCGTCTACTTCGGCCTGATGTTCCAGTCCAAGTCGCCGGAAAACCTTCCGATGCAGAACATCCGTCTGGAGAACATCAACATCAACAACCCGACCCGCTACGGCATCAAGCTCGTCGCGAAAGCGGAAGACGGGCAAGGACCTGTCGTCGGATCGGCAAGCTTCACCAACGTGAAGGTGAACAATCCCGGTATCCGCGCGATTTACGGGGAAGACAAATCCCCGAACTTCACCGTGATTCGGGTATCGGGGAACAACTGGTAATCTTGGCTTAGATGCGAATAACCCTTTGGCGGATTGACCCGCCAAAGGGTTATTTTCTTGCTATTCCGTGTCCGTCGTTTCCCGAATCGCCTGCTGGTGCAGCATCCGCAGCACGGCATCCTCCATCGGCGGATTCGACAGCCCGAACCGCACGTCGCGGTATAGCCGTTGCAGCGGATGAGACGCCGCCAAGCCATGCGCGCCTGCGATCCGCAGCGCTTTGTCTACGACGGAGAGGGCGGTCCGGATCGCGATCACCTTCACTGCGCCGAGTTCCGGGATCCAGCGGGAATCGTCCTCCATCGGCGCGTCCCAACGAGCCGCCGCGCCGTATAAGAAATGGCGGGCCGCCGTGAGCTCGAGTTCGATCTCTCCGATCAGCTGGCCGATATTCGGCGCGTAGAGGATCGGCTTATCGAGCGAGTTCGGCTGGTAACCGGCGGCGAAAGCCAGCGCCTCGCTCCGGGCGGCCAGCGCGATGCCGAGATAACATGCCGGTATATGCAGCAGGAAAGGACTGGCCTTCCCTTTCTCCCCTTGCGGCGACCTCTTCACGAGAGCTTCGGACGGCAGCCGGACATGGTCGAGCACCAGGTCGTGGCTTCCCGTACCGCGCATGCCCATCATGTCCCACACCGGATCGATGCTGACCCCTTCGGTCTGCATCGGGATAAGAAAATCCGCGTGCGTTCCTTCATTCGTGAGCGTTGCCGCCACGATGACCGTGTCCAGTACCGGGGCGAGCGAGGTGAACGTTTTGCGTCCGTTCAGGATATAGCCGCCGTTCCCGTCCGGGTCCGCGGTCGTCTGCATTTTGCCTCCCCGCGATGGGCTGCCCGTCGCCTTCTCCGAAACTGCATGGTTCGTCAGCTCCCCTCGAGCGGCTGCCTCAAGAAACGGCGCGAGCGCCTTCTCGTCCCAAGTGCGCTTGGTGGCTATATCGTACGTAACGCCCATATGCCAGCCGATGGCCAACGCGATCGCGGGATCCCCTTGTGCCAGCCGCTCCTGGTACAGCACGAATTCGTACGGCGTAATGCCGAATCCCCCGTATGCTTCCGGAACCGTCCACCCCGTATAGCCCGACCTGCGCAACTCCTCGAATTGCTCGTAACCGAACGCGCCTTCCCGGTCGTTCTCGTGCGCCCGCTGCCGGAACGAGTCCGCGAGCCGCCCGACGAAGTCCAAACGTTCCCGCTCTTTATCATTTCTGGCGAAGCTGGTCGTTATCGTCCTCACCCCCAATGTCGTTCTCCCGCCAATACAATATGTTTAGACACTAGCACTTCGTTTTCTTACCCGTCAAGCGCGCGAAGAAAGCTGATGCCAGAGTCAGTTAGTGTCGAAAAGCAATAATTCTCGATTTCCGGTGGTTGCGAACCCGGAATTATTGCTTTAGAGCAATAAAATAAGGGAAATCGCTCAAAAACGGGCCAAATCCGGATCAGTTAGTGTCGAAAAGCAATAAAACCGACATTCATTCGTGCACCCACCCGGACTTAGTGTCTAAAAGCAATAAAACACCCACCCTGCAAAAAGCAAGGTGGGTATTTAGCCGCCGCAACGCCTCAACGGCTCGGCGGGTTCCCGGTCGGCCCCTCGTCCGGGGAGGGGGACTTGCGGAAATTCCGCATCGCGTTCCGGTAATCCGAATCCGGCATATGCAAGGATTCCTCTTTCCTTGCCGGCGGTCTCGACGCTTGCGGTGGAGGCGCTCCCGCTCCCGCCTTCAAATCGCGCAGCGCGTTCCGGTAAACCTGATCTTTCATGGCATCGCGCGGGGGAACCGTTCGGTGACGCACCTCGGGAGCGGCCTCCGTACGTTCCGTCTCTCCGCCGGCCTTAGCCGCTTCGACGCCCTTACCCGCTTCCGCACCTTTCCCCGTATCCGCCGCTTCCTCTTGCACAGCAGCCGCCGGCGGCTCCTTCACCGTCTCTTCCCGGGCTGCGGCGGAACGCCGGGAAGCCGCCCGCACGTTGAACACGATCAAGAGCACGATGACGATGAACGCCGCAATCCCGTACCCGATGAAAATCATCGATCATTCCCCTCGCTCGCCTTTGAATTTGGCGGTCAGCAAGGCGACCCTGCGGCCCAGCGCCCGGCCCAGCGCGAGATCGTCCTCCGTGGGCATGTTCGGCGGGTCGTCGGGGGAGTCCTCCAATGGAACGGTAATGCCGACGCCGTAATACGAGCCGTAAAGCACGTTTTCCGGCACGTTGGCCGGCAAGCCCGCGATGATCATGCCCTGATGCAGCATGGGCGTGATCAGGTTCAGCAGCGTAGCCTCGATGCCGCCATGTTCGGTCGCGATCGTCGCGAAGACCGCCCCGATTTTATCCACCAGTTGGCCATGGGCCCACAGATAGCCGAGTTTATCGATCCACGTTTTCAGTCCTGCGCTGATGCTGCCGAAATGCCCCGGGCATCCCCAGATGATCGCGTCCATTTTCGCCAGATCATGCACGTCGGCCCTTTCCACATGATGCAGGTGCACATTGGCTCCCCTTACGCCGCGGGCTCCTTGGGCGATGGCGTGGGCGAGCGCTTCCGTATGGCCGTCCTCGCTGTCGTACACGACATAGATGTTCATTCCCTAACCTCCAGGACAATGGATTTTTCCATTATCTCTCCAACTTCCGTTTCATATCCTGCACCGTTGGAATTCGCCGCCATGGGAATAAGGGGCCGCCACAGGTGAAAACCTACTGCTACTCCCCATCCTTTGGCTTGTCCAGGAAAGGAATCCAGAACCCATGAAAAGTTCCAGTCTCGTGCTGATCAACGTGATCGTCATCCTGCTGCTCATCGCAGGGGGTGGCGCGGCCATTTACTACTACAATCAGTCCGTCAATTACATCAGCACCGACAATGCCAAAATCGACGGACAATCCGCAAGCGTGGCCGCATCTTCACCGGGGGTTCTATCCAGTTGGACCGGTAAAGTCGGCCAATCTTACCCTTCCGGCCAAATCGTCGGCACCGTGCTGAGCGACAAAGGTACCGTTAACGTCACGACGCCGACCGCCGGTACGATCGTCCAGCAAAATGCCGTCGTGAATTCGATCGTGGGTGCGGGCAGTCCGCTTGCGCGGGTTTTCGACCTCGACCATCTTTGGGTCACGGCAAACATCAAGGAAACGAAAATCAACGACGTGGCGTTGAACCAAGCGGTCGACATTTATGTAGACGCGTTCCCCGGCACGACGCTGAGCGGCAAAGTGTCGCAAATCGGCCTGGCGACCGCCGGAACGTTCTCCCTGCTTCCCACCACCAATACGACGGGAAACTACACCAAAGTCACGCAGGTCATTCCGATCACCGTCACAATCGATGGCTACAAAGGTCTCGCCCTGGTGCCCGGCATGAGCGTCAGCATTCGAATCCACCGATAAGGGGTGCCCCATGGCAGAACAGAGGAGCGTCGCCCCCACGGTCGTCGTGTTGATTTGCGGCATGTTCATCGCGATCCTGAACCAGACGATGGTGAACGTCGCGATTCCCCATATGATGAACGACCTGAACGTGTCGACCACGACCATCCAATGGCTGTCGACCGGATTCATGCTGGCCAACGCCATCATGATCCCGATCAGCGCCTTCCTGATGGAGACGATCTCCACCCGGCTGCTGTTCGCGAGCGCCATGGCTTTCTTCACGATCGGGTCGCTCCTGTGCGGAATCGGCGGCGTGTTTTCGATCATTATGTTCGGACGCGTCGTACAGGCCATCGGTGCCGGTATCATGATGCCGCTGGTGACGAACATTTTCCTGAGGATCTTCCCGCCGGATAAAATGGGGAGAGCCATGGGCATGATGGGCATCGCGATGATGTTCGCCCCGGCAGTCGGCCCTACGTTCGCCGGTTATATGGTGGAGCATTACTCGTGGCGGATTTTGTTCTTCATCATGGTTCCCCTCGGAGCCATCGAAGTGCTGCTCACTTTCAAATACTTGTCCAACATTCTCAAGCTGTCCTATCCCAAACTGGATTGGGTCGGAGCGATCTTCTCCAGCATCGGCTTCGGCGCTCTCTTGTACGGACTCAGCGAAGCGGGCAGCCGGGGGTGGGGCGATTCCGTCGTGGACATCTCGATCATCGTCGGATTGGTCTTCCTCGTGTTCTTCGTGTACCGGGAACTGGCCGCCAAAGCGCCGATGCTGAATCTGAGGGTGTTCTCCAACTTAACCTTCACGATGTCCACGCTCGTCAGCATGATCGTCAACATGGCCATGTTCGGCGCCATGCTGCTGCTGCCGATTTACGTGCAGAACATCCGGGGTTATTCGGCGCTGGATTCCGGCCTGCTGCTGCTGCCCGGCGCCCTGCTCATGGGCGTCATGTCCCCGATCTCGGGCATTCTATTCGACAAGTTCGGCGTTCGGCCTCTGGCCGTCATCGGCCTCACGATTACGGCGGTCACCACCTACCAGTTGACGAAATTGACAGATGCGACCGGCTACTCGCATCTGATGCTGATTTACGCGTTGAGGAGCTTCGGCGTCTCCTTCATCATGATGACGATCATGACGGAAGGCCTGAACGCGCTGCCGCCGCAGCTGAAGGGGCACGGCACGGCCGTCTCCAATACGATGCGGCAAGTGGCCAGCTCCTTCGGCACCGCTCTGCTCGTCACGGTCATGTCCACCCGGACCACCGAGCATGCCGCGAATTACTCCAATACCTTGACAATGAACAACCCTATCGCGAGCGAGAACATCGGGCTCTTCGAAGCCGGCGTCGCGGCGGTGACCGGACTTCCCGCCGAGCTGGGCGGAGCTTATGCCATGACGATCCTTGGCGGGTTAATGGCCAAAGAATCGACGATCGGCGGCATCAACGACGCGTTCCTCGTGGCGACTTTTCTGACGGCGATCGGCATTTTCTTCTCGCTGTTCCTCAGGCGGCCCAAGAAGGCTCCGCATCCGAAAGCAAAATAGGGAGAGTCGGCGAATCGCCGCTCTCCCCCAAGGATTACCGGGTCTTACTTTAGACCCACAATGCTCCAGCCAGAATGATCACCAACAGGATGTAGAGCACCAACACGATTGCGACACCGCCGCCGAAACCGCCGCAGCTGTAACCCATGAACATTCACCACCCTTGTTCGTGATTGGAATTCGTCTTACACCCATAACATATGGCAAGGGCGTTTCCACTGACAGGACGAACGCACAGACGTCTAGAAAATAGGCATCATGCAAGAAACCCGCGCTGCTTATCGCAGACGCGGGTTTTCCTCCTTGAGTTCGCGTTAAGGCTTTTTACGGTACAGTCCCTCGCCCCATTGTCCGAACATCACGATATCGCTACTCGTTCCCGGATTTCCCGCGCTGTATAAGATAAAGGCTCCCGGACCGTCATCCCCGGGAGTGAACTTGCCGTGGTCGCAAGATAAATAGCCGTATTTCATTCCCGGCTCTACGGTGGAGTTCGCGTTGGTCAGCTGGTAAACGGCTCCATTCCAATGCAGTTCTTCCGGCGCGGCTTCGCAGGAAGCGGATTGGGCCGCCAACCCTTCCTGGGGCTCCTGGCTTTTCTTCGCCGCGCAGCCGGCCGATCCGACGAGTACAGCCGCACTTAAGATCCAAATTAATCCCGTTTTCATCCTATTTGCTCCCATCTGCCATTTACCGAATAGACGGGAAGGCCGCGCTTGCCGTTGCAAGCTTCGAAAATTTTTCTTGCCATATGATGGATTCCCCCATACAATACATATCAAGTGATATATATCAAATGGTACGAATTGATGGAGATGACCCCCAATGGCACCGAAGTCCAAATTCACGAAAGAACAAATTGTCGACGCCGCCTTCGAAATCGCAAGGACGGAAGGCTTGGACGGCATTACGATCCGCAAGGTGGCCGACAAGCTGGGAAGCTCCATTGCTCCGATTTACGTCAATTTTAAAGAGGCTGGCGAACTGGTCGAGGCGGTGGTCCACAAGACTTTCGCGATCAGCCGACAGCTGCTAGCGGAACAAAATTCGGGACATCCGTTCCACGACATCGGAGTCGCGAGCCTGCGGTTCGCGAAGGAATACAGCGTCCTCTACCGTGACCTCGTCATGAAGAAGAACGATCACATGAAGCCTCAAGAGCAAGATTTAGACGTGCTTGTCGGCTTGATGAAACAAGATCCGAATCTCCAGGGACTCTCTGAAGAGGAGCTGCGGACGATCTTGCTGAAAATGCAAATCTTTCAGACGGGTCTGTCGGTTATGGTCGCCAACGGACTGCTGCCGGACAGCTTCGACGAGCAACAGATGATCCGCATCATGGACAGCGCGGCGGAGGATATCATGACAGCCGCGCAGATGCGGAAACAAACGGGAGGTGCGAAAGCATGAACGATAAAATCGTGATCATTACCGGAGCCAATTCGGGGATCGGCAAAGCGGCGGCACTGCGGTTCGCGACGGAGGGTTACCGTGTCGTCATGGCCTGCCGCAGTCTGGAGAGGGGCGTCTCCGCGCAACGGGAAATCCAGGAAGCATCGGGAAATCCGAATGTCGACCTGCTCGAGCTCGACGTCTCTTCTTTCGATTCCATACGATCGTTTTGCACGGCTTTCAAAGCCCGATATCCGCGCCTGGACATCCTTATCCATAACGCCGCCTATTTGAATTACGGAGAGCAAGCATATAGACTCAGCCCCGAGAACGTCGAGCTCTCTTTCGCCACGAACGCGTTCGGGCCGTTCTTCATGACCCGCCTCTTGGCGGATCATCTCGCGAAATCGGAGGATCCGAGAGTTCTTAACGCTTGCACGACGAACATCAAGCATTTCTTCGACCCGAAACGGCAGATCGAATTCGATAACCTGCGCGGCGAGTTCCGCGGGCAGCGGCGTTACAACGTCTACAAAATGTACGGCGATTCGAAAATGGGGCTGTTGATGTTGACCTTCAAGTTGGCGGAGGAGCTGAAGGATCAAGGAATCCAAGTCAACGCCTTGCTCATCAACCGCGTGAAGCTGTCACCGGAAACGATCGCGAAAATGAGCCCCGTCTGGCGCATGCTTGCCCGGGTTCAAAATCTGACGAACCCCTTGCCGGAAGGCATGGCCGACAACTACTTTAACCTCTGCACCTCGGAGGAGTACCGCAGCGTGACCGGCCGACTCTTCAACCATAAGAGAGAAATCGTGGAGCCGGCGGCTAACGAACAAGGATTCGCGCAGCTGAAGAACATTTTCGGCTCGCGGAGTTATCCCCGCTATGCGGCGGATCCCCGGAACGTGGAACGGATTTGGGCGCTCGGGTCTTCCCTGGCGGAAACGCGGACCTAAAAGTAAAGAGCATCGGAGACTATCTCCGATGCTCTTCGTTTGCGGTTACAATTTTGCTTTGATATCCCATAAATACTTGAGGACGACGGCTACTGCGCCTGCATAATAACCGGCAAGCACGATCCATCCCGTCGAATCCATGACCGAAACGGACGCAAGGACGAGCAGAGGCAGCACGTAGTAGAGGATATCTTTCAAGTAACGCACCACGAAATCCGGCACGAATCTCAAGCTGCCCCCTGTCCCGAGTTTGAACAACCCGATCAAGAAGTCAACCGCCATCGAGCCCAGCACGACCCACAATGCGATTTCCATCCAATGCGTTAAAGGAGCTAACATTTGGCATCACCTCCTTAAAGGAGGATTTTGTGTCACTTGCAATATATGCCGGGAACCGCAGGGTTGTACGGGTAATTCGACAGCGGCATTCGCCCTTCGAACAGATGAAAACAGCCCGTATCCGTGAGGATTCGGGCTGTTTCGGCTTGCTAGCAAATAGGCGAGGCTCTTACAATTTAAAAGCTTTTTTCATTTGATTCGCGACGAGCTCGGCCCCGGCCATTCCGTTCATTTCTTCCCAAGATTTAAAAGTGCTGTTTTCCGCTACATATTGATCCCAAGCGTCGTTATCAATCTTCTCAAAATCTTCTAGCGAGTTGATTTCGAATGGGCTTTTATCAAGGAAGTCCACAATATTTTCGTGTTTCGTATACCGCTTCATGAAAGACTCGTTAAAAAGCTGGGCAAACGACAGCTTATAATTGACCTGTTCTTCGGCTTGCTTTTCGTTGTTGTCCAATCTTATCGCCTCCATTCTACTCATCTTACATGCGGGCGATTCGGCTTGCAAGTTACATAGCCCTGTTCTTGATCACGCGCTCAATCCGCTGATCCGGCACGAACCAGATCGCGGCGACGAGTACGAAGAAGAAGCAAGATACCCATGCATTCAAGTAAGCCGTCAGGATGGCCAAGAGGTAGAAGAACGGCGAAATGATGCCTTTATAGTCCTTCCCCATCGCAGCAATCAGCGGCGAGTCGGGGGAGTGCTGCTTCAGAATCGCGCGTTGCAGCAAGGTGTAGGAGATGGCGGCAAGCAGCAGCACGATCCCGTACAACGCCGTCGGCGTCGGGGCAAAGCCGCTTTCCCCCATCCAGGCGGTCGAGAACGGCACGAGCGACAGACAGAACAACAGCAGCAAGTTGAGCCACATCAATTTCCCGTTCAAAGTTTGGACCGTGTGAAGCAGATGATGATGATTGTTCCAGTAGATCCCGACGTAAACAAAACTGACCGCGTAACTGAGAAGCTTGGGCACCAAGTCCACCAGAGAACTCCAGTCATGCCCTTCGGGAACCTTAAACTCCAAGACCATGATCGTAATGATGATGGCGAGCACGCCATCGCTGAACGCTTCCATCCGCGTGACCTTCAACGCGTCGACCCCTTTCGGCACAAGCCCTTAATGTCCCATGATATATTCGTTCAGGAACGCGTTGCGGAACTTTCCTTCGGGGTCCCGGCGAATAAGCAGTTGCCTGAAGTCCGGCAGCTTTTCGTAGAGAGCTTGCAGCCGAGCGGGTTCCATCGTAAACAGCTTCCCCCAATGCGGGCGGGCGCGGTAAGGCTCAAGGCTCTTCTCGATGAGCGGCAACACTTGCCGGACGGCTTCCCAATCCTTCATCCATGTAAAATGAATCCCGACCATCGCCTGTTTATAGCAGGGGCTCATCCACAAATCGTCTTCCGCGATGGTGCGAATCTCGGACACATAGAGATGCGGCGTGATCGCTTCCCGCAGCCTTTCAATCGCACACAAAGCTTCATAGGCATGCTGCCGCTGCACGAAATATTCGCTCTGCAGCTCCTCTCCGGCACTCGGCGTGAAATGCATGCGGAAGTGCGGTAGCCGCTCATGCCACGGCCCCGGAACACCCAGCTGCTCCGTGCAGTTTTCCGTGGGGTTGCCCGGTACCGGATGCACCGGAGCGGCAGCCGCCGTGGCCGTGTAAAACTCCGGTTCCAAGCGTTCGAAGCCCGGGTCGGCGGTATTTCGCTTGATCCAAACCTGGTTAAACGATGAGCTCTTCCAATCCGTAAACAAGCTGACGCTGTAGGCGCTGGAGAAAATTCCGTCGAAATTCCGCTCCAGCTGCGCGAGCGGCAAATTCTCGTAGACGTGCTGGCTCATTTCGAAAGCCGGGACTACGTCCAGCGTAATGCGGGTGACGACGCCCAATCCCCCGAGTCCGACGACCGCGCCCTCGAATTCCCCGTCACCTCGGTCACGGGAGAAAACGGCGATGTCCCCGTCCGCTTGGACAACCTCCAGCGCATGGACGGCTGCCGCCAAATTGCGGTTGGCGTCGCCGGAACCGTGCGTCGCGGTCGCGATCGCGCCCGCAACGGTGATGTGCGGCAGCGACGCCATGTTGTGCAAAGCATAGCCGTGATCGTGGAGGTATTGGCTCAGCTCCCCGTAGCGAATGCCCGCTTCAACGGTAACCCTGTGATTCTTGCGATCCAAAGAGATTAAGCGGTTCAACTTCTGCAGAGAAAGAAACCGATCCTTGGAGTCGGCGATTCCGTTAAACGAGTGACGCGTGCCCAGCACCTTGATTCGCTCGCTGCGAGCCACCCAATCCTGCACTTGCTCTACCGTTTCCGCGACCACGATCTCCGACGTGCCGTAGGTGTAGTTCCCTGCCCAATTTCGGTTATTTTCCACAGTCCCGCCTCCTATTCTATCGCAGCGCCAACCCGTTCTCCGTCTCCTCCACCGGCAGAAACAGCGGCCGTTCCTGTCCGTGAGGCGTATCGGGATAATGCGTGCAGATCCACAGCCGGTTCTCGAAATCGCGGAACAAGCTGGAATGCCCGGCATTGCGGTCCATGAACAACCGTTCGTCGTGTGTCCAAGGACCGTCCATTCGGCCGTTCGCGGAACGGGCGATCGCCACCGTGTAACCGCCAAGTCCGGAGTCGCCGTAATTCGGTACGGAGTAGCTGGACCACAGCAGCAACAGCTCCCCGTTACGGGCTCTGTACAAGAACGGAGCGTCGGTCAAATACCCCGTCTTCTCGATGCGCGGATCCCCGAACAGCCGGATCCACGGCCTGTCCGCCGCATTCAGGATCGTGACGGCTTCCCCATACGAGGCCTTCAAATCCTTCGTCAAACGGAGCGCTTTGATTTTCCCTTCGTAAAGCTCGGTCCATTCGTGGCAAAACACGATCCACCGCTGCCCGTCGTCATCCTCGTAATACGTACCGTCCAAACACTCATGGCCGGCCAGCGTGACCGGCCCTTCGCTGTGGACGCGGTACGGACCCGCGGGATGATCGGCGACGAGAATGCCCGTGCCGCGATTTTCTCCGATGCCGCCTTTGAAGGAAGCGAACATATAGAACCTGCCGTCTACCTCGAACACTTCGGGCGCCCAGTAATGCCGTACTCCCCAGAACCCTTTCGGAGGTTGAAACGCCGCATAAGGCCCGGTCCATAAAGTTAAATCGTCGCTGACATAGACTTCAAAGATCGGATCCTGGTCTCCGCAGCCGTCCGCGAACGTCGTGCCGAACAAATAATATTTTCTTTCCGCGCCGTAGGCGAACACGAAGGGATCGCGCATATGTATTTCGTTCGCGTTCACCGTCTTGATCGTTCGGAAGCCTGTCTGCATGTCCGTTTCCTCCCGTTTCGTCCGGATTGTCATGCGCGTACATTCTCTTTCGTAAAATATACCATCGAAGCTCGTACGATGACAGATAGACTCGGGGGGATGACCATGAAAATCACGTCCGGAGGGTTCGAAGCCGTCTATCACGGCAGAGTGTTCGCTTACGGCATGAATCCGATCGAAATCGTCTTGTCGGAAGAAAACGATCCTTTGACTTTCGTCTTCTGCATCGAAAACGAGCCCGGGAGGGACGACTTCACGACGGATATCCGGCTTGTCCGGTACAACGAGGTGCGAATTTCATGCGTGAACTTCCCGAGAGGCAAGGCGACCGGCAACCATGACATGATCCACCTCGGCGTGCTGAACAACCGCAAGCTGTCCCTTCGCTACGAGGTGACCATCAATTACGACGCGACCTCCTGGATGCTCACGTTTACCTTTTTCGCGGGAGAGGGGGTGTCGGCAACATGAATAAAATCGAGGTCCAAGACCCGAAGGTCGTCAGCAAAATCATCGCGGCGAACGCGGAGACGGAGAAACGCAAAGCGGAGCTCGGCATCCTCGGCAAATTTTTCGGCTCGGGAGAGAACGTCCGGCTGTACATCGTCGGCACGATCGCGATCATCGTTCTGCTCATCGCATTGATCTACACGCTGACGCCTCAGCCATTCCGTTCCGCCGACTTCGGACTGAAGGAAATGTGGACGCTCATCGTGCTCCCCGTCGAATCGACGATCGTCGGCTACTTAATCGGGTCCCGATCAAAGGAAAACCCCGGGTAACGCCCCGGGGCCCTCGCTTACAAATTGAATTTCCCTACCGCCGATTCCAGCACGGAGCTTCTCTTCTGCAGCTGCTCCGTCGTGTCGGCAATCCGTTTGGCCGCTTCCAGCTGATTTTCCGACATTCGCTGAATCGATGCCGTGTTCTCCGCAGCCTCCGTCGAAATCCTCGCGATCTGCTCCACGGAGGCGGTCACCTCTTCGGAGCCCGCCAGAATCTCTTCCGCGGCCGCAGAAATTTCCTGGATCTGGCCGTTCACGAACTGGTACCGGTCCACCGTATCGCGGAAGAACGACTCGACCTGGCCGGAAAGCTCCGTTCCTTTGGCCATTTCCTTGGCCTCCGCCGACATTCTCTCGCCGATCAGAGCCGATTCCTGCTGGATCTGCTGAATGAGAGACGTGATCTGTTCCACGGAAACCGCCGAAGCTTCGGCCAGCTTCCGGACTTCGCCGGCGACGATCGCGAAACCCGCGCCGTGTTCTCCCGCCCGCGCCGCTTCAATGGAAGCGTTCAACGCCAGCAGCTTGGTTTGATCCGCGATACTCGTGATCGAATGGAGCACCGGTTCGATCTCGCTCATGTACGTGTTCAAAATGTTCACGGAATTCGCGGTCTGCTCGGCGACGCCGGAGATCGACGCGACTTGTTGCTTCAGCCACAGGATGGAGCTTCTTCCCTGCTCTGCGGTTTCCAACGCTTCCACGGAGGCTCTCGATACGCTGGACGAAGATTCGGCCACCCGCTGAATGGCCAACGTGATCTCTTCCATCGATTTCGCGCTTTCCTCGACTCCAACGCGCTGATGCTGAGCACCATACGCCAGATGCTCGATCGATTGCTCAAGCTGCTCGTTTAACGTCACCAGCCTGCCCGCTTCCGAACTGAACTGATCCGTCGATTGGACAAGCTCCTGCGTCGTCGACTTCACTTCGCGGACCACATCCCCAAGCGTGACGCCGAGTCTGTCGATCATCTGCAGCATCGCGGCATAAGCTTGTCCGATTTCGTCCTTCGAGCGGACTCGTTTCGCTCCGATATGTTTCTTTGCTTCGGCGAGATCTCCACGTGCGATCGCCTCGGCGCCTTTCACGATGATGCCGAGCGGCCGCAAGGCACGGGACATGAACAACGCGATTAACGCAAAAACGACCAACGTCAGAACGCCCATCAGGATGAACAGCGGCAAGCTTTTGCGCAGGACTTCCCGGTAGATCGTTTTCGACACCGACACGTCCGTATCGATGCCCAGCACCCCGATCACTTTCCCGGCCGCATCGTGAATCGGGGCGTAGGCGGAGATATAGTCTCCATACTCGGGATTATGGATGATGCCGGATTTGGCGGACTCGCCCTTCAATAACGCATCCACCGCTGCCGCAGGCACGTCGGTGACTTCGCCGATCGGCGACGCGGTTTTTTCGTTTTTCGGCTGGCCGTCGATCAGTAGGATAGGCTGCTTTTGGTCGTCGATTTTGACGGTATAGACATACAAAGCGCCGATCTGCTCCCGATATTGGTTCAACTCTTGGCGAATGCTCCAATACAGGTCGCTCTCTTTGGCGTCTTGCAGGAAAGTTTGATAGGCTTTGACATCGAATTGTCCCGCGTAGGCTTCGGCGTGGTGAATGCTGAAATTGCCGATCGCTTCTTCGCTTGCTTGCTTCGTGTTGCTGATCTGAAGGAAAATCAATGCAGAGGATAAAATAACGAGAATCGCTAAAATCATAAGTGAAAGCTTGACGGCAAGGCGGCTCCGAAGCCTGGACATGGGGGTCATACTCCCTTTAGTGTAGTTTTGGCGTGTTTCCCTAATTTTCCTGTAATTTAGACATGATACATTCGGTGAGTTCGTGGACTTTTCCTTCTATTCGGATAGCAATTTCATGGAAAATTCAAAATAAAAAAGGCAGAGAAGCAAAAATCGCTTCAACTGCCTTTTAGTGGCTTCATGTGGAACTTATCTTAACCGCTTGAAAACGTTCACCGCCATGAGAATGGCCGACACAATGATAAGCAATCCGCCGAGCGCCGCAAACGGGATCCCGAGCGCTTCGTTGTCCCTCGCGAAGATGACCATGCTGATAATGAGCAGCGGCAAGCCGACATTGTGCAGATAGAACTGAATTCTGGCGAGTTTGGCTTCTCCCAAATCCGGATACACCTTATAGATGAGACCGATGATGGCCAGCGAAGCCCAGCCGACCAGATTGATGTGGGCATGCACGGAAGTGTACTCGAATGCTTGGGTGCTTCCCATCACCAAACCCAGAACCGTTCCGACCAGAAAATAAATGACGGCTGCCTTTATGAAACTCGTACTCATTTTGCATCCTCCCCGACAATGATGATCAAGCAAGCAGGCATTTGATCACCCTCATCGTAGCACACCGCTTGAATATTTTGGTCAAAAAGTTACGGGCAAGGAGTACGCAATCTCAGCGTCGAATAGAAAGATTAGGCGAAAATGGAAGAGGAGTGCTTCTAGATGACACAAGGGATTCGGAATCCGAAGATCGATCCGTTTTTCAAGAAGGCCAAACAGTGGAAGGAAGAATTTACGAGGTTGAGAGAAATCGTTCTCGACTGCGAGCTGACCGAGGTTTTTAAGTGGATGCATCCTTGCTACACCTATGACAATAAAAACGTCGTTCTCATCCATGGGTTCAAAGAGTACTGCGCGCTTCTGTTTCACAAAGGCGCCTTGTTGAAAGACCCGCACGGCATCCTCATTCAGCAAACGGAGAACGTGCAGGCCGCGCGCCAGCTCCGATTCACCGATGCCGAACAAATCGACGAGATGCAGCTAATCATCAAATCTTACATCGATGAAGCCATTGAAGTCGAAAAAGCCGGCCTGCAAGTGGAGCTTAAAAAGACGACGGAATACGAAATCCCTGAAGAGCTGCAAAATAAATTCTTTGAAATTCCGGATCTGAAAACGGCTTTCGAAGCGTTGACGCCGGGACGGCAGCGTGCTTACATTCTTTATTTTTCCGGGGCCAAACAGTCGAAGACTCGGGAATCGAGGATCGAGAAATATATCCCGCAAATCCTCGATGGAAAGGGAATGGACGATTAACCGTTTTTCCGGATGAATGCCAGCACCTCGTCTATCCGCTGCTGTAGACGGAATTCCTCGGACGATACTTGCCGGAACAAGTCGCCGACGGTCAGCAGACGCTGGGGCACCGCGGCGATCGTGAAATCCGCCGGATGGAAACCGGCGGCCACTTCGTCCCAGGTGACCGGCGTCGAGACCGTGGCTTTCGGTTTTGCTCTTACCGAATAAGCCGCGGCCATCGTCCGTCCCCGCCACAGCTGGAGATAGTCGAAATACAGCTTGTCCCCGCGTTTCTCCACGACGCGCTCGAGCGTGATCCGGTGCGGCATTTGTTCCTGCATATACCGGGCGATGAACGTATTGATGCGGCGGGTCTCCTCGAACGTGTATTTCGGTTCGATCGGCACGAATATCTGCAGCCCCGTCGCTCCGGACGTTTTCGGTATGCTGGCCAGCGACAACCCGTTCAGCACGTCCCTCAGCTTCAGCGCCACCTCGCGCACCGCTTCGAAGGGCATATTTTCGGCCGGATCCAGATCGAACACCAACTCGGTCGGGTAATCCTTCCGGTCGAACCGGTCAAACGGCACATGCAGCTCGACCCCGCCCCGATTCGCCACCCAGACGAGCGTAGCCGCATCGTTTAGCAAAATTCTCTCTTTCTCCGCATACACGACCCGCGGCACCCATTCCGGGGCTTCACCGTGGATCGATCTCTCCTCGACCCTTCTCCCCAAGATCCCGTCCGGATAACGCCACACCATCAACATTCGGTCCCTCGTGTAAGGCAGCAGGAACGGAGCCACCTGAATCAAGTACTGCAAGTAGTCCAGCTTGGTGATGCCGGCTTCCGGCCAAATCACGCGATCCGGGTGGGTGATTTCGAGCTCTTTGCCCTCTATCGTGATCAGGTGTTTCTCCATGGGAAGCCCTCCCCTCCCTGCTGGAACAAGTTGGTCATTATTTTGCGTTCGGCGGTTCAGAATATGTAAGAAGCAACCAAAGCCAAGGGGGCCGCCATGGAGCCGATTTATCCGTTCGAACCGGTCATCAGCGAGACGATCCCGACCGAGCCCCATTGGAGACACGAGATCAAATGGGACGGCACGCGCATTCTTACTTACCATCATCAACACGGGACCAAACTGTTCAACCGCAAGCAAAACGAGCGCACCCGCCATTACCCCGAATTGCTGGAGGTCCCCTCCTACTGTAAGGCTTCTTCCGTCATCTTGGACGGCGAAGTCATCGCATTGGCCGCGGACGGCAAGCCCTCCTTCCACGAAGTCATGAGGCGCGATCTCATTCAAAAACTGCATCGGGTGCCGGAAATGCAGCGAAGCGTTCCGATCACGTACATGATTTTCGATGTCGTGTACTGCGACGGCGAGTGGGTGAATTCGCGGCCTCTGTCAGAGCGGCTGGAATTGCTGCATGGCATCATCACGCCGAATGAGCACGTTCAGTTGGTCGCTTCCCATGGCGACGGAGCGAGTCTGTTCGAGGTGATGAGGCAGCAAAGCATGGAGGGAATCGTCTGTAAAGACCTGCGCAGCGCCTATGCGCTTGGCGGGAAGGATGATCGTTGGCGGAAGGTCAAAAATTACGGGGACGTCATGGCGGCCATCGGCGGTTTTACGTTAAACGGGGGCTTCGTCAATGCGGTGCTGCTCGGTCAGTATGATGGTGAGGGAAAGCTGTGGTACATCGGCCATACCGGAACCGGCAAGCTGACGAAGGCCGAGTGGCGGGATTTGACGGGAATTTTAACGCCGATGATGACGAACAGCTCTCCCTTCGCCAACCGCCCCGACCGGCATAAGGACGCCTATTGGGTGACGCCGAAGCTGACCGCGAAAGTACAGTACAGCGAATGGAGATGGCAAGAAGGCCGCGCGCTGCGCCAGCCTTCTATCCAGTCTTTCGTGAACGTGCCGCCTGAGCAGTGCAGGCTGCCTTGGACGTGAGGCGGTCTTATTGTTTCAATAGAAGATACAAGAAGTACGGACCGCCGATGAGCGCCACCATAATTCCCGCCGGTATGCCGGCCGGATCGACCAGATTGCGCCCGACGGTATCGGCACACAGCAGCAGCCACCCGCCCATCAAGACGGCCAGCGGCACATAATATTGGTGGCGGCGCCCAAGGATCGCCTTCGCCATATGGGGAGCCATCAGGCCGACGAACGCGATGCTCCCGGTGACGGACACGGCCGCGGCGGCAAGCGCGACGGCAGCCGTCAGCAGCCATAACCGATCCCGGTTGACGGGGACGCCCGCCCCGACGGCGATCCCTTCGCTCATCGCGAGCAGGTTAAGGGACTTCGACTTGTACAACGTATAAGGCAACAGAATCGCCAGCCACGGAAGGAGCGACCACACGAACGGCCAATCCGCTCCCCAAATGTTGCCCGCCAGCCATTTTGCGATGAAGTCGACCTTGCGGTAATCCGCCGAGGAAATGAGCACGACCGTCAGGCCGGCCAATGCGAAAGCAAAGCCGACTCCGACGAGCAGCAGCTTCACGGGCTGCAAGCCACTTGCTTTGGAATAGGAGAATAAGTAGAGACAGGCAGCCGTCGCCAGCGCGCCTCCAAACCCGACAAGGGGCAGTACATAAGCGAACGTCTTCGGATCGAGAGGGAAATACAGAAAAAAGGCCGAAATCGCGACGCCGGCTCCCGCGTTAATGCCGATGATGCCGGGATCCGCCAAGTCGTTCCGAGTCACGCCCTGCAGGATCGCACCGGACAGCGCCAATGCCATGCCGGCCAACAACGTGACGATCATTCGCGGCAATCGGATGGAGAATAACACGAAATTCTCTTTCGCGGTGCCTTGCCCGAAGAGCGTAGAGAGCAGGCGATCGATGGAAAGCGCCCCGGAGCCGATGCTCGTGCCGACAATGATCGTTGCCGCGATGAGCAGCACCAAGGTGACATAAACGGCGGTTTGCTTTCTGGCTTGCGCGGTCGAAATCATGCCGGCGTTTTCACCCCTTTGCCTGCGACGAACAAGAAGAACGGGAGCCCGACGATCGCGACGATCGCCACGACCGGCGTTTCGTACGGCGCATACAGCGTTCGGCCGAGCGTATCGGCAATCAGCATGAATGCCGCTCCCCATACGGCCGACATCGGAAGGACCAGGCGATAGTCGGTTCCGAACACCGCTCTCACCATGTGGGGAATCATGAGTCCGATGAACGCGATATTCCCGACAAGCGCGACGGCCGAACCCGCCAGCAAAATGATCACCAGGTATAAACCGGCTTTCACGTATTCCGTTCGCAGCCCCAAACCGACGGCCGATTCTTCGTTCAGGCTTAAAATGGTGAGCGCCTTGGACAACGCAAATGCAACCAAAAGGGAGCCGATGATGACAGGACTGATTGCTTGAACTTGCCCCCACGTCGTGCCGATCAAGCCGCCCGAAGTCCACATCGTGACGTCTTTGGACGTTTTGAACAGGAGCCCGATTCCGTTCGCCGCGGCTAACAGGAATGCGGATAAGGCGGCCCCGGCCAATACGACCCGGTATGGGGACAAGCCTCCTTTCTTCAGCGCGCTGATGCCGATGACCAGCATCATGCCCAGCGCGGCCCCGACGAAGCAGACGAGCATGTTCCCGAAATAATTCAGCGCCGGCAGCAACGCGACCGCCAATGCGAGCGCCGCATTCGCTCCGGCGGTCAATCCGAGAATGCCAGGCTCCGCGAGCGGATTGCGCGTCAGCCCTTGCATGATCGCACCGGCCGCCGCGAGAGCGGCGCCGACGAGTACGGCTGCCACCTCCCGCGGGTACCGGATTTCCCGGAGCATCGCGATTTTATCGTCGCCTCCACGGTTTGTGAGCACGAGCCACAGTTCGTGCAACGAGACGTCTTTGGCGCCGAGAAGCATGGCGAGCGAGAAGAGGATCGCAAGCGCGGCTATACTGATGCCGATTTTAAGAGAGCCTCGCATTTATTTCAGGAAGCCTTCCTTGAAGATGTTCAGCAAATATTCGAGCGTCGTCGGATCGCTGTAAGTGGAGGCCTCAGTGTCGATCTCAATGACGTGACCGTTTTTGACGGCGGGGATTTTCTTCCACGTCTCTGTTTGCATAAAAGAGTTGTCTCCCTCCGAGCTTCTGCTGAGAACGAGATAATCGCCTGCGTAGTCGCTGAGCATTTCAGGCGACAACGTATAGTAGCCCGGGCCAAGAGCGTCCGCTTTCACCTTCTCGGGCATGTTCAGCCCCATGGCCTGATACAGGATCTCGGTTCCCCTCGCCCACGCTTTGCCGAATACGTAGAAGTTTTTCGAGTCGGTCTCGAAGACGGATACCGTCGCGTTCTTGCCGATTTTGGCTTTGATCTCTTGGCCGATCGCTTGGGCTCTTTGCTTGAAGTCGTCGACCCAAGCCTGCGCTTCCTTCTCCTTGTTCAGCAGCTTGCCGATCTCGATCTGTTGCGCCAAGTAGTCCCGTTTGCCCCACGTGTAGGCCACGGTAGGCGCGATTTCTTTCAGCTTGTCGATGTTCTTGCTGCCGGCGTCGGCGATGATTAAATCCGGATCGACCTCGAGAATCTTCTCCAGCTTGTCTTCGGATACGACTTCTACGCCGTTCAGCTTATCTTTGAAAAGCGGGTTCTTGTTCGTCCACTCGTCGACGCCGACGAGCGTTCCGCCCAACGAGAGTACGTTCGGCGCGTTCGTGAGCGCGACGATGCGCTGCGGATGGGCCGGCACTTCGACCGGACCGAGTTCGGACTCGTATGTAGCCGTGCCGGTATTGGACACAGACGCGCTCGCACCCGCACTCGCGCTGGGAGAAGACGCCGTATCGGTTGCGGTCTTATCGCCGCAAGCGCTCATGATAACAGCAAACAAAAGAAAGATAACGGGCATAAGAACTTTGTTGCTCACTTGAATATCCCTCCAATTGATATTGATTCTCATTATCAACTGTTACTATATCGGCATCCCACTTGGTTGTCAACCAAAAAAACAGAGCCGCCGAGGTCGCCCTCAGCCGCTCTGTTCTCTCGCTATTTTTTTGATGCTGCCCTATGTTCGCTCAGGATTCAACCGATTCGCCGGCTTGTTCCGTACAAACGATGCTGCGCTGTACACGATGAGAGCCAGCCAAATGAACGCAAAGCTGATGAACTGGGACGACTCGAACGGCTCATCGAATACAAAAATCGCGAGCAGCAGACTCGTCGTGGGAGCGATATACTGGATGAAACCGACCAACGACAGCGGCAGCACCCGTGTCGCTTTGGCGAACCAGAAGAGCGGCAGCGCGGTAGCGGGTCCGGCGAGCAGCAGGAACAGCATTTTCAGAACCGGCAGTTCCGTGAACGTGCCCGTCCCTTGCGTTTGCACGAAAACCAAATAGATTAACGCGACGGGCAGCACGATCATCGTCTCCCACGTCAGTCCGAGCAACGCGTCCAGCTTCACCGCTTTCTTTGCAAGACCGTACAAGGCGAACGAGACGGCCAGCGACAGCGATACCCACGGAAGGCTGCCGAATTCGACCGCCATCACAACCACGCCGGTACCGGCAAGCCCGATCGCGATCCACTGCCCGACGGACAGCCTCTCTTTCAGAAAAACGACCGCCATCAAAATGCTGATCAGCGGGTTCATATAATAACCCAGGCTTGTCTCTACCACATGATCGTTGTTGACGGCCCAAATAAAGATCAACCAGTTCGCGCTGATGAAGACGGAGCACAACGCGACGGCGATTCGGCTTCGTTTGTCGGAGACGACTTTCTTCAATGGCTTCCACTGCTTGCCCGCCGTCACCAGTAGAGCCACGAACACGAACGCCCACACAACGCGGTGCGCGAGCACTTCCCATGCCGGCATTTCTTGAAACAGCCGCCAGTAAAGCGGCAACAGCCCCCAGGCCAGATACGACAATACGGCATACACGATTCCTTGCTTCATAGCTGAATTCCTCTCGATGACCCGCGGATCAAATAGATTTGAATGAATAATACTATTGTAATGGTTTCGTCCGAATGAGCAATGATTGCGCCGTGGATTCCCTCGTTATAAGATGGAGAAAATCTCGGGTGGAGTTGGGGAACGATGGCAGGCTCGTCTTTTTCGTCGGAGGTGCGGGCGCCGGTAAGACGACGCTGGCGAAAGCAGTCGCCGCCAAGCGAGGCGCGGCTTTGTTCGACATGGATACCTTGCTCCGACCGGCAGCGGAAGCGCTGATGACGCAAGCCGGTCTCGATCCTACGGATCGGGATTCCGCCGCATACAAGAAGCTGTGCCGCGATTTGGGCTACAAAATCACGATGGACGCCGCGCTCGAGAATCTCTCAATCGGCAACGATGCGTTCGTCATCGGACCGTTCACGAAGGAGCTCGCCGATCCCGGCTGGATCGTGGAGCAACTGTCCCGCCTCCCTGAGGATACGCGCATGAAGAGCGAAACGAAAGTCGTGGTCGTCCATCTCAAAGACGAGACCGCCTATCGGGACCGTATTCAGGCACGCAGCTCCGATTTGGACCGCTGGAAACTGGAGCATTGGGACGAGTTCCGCCAATCGCTCACCCTCCGGCGTCCGGCGTGGGAAATACCCGAAGGAAACATTCTTTACGTGGACAACACGGAGCTACCCTTCACTGACAACGCGGATCGGATCGAGCGCTTTATTTTCGGATAAGGAGTAAAAGTCGGCAGACTCGTCATGTGAGCAGCTGCCGACTTTTTCCGTTTTCTTCCGCCTCCACGTTCGCGAAATAATGCGCGCTTTCCACCATCGGCGTGCAGTCGGAATGGTCTCCGCTGAGCGTAATCTCGAAAATAAAATCCTTCCCCCACACGAGCGGTTTTACCATCCGCCAATCGATGCGCCCCAACCCGAGCTGCAGCGAATCGTGCTCCAAACCCATGCTGTCCACGAGATGGTAATACTGAGCATAAGGTTTCGTCCTTTCGAGAACGTCGCGCAGCCGCTCATTATCACCTCGGAAAGAAATGAACGTATGGCTCACGTCGACGGTTAACGGCAGCTTCAAAGGCACGATCAAATGGTCGATCAGATAAGGGTTCCCGCCATAGGAAAACAGCCCTTCGATGGAATCCTCCCACACGAACACATCCCGGGAGTAAGCCATGATTCGCCGAATTTCTTCACGCAGGATCAGCGTGCGTTCCAGCGTGACGTCTCTGCAGCTGTGGGTGCCGACGTAGTGGGCGTGGACGACGCATTTGGCCTTTTCCTCGATGCATATGCGTGCGAGCAGTTCGCAGGATTCGTTGTAAAAACGCCGGACCTCCGGGTTATCGCTCAGGATGTCCAAGTACTCTCCTTGGTGTTTGGGCGGATGGTGCAAATACGCTTTGACCCCGCGGTCATGAAGCTGACGGATGCGGTCCCGAATGCGTTCCGGATCCAGCAGATCCCGGTCGCTCAGAAAGAACTCAATAATGTCCGGCTCGTAGCTCAACCGGTTATCCAGGTTGCGTTGCTCCAGATTTCCTTTCAAGCGCATCAAATTCACTTCACATCACCTCTGTTTCCATTTTAGCAACCGTATGTAAAAAAGAAATTAGCGCGAAACCCGTCTTTGCTATAATTGCCTTAATAGACCAGCAAAATGAGGAGAGATTCCCAGTGGCGATTCCGGAAAAGTGGTTGGACAGCTATTGCGACGTGATCCTGAAGGTCGGACTCAACCTGCAGCCCGGCCAGCCTATCGTCATTGGCGCCGGTCCCGAAATGTTCCGGACGCCGATCGAGTCCCGGCCGTTCATCCATCGATTGACCCAAAGAGCTTACGACCACGGCGCAAGCGAAGTGGAAGTGCATTGGTTTGATCCCGTGATCGCCCGACTGCACAAAGAACGCGGCTCCGTGGAGCGGCTTGCGGAGTACGATGAGTGGAAAGCGGACCGTTTTCTCCAAGCCGCGAAGAAAGACGCCGCGTTTATCATGACCTATGCGCCCGACCCGTCTCTATATAACGGAATCGCAGCAGAGCGGCTGGATGCTTACCGCAAAGCGGAACTGGCTGCATTGGCGCCGTTTCGCAGGCTGTACCACGGAACGATGGAAGTGAGCTGGACGGTCGCATCGGTCGTGACGACCGAATGGGCAAGCCGCGTGTTCCCGGAAGTATCCGTCACCGAAGCGAAAGAGAAATTGTGGGGACTGTTGCTGAAGGCCGTGCGGGCGGATCAAGAGGATCCGATTGCCGCCTGGGAGCAGCACCTCGGACATCTGCGGAAGAGGCAGCAATACATGAATGATAGGCAATTCAAGGAGCTGCGGTACGAGGCGCCGGGAACTCGGCTTACGGTCGGGCTTCCTGACAAGCACCTCTGGATCAGTGGGGCGACGACGACGAACGGCAAAGGAATCCCTTACTCGCCGAACGTGCCGACCGAAGAAATTTTCACCTCGCCGGATCGCAGCCGAACAAGCGGAACCGTTCGTTCGACGTTGCCGCTCAGCTATGGCGGACGTCTGATCCGCGATTTGGCGTTTCGCTTCGAGCAAGGCAAAATCGTGGAAGCGACCGCGGATTTACCCGCCGACGAACTCGCCTCCGTCCTCGGGCTCGATCACGATGAAGGCGCGCGTTATTTGGGGGAAATCGCGCTCGTACCCCAGCGTTCTCCCATCGCGGAGCTGAACACCGTGTTTTACAACACGCTCTTCGACGAGAACGCTTCTTGCCATTTGGCCTTCGGAGGCGGATTTCCAACCGCGATAGAAGGCGGGGCAGGGTTGCCGTCCGATGAGGTGCTCAGCCGGGGAGTGAACGTCAGCGCCGTACATGTCGATTTCATGATGGGATCCTCGGAGCTCCAGATCGACGGAGTCACCGCTGCAGGAGAGATCGTGCCATTGTTCCGCAATGGCAATTGGGTCGTGTGATACGACTAATTCCTTCCCCAATGTCGCACATTAATGTCGGGAACTTCCGACAGGACATTGGAGGTGAATCAGCAATGCCGTCAAGCCGAAATCATCAAGAGGCGAATGGCATCGGGCAAATTGAGGAACAGCTGCAACAACAGGCCGATGCGGCAGACGCCGTGCAGGGCGGAAGCGAAACCGACCGCGAAATTGCGGACGCAGCTAACCGAGATGCGCACACCTCGCTGGATGAAATTGTCGTAAAACACGAAGCATAAGGAGGAACCGACATGGCTCGCAAAAGATCGAAAAACCAAGGAAAACAACCTCCAGGCAACAACCACGATTCGGCCGTACCAGGTTCGACCAACAATAAATAAATGAAAAGGCCGGAAAGCACACCCTTGAGGTGGCTTCCCGGCCTTAGTTATGACGATATCATCGGCACAAAATTTTGCCCATATACATCGGACAGTCTTCCGCCGTTTTCAGCGACAACGTAGATGGTGTATTCATAACCGTTCTCAAACGTTAACGGGATTTCTTGATTCGTCGAGTCCGTCACGTCAATGCTGCCGCTGTCAATCGTCCCTGCGGCGTTACCGTCTTTTACGGCATCAGCATTGGGAACTCCAGCATCATTCACGATAACGTAATATAGCTTCGACGCATTCTGAAACGTAACTACGAAATTGACATGAATAGCACTTGTTTCGGGATCAATTCCCACACTGTAAGTCACGTCGGTAACGGAAGGCGTGGGTACTGATACCGGTGGTGCAGGCGTTCGGCAGCTTGAGTCGGAGGGATTCAGCGAGCAGTACGACGCCGTCCGAACACCGCCGATTTCGGCCACATTGTTCAAATCGCCGGGATTCGGGAACAGACTTTTCGGATCCATGCCTGGCGGTAAAATGAGATTCCCGATCGTTCCCTTCGATTTCAAGGTAATGGACCCGTTCGTGTCGTTCACCGTTACGTTTTCGATGTTCGCCGATCCCGTGAAGGTCGCGCCTATTGTTGTGTTAGGATCGCCGAGAACCAGTTTTTGTATCGGCTTGTCACCGGTATATTCGGCATCTGCGCCGGAGTGAACGATAATGCCGCTTATCGTTCCGGCCCCGTCGACACCTATCTTCGCATTTACGAGTGCTTCCACATTGCAGTTGACGTTCTCGCACGTGACCTTCAATGGCCTCTTCTGATCCCTGGAAGGATCCGAGGGAGGTCCCCCAATGCCGCTGCCATTGAAAATCGGCGGAGGTGCGAATTGTAAACCGGGATTAGATGGCAAAACAATCGGCGGCGGATTCATGTTCGGCACATAGCCGAACTGACCGGCTTGAAAAGCGAGGCTCCCCCCGAGTTCGTGGCAATGATGGCGCCATCGGTTACTTGAAGATGAAGACCGGGCGCAAGGACCGGAGGACCGGTTGGCGGCTTTTCAGTACCCGTCGGTAAGATGGGAATCCCCAGCGGCGGTAATTTAGGAGTCGCCGTCGGAAGGTTTAGCTTGCCGGTCTTCTCCGGTTCAGCCGATACGCGTATTACTTTTGCCGGTTTGTCCCCGGTTTTGGACAACTTGCCGGAATCGATATGGACCTGTCTTACATTCACGCTGTTTCCAAGAACCACTTTCCCCAAATCGCTGTCCTGTAAATCCAGATTGGATACCTGATCCTTCGACCGGCCGAAATCCTCCAAATAAACGGTTTGGCCTTTGACGCTCACGTGATAGGCCAGAAAATCGGATTGGAATCCCCGGCCAAGAATCAGATCGCCTTTCACTTCCAGATTCGCCAGCGTGACATGATCCGCGTCTACCATCACGATGCCGTTAATCGCGTTTCCGTCGGCGTCTAATACGAGAGGTTTATCCTCCCTTGCCAATGCGCCTTTATAACCGATCATCAAGTATTCTACGGATACGATTTTGTTACCGTCAGCCGTGAACTGAATCGCCGCATTTTGTAATACGGCCTTATTCGACCATTGAAAAATTCCGCTTATCGATTCGTCTGCATGGTAGGCCCTGCCGTCGATCATGATCACGCCGTCGGCGCGAACGTCCTGAATAAGCGGAGGGCTAAAAAAAGACCGGTCCAGCATGGAGATCGTTTCAGCTCGGCTAATGGAGTCGGCCGGGGCGAATCGATCGTCGGATTTTCCGGATACGATACCCGCTTTCAACAACGTTTCCACGGAGCCGGAATACCAGCTGTCAGGAGAAACATCGCGAAATCGCCGGCTCGTTGGGGATTCCGTCTGCAGCTTTCTTGCCGCGGCAATCCAACGGGCTGCTTCGGCACGGGTAACCGGAGCGCTCGGACGGAAAGTGCCGTCCGCGTAGCCGTTCGCGAGCCCGGACTCCTGCAAAGCGGTAATATATCCGGCCAGATCATTGCCCGAAAGGTCCTTGAAAGCCGCCGGTTTTGAAGAGGGAGTCAATCCGAGCGAGTAAGCGAGCAAGAAAGCAAAATCGCCGCGTGTCGTCACGAAGTCAGGCTGAAATTTATCCCCTTGCTCAGGCTTCAGAATGCCCAGAGCAATCCATCCATTCACAGCCTTTGCATACCAAGCATGATCCGGCACGTCCGCATATCCGGGTACACTCGAATTCGTCTCGGCCTGAGTTTGATTTGATTCGGCCGCGAAGCCGACCGGGGCATAAGCCGTAAGCAGAAGACCCGCTGCAAGTGTAACGGAAAGCCATTTCTTGCGAAGTATTGGGCGCGGCATACAGAACTCCCTTCTAAGCCATAATCATAAATACATGAATAAGGAAAATTATAGCATAAGGTGTATGGTTCAGCCGCGCGAAAAGCTATTTCTTCTCTTGAATTTCTTTTACGATTTGCTTGGATACCTCAGAGACCGTCATGGAACCGATATCGCCTTCTCCCCTGCGTCTAACTGCCACCGCTTCCGAACTTTTTTCCTTCTCGCCGATGACGAACATGTAGGGGACCTTCTCCAACTGGGCCTCGCGAATTTTATAGCCCAGCTTCTCATTTCGGATATCCACTTCCACGCGGATGCCCGCTTCCGCAAGCTCTTGCTTCACGTGTAATGCATAATCGATGTACGGATCCGAGACGGGCAACAGCTTCACCTGAACAGGGGCGAGCCAAACGGGGAATGCCCCGCTGTAATGCTCCGTCAAAATACCGATGAATCGGTCAATGGAGCCGTAAATGGCCCGGTGGATGACGATTGGCCGATGCTTCTGATTGTCTTCGCCGATGTACGTAAGGTCGAACTTCTCCGGCATCTGATAATCCAGTTGAATCGTGCCGCATTGCCAGCTGCGCTTGAGCGCATCCAGAATATGAAAGTCGATTTTGGGGCCGTAAAAAGCTCCGTCACCCTCATTAATACGATAAGGGATACCTCGCTTATCCAACGCATTTTGCAAAGCTTGCTCCGCTTCGTCCCAGATCTCTACCGTACCTAAGAAATCTTCCGGCCGAGTCGACAGCTCGATTTTATATTCAAAGCCGAACACCTGATAAATATGATCGATCAGCGCAATCGTCCGGTTGATCTCATCTTCGATCTGATCCTGGCGGATGAAGATATGCGCATCGTCCTGGCAGAACGTGCGAACCCGCATCATTCCGTTGAGCGCCCCTGAAAACTCATGGCGGTGCACCTGGCCGAATTCCGATATGCGAATCGGCAGCTCCCGATAGGAGTGAAGACTGTTCTTGAAAATGAGCATGTGTCCCGGACAATTCATCGGCTTCAGCGCGAACGGCGTCTCGTCCACGTCCGTAAAGTACATGTTATCTTTGTAGTGGTCCCAATGTCCCGACTGTTCCCACAATCGCCGGTTCATCATGAACGGAGTACGTACCTCGTCGTAATCCCGCTGGTTCTGCATTTCGCGCGAGAAGTTTTCAAGCTCGGTCCGGATGGTCATCCCCTTCGGAAGATAGAACGGCATTCCAGGCGCTTCTTCGGAGAACATGAACAACCCGAGCTCTTTGCCAAGCTTTCGGTGATCCCGTTTCTTCGCCTCCTCAAGCTGATGCAGATGCTCCGCTAACTGAGATGCCTTCGGGAACGCCGTTCCATAAATCCGTTGCAGCATTGGGTTCTTCGAATCCCCACGCCAGTAGGCGCCAGCCACGCTGAGCAGCTTGAATGCCTTAATTTTGCCCGTCGACGCGGCATGCGGGCCTCTGCAAAGATCGAAAAACTCTCCCTGCTCATAAATCGTGATTTCCGCCGACTCCGGCAAATCACGGATTAGCTCCAGCTTTAGGCCGTCCCCTAACTCCTCGAAAAGCCGTACCGCCTCCTCCCGATCGACGACACGCCGTACGATCGGCCAATCCTCCTGCACGATCTTTCGCATTTCCGCCTCAATCTCGGCCAGATCTTCAACCGACAACGACTTCTCAATATCGATGTCGTAATAAAATCCGGACTCAATCACCGGCCCAATACCGAGCCTTACCGCTTTTCGCCCGTAGATACGCGCGATGGCCTGCGCCATCACGTGCGCCGCGCTGTGCCTTAACCGACCGAGTTCTTCCGATGTTGCTTGATTGTCCATTTTTGCTTCCTCCCAGGGTAAAATTCGAACGCAAAAAAACGCCTCTATCCCAAAGGGACGAGTGCGTTCGGCTCGTGGTTCCACCCTGATTCAGCTTACCGTTAGGCGCAATTCAGCGCATACGGCAAGCCCTTATTCGGAATCCGGTAACGGGGATCGGACGGCGGCGTTTACTGCCGGAGGTCATGTTCGCCATCCGGGTTCAGCGTCACGGCTGCAAAGGGGTAATCTCGCTTCGGTTGCCGTAGGGAGTCTCAGCAATCCTCCCTCTCTCTGTACCGTCCGTAAACGAGACCATGTCTTTGGTCAATGCCTGATTGGTATGCTTTGACAAGATTATAGACACTTTGATCGCCTTGGTCAACATTCGGTGATGCTAAGTGAAAAGCCCTCCCAAACGATCATCGGCAGGAGGCGGACAGCCCAGATGTCTGGCCATCGATACGATTTGACCTTTGTGATGAAATTCATGTGTCATGGTATGAGTAAACAACAGCATAGGAGTAGGCGCCTTCGGGTAACCCTGCCAACTCTCATCTTGCACGATAGGTTCGGACCAGCGATCGCGATATTCGTTTAAGAAACGGAGCACCATTTCATCGACTTCCGCAAATCTGTCACGTACGAATCTCACATCAGCGTGCTCATCTACGAAAATATCCTTATGTTCATTTATCTTCCTAAACGCAAAAGATCCCAACCAGAATCGATAAGAATCACCGACATGAGCATGGGTCCGTATGATGGATCCGCGCCCGAATTCGGGAATCGTTTGATGCAATTTTTCAGGAGGAATCTCTTCCATGAAAGCAAACAAGTTTTCTCTAACGGCTCTGATCCAATCGTATTGCTGCTGCAAGATTTCCAACAAGAACATTCACCCCTGATCCCCGTGCGTTTTTAATTTCTCCGTAATCATCAACGGATTTCCGTCGGGGTCTATGATCGTAAAATAAAGCGTATTTCCGCGCAACTCGATGCGATTCAACACAGCGCCATCCTTAATCAGCGTCTGGTACGACCGGAATATCGCAAACGGGTCCGCACGGCGAAAACCGTCGACCAACGCTTCGAACACCTCGATGCTAAGTCCGTTGCGCGGAGCGGTAAGCACAGAATCATCCCAGTATTCTGGATGGCGTTCAACGGCCGCTTTCAGCCTCGTCCTCGCCCGCTTCAGCGCCGCCTTGACCGAACCCTCGGTTTGTCCGAACAACTTTCCCGTTTCTTTCGCGGTAAAATCAAATACATCGATCAGCAAAACAAGAACGACTTGCTTCGGCTCAAGCCGATCGGACAACAGCTCGAGCGCCTCACGCACATCCCAGTGGCTCCATTCCTCATAGGAACCGATGGAGTGCGCCTCGAGTTGTCTGACCGACGGCTGCAATTTACGGCTGCGGCAAATATCGACCCACGCATTGGCGGCGATTCGGAACAAAAACGGCTTCGTAATTTCCCTGTTCGGAAACCGAGTATGCCAACGGTATGCTTTAAGAAGCGACTCCTGCAGCAAATCATCCGCATCCCACGCCGATCCCGCTTTGGACAGACAATACCGTTTAAGATCACTTTGCAGCGGAAGCGTCATCTCCGCGAACGTCTCGTATCCTGCGTCCGAATAATCTTCCTGCGGCACTATTTTGGATTCCTCAAACTGTTCTTGTGAGCAAAGTACGGCGTTTGCCCCGTCTCTTCCACAACACTAAGGGGATTTCCGTCCAGATCGAAAGCTTCGAAATACGTAAATCCATCCTCTTCGTGGATTTCGCTTAACTCCGCTCCCTTGGCCTTCAGCTGATTATACGAATGGTTGATATCGTAAGAAGTGAAATTGAAGTAAGGCATCATCGCTTTGCCCGAATCGAATTGGACAGGCTGCGGCTTTTCCACTTTCCATAATAAAATCAAGGTTTGACCGTTCGGGAACGCGAGTCCGACACGTTGATCTGTCTTTTCAATCGTTTTCAAATCGAACATTCGAACGTACCACTCCGTAGAACGGGCAATGTCGGTTACCGGAATGAAAATACTGCCTACAAACGAGACGATTCTCTCCATCGATCAGCCACTCTCCTTCTCCCTTCATTTTTAATGTATTAACGATAAAAATCCATAAAAAGATACGGGCAGGCTGCGAAGGACAAAAAAATACATCGCCATGGCACGCCGGCCGCATGACGATGTATTTAACAATAAACCCAATCATTCTAGCGTTCTTCGGATGTCGCTTTGATAACCGCATCCGCAAAGTCCAGCTGTTTCTGGATATCCGCATCGCTCGTCAGCCTGAAATCCAGTTCTCCGTCATGACCCAGTTGACGCCAGATTAAAGAAGAACCGTTTTGGCCGTCGATTTGGTAGATCGGGATACCGCCGGCCTCGTGAATCCGTTCAGCTGAGGGGTTCTGGTCGAAAACCTCAAATGATGTAAAATCTCCGGCGTTGCCCATAAGCCTAAACGTTGAATCCGCACTCCGATAGGAGAATATGATGACGGTATCATCCAGATACGCACGTTCATCCGCATTGAACTTGTAATAAGCATAAGGATTACCCGATGCTGTATCCGTCGCCTCCACCCACTTGTCGAGCGGAACGGCATTGGGATGACTGAGATTAGGAACCATTTCCACTTTGCTGATTTTGGCGTCCATGAATCGGTCGCCCAGCTTTTTCATCCCGCTCAAATGGCCCACCAAACGGGAGGATACGTCTTGCGTTGACGAATATTCGTGACCGCGATAGGTTGAGAGGTACCTTTTCGGCTCTTGATATCTTCGGACGGCGTCGATATTCTGTTGGCCAACCAGGATAAGCGCGCCCTCTCCGATCCGCAGTCGGTCATGGATCGTTTTCCTAATCCGATCTTCAAGTTCCTTTTGCTCCGCAGGGATGATGGTATTCGGTTTTTGGACTTGCATGACGACTCGTCCGTTATCGTCTTTTATGGTGAGTAAACCCGACGTCAGGGCATAAGTAAATCCGGATAACAACATGACAGATAGTGCGATCAATGCGATGCCGATTGTCACTCGCTTTTGTCTAAGGGGCCTACGGAGAACAGGAGCATCGCAGGTTGCCGTTTCGCCGATTTTGCCCATCACCATTTGTTTGATTCTTTCCGAATCCGTTCCACTATCGTTCCGAAGTTCAATCCCATCCGTCGCCGGCAGCGGCTCTTCAAACAGTTCCGAGACTCTTATTCTCATAGTAGCCTCCTTCGATTAACTTCTCTTTCAAGTATTTGCGTCCACGCGACAATCTGCTTCTGACCGTAGCTTCCTTGGTATTCAGCCGTTCGGCAATGGATGCGGTCTTCTCCATGAAGAAGTAGTAGCGGAGAAAAATTTCCCTGTCCAAGTCACTCATGGAGGATAATGCCCATTCGAGCGCATGCCTGAGTTCCGTCTTCGAACGGAAATCGTTGCGATCGACAATCCATTCCAGCTCATCATCGAGCGGGTGAACCCTCGGATTATAGCTTCTCAGCTTCTTTAGCGCCTGATTTCTTGCGATGGTGGCCAGGTACGACTTTAATGTGCCGCTCTCTTGAACTTGAGCGGCATTCCGCCATAGCAGCACGAACGTGTCGGCTACCACTTCCTCTACATCCTCGGTTTTCATCCAGTGACCGATCACATTGTTCACAACCGTGCTGATATACGCCGTATATATTTCGATAATCCGCTCCAACGCTGACGGATTCCTCTCCTTTAACTGCCGGATCAGCTCCCGCTCCTCCATCTATCCACCCCCTGACGATCGTCACCCTTATATATCCAGCAAGTCTTCGATTTGTTGCATCCCACTCAACATAAAAAAATACATCCCCAGGACACCTTGCTCTCGTGGCGATGTATTCAGCAGTTCAGGTACGGCTATGCGTCAATAGGATTGACTGCAAAGATCGAATGAATGTTGCCATCCGGGTCTGCGAAGAATCCCGTAGTGTGTCCCCAATCCTTGGATTTCGGCTCCGTAATTGGAGTAGCTCCTTTGGAGACGAAGTCCTCATACATCCCGCGGACCGCTTCCGGCGACTCGCACTGGAAATTCAATTCAAAGGCTTGGCCCTTGCGTTCTTCTATAAAGGAAAAATGCCCGTTCGTATTCTCTGCCATTCGTCATGACCGTAATCCCCTCTAACTGCACCTTCATCCTTACAACACCCCTTTATATTTGCTGATTATAACATAAGTGGGCGGGCTGCCCAGAAACTCTCAACATGCAAGATTTTTAGCTGTCCCCATCGGGACAGCCCTTTTTTTGACGAAATGGATTCATCAAAGTATTTCACTTAAAACATTACCTTGACAAACATAGTACTACACTGTATCATGCAATCATGGAGGTGATGAAATGAGCGAGAACAAAATCACGTCCGACCTGCTTCGCGGACATACGGATACGATGATTTTACGGCTCTTGACGGAAGCTGATCGTTACGGCTACGAGATCGTCAAGCTGATTCATGAACGCTCAGGCGGCGAGTATGAATTGAAGGAAGCCACGATGTACTCCAGCTTCCGCCGGCTTGAGGCAGACGGCTATATCGAGTGGTACTGGGGCGATGAAACGCAGGGCGGACGGCGCAAGTATTTTAGAATTACCGACAAAGGCAAGGATCATTACGCCAGCAACAAAAGCAATTGGGAGTATGCCAAGCGCGTGCTCGACAACTTACTCTAAGGAGATGGATGATATGAATCCAAAATTAACGAACTATTTGAACGGCGTATTTACACCCTATGAGGGACTGAAAAGCGTGGGCGAGCTGAAGGCCGACCTGCTTGCCGATTTGCAGGAGCGGTACAACGAACTCAAAGCCGAGGGCAAGGACGATGATACGGCGATTAAGATGACGATCGAGAGTATCGGAGACATCGAACAAACGATCGTGGAAGTCGCCAACCTCTCCCGCTCCCTTGAGCGGCAAGTCGTGACGAACTTTAGCGCAAGCAACCTGGCGAAAAGCGACTTTGCAGGCGTTACTGCCCATAAGGGCCAGTTTAAAGCCAGCGCGTTGCACGGTTCCGACTTTTCCGGCGCGGATTTGACGGGCAGTACGTTTAAAAGCAGCGACGTACGCGAAGCCAATTTCGACGGCGCGAATCTGACGGACTGCAGCCTGTACGCGCTTGACCTGTCAAACGCAAGTTTCAATAAGACGACTCTCGTGCGCACGAACTTCAGCAAGTCGTGGCTTGCCGGCGCCAAATTCACGGACGTAAAACTGACCGACGTAAAGTTGACGGTTACCGATCTTAGAAAAGCGACTTTCGAAGGTTGCGTATTCGACGGGGTTGACTTCACGACATCCGATCTGAGCGGACAGCGATTCGACGGACAGACGTTCATCGGCGTGAAGTTTGACAAAGCGGGATTGAACAACGTTTCGTTCCGGGGCGCTACGCTCAAAAACGTATCCTTCCAGGCCGGGTTTGCCTTGACGAAGAAGTACTACCGCGCGATCAAAACGATCTGCTTCGACGGCGCAACGATGGATAAACTGACCTTCGCCCTGCTCAAAGGATTGGAAGCCGATTTGTCCAAAGTTACGGTCATTTAAAAGGAGGGAATCCGATGCAAACCGTGCAACCCAAGTCCATTCAAGTCAAAGGACTGCAGAAATCCTACAAGCAGCTTCAAGTGTTGAAGGGCGTGGATTTCGAAGTCGAGAGGGGCAGTATTTTCGCTCTTCTCGGTTCCAACGGGGCGGGCAAAACAACGGTTGTCAAAATCCTCACTACGCTGCTCAAAGCGGATAATGGAACTGCCGCCGTTAACGGATTCGATGTTGCGTCAAAACCGGATCATGTGAGGAACGCGATCAGTCTGACCGGGCAGTTTGCCGCGGTTGACGAGATTTTGACCGGGCGGGAAAATCTCGTCATGATTGCCAGGCTGCGACACCTTGATCATCCGCGTCAGGTTGCGGACGATTTGCTCAAACGCTTCGGCCTGACGGAGGCCGCTGACCGGAAAGTATCTACTTATTCGGGGGGAATGCGCCGCAGGCTCGACATTGCCTTGAGCCTAGTGGGAAAACCGCAGATCATTTTCCTCGACGAGCCAACGACCGCTCTTGACCCTGAGGCACGAATCGAGGTATGGAAGGTCGTCAAGGAGCTTGCCGACGGAGGCACCACGGTATTCCTGACCACCCAGTATCTTGAAGAGGCTGAGCAGCTTGCCGACCGAATTGCGATTCTGCATGAAGGCAGAATCATCGCCAGCGGCACGCTCGCGGAGCTTAAACGGCTATTTCCATCCGCAAAAGTGGAGTATGTGGAAAAACAACCGACATTGGAGGAGATCTTCCTTGCGATCGTCGGCAAAAAGGAGGAAATGTAAATGGAAACCACGATAAAGAAACACTACTTCAGTGATCTGGGGGTCATGCTTGGACGTTCCATGCGCCATATTTTCCGCAGCATGGACACCATTATCACGGTCGCCATCACGCCGATTGCCATGATGCTGCTGTTTGTCTATGTGTTCGGCGGCGCAATCCAAACCGGAACGGATAACTATGTGAACTACCTCTTGCCCGGCATCCTGCTGATCGCTATTGCAAGCGGCATTTCTTATACGGCTTACCGCCTGTTTATGGATAAGCAACGCGGCATATTCGAGCGATTCCATTCGATGCCGATTGCACGTTCCACCGTGCTATGGGGGCATGTGCTGACCTCGCTCGTATCCAACGCCATCACGGTTGTCATCATCATTCTCGTAGCGCTGATCATGGGCTTTCATTCTACCGCGGGAATTCTATCTTGGCTTGCAGTAGCCGGCATACTCGCACTGTTCACGCTAGCTTTAACTTGGGTCGCTGCGATTAGCGGATTGACCGCTAAATCGGTAGACGGAGTAAGCGCCCTCTCCTATCCGTTAATTTTCTTGCCGTTCATCAGCTCGGCGTTTGTGCCAACCGATTCGATGCCGAAGATCGTTCGCGCCTTTGCCAACAACCAGCCGGTCACCTCGATCGTGGAGTCCATCCGCGCACTGCTCTCAGGTCAGCCGGTGGGCAATCATATAGGGATCGCGCTTGCGTGGTGCGTCGGGATAATGGTCTTGGCTTATATCATCGCGATGAGGACATATCAAAAGCGGGTGTGAAAATATGCTTAACAACCAAACAACAAGAGATCCAACACGGCTCGTGAGGCTATCGCTTCACGGGCTATTTTTTTGTTGTAAACTCCATTATCCAATTCGTATCCCAATGGATTCCGCCATCGAACGAAAATGCTTGTTGCCACCTCGCCGTATTTTCCGTAATTTCATCCCACGTAAATCTCACATGCATCGGCCTTCCGTCGGGCGTAGTTGTCTCCTGATAAAACTGCCCGACCCCATTTTCAAATCTTCCGACCAGCGGAGTAAAATCATGAGGGTTGCGGTTATCCAGCCATACCAACGACCAAAGCTGCGTTTCTTCGTCAAAAGCGCGGATCGTCATCCCTTTCCTGACCTCACCGTCTGGATATGTTCCTTCAAAATGGTCGATAATCACTCTCCCATCGAGGTACTTCTCGCCCGTGTGACTAGCCTCGAATTCTCCCCATACGCCTTCCATTTCGGGATACAGGGCATTCGTCCGTCTTCGATTGCGATTTATCATCGGTTTTAGCATGAAATCGAAATCATGAATACCCGAGTGATGAATACTTTCCATTGGTAAACATCTCCTATAATCAAATTTACAATCATCGTAACATGGGAACATATGTTTCTGTATATATAATTTTTATATTTTCCATGCATTTATTTGCACTATACCAATCCGGTGGGTTAATGCAGATCTAATCTGGAGTAAAATGGTCACTGGGAGCGTGATCATCGTGCCATCGATTCGCAAGGAGATTGTGATTGATGCTTCGCCCGAGCAAGTTTGGGACGCCGTCAGCGACGTAGGAGCCGTACATGACCGTCTTGTCCCCGGCTACACCGAGAACACGCTGATGGACGGTCATGAAAGAACACTATTACATCCATATGGCGGCAGGACTCGCGAGTACATCGTTTCCATCGATCACGAGGAACGCCGAATGGCGTACGCGGTGGTAAAAGGACGTATGCCGCTGCTGCATCATCATGCATCGTTTCAAGTCTTCCCTCATGGTGACAACGGCTCCAAGCTCATCTGGATCACCGATTTTCTACCGGCGCATCTCGCGCCGGAGATTGAAGCGCGTGTCCATCGCGGCGCGGAGGTGATGAAGGAAACCATCGAGGCTGAAGCCAAGGGAAGGCCGTAGAGGGAAAGAAAAAACCGGAGATCCTCCATGCGAGGATCTCCGGTTTTTTTAGTGTCAAACATAATCTGGGCAAGTCGAATCGTTTAAGAAACGACGTTCTGATATTCCTGTTTAACCGGTTGCTCGAGTAAGTTCAGAAACTCGCGCATAAAGCCCGGCAAATCCGGCCAAGCGTGTCCGGATACGATGTTGCCGTCCACATGAAGCGTGCCGTCTGCGTACTGCGCTCCGAGCGCTTCGACTTCCAATCGGCAGGCGTTATAGGCGCTTAGCGTGCGGCCTTCGAAGTAGGTGCGGTCCTTCAGCGCCAAGAAAACTTGCGCGCCGTGGCAAATCGCCCCGATCGGTTTATCCGTGTCCAGAAAATGCCTGACGATCCGCGGCAGGTCGGCATCCGAACGGATATATTCGGGCGCCCGGCCCCCCGGAATGATAAGAGCGTCAAATTCGGAAGGCTCCACGTCTGCAAACGCAATATCGCATGGCAACCGATGAGCCGGCTTTTCCGTGTACGTCTCCCAATTCTCAACGAAATCGTGGCAGACGGTGTTCAGGATCTGTTTTTTCGGGGCAGCGATGATAGCTTCATAACCCGCTTCCTTCACGCGGAAATAAGGATAATAAACTTCTAAAACCTCTGCCCCGTCGCCCGTCAGGATCAGTACGCGTTTGCTCATTCCGATCGCTCCCTGCTTTACGTTAATTAGAACTCTAGAATTTATATGAATGAAAATAGCAGTTATGCAAGGGAGCTTTATTGGGCTGGCGCAGCCTTGAATTCAAGCTCGGCTTGATAGATGCCCGGCACGAGCGTATTGAATTGGAATTCGACGGATTGAGCGTATTCGCCTTTGCCGCGTACGCGAACGACCATCGGCACGGGGTTCTCGCCGGGAGGCGCATAGCGGGCCGTCACCTTGTACTTGCCAACCGGCACGTCGTTCATGCCGAACCCGCCCGGGAAGTTGTAGCCATACCGCGTAATGGCTTTTCCGTTTCCTCCTGTCGGCGTAAGCGTCACTTCAATGTTTTGTTCATAGTAGCCTTTCACGAATTCATCGAGCGGAACGTATAAGTAGATCTCCCCATAGACGGTCTCGGTCTGCAGGGTGAAATTGCGAACGGCCCCCGTATTCCCCGCGAAAGGCTGATCGACCTCGGGAGTCAGGTCAACCTCGTACGAGCTCCCGTCTAGCCGGACGTTATGGGAGCCGCCCATCCTCCATGTCGTGGCGAGCAGCGGCAACTCGATGCGATAATACCCGTTCGAATCGGTTACCGTGACCAGATTGCTGTTGTAGAGCAACTGATTGTCCGCGAACACTTCGGCTCCCGCCACCGGTTTGCCCTCCGAATCCACGACGCGGCCTTTCACGACGTAAGGCTCGGCTTTATCGCGGTTCACGGACCCGATTTGGATGTCCAGCAGTTTGCCGTTGTCGGTGTAAGACACTTGATAACCGCTGTTCTCCGAGACGAAGCGAAGCGGCACCATCGTGCTGCTGCCGATGATCTGCGCGGGAACGCCGAGAAGGACGGTTTTGCCGTTCACTTTCGCGTTCTTGTCGTTGATCGTCAGCACGATTTCGAGCCCATCCTTCGTTCCGATCGCCTTCCTGGTTTTGCCGTCGTCCTTCCAGCCGACCTCGAAGCCTAACGTCTCGAACAGCTTGCGGAACGGCACGAGCGTCGTTCCGTTCACGACGACGGGCTTCGCCTCGGCGAACGTAAGCGGCTGTCCGTTGAACGAGATGCGAATCTGTTTCTCCGCGGCTTCAATCACCTGCGGGGCCAGCATCAAGATAAGCATGAAGCACAAGAACATCTTGGCGAAACGAGAGCCTTTTCCGAGCAAGACGGTTCACTCCTTTTCAGATTCATCCGAATCATCCGGAACCCATTTTAAATTCCACTTGGCGGTACCGGTGCCATTGTCTTCCGTTACCGTCTTGCTGCCTTGAATTTCATGCGGATTCGAAGGATCGATCTTGCCGCTCAGCACCAGCAGCGATTCGATCGGCACGGAGAAGTCCAGCTGGTCCGTAAACTCGTCCTCGCTGTTCGGCTGCGGAGTCCCGCACGTTCTCACGCGAACGACCGTGGATTTGTTGGTTTGTTCGTAAGGTACATCCGGAGGTCGGGCGCTAATGGAGTAGCCGCCGTTGCCGTTGGTCGCCACACTGATGTTAAGCGTAGCCTCGTATGGTTCCGACATGCTCCCCGAACCCTTGATGCTCGTATCGAAAGTTTCCGTCAAGCATAAAAATTCCGTTTCTATGACGGCGTGGGACGTCGTATCCATCGTATAATCGGCAGTTGCGGTTCCCGTCAACCAATTGAGATCCTCCAATGCGGTGACGGCTCTTCTCTTCGTTCCGGTGATGTTGATCGTCGCCGAATAGGCGGATGAAGTTTGACTCGTGCCGTCCGCGGTGTCCTCGGCGAGCGAATATTCGTACTCGTACGAGATCGTTCCGACCCAATTCCCTTTCGGATCGTCGTGATAGATGACCTCGAGCGTACCGTACGCCTTCGGCGTCGCGATGGACTGGATCATGCCCGCGGCCAGCTCGACGATCGCGTCGGTAATGCCGAGCACGTCGCCCATGCCGCCTTTGACCGTATTAATCAGGGTACCGAGACCCGGTGCGGAGGATGTGTCGAGCGACGCTTGGGCGGTCACGCGGGCGGTCTTCTCCGGACCGCTGCGGTCCTTCGCCTTATCCGGCGTCAGATCGACGACCAGCGTAGCGGAGGCCTTATGGTCGTCTTCTTGCTGAAGCTGCATCTCCAGCTGTCCGGGCAGCAGGAATTTGTTATTTTGCAAGCTGATGGTGCCGTGCTCTTCCCCGCCTTCGACCAATCTCCATTCAACCGTCCAATTCGCCGCGTCCTTGCCGAGATCCCCGACGTCGTTCAATACGGGCAAGCCGGCAATATTGAAACAATCGCGCAAGGATCGGACGATATCGCTGGAGGAGATGTCCTTCTTATAGCGCTCCCAATCCGCGTCGCTGACGCCGGCATGCGCCGTAAAGGCAGTAAACTTGGGCTCTTCGCTTTCCAGGTGCTTCTGAAGCGGATTCTCCGAATCGACCGTGATATCCAGCTGCACTTGGCTGTACAGCGTCGCCAGCTTGAGGAGCTTGTTGGCAATGCCGATGGAGGTAATCATCTTGCTAAGCTGATCAGCGCCGAGTTCTTTGAAGCCCGCGCTGAGGAACGCCTCCTTCATCCCGAAGCCGGTTCCTTCGCCTAGCGCTGCCTGTAAAATTTCGCCCGCCACCTTGCCTTTATCGCCGAATGTCTGGCCGAGCCAATTTTTGACGTCGGTGCAGGGTTCGGCCGCATGCGCGGTATTTATGCCGAGTACAAAGGCGGTTTCGTTCCCCGGCTGCCCGCTTTGCATCGCTCTATCGAATGCGCTGAAAAAGAGCTGCATATCGAGCATGCTTAAGCGAAGCTGATCCGGCTCGTAGTCCCCCGTCAAATCGACGGAAGGATGCTGACTTTTGGCGCTTTCCGCGAGGAATAACGGCACGAAGCTGGTCGGATCGTCCGGACGGGTCCGCGCCGCCGACACCCACCCCGACAGGAACGCTTGCAGTTGCTCAGCGGCATCCATCACCTCGTGCTCGAACGGAAAGCCGAGCCCCTCCAGCATGTCGGCGAATTCGGTTAACGTCAGCCGGCCGGCCTCCGGCCGATGGCGCGCCTCAAGCGCCAGATTGGCGGCCTCGGGAACCAGCACCGTGAAGGAGGCCGCGGGAGCGGCGGCCTGCGAGGGTTTGCCTTTACCGCTAACGGTCGAAATGCCGGCCAGCGCCAGAACGTCCCTCACGCCGGAAGATGCATCCTTGTAGGATTCGGCGGCGAACAACCGATTCGCCAACGTTGCGGCCACGGACGCTTCGTACTCGGAAAGCGGCTCTTCGCTCTCGGTGGAGGCGCTGCGATTCGTAATCACGCCCGGAGCGAACAGGGTTGCCGTCACCACGATGACAACGATCAGCGCGATGGCGATCAAGCGCCTTTTCGGCGGCGTGCGCAAATAAACCGACCGGATCGCGGGAAATAGCGTGCCGCGGCACCAGGACCACAGCTTTGCAGCTGCCCATCCGAGGAAGACAAGCAGGATACGCACCAAGGTGACGATAACCGGATACACCTTATGGCGAAGGAATGGCCACGCCATTTTCCAGGCCGTTTTCGATGCTTGGGCCAACCGGGAGCGCCAGTCCGACATGAATCATCTCGCCTTCCCGTCATTTAAGGATTGATACAACATTTCGAGCGCCTTGTTCAGATACCTGAAGTAAGTAGCCGTCGACACGTTCAACAAGTTGGCCACGCGTTTGTGAGGCCGAATCTTCTCCAAATAGAGGTGGGTGAGAAGCTTGCCGTACAGGGCTTCGGTTTCGTCGCCGTCCGCCAGACGACCGATCGTTTCCTTGAGATCTTGCTGCACGGCATAGGCGGCCGCTTCATCCGACAAGCCATTCAACAAGCGATGAGGAAACAATCTAGCGTACGTCTCAGCCCATGCAGGCTGCCGCCGAAGCACGGACCAATGCTTCAGGATCTTCTTGAGCTCCTCGATGTCTTGCTTGGTTATCGGCTCCTCGACGCTTTGCGCCGCCGTCACCCGGCTTACGGACCGGTCAAGCTTCGCGATGAAGTCTTCTTCCCTGAGATCGAGGATGAACGCCCGATATTCCGTTCCCTTGGCGGACGCAGCGTCGGCCCACTCCCCTCTCTCGAATCCGCAAAGCTCGAATACGGGAAACCACTCCTTGTAACACGTGAAATCCAGAATCCACTCGGAGCGCGAAAAATGGTTAATGAGCGCATTGAGAAAATATCCGCGGATGTTGCCCTCAAGCTCCGGCCGCATACCGACGATAGAGAACAGATAAGCATTAGGGACCGGTTGCCAAGCCTTTAAAAACGGCCCGAGCAAAGGTTCTTTCGCCGCGACCTGCAGCATTCGGCCCCGTAAGGGAATTTTCCCGAAAAAGGCGATGAGTTCGTTCTGTTTCCAGACGGTAATGAAGGATGCGGGATCGATTTCCCATATCTCCGGGATGAGATGAAGCATAGGAGGCGGATCGTCGGGTGTCGGGGAAGAATAGCGATGAAAATCCAGGTACAAGTCGTGCAGGGCAGGAAGATCGGCTTGTCGGCAACGGCGCAGCTCAATCTCGCCGGCCGGATGACCGGAGAAAGAGATCGCGCGCACAATCGGATGCTCGTGCAAGCTCATTTTGTCGATTTGCAATCGGTCTCTCAGTTGCGGACGCAGCCGCTCTTCCTTGCGGATTTGCGACAACGCGTTGCGCCGCATCTCTTCGTATGCGGTCGGCCTGCGCAGGATGAAATCCTCGAGCGCCCAAGCCCGAACGGCATCATGAAGCATCCATCCGTCTTCTTTCATCGTGACGAAGGGCAAGTCGACGAACCGGCGGAACGAATCCGGCTCGAGCTCCTTCTCCATGACGGCCGACAGTCTCTCTTCATTGAATCTCCAGTACACGGAAGCGGCTTCGAGCATTCGCCCAACGTCTGCCGGCAGTCCTTGGAGCAACCCCTGCATCAGTGCGGCGATCAGCTGATATTTATCCTCGCGCGCGAAACGCCCGGATTCGCCTCCGATCAGCAAAGTCTCCACGGCAAGAACCATGGCGAGCGGAACGCCTCTGGAGAATCGGAACAGCTCGGCCTGATCGGCCGAATTGACGATTCCCCGGTCCGTAGCGTATCTCCCTACCTCGGCAGAGGTCAGTGCCTGAAGCTGTACGGCATGAATGGAATCCGCCCATTCGGAACGCAGCCAGCCTCCCGTAATCGTGCTCCGGCCGAAAGTCACGATCCGGACCCCAGGTGCCAAGCTCTCCATCCATTGCAGAAACCCGTGCTCGATCGCGTGCCAATGGTCGAAAGAGTCGATTAGAAGGACGACAGGGTTTCCGAATGATCCGTCGGTTTCAAGCTGCGTTGAAAGTTCGCCGGTCTCGATGTCGTTTTGTTGAATGACCTTGCCCCCGTCAATGTAATGGCAACGGCCATTCCTTTCGGTCATGAACCGGCGCAGCAACGTGGATTTGCCGATTCCGCTCGGGCCGTACAGATGGAGCCACCGCCACGCCGTTTTTCCATCCGCATGCTGATGCAGCAAGTTCAGCTCCGACGTGCGTCCTACGAAACGGGCCATCTCGGATCGCAATGCTTTTTGGCTGGAAACCATCGATAACCGACTCCTTCAATTTATCAAGTGGCGCTGGAAAAGACTATGCGTTTTGAGAGTTCGATCCTTTTTTGAGACATTATTGAGAGTATGTTGAATGTATTCTGGGTAGGCAACGATTTACCTTTTATTTGGAAACATAAAAAACAAAGAGCAGGAGGTGGTCCCTCGCTGCTCTTTATCGTTTATTACCCCAAAGACCGATTGGAAAGTTCCGTTACGCTTTGAATGAAGGACTGCAATTCTTGTATGAAAATTTTCGCGGCTTGCCCCATGAATTTGTCCGTTCGATAGAGAATGCAAATATCCTGACTTGGCGTAGGATGAATCAGTTTTACGACTGAAACGTTATCGCGTTTCAGATAATCAAGAAGCAGCCGCGGAAGAATGGCCGCCCCTATCCCTTGTTCGACTAAGGACAGAAGCGTCGATAAAGTAGAGGTCTCAATGGCATTGTCTACGGCAATCCCTTTTTCATGGCAATAAGAACGGATGACCTTGGTAATCTGGTGCTCAGGATTGAACATGACCATCTTTTGCTGCTGTAATTGTTCGAAGGGGATCGCCTTTGACTTCGCAAACGGGTGATCGGAATGGACGGCTAAAGCAAACTCCTCGTGAAATAAAGGAATGACCGATATGCGATCATCCGGATTCGCGGGTACAATCGTAACTCCGAGGTCTCTTGTGCCGTTGAGAACCTGTTCATACACGTCTACGGTCTCGGTAACGCGTATGGAAAGCTTCGGATAGGCGCGGTGGAAATTGATCAACAGGGCATCAAACAGCAAATCTCCGTCACCGGGGAGAATCCCGATGTCCAGCCTGCCGCCTTCCAGTCGCTTAAGATCCGCAATCGCTCCCTTCACATAGTCGATCCGCTCGAAAATTTGATGACATTGATCGAGCAAGATTTTGCCCGCATCCGTTAACGCGATCCGTTTGCCGATGCGATCGAACAGAGGTACCCCGAGCTCATTTTCCAGGAACTTGATCTGCTGGCTCAAATTCGACTGAGTCGTACATAGATTCTCCGCAGCCCTTGAGAAATGCATTTCCTTGCATACCGCGGCAAAATACTCGAGCTGTCTAAGTTCCATTCCTCACCCTCCTCCTATACCCTCAGCCCTTCGATCCATCATTACTCAAACCGATCAATTGCATCGGAATCTCGTGATTGTTGCTCTGCGGGGAGGGAGATACACTTTGGATGTGAAAGCGAAACATGAACAACAAATGAATGGGGAGGCGTTACCACCATGGCAAATTCAATCATTAACACTGGAAAAGTTCTACGTCAGATCGTGATCGGGCAGCTTCAGAGCGTTTCGGAAGATCAACTCGATTTTCAATCCACGCACTTCAACAACACGATTCGTTGGAATGCCGGTCACATCGTCTATTGGATGGATAAATACGCGGCTTTGTCCTTCGGATTCCCGTCTACAATTCCATCTCGATACGAATCGCTGTTCGGCTCCGGAACGAAACCCTCGGATTGGACGGCCGCTCCGCCCTCGAAGGAAGAACTGTCCGAAATGTTAACGGCGCAGCTATCCAGGCTTTCCGAGCTGACGCCCGAAATGCTGGACAGAAATCTGCAATCGCCGTTTACCATGGGTCCGTTCCAATTCACGACCTCCGGCGAATTGTTCAACTTCGCTCTCATGCACGAAGCCATACACCTGGGTGTCATTTCGTCCCAGCTTAAGGTCTATGCCGAATGAAACCGGATCAGGTGTTACAAGGATATTTCGAAAATTTGGCGGATATGGATAAAGCGCTCGGCTATGTACACAGAGACGCCAAATTTATCGCGGCGTTCGAGATGGAGACGGACAGACATCACTTTTATGGCACCTATCATGGAACGGAAGGCGTTAGGACGCTGCTGTCCAAGTTCCGGAAAGATCTTGATCCCCAACAATTCGAGATCCACAAAATACTCGCTGACGAAACCACAGCCTTTGCTTGGGGAAAATTCAAGCATCGGATTCGGCCAACCGGTAAAATGTTCGAAAGCCATTGGGCGGTGGTTTGCGAAGTGGAAGACGGCAAGATTAAGTATTTCAGGGGCTTTGAAGATACGGCGGCTTTAGAAGCCTCTTTTAGACCGGAATGATAAGCTAAAAGAGTTCAATACGACTGCGAAGGAGCTGCCTCGGCAAGCTCCTTTCGTATTTGGCTCTTATTCCTCGTAGGCATCCTTCAATGCCTGGATATCGATTTTATTCATTCGCATCATGGCTTGCTGTACTTTGCTTGCTTTCCGGGCATCCTTGTCTGCCAGCAGCTCGCCGAGGATTGTCGGAATGATCTGCCACGAAAGGCCGAATTTGTCCTTCAGCCAGCCGCACCGGCTGGGCTCCCCTCCATCAGCGGTGAGCTTCTCCCACAGATCGTCGACTTCCTCCTGCGTCGTGCAGTTCACGTAGAACGATACGGCCTCGTTGAACTTAAAGTACGGACCGGCGTTTAACGCCATGAACCGCTGGCCCTCCAACTCGAAAGTAGCGGACATCAGCGTCCCTTTCGGAAACGGCGCTCCGTCACCATAACGGGTAACATTCAGCGTTTTTCCGTTTTTAAATACCGAGCTGTAAAAATTGATGGCTTCCTCTGCGTTGTCATCGAACCACAAAAAGGGGGTAATTTTGTTGTTTTCCATGAACTTTTCATCTCCTTTGTTAAGCCATAAGCTGGCCGATACTTACAGCGAACTTATCCAGTGACTGCTGCATGCCGAGAACGGCGAATTTGGCCATTTGGCCTGGCGCCCATTCGTGTTCGGTGATCGTCAGTTCCGTCCGACTGTCTCCCAAAGCTTTGAATTCGATGACGAATTCAACCACTTCCGGAAAATCCGGGGGCATGCCAACGTCTGCGGGAGCGATTGGGTTACCCTGCGCATCGGAAAGGCTCTGCGTAAATTCAAGGCGTTCATGAGGCACGATTTTCGTATAGACGCCCGTGTTGTAGTAGATATGGCTCCCTTGCTCCGGCGGCGCCTGCATGCAGAATAAATACTTGCCGCCGACACGAAGATCGATTTCGCATCCCGGCGAGGTATAGTGCGCAGGCCCCCACCAAAGCGGTACAAGCTTAGGATCCGTCCAGCCTTTCCAGACCCATTCGATGGGGATATCCAATACTCGGGTGATCACGAGATCTTGCTTGTTCGATTGGCTCATCGGGATTCCTCCGGATCTTTCGTGGTTTTGGCGGCTTTCGCCATCTCTGCTTTCATGACGGCCTCGAACCTATCCAAGCGCTGACTCCATCTACGTCGCATGCTCTTGGACCAGTCCTCGAATTCGGCCATTGTATCCGTGTCGATCCGATAGATGCGTTGCTGCGACCTTTTTTCCACGCGGATTAATTTCGCCTCAAGTAAACTCTTCAAATGTTGGGAGATCGCCTGCGGACTGACCTGGAATTGTTCGTGGATCTGAGATGCGGAGAGCTCTTCATGGTCGGCAAGCATCTCCAGGATGCGGCGACGCGTCGGATCTGCCAATGCGGAAAATATATCGTTGGGCATACAACTGGTTCCTTTCCCCTCCCCTCGTTTACCGGCCTTCTTTGAATCCATATTAAACCATTTGTTTTATAAAGTAAATGCTTTAGTAATAATTCGTATCGGTTTTTTTATCATAATCCCGCACACGATCTTGATAAAATCACTCCTTCATATGGAAAGCCGCCTGCCATATGATCGAAAGGCAACACTCTATCAACCATCCATGGGAGGAGGTATTTACGATAAGTTGATAGCGCTTACACCAGCCGACGTCGGAAGGAATGAGCGATAACGGACACCCACGATTTTCACTCACGGTCACTGGAGGGAATTCAAAATCGAAAGGAGCTTTCAAATTGAGAAGCCATCATCGCATCACCGCTTGGGTTTGCATGTTGACCATGGTTTTGGGAACGTTCCTCGCCGCAGTCGGATTACCGAGCCCGGCTCAAGCGGCCGGAGGACCGAATCTGGCTGCCGGCAAGCCCGTTACGGCAAGCAGTTATACGCAAACTTATACGGCAGGCAACGTGGCGGACGGCAATCAGGCCACCTATTGGGAGAGCGCGAACAACGCGTTTCCTCAGTGGATTCAAGTGGATTTGGGCAGCTCGGCGAGCATCGACCAGATCGTCTTGAAGCTCCCCGCCGGTTGGGGATCGAGAACGCAGACCTTATCGATTCAAGGAAGCACGGACGGCACAAATTTCACGAACGTCGTCGGCTCCGCCGGTTATACGTTCGATCCGGCTTCGGGCAATACGGTGACGATCAACTTCGCCGCCGTCAGCACCCGGTACGTCAGGGTTAACATTACGGCTAATACGGGCTGGCCGGCCGGGCAGTTCTCGGAATTCGAAATCTACGGCGCCGCCGTCAGCACGCCTTCGCCGATTCCGGGCAAAATCGAAGCCGAAAACTACAGCGCGATGAACGGCATCCAGACGGAAACGACGAGCGATACCGGCGGCGGCCTGAACGTGGGCTGGATCGATGCGGGCGACTGGATGGATTACAGCGTGAACGTGCAAACCGCCGGCTCCTACACCGTCGAGTACAGGGTAGCCAGCCCGAACACGACCGGCCAAATCCAGCTTCGCTCCGGCGCGAATACGCTGGCAACCACCACGGTGCCGAACACGGGCAACTGGCAGACCTGGCAAACCGTGACCGCGACCGTGAATCTCAGTGCCGGACAGCAAACGCTCCGCGTATATGCGGGCGGCGGCGGGTTCAACATCAACTGGCTTAACTTCGTGCCGGGTGGAGGAGATACGCAGCCTCCTACCGCCCCGTCCAACCTGGCCTTCACCGAACCGGTGTCGGGCCAGATCAAGCTGACCTGGAACGCCTCCACGGACAATACCGGCGTAACGGGTTATGACATCTATCTCAACAACGCGCTGCTGACGAGCGTGGCGGGCAACGTCCTGACGTACACGGACAATCAGCCGACGACAGCCACCGTTTCCTACTTCGTGAAAGCGAAGGACGCCGCCGGCAATCAATCCGCGGCCAGCAACACGGTGACCCGCAACGGCAATCCCGGTACCGGCACGAACCTCGCGCTGAACAAGCCGATCTCCGCTTCCTCGAACACCCAGAACTTCGTGGCTGCGAACGCAAATGACGGCAGCACGGCGACCTATTGGGAGGGCGGCGCGTACCCGAGCACCTTAACGGTGGACCTTGGCGCGAACGCGAGCATCACCTCCGTCGTGGTGAAACTCAATCCCGACCCGATTTGGGCGACGCGAACCCAAACGATCCAAGTGCTGGGACACGACCAGAACTCCACGACCTTCAACAATTTGGTCTCCGCAGCCCAGTACACCTTTAATCCTGCATCCGGCAATCAAGTGACCATCCCGGTGACGGCGACGGTCAGCGCGGTCCGGCTCCAGTTCACGACCAACTCCGGCGCTCCGAGCGGGCAAGTGGCCGAATTCGAGATCACGGGCACCCCCGCAGCGAATCCGGATCTGACCGTCACGGGCATGTCCTGGTCGCCGGCTTCTCCTGTGGAAACCGACGCCATTACGCTCACCTCCACGGTGAAAAACAACGGTACCGCGGCTTCAGGTGCGACGACGGTCAATTTCTACCTGGGTACGACGAAAGTCGGATCCGCTTCCGTTGCCGCATTGGCGGCGGGAGCGTCCGCGAACGTGTCGGCCAATATCGGAGCCCAGACGGCAGGGACGTATTCCGTCATTTCCAAAGTCGACGAGACCAATGCCGTGATCGAATCGAACGAGGCGAATAACAGCTTCACCAACCCAACCTCGCTGACGGTCAACCAAGTCGCAAGCGCCGACTTGGTCGGTACGACGACCTGGTCTCCGGCGACTCCGATCGCCGGGAACGCCGTATCTTTCACCGTGAACCTAAAAAACCAAGGCAACATCGCTTCGACGAGCGGTTCCCATGGCATCACGGTCGTTCTGAAAAATTCGGCGGGCACGACGGTCCAGACCTTCAACGGTTCCTACACCGGTACGCTCACGGCAGGAGCTTCCGTTAATGTCGCCATGCCGGGCACATGGACGGCAGCCAACGGCACCTATACGGTGACGACGACGGTTGCCGCGGATGCCAATGAAGTCGCGACCAAGCAGGGCAACAATACGAGCAATGCGAGCCTGGTCGTATACTCGGCCCGCGGCGCGAGCATGCCGTATAGCCGCTACGATACCGAGGACGGCACTCTGGGCGGCGGCGCCGTTCTGAGAACGGCACCGAACTTCGACCAAGCGCTTACCGCGTCGGAAGCTTCTGCCCAAAGCTATGCGGCGCTTCCTTCGAACGGCTCCTCTATCCAATGGACGGTCAGACCGGGCCAAGGCGGAGCAGGCGTCACCCTGAGATTCACGATGCCCGACACGTCTGACGGCATGGGCCAAAACGGTTCGCTTGACGTTTATGTCAACAACGTCAAAGTGAAAACCCAAGCGCTTACCTCCTACTACAGCTGGCAGTATTTCTCGGGTGACATGCCCGCGGATACGCCTTCCGGAGGACGCCCGCTGTTCCGTTTCGACGAAGTGCACTTCAAGCTGCCTCAAGCCCTTCAGTCCGGAGATACGATCCGGATCCAAAAAGGCGGAGACAGCATCGAATACGGCGTCGATTTCATCGAAATCGAACCGATTCCCGCCGCGATCTCACGTCCAGTTGACTCGGTTTCCGTAACGGATTACGGCGCGGTCGCCAATGACGGCGCGGACGATCTTGCGGCCTTCAATTCGGCTGTCAATGCGGCCGTAGCCGGCGGCAAGACCTTGTATATTCCGGAAGGCACGTTCAACCTCGGCAATATGTGGCAGATCGGAACCGTCAGCAACAAAATCAACAACTTGAAGGTGACGGGCGCCGGCATCTGGTATACGAACATTCAGTTTACGAACCCCAATGCATCCGGCGGCGGGATCTCCCTCCGGATGTCGGGCAAGCTGGATTTCAGCAACATTTACCTCAATTCCAATCTGCGTTCGAGATATGGCCAGAATGCCGTCTACAAAGGCTTCATGGACAATTTCGGGGTGAATTCCGTCATCCATGACGTCTGGGTGGAGCATTTCGAGTGCGGTTTCTGGGTAGGGGACTATGCCCATACTCCGGCCATCGCGGCCACCGGCCTGGTGATCGAAAACAGCCGTATCCGGAACAACCTCGCCGATGGCGTCAACTTCTCCCAAGGCACCAGCAACTCGACCGTGCGCAACAGCAACTTGAGAAATAACGGCGATGACGCGCTGGCCGTGTGGACCAGCAATACGAACGGCGCTCCCGAAGGCGTCAACAATACCTTCTCTTATAACACCATCGAAAATAACTGGCGTGCGGGAGGTATCGCGTTCTTCGGCGGCAGCGGACACAAGGCGGACCACAACTACATCATCGACTGCGTCGGCGGCTCCGGTATCCGGATGAACACCGTGTTCCCCGGCTACCATTTCCAAAACAACACCGGCATTACGTTCTCCGATACCACCATCATCCGGTGCGGCACCAGTCAAGACTTGTATAACGGCGAACGCGGCGCGATCGATCTGGAAGCTTCCAGCGACGCCATCCGGAACGTTACGTTCACCAACATCGATATTCTCAACACGCAGAGAGACGCGATCCAAGTGGGCTACGGCGGCGGATTCCAAAACGTCGTGTTCAACAACATCGTGATCGACGGCACCGGTCTCGACGGGGTAACGACCTCGCGGTTCTCGGGACAGCACCAAGGTGCGGCCTTCTTCTCTTATACCAGCAACGGTTCCGCGACGTTCAACAACCTGACGACCCGAAACATCGCCTACCCCAGCAAATATTACATCCAGCCCGGCTTTAACTTGATCATCCAGTAAGCTTTCGTCTTCGCATGGGGAGGAGTTTCTCGGAACTCCTCCTCGATTTTTCGCAAAATGGGAGGCGTATCCGAGGATGAGAAAACATTTGGCTTGGCTCAGCATCGTGGCGATGCTGGCCGTGACTTTCTTTTCCACTATGGGTTCCCCAACGGTCCAAGCGGCCGGAGGACCGAATATGGCTGCCGGCAAACCTGTTACCGCTAGCAGTTATACGCAAACTTATACCGCGGGTAACGTGGCGGACGGCAATTCGTCAACGTATTGGGAGAGCGCGAACAACGCGTTTCCTCAGTGGATCCAAGTGGATCTGGGCAGCGCGGCGAGTTTCGACCAGATCGTCTTGAAGCTCCCCGCCGGGTGGGGATCCAGAACGCAGACCTTATCGATTCAAGGAAGCACGGACGGCACGAATTTCACGAACGTCGTCGGCTCCGCCGGTTATACGTTCGATCCGGCTTCTGGCAATACGGTGACGATTAACTTCACCGCCGTCAGCACCCGGTACGTGAGGGTTAACGTGACGGCCAACACGGGCTGGCCGGCCGGGCAGTTCTCGGAATTCGAGATCTACGGCGCCGCCGTAAGCACGCCTTCGCCGATTCCGGGCAAAATCGAAGCGGAAAACTACAGTGCGATGAACGGCATCCAGACGGAAACGACGAGCGATTCCGACGGCGGCCTGAACGTGGGCTGGATCGATGCGGGCGACTGGATGGATTACAGCGTGAACGTGCAAACCGCCGGCTCCTACACCGTCGAGTACCGGGTAGCCAGCCCGAACGCGACCGGCCAAATCCAGCTTCGCTCCGGCGCGAACACGCTGGCGACCACCACCGTGCCGAACACCGGGGGCTGGCAGACCTGGCAAACCGTAACCGCGACCGTGAACCTGAGCGCCGGACAACAAACGCTCCGTATATATGCGGGCGGCGGCGGGTTCAACATCAACTGGATTAACTTCAAAGCGGGCTCCAATCCGCCTAACGGAACGGGTACCGGCTTGTCAGGCCAATATTTCGACAACGCGGACTTCACGAATTTGAAAATCACGCGAACCGACGGGACGGTGAACTTCAATTGGGCGAACGGATCACCGGACGCCTCCATGGGAGTCGACACCTTCTCGGTTCGATGGTCCGGCAAAGTCGAACCCAAATACTCGCAATCTTATACGTTCTATACGAATACGGATGACGGCGCCAGGCTATGGGTGAACAACCAGCTGATCATCGACAAATGGGTCGACCAAGGGACGACGGAATGGAGCGGCACGATCAATCTGACCGCCGGACAGAAATACGACATCCGGTTGGACTACTACGAGAACGCCGGAGGAGCGGCGGCCTCCTTATCCTGGTCCAGCGCCTCCCAGCCGAAGCAGATCATCCCGCAAACGCAGCTTTATCCGTCCAATGTAACTCCGACGCCGACCGGAGGCGGGGATGTCGTCGGCAACGTTTTCGCAGGGTATCAAGGTTGGTTTAACGCGGGCGGCGACGGTTCGCCGATGAACCGTTGGGTGCATTGGTCTAAAAACGGCAGCGCGCCGACCGCGAACTCGAATGTAAATTTCGAGCTTTATCCGGATATGGGAGAGTATTCAAAGACTTATGCCACCAGCCTGGCGAACCTAGGAAACGGCCAGCCGGCCACCCTCTTCTCTTCCTACGATCAGGAGACGGTGAACAAGCATTTCCTGTGGATGCAGACGTACAACATCGGCGGAGCGGCGCTGCAAAGATTCGGAGCCGATTCGACGGATCCCGCGTGGAAGTCGACTCGCGACAGCGTCGCCGTCAAAGTCAAAAATGCCGCGGAAACGTACAACCGGAAGTTCTACGTGATGTACGACATTACGGGCATGAACGCCGGCTCCTGGGTGAGCGCGATCAAAAACGACTGGACCAACAATATCGTGAACTCCATGCAACTGACGTCCTCTAGCGCTTATGCCAAACAGAATGGCAAGACTGTAGTCTGCATCTGGGGAATCGGCTTCACGGACCGGCCGGGTACCGCGGCCGAAGCGGCGGATCTCATCGGCTGGTTCAAAAACCAAGGCATTTACGTCATCGGAGGCGTGCCGACTTATTGGCTGGACGGCAAAAACGATTCCAAAACGGGATTCCTGGAAATCTACAAATCGTTCGACATGATCTCGCCTTGGTTGGTCGGCCGTTTCGGAGGATTGGACGGCGCCGACTCCTTCAAGACGAACCTGCTTCAGCCGGACTTCACCTTCTGCCAACAGAACAATATCGCGTACCAGCCGGTGTTATGGCCGGGTTTCTCCTGGGCGAACCTGAATCCGGGTTCCCCGCGGAATCAAATCCCAAGACTTCACGGCGATTTTATGTGGCGGCAAGCCTACAATATCAAGAGTTTGGGAATCAGTACCGGTTATGTGGCCATGTTCGACGAGTATGACGAAGGGACCGCGATCGCCAAAGCAGCGGAAAACAGCTCCATGGTTCCGACCAATCAATATTTCCTCACGCTGGATGCCGACGGGGTTGCCGTTTCGTCCGACTTCTATCTCCGTCTGACCGGCGATATCAATCGGTTGTTCCATGACCAAATTCCTTTAACGACGAATCATCCGACACCGCATCAGTAACGCAAAAAAAACCTGCCGGGGCATTAGCCCGGCAGGTTTTGTTTTCGTTCCTATCACGCTTGAACTGTAACAACTACATTTCCTTTCTTATGCCCTTGATCGACATACTGATGTGCCTCGATCATTTTATCGAACGTATAGGCTCTATCAATGACCACTTTCAGCCGACCCGCCTCGACAAGCGCTTTAAGATAATCTAGAGCTTCTGCCGTTTCGGGGGAGTTTTGGCCGAGGATCAGCTTCTTTTTGCTTGTTATCTGAGTCCATAACATCCGCAGATCCGGCAAAGGTTGCGTGACATTGATATAGACACCGTTCGTCTTTAGCGATTTCATGCAAGCTGCGAACGAACTCTTATTCACTGCATCGAAAACCAAATCATACGTCCCGCCTCGAGCGGAAAAATCTTCTTTCGTATAATCAATGACCTCGTCGGCCCCCAGTGATTTGACCATCTCCACGTTCGCCGAACTGCATACCCCCGTCACATGCGCACCGAAATGTTTGGCAAGCTGTACCGCATAAGTACCTACGCTTCCCGAAGCTCCATAAATAAGAGCTTTTTGTCCGCTCTGCAGGTTCGCTTTTCTAAGATAGTGCAGGGCGGTACGGGCTCCGATTGGAATAGCTGCCGCTTCTTCATATGTAATGTTGCTCGGCTTTATGGCCACCGCCCCATCCTCGCGCAGGCACTTATACTCTGCATAAGCACCAAAACCCACCAGAGTGGCGGCAAATACCTGGTCACCTCTTCGGAATCGCTTCACGTCTTTGCCAACCGCTTCGACTTCTCCGGCCAGTTCCATTCCTAATATCGCTTTTCTTGGTTTGCGTAGCCCAAGCGCGAATCGCGCAGGCAGCCATACGGAACGGGGAATCGTAAAGCTCCGAGTCCGAATATCTGCAACCGTAACGGTTGTAACAAACACTTTCACCCGAATCTCATTGTCCTTTGGCTCAGGTTTTTCGATTTCTCTGAGCTGGAGAACATCCGGCGGCCCGTACTTCGTATATACGTACGCTTTCATCGAGATTCTCCCTTCTGCAAACGTCTGGAAAACGGCACTCCTATTCCAGTACTATGATTTTGCCGGACATAATAAAACATCACCGGAGCCATGGGCTGCACGGTGATGTTTTCAAGCGATATCTCTTAATGCCCCATCATGACGGGAGCTTGGGCTTGATCCGATGCCTCCGCGTCTTCCGCAACTTTGGGTTTCCGAAGCAGAAGGGCCAACAAGGCACCGGCCGCGCCGATGCATCCGGCGATGAAGAACGTATCCCCGAAAGCCGAGACGAGCGAAACTGCTGCATCGCCCTTGTTCGCGGCCATATGATCCACGACCCGCGTACTCATGTAACTTGCCAATCCCGCAACGGCGAACGAAACCACGACTTGCTGGGCGGCCGACGTAAGCGGCGTTACCCGACCCACGAGATGGCGCGGCGCCACTTTCAAGATATGCGTGTTCACCGGCATCATGGACAGCCCCATGCCTGCGCCCATGATCATCGTCGCCGTGATCACGTATCCCGCTCCCGAATCCGCTTGAATTTGCGACATGTAGAACATGCCTGCCGAAATTAACGCGATACCGACCACGCTCACGGCGCGGGCGCCGAATTTGTCGAACAGCTTTCCGCCGAACGGCATGAACAGTCCCGTCATCGCGACTTGCGGCAGGATCATGAATCCGGTTTTCAGCGGCGCATAATGAAAGACCTGCTGCATGTACATCGGCACGAACAAGAATGACCCGAACAATGCCATGGTCGATAACCAAGACGTGACAATGCCCAAGGTGAAGTCCCAGGACTTAAACACCCGCAGCTCCAACAACGGTTGTCGGTGGCGAAGCTCAACGATAATGAATAACAGCAACGCGACGATCCCCACGATCAGGCTGACGATCGTATTCTTGGAACCCCAGTCCTTGCCTCCTTCGCTAACCGCGTAGGATAGGGTAGCGAACGCGATCGGCGCAAGAAGCATCCCCCAAAAATCGAGTGCCGGCACGGTTTTGCGTTCCACTCTCGGCAAAAATTTGAGGCCGACCAGGATCGCGATAATACCGATCGGCAGATTGATCAGGAAGATCCAGTGCCAAGTCGCGTATTCCAGCAAATAACCGCCCAGTACCGGACCGAGCGCGGGTCCTAGCATCATCGGTATGCCGAGCATTCCCATGACCGCTCCTTGTTTGTTAGGTGGAGCGAGCTTGAAAATAATCGCCATCCCGATCGGCTGCACCATGCCTCCGCCGATTCCTTGGATAATTCGGTAAACAATCAGTTGTTCAGGCGTCGCAGCAAAGGAACAAAGAAGGGAGCCTGCCGTGAACAAAAAAATCGTAATCAGAAAGATTTGTTTGGCGCCGAATCGATCGGTCAGCCAGCCGGCCAACGGAATGACCGCTGAAAGCGCCAACGTATAAGCCGTAATCGACCATTGCATCGTATTGACGGTGGTACCGAAATCATGCATCAAAACCGGCACGGCAATGTTCATTACCGTACTGTCGAGTATGACCATGATCATTCCGACGACGATCGCCATCATCGGACCCATGATCGCTTTCATAGAGAACGGCGCGCCCTCTACTCTAGAAGCTGCATTCGATTGGTTAGACAACTTTTCTCCTCGTTTCGCTTAATTTCCCATCTACAGACGGTTACTCTGATTCTTCGGCATATCTTTTAAAATTATTTAGAATCGCTTGCCAGCCCGCCTGCTGAAACTCCACGGGGTGGGTGCTTTCGGCATCGAAAGTTTCAATGACCGTCGTCGTGTTTCCTTGATCGACGAAGGTAATATCCACTTTCCTTCCGTCTCCGATCGTGTAGGAAATCGTCTCATGTTGCTTTACTACATCGTAAGTGCCTCCAAAATCAAAGCCCATGCTGCCGTCTTTCGCTTCCATTCTTGTCGTAAACTTGCCGCCGACCCGAAGATCATTCTCCGCTCTTGGCGCGTGCCAATCCTCCGAAGCTTGATTCCACTGGGTAATGTGACTCGGCTCGGTCCAATATCTCCATACTTTGTCTACAGGTGCTTGAATGACGGCCTGCACGGTTACTTTCGTCGGGCTATTCGTTTCCATTGTGATCGACACCTCTCCGATTAGGGTTATTTCGTTTCTCACCTTTTTAGACGAATGCCGATTTCAAAATTCATCGGTGGATTTTTTCGGGGAGCCCCAACCGGGAAAATAATTTTGCGCTGATGAAGTTTTGAACGTGGAGCACTTGATTGTCTTTGACTTCAATGACGTGGATACCCCAAGGGACCAAGACGGATGGTGCCTCTTTACTCGGCATATATTGCGCCAACGCAGGATAACCACCGTTCACTTGAACCGGCAAGAATTTTGACCCCTCGCAATGCCAACGAGTAAGCCCAAAGAACTTGGACAGATCTTCTCTCCCGCGTATCCACATGGCGAATGGCGGCATAGACATGCAGCCTTCCTCATGGAACAACGCGACAAGCGCGTTGATATCGAATTGCTCGAACGCTTCCACATACCGTGAAAGAAGATTAGGATCCGGGTAGTCATCCATCCTGCTGAATTCGTCGGAACGAAGCTGCGTTCGATCCAATGTTTCCCTGGCTCTTTGCAACGCGCTGTTCACCGCTGCTGACGACATTCCTAACGTTTCCGCGATTTGTTTGGACGACCATTCGTATACGTCCTTCAAGATGAGAACGGCCCGTTGGCGCGGGGGCAACGTTTGCAAGAGCGCGATAAAGCAGAGTTGAAGGTTGTCTTTGCGAACAAGAACGTCTTCCGGATTGTCTCCGAAATGAGGGGAAGGCCAAATCCACGTCGAGTCCGGCAGCGTTTCGGTAGGTGCAATGATGGACACCGCCGGGTCGGATAGATCAACGGGAAGCATTCGGCGTTTGGCTTGTCTCAACTTATCCAAGCATAAGTTCGACGCGATGCGGTAGATCCATGTTTTAAGAGAGGACTCCTCTCTAAACGAGCTCCAGCTCTGCCACGCCCGAATGTAGGTTTCCTGAACCGTATCGTCCGCATCATCAATGGATCCTAGCATTCTATAACAGAACGACGTTAACCCCGGCTTAAAGCTCTCGAATGACTTGCTATCAAAAGCGGTCTCGTTCATCTTGGCCTCCATCTACTCCCTTACCTTGATCGAACTGGCGAACACCTGTGAAGGCGCTTAGGTTTGTGGTAGCTCATTCTATACTCGCTACATTCCATCAATCTTTTCTATTATTTCATTTCTAACTTTTATAAATGAATTATATAGTGACATCGCTAATGCTTGTAAAATATTTCTATCAGTTTGAGACATTTCATCTTGCTCCTTAATACTATTAATGAGTTCTATGTATTCATTGCACTCCTTTTTTATTTCAAATGACTTACTCTCCAAGATATGAAAAAGTAGTGGATTCTGTTCCCGTACAACATCGCCATATTTTTTGAATGATTCATCTAACCATTGCTTCATTTCATTTAAATAACTTAGTATTAATTCAAAGTTGATCTGCTCGCTCGGTACTTCATGCGTTAATTCCTTAATAATTTTAGGAACAATTGCAGCGCTGTTTGTGCTCCATATAGTATCGAAAGGAACCCATATGGAAAAGTTTTTGTTACGTTCTTGTTTTTGCACACTATCTAATGTATACCGAATACCAAGAAATGTAACAAAACCGCCAATGACTCCTCCAGCTATATTCCCCCAATAACCGATCCAATTCTCGTTTGCATAATATACATTTGCATAAAGACTTACAATGATAATGAAGATCAATCCAAGGCCGGCTATATAATAAAAGTTAATTTTTATTTTACTTTTGAGAGTCTTGTATAGCAAAAATAAACAAGTATATATTACAAAAATAATAAATAGTATCTCAGTCCATTTTAGCAATTTTGGCGTATTATCAAACAACTGGATCAACGTTTTCTCATCCTCCAGAATTTATATCCTCCATGCGCATTTTAAAGAAAATGTCTTGTTATGGTGACATAAAATTCACCTCCATCTCGTTTAAATCCTCTATAACTCGCACATAACTTCATCGAACCAAAAAAAGAAGTCCGGTAAGCACTTGTATAAGGCGTCCCGGACTTCTTTTTGTGCCTGTATTGGCATACAAATGTTTCGCCACGTTCTGAAAGCATTTCTGCAACCCAAGGTTATCCTTTAATTGACCTCTGAAATGATTAATACCTGGAAATGACTGCTGTATCGACAAGTGGTCTGTATGCAGAGCACGCTTGTTACGCGCTCTCTCGGCTCTTAATCATCCCCAGACACAATCGGGTGGCTAGAGTTAGATATGCAAAAGTAACTTTGTTAATTTATAACTTTCTTCCATGACTTCTCTTCATTCCAAATCCATGAACATACATATCTGCAAACCTGTATTGTATCTCACCTTTAACATAGTCTTCTGATACTAAACCAATATTCTTGAGAGTAGCAATAAAGTCATCTAAAGTTCTATCCATTGGTTTATAACATTCTTTGTAAATTGTTTCGATATCCTTTTTGCCGCATAACTCAGAAAAATTTGATAAACTGTCAAACACCTTCACTAGATCCGGATATTCTTCACGCAACTCTTGGCTTCTATGTTTGGCTGCACTAATTAATCCTGCGTTTAATGACTGGCTCCTAAGCAATCGATCTGAAGGTGCAGGAACATGTGCTTGATTAATATATTGCATTTCATGATCTTTGGCAGCACTTAACAAGAGACCTAAAACACGCGGAAAAGTAGTTCCCGAAGCATCTGTTAATCTCTCATGAACCCATCTTCCAACGTATTTCGAATTTCTATTCTTCTCTCGCCTAATTCCCCAAAGTATTTGAAGCGCGTCCAGGATCGCCTCTTCCGAAGCATGATCGATCTCTTGAACAGGAAAAAATTTATCAACCAACTCTTTGTACTGTGAGGAATAAAAAGATTGACGCAATGCTAGCCTTAAGAAATCTATTCGTGACCACTGCAATAATACGTCTCTACCATTAAAATGACTTTTGTTTGTGAAATTTATTCTGTCCCAAATATCTTCCCTGATGAAGATTTTAAATTTAATATTCGAGAGCTTTTGAGCGTCTACAGAACGGACAAAGTAAAATAGTCCCGACAGAACATCGTTTTGGTACGCACTTCTTTCTTGGATATCTTCATCTAAATCATCATATAGCAACCAAGTAATCTGCTCTTTCTTCTTAAATTCATCATTCAGAAATTGCATATAATCCTTTATAAGGATACTTTTTTCAATATCTGACGACAAGCTGATCAATATTAACGTATGATCGTGTGACCAAATATCATTCCTTTTCCCAACTTTTTTCAAGGCCTGATAAATTACTTCATATTTATTGTTCCGAAATGGAGGCAACTTGTTTTCCATATAGAGTCTTAATACCGAGTAGGCTCGCCACACTGCTTCCCAAGACGCTTTCTCACCTAGTTTTTCATACATGTAACGAAATTCTTCTTTTCCAGGGCGTGCAGAGAAATGTCCATGCCCTGAAATAGGTGTAATTCTATCAAGCCTTCCCTTTGCAATTGCTTTGGCATTATCAGAATACTTCAGCAACATCCAATATAAAGCGGTTTTTCCCGTTCCTTTTTGTCCGTGAATAACTGCAGTATTTTCATCAATAAATTTATCAAAGTCAGATGTTCGTTGAAAAACTTTACCCAAGTCGTTTTTTTCATCTTTCGCATCAACCGACTCAAAAACCAAAGATTCAATAATTTTCCACCTGTTTGTTCCAGATAAAATTACTTTTAGTTTGTTTTGCTCAGACCCCTCATCAATTAAATTGGCAACGGGAGCATATACGGAAAATAAATGTTCAATTGGGTAGGTCTCAGAAAGAGCTATATCAGCATTATAGTAAATTACGACCGGCTCTCCGCCATCAGTATCTGAATAAGTATCATTAGTATCCTCTTCGTAATTATTGAGTGAAACTCTAACTTTTTCCCAATATACATCTGCTCGTTTTTTTCCGTCCTTATTCGACGGAACCTTGGTAAGAACGAAATTAATAGTCTTATTACTGTTATTTTCAAGTAATTTTAACCCATCAGAAATAAGACTCAAGCCTTCATAATTCTCTTCATTAGGATACATGCAAAGAATAATATCATCTGCTGCTTCAAGGAGTGAAAAGGCGCCCCACTCATTAATACCAGTTCTGGAATCAATGAGAATTATATCTGGGTGCAACTGTTCATTCACATCATATAAGAACGTATTCCAGATTTTCTTATCACGTAATGCCGCTACCCTTAAATCGTCCACTTTTGTGATATATGAATAGTCGACAGTCCCTGCAGGAATTACAAATAATCTGCCAGGTGCATTTTCTAAATGCATTTCTCCAATAATATTTGATATATGTATGTTATATTTGTTAGCTGGTGTATAAGCTCGCTCATATAAGTAATCTACCATTCCAGAAGTAGGTTCAGGAGAAAGCTTTTTAAATAGCATGTGAAGACTAGGAGCTTCAAGATCTAAATCTACAATTAGAACCTTATTTCCTCGTTTAGCTAATATCGCTGCGACGTGTACTAAAGCAGTAGTCCTACCCACTCCTCCCTTATAAGAATAAAAAGCAACTGTTCTAATATCTGGTGAATTTTTACTTGAATCTATACCTTCAGTTTGTTCGTCTTCATTTTGAACCATCGAAGCTAAGTCGCCCCATGATTTCGGGGTTCCCTCTACATTCTTTGAAGTGCGGGTAATATCTAATTCTTTCGCTTCGTTAACGGTAAAAATATAAATAAATCCAAACTCATAGCTAGTATCTAAAAGTTGAATAAGATCATTCATTCGCTCTGATTGATTCATAGAAGAAAAATAATCACTTACAATTGTAATATTTAATAATCCAGTCGGCGAAAATTCAAGTTCAATCCATTCCCGCTCAGAGCTCACATATCTTTCGGACAGAAACTCTGTAAGGCGCTTCCTATTTGAATTCATCTGACCAACTACTTTCTTAAAGAGTTTTTAAATTGACTATTAACCATTGTAGCAACGTTTTATATGATTTATACCAATGTTCGTAATCCATTAATGTAGGCTCAACCCCTTGGTAACGCCATTGAACATAATGTTTTCCACATGGCTGTTGCACATCTCTTATTAATTGCATGACATTCGAATTAGAATTTGCCCTTGATTGCAATCTCATCATGAGATTTATCAATCCATAAATCCTATGGCCTGGGTTGGTTATTACTTGCCCTGAAACTACACTTCGTTCATCCCAGCTACTGATGCCATGGTACTTGAAGCAAGCATCTTTCAACATGCACTCAATAGTGAATCCTCCCAAGTGCATTGAAGCAATCTGTCGGTTCGCATTATACAAATGCTTAGTGTCTAAGCATCTGCTTATAAAGGCTGCTGGGTAGTCGTCCATTTATACCACCTGTACGTCTTATATTTCTGTATAAATTCTACATTTCCATTTGTTTTACCTTCTTAATCTAGATCGCTACGCAGTAACCTTCAAGTGGATTTCGGTTATTTGGAAATCGTTAACAGTGATCGGATCCTAATACACAATTGTTGATACAAAGTTGATTAAAAACTTAAAAATACAGAGCTAGAGAGCTCTGTACTTAGTAATTAACATGCTACTTTATGTCATTTCGCTCTATAATCTTCATCACCGTTAGTAATCGGATTATGTATATACGAAATCCAATCGCTCCAACTACCCACGTACAACCGCACATTCTGGAATCCCGCTTCCTCCAGAGCTAGCACGTTCGGGCAAGCCGAAACACCTGATCCACAATAGACGATGATGCTTTCCTCTTCCTTCAGATCCCCGAATCGCTCGCGCTGCTCCTCCGCGCTTTTCCACGCGCCATCTGCGCCCAAAACATCCTTCCAAAAACGGTTCTTCGCCGTCGGGATATGGCCCGCTTTCTTGTCGATCGGCTCCATCTCGCCGCGGTAGCGTGGTGCTTCACGGGAATCGATCAGCACGTCGGTTCCTTCCTGCGATGCGCGCCGAACGTCCTCTACGCTGGCCAGCATCTCTGGATGCAACTGTGCCTCGAACGTTTTCGGGAACCGCACCGGCGGAGCGGCATTTGTCACCGGATAGCCCGCACTCTTCCACGCGCTGAACCCTTGATCGAGTACATATACTTGCTCGTGACCAAGATAACGGAGCAGCCACCAGAAACGAGAGGCCATCATGCCGCCTTGATCGTCATACGCTATGACGCGCACGTTCCGATCGATGCCCGCCTTGCCCAGTTTCTGCACTAGTTCATTGATATCCGGCAACGGGTGGCGACCGCCATGTTCGCCTACCGGCGAAGACAAGTCCCGCTCCAGATCGAAATGCACCGCTCCAGGTATGTAGCTTTCCTCATAAGCGTGACGGCCGGCATCGGGCTGGCCAAGCTGGAACCGACAGTCTACGATCACCATATCGGGTTCGTACAATCTCGCAAGAAGCCATTTCATCGTCACAACGTTACGCATCGGGACACACCCTTTTCATCGTATTTATAACTTCTCCGCCATCTTCCCCAAAATCACTTCCATCCGAACCTTCATCAGCGCTCGTGTCTGAGGGCCATCGAGATGCTCCTGATGGAATGCGACAGTCGTTCTGTCCTCATGAATCGGCAGCAAACGGATCTGCAGCGTGGATGCCTTCTCCCAGCCCGGTTTCTGCCAGGTGAGCCGCAGTTGCTGGAGCGGCTTCACCACCCGCATCTGTCCGCTCGTGCCATCTCCGCACCGATACTCCGCCCCTGGCTCGAGATCGACCTGCTCGATATCCCCCAGCCACAACTTCAGACCTTCGGGCGAGACTAAAAAATCCCATGCCTGCTGTTGCGACACGGGTAGCGTTCTCCGGACTCCAATTTGATAGCCTGCCGATTGCGTCAGCCCCACGGATTTGGCATCCATCTGCGATCTCTCCTTGAATTCCCTCATTTCTCCATCTAGTAAAATCGTAAGCGTAGCCTCTCTAGAAGTCAATCCGGCAGCGGATAGCCCAGCTCGTCCAGAGTTCTCTGGATCTCCCTATCCACCTTGGCCTTCCCGGTCGCGAAAGTGAAGAAGCTCAGCGTTTCCGGTCGCCGCTGCTGAATGAAAGTTTCAAAATCCACCGCCATCTTAAAGAGCACCAGCTTCCGCAAGGACGGCAGGTTCTCCAAGCCGGTGAACGACGATAATGTTTTGCAGTTCACGATCATGATATCTTCCAACCGTTCAAGCAGCGCATCGAAATGCAACTCCGTAAGCCGGGGCTGATCCTCGATCCGCAGCTCCCGAAGCGCTTTGAAGTTACCCAGGTTCGCGAAGCTGCTGAATCCCACAACCCTGTCGATCCTTAAATATTCAATTCCGATCTCCCCGATTTCGTCGAGGTTCTCCCTGCCCCCGCCCAGCAGAATTAGCCTCTTAAGACGACCCAGCCGGTTCACGAAATCGAGCGGAATCCTCCCGCCCAAATTCAGCGATAGCGTCTCTAGCTCAGCGACATACCCGATGGCATCTGCGTTTTTAACCTTGCCTCCCGCATGAAGGGTATGCAGCTCACGAAACTCCTTTAGGTACTCGACGTTGATCGTTTTCTTCTCGCTGTGAACGCCCAACTCCCCCAAAGAGCGCAAGTTATCCGACCGCAAGATCTCCGGATCCTCCAGCTCGTAGACGTTGAGATTCAGCCGATACAGGTGCTCCAACCGCGCTAGCTCTTCCGTGTGCGACACCTCGGCCAAACAGTCCAAGTACAGGGATTTGACGCGGGGGATAAGCAGCAACGTGCGAAAATCAAACGAACTGGAGTAGTGGCCATAAAAACGTACGGTGAGGCGGTCATCAAGCTTCGCGCACAGTTCGTCCAATTCTCTAAGAATCTCGTCCGTATAGACGGGCCGTGAAAACTGAACGGTGATCGAATGCCCGTCGTTCCAATCCTTCTCAAGGGAAGAGCGGTCGATGAATGGCGGATTGTCGATCCGAATCTGTTCTCTCTGCTGTTGATCGGGTGCCATTTGGCATTCACCTCTAGAATCCATTATCTCGCTTTTGCACCTATCATACGCGCCCCATCATCTTGCACCCGCGATTTCGGGGCCGTTGCCGCGAATTGAACCGCCATCATCAGCACGATGATCACTCCCATTCCCGCCATGGCGTACACGAAGCTGCCGGTCGCATCATGAATCCATCCCAGCAGGATGGGACCTGTGGCACCGATCACGTATCCGGCAGACTGCACCATCGCGGACCAAGCGGCGGCTTCGTGGGCATTATTCGCGGCATCGATAGGCAGCAGAAGGTTGATGGAAAACAATCCGCCGGCGCCGATCCCGATACTTGCGGAAGCGACCCAGGGTTCCGCGTGCAAGGCAAGCAACAGCAGTCCGGCCAACTCGAGCGAACCGGAGACGATCAGCCACAAGCGGCGGGACGGGAATCTCTTCAACAAAATCGGGAGCGCCAGACTGACAGGAATCTGAATCACGACGAACACGGTCAAACAAGTCGCGGCGTAAGTTTTGGCGTATCCCATTCCTTGAATCATTTGAGGAAGCCATGCCGTAAACGAGTAGAACAGCATCGCCATCAAGCCGAAGGAAACCGTCAAGATCCACGCTTTTCCGTTTCCCCACGGCAGCCGGGCATTCGTCCCCGCAGGGGCCGCCGTATGGGCCGATCCTTTGATTTGCCGATTCACGAACAACCACCAGACGATCGCGGCCACGAAGGCGATAATCGCCCAGAAAGCCAGGGACTGCTGCCAGGAGCGGAGACTGCGTTGCAACGGCGCGGACAGCGCGGAACCGAAAGCGGCCCCCATCGTGAGGGCAACCGTATAGACGGCGATCATGGCCGGAACGTGACCGGGAAAATGCCGTTTGATAAAACCGGACAACAGAGGCCCGATGAACGCAATCCCGATCCCGGTGATGAATGCCGAAATGAGCAGCAGGGATGCAGTATTCGCGAACAGACGGATCACGGTACCCACCCCGATGACCAACAGCGAAAACCCTTTGACCCGTTCAATCCCCCATTTTCCGCCGGCTTTCACCGCGATCGGAGAAAATATCCCCATGCACAAGACCGGAATGGAAGTGAGCAAACTGGCCAGGGCGGCGCTCATACCCAGTTCGGCTCGGATGCTGTCCAGCAGCGGGGCAATGGAGTTGATCGCCGGACGCAAATTCAGCGAGGCCAAAAATAACGCGATAACCATCAGTACGTTTTTTCTCATATCGTTCAACCTCTCGTCGGATCATTTTTTTTGGTAAACCCATCCTACTGGGATTCCAATCATTTATCAATTATATTAAAGTTATGATAATGATTTGTTTTAAAAATGATTTGGAGGCGGAAAATGGAGCTTCGGCAATTGGAGTATTTCGTGGCGGTGTGCGATGAACTGCATTTTACGAAGGCAGCGGACAAGATCGGGATCTCGCAGCCGAATCTGAGCCTGCAAATCAAATCGCTCGAAGAAGAAGTCGGAATGCCTCTATTCGACCGGATCGGCAAACGCATCGCGCTGACCGAAGCCGGCACCGTCCTGCTGAAGTACGCCCGGAACGTGCTTCAAAACCTCCAGAACGCCAGACATGAGTTGTACGAGCTTCGCCATCAACGGGGAGGGAGCCTTGGCGTCGCGGCGCTGCCTTCCGAACTGGATTACCGGCTGACCCCCATGTTCATTGAATTCAGCAAGCAATACCCGAACATTAAGCTGAAAATCGTCGCGGAGGTCGAAGTGGCCGACCTCGTGCTGAGCAACGGCATCGATATCGGGATCTCCGTGACGCCTTTGTACGACAGCCGGCTGGTCATCCGTACGCTCAACCGGGAGGAGTACGGCCTGGTCGTCCCGAAGGATCATGAGCTGGCCGCACGTGCATCCATTTCCTTGGACGAGCTCAAAGAATTGCCCATCATCATGTATCCGAGAGGTTTTTGGGGACGGGAGTTTATCGAGAACCATTGCCGGCAGCGCGGGTTCCAGCTGAACGCCGTGGTCGAAACGTCCTCCAACCCCTCGCTCTTCACATTCGTCAGGGAGAATATCGGGGTCACCATTCAATCGCAATCGCTCGTCGCCTCCTACGATCAGATGCAGCTGCGGTTTATCCCGATCCGTGAAGATCCGCCCATCCGGGAAATGAGCATTATCTACCGGTCGGATAAATATTTGAGTCACGCGGCCCGAGCCTTCATCCATTTCGCGGAGGAACGGTTGAAGACGCAATAATCCACGTTGAAAATGAAAAAGAAGGCAGGGAACGGGGATCCGTTCCTCTGCCTTCTTTCGTGCTTGTACGATTCTTATTTCAGGCCGCGCAGGTTGTAGAATGCGGTTTTGCCGCCGTAGATCGCGGTCGTTCCCAGCATGTCTTCGATGCGGAGCAGTTGGTTGTACTTGGCCACGCGGTCCGTACGGGACGGAGCGCCGGTTTTGATCTGGCCGGCGTTGGTCGCAACGGCGATGTCGGCGATCGTGCTGTCTTCGGATTCGCCGGAACGGTGGGAGATAACGGCCGTGTAGCCGGCGCGTTTCGCCATTTCGATCGCGTCGAACGTTTCGGTCAGCGTGCCGATTTGGTTCACTTTAACCAGGATCGAGTTGCCCACGCCGCGGGAGATACCATCTGCCAGACGCTCGGTGTTCGTAACGAACAGGTCGTCGCCGACGAGTTGGACTTTGCCGCCCAGTTTCTCGGTCAGCAGCTTCCAGCCTTCCCAGTCGTCTTCGGAGCAGCCGTCTTCGATCGAGATAATCGGGTATTTGTCTACCCAGCTCGCGAGCAGGTCGACGAACTCAGCGGACGTGTAGGATTTGCCTTCGCCTTCGAGGTGGTATTTGCCGTCCTTGAAGAACTCGGTGGAAGCGACGTCCATGCCCAGGAACACGTCGACGCCCGGCTTGTAGCCAGCTTTCTCGATGGCTTCGATGATCGTCGAGAGCGCTTCTTCGTTGGAGCCCAGGTTCGGTGCAAAACCGCCTTCGTCGCCTACAGCCGTGTTCAGGCCTTTGGCTTTCAGAACGGATTTCAGAGAGTGGAAAATTTCAGCGCCAGCGCGGAGAGCTTCCTTGAAGGAAGGCAGGCCGACCGGCAGTACCATGAATTCTTGCACGTCGACGTTGTTGTCGGCATGCGCGCCGCCGTTGACGATGTTCATCATCGGAACCGGCAGCGTTTTGGCGTTGAAGCCGCCCAGGTAGTGGTACAGGGAGATGCCCAGAGCATCGGCAGCTGCGCGGGCAACAGCCATGGAAACAGCCAGGATCGCGTTCGCGCCCAGGTTTCCTTTGTTCGGCGTGCCGTCCAATGCGATCATCGCACGGTCGATGGCGACTTGGTCGATGGCGTCGAGGCCGATGACTTCGGGAGCGATTTTCTCGTTCACGTTGTCGACGGCGTTCTGAACGCCTTTGCCGAGGTAACGGGATTTGTCGCCGTCGCGCAGTTCTACGGCTTCATAAGCGCCGGTGGAAGCGCCGGACGGCACGATGGCGCGGCCGAGGGCTCCGGATTCCAGGCGGACTTCGACTTCCACGGTCGGATTGCCGCGGGAGTCGAGTACTTCGCGTGCATAAACGTCGGAAATGATGGTCATGCTTCGACACTCCTCTTGCGATTGGATTTTGGTATTGCTCTTAACGCTATTGTATCAGACTTGCGCCCGTCATTTCTTTCGGCTGGGCAAGCTCCAGCAGCTTCAGCAGCGTCGGGGCCACATCGGCCAGGATGCCGCCGTCGCGCAGGGTGACGCCTTGCTTCGTCACGATGCACGGCACCGGGTTGGTGGTGTGCGCCGTGAACGGACGGCCTTGATCGTCGATGACCATGTCGGCGTTGCCGTGGTCGGCGATGATGACGGCTACGCCGCCTTTGGCGAGAATCGCGTCGACGACTTTGCCGAGGCACTCGTCCGTCGCTTCGACCGCCTTGATCGTAGGCTCCAGCATGCCGGAGTGGCCGACCATGTCGGGGTTCGCGAAGTTGAGGATGATGGCGTCGTGACGCTCCGCCTCGATTTCCTTCACGGCGGCGTCGGCCACTTCGTACGCGCTCATCTCCGGCTGCAGGTCGTACGTGGCGACCTTCGGCGAATTGATGAGGATGCGCGTCTCGCCTTCCAGCTGGACATCGCGTCCGCCGCTGAAGAAGAATGTGACGTGCGGATATTTCTCGGTTTCGGCGATCCTCAGCTGTTTCTTCTTGTTTTGCACAAGAACTTCGCCGAGCGTGTTGTCGAGGTTCTTCGGCTTGTAAGCCACGTACCCGCCGACCGTCTCGGAGAACAGCGTGAAGCAAACGAAGTACAAGTTTTTCGGGAATTTATCGCCCCGGTCGAACCCGCGGAAATCTTCGTTCGTGAACACGTTCGACAGCTGAATCGCGCGGTCCGGACGGAAGTTGAAGAAAATGACCGCGTCCTCGGACTCCACCAAGCCCACCGGCTTGCCGTTCGCATCCACGATGACCGTCGGCATGACGAACTCGTCCATAACCGACTTCTCGTAGGACTCCTTCACGGCTTGGATCGGGTCGGTGTAGGTCGGGCCTTCACCGTAGACCATCGCGCGGTAGGACTTCTCGGTCCGTTCCCAGCGCTTGTCGCGGTCCATGGCGTAGTAGCGGCCTTGGACGGTCGCGATTTTACCGACCCCGATTTCCTGGATTTTGGCTTGCAGCTGCTGCAGGTAGCCGATCGCGCTGTCCGGAGCGACGTCGCGGCCGTCCAGGAACGCATGGATGTACACTTCGCTCAGCTCTTCTTTCTTGGCCAACTCGAGCAAGGCGAACAAATGCGCGATGTGGCTGTGCACGCCGCCGTCGGACAGCAGGCCGTAGAAGTGGAGCTTCTTGCCGTTCTTCTTCGCATGTTGAACGGCGCCGATCAGCGTTTCGTTCTCGAAGAAATCCTGATCGCGGATCGATTTGGTGATCCGGGTCAGGTCCTGGTACACGATCCGGCCGGCGCCGATGTTCAGGTGGCCGACCTCGGAGTTGCCCATCTGGCCTTCCGGCAAGCCGACGGCTTCGCCTTGGGCGGTCAATTGCGTATGCGGGAACGTCGACCAATAACGGTCGAAGTTCGGTTTCTTCGCTTGCGCCACGGCGTTGCCGTGCGTTTCCTCGCGGAGGCCGAAGCCGTCGAGGATGATGAGCGCGACCGGTTTGGGAGCGGACATCTTACTTCGCCCCCTCGACCAGCGCCACATAGGATGCGGGCTCCAAGCTTGCGCCGCCTACGAGCGCGCCATCGATATCGGATTGCTGCATGTACTCGCGGATGTTGTTCGGCTTCACGCTGCCGCCGTATTGGATGCGGACTTGGTCAGCGGTTTCGGCGTCGAACAGGTCGCGGATCACGCCGCGGATGTAGCCGATGACTTCGTTGGCGTCTTCCGCCGTCGAAGATTTGCCCGTGCCGATCGCCCAGATCGGTTCGTAGGCGACGACGACGTTAGCCGCTTCGCTGGCCGACAGGCCGTTGAATGCCGCTTCCGTCTGCACGCGGCAAACGTCCTTCGTCTGGCCGGCTTCGCGCTCTTCGAGCTTCTCGCCGACGCAGACGATCGGGATCAGGTGATGGCGGAAAGCCGCATGGACTTTCTTGCTCACGATCTCGTCCGTTTCCGCGAAGTAAGCGCGGCGCTCGGAGTGGCCGATGATGACGAAGTCCACGCCGAGGTCGTTCAGCATGATGCCGCTGATCTCGCCCGTGAATGCGCCATTGTCCTCAAAATGGAGGTTTTGCGCGCCGACTTTGATCGACGTGCCTTTCACGGCTTCAACGAGTGCCGGAAGAGCGGTGAACGGCGCGCAAATGACGCTCTGAACGCCTTCGACTTCCGCCTTGCCCTTCACTTCGGTGACGAAAGCCTTCGCTTCCGCAGCCGTTTTGAACATTTTCCAGTTGCCTGCAATGATCGGGGTTCTGCTCATCGTATCATCACTCGCTTTACTTGTCGTTCAGCGCTACGACGCCAGGAAGGGCTTTGCCTTCCATGAACTCGAGCGACGCGCCGCCGCCGGTGGAGATATGGTCCATCTTGTCAGCCAACTTGAACTTCTCGGCCGCAGCCGCGGAGTCGCCGCCGCCGATAACCGTGTATGCGGAAGTTTCGGCGCAAGCTTGCGCTACCGCTTTCGTACCGCCTGCAAACGCATCGACTTCGAAAACGCCCATCGGTCCGTTCCAAACGACCAGCTTGGAGTTCTTGATGACGTCGGCGTAGATTTCGCGGGTTTTCGGCCCGATATCGACGCCTTCTTTGTTCGCGGGGATGCCGTCGGTGCCGACGATTTCCATGTTGACCGCTTCCTTGAAGCTTTCGGAAACGACAATGTCCACCGGCAGGTACAGGTTTTTGCCCATCTTCTTCGCCTTCTCGACGAACTCTTTCACCGTTTCCAGCTTGGAGTCGTCGCACAGGGAGAGGCCGATTTCATGACCTTCGGATTTGAAGAACGTATAGGAAATGCCGCCGCCGATGATGATGTTGTCCGCGATCTCGATCATTTTGTTGATGACGTCGATCTTGTCCTTCACCTTGGAGCCGCCGACGATCGCCGTAAAAGGACGCTCCGGATTGTTCAGCGCTTTGCCGAGTACGTCCAGCTCTTTCTCCATGAGAAGACCGGAAACGGCTGGCAGATGGTGGGCAATGCCTTCCGTCGAAGCGTGCGCACGGTGAGCGGCGCCGAACGCGTCGTTCACGAACAGGTCCGCAAGCTCTGCAAAACCTTTCGCCAGCTCCGGATCGTTCTTTTCTTCGCCCGCGTGGAAACGGACGTTCTCAAGCAGCAATACGTCGCCGTTCGCCAAAGCATCGGCTTTCGCTTTTACCGCAGCGCCTACGGACTCGTCGGCTTTTTGAACCGGCTTGCCGAGCAGCTCGGACAGGCGGGCAGCGACCGGCGTCAGGCGGAGCTCTTCGACGACTTCGCCTTTCGGACGGCCCATGTGGCTCGCGAGGATGATTTTGGCGCCATTTTCGATCAGGTAGCGGATCGTCGGCAGCGTTTCGCGGATGCGCGTATCGTCCGTGATCGCGCCGTTCTCGAGCGGCACGTTGAAGTCGACGCGGACGAACACCTTTTTGCCCGTCACCTGGACGTCTCGTACGCTTTTCTTGTTCATGAACGGATTGCCTCCTCATTACAACGATTAACCCCACCGGGGGAAGGCGGGCTCCTGGAGGAGTCCGCTTCCTGACCGCTGGGTCTTGCGGGAGTGCTGATAAGTAAAGGGTGTCCCGGCATTGCTAGGCAATCCGGGACGGTATGATCTCTATGGTAGGCGTTTAGATATTACAGGCCTTTGGAAGCGATGAAAGCAGCCAGGTCGACGACGCGGTTGGAGTAGCCCCACTCGTTGTCGTACCAGGAAACGACTTTCACCATGTTGCCTTCGATGACCATCGTGGACAGCGCATCGATCGTGGAGGAAGCCGGGTCGCCGTTGTAGTCGCTCGATACGAGCGGCTCGTCGGAGTAGTTCAGGATGCCTTTGAGCGCGCCGTTAGCGGCGTCTTTCAGAGCAGCGTTCACTTCGTCGACCGTGACGCTTACTTTCAGCTCGGCAACGAGGTCCGTAACGGAAACGTTCGGAGTGGGAACGCGGAAGGACATGCCGTTCAGCTTGCCTTTCAGCTCAGGCAGAACGAGGGAAACGGCTTTCGCGGCGCCCGTCGTCGAAGGGATGATGTTCTCTGCGGCAGCGCGAGCGCGGCGCAGGTCTTTGTGAGGCAGGTCGAGCACTTGCTGGTCGTTCGTGTAGGAGTGGATCGTCGTCATCATGCCTTTCACGATGCCGAACTTGTCGTTCAGGACTTTCGCGAACGGAGCCAAGCAGTTCGTCGTGCAGGATGCGTTGGAGATGATCGTGTGTTGAGCCGGGTCATACTTGTCTTCGTTAACGCCGAGAACGACGGTGATGTCTTCGTCTGTAGCCGGTGCGGAGATGATGACTTTCTTCGCGCCGCCTTTCAGGTGAAGGGAAGCTTTTTCTTTAGCGGTGAAGATACCCGTCGATTCGACGACGATTTCAGCACCTACGGATGCCCAAGGCAGGTTGCCCGGGTCGCGCTCTGCGAACACTTTGATCGTTTTGCCGTTGACGATCAGGGCGCCTTCGCCTACTTCAACGGTTCCGTCCAGACGACCATGCGTCGTGTCGTACTTGAGCAGATGAGCCAGCGTGTTTACGTCCGTCAAATCGTTGATCGCAACGATTTCGACGTTCGGGTTGTTCAGGGATGCGCGAAACACGTTGCGGCCGATGCGACCAAATCCGTTAATACCGACTTTCACCATAAGGGGTGTGCCTCCTCAAAGACATGATTTTTTTGATCTATGACAGGCGTCTAAAACGCCAAGACCACACATGTAACATTAAACTTCGGGGGTAATCGCGTACCATTTTCAGATGTGTTGCAGGGCTTCCAATGCGGCCGCTTCGTCGGTGACGAGCACGTCGTCGTGTCCGAAGCGCAGCACCGATGCGATCGCTTCTCCTTTGCTCTTGCCGCCGGCGATTCCGATGACGACTCCCGCCGCCTCGATGTCATCCAGCCTCAAGCCGGCCGTAGCCATACGGTGAACCACCTTGCCGTCCCGGTCGAAGTAGTAGCCGAACGCTTCCGCCAGCGCGCCGTCCGATCGGATTTCCTCCATCGTACCGGCTTCAAGCTTACGTCTGCGTGCCATTGTCATCGCGTCGCCGATTCCGTGCACCACGATGCGGGCGCTGCGGATCATGTCGACGACTTCCCGGACGCCGGGCTCCTGCATGATCGTCTGGTAGGCTTCTTCGCTCAGGTGATCCGGCACGTGAAGCATCCGGTATCGAGCGCCTGTCCGTTTCGCCAACTCCGAAGCGATCGTGTTCGCCTGATAATCCACGCTTTCGCCGAGGCCGCCCCTAGCAGGTACAAACCAATTGTCCCGCTGCTGGTTGGGCATCGTGAACTGCGAGGCCATGCGAAACATGGTCGATCCGCCCATCACCGCGACGACGTCCCCGGGGGACATGCTGTCGCGAAGCACCCTTGCGCCTGCGCGCCCGATTTCGAGCTTCACGTGCTCCGATTGGTCCGAATCGCCGGGTACGATGACGACCCGCTTCAATCCGAAAGCCGCGCGCACGCGCTCCTCGAGGTCGGACAAGCCGAACATCTCTTTGACGAGCGGCTGCATTTCATCCACCAGCTGGCGTCCCGCTTCGCTGAGCGTCATGCCGGACGTGCCGGTTTCGAGCAATCCTTGGGCCCGAAGGATCTCCAGCTCCGAACGCAGCACCCGTTCCGTCAGGTCGACCTCGGCCGCGAGCGACCGCCTGCCGATCGTACCGGACGTCGAGATCCGGTGCAGGATCTCGTACCGCTTCTGCAGGATCTGCATCAGATCCGGCAAGAGCTTCTTCTGGATCTCAAGTAAATGGCGCATTCTTTCCGCTGGCCCTCCTGATGAACGATGGATGGTTCGGGATGAATGCAAGTCGTGCTGGACTAAAAATGTCCCGCAGGTCCTTTTCTGGTCCCACCATTATCATATCCCATCGGAGGGCGTCTTGCAAGATGGCGAATTCCCCGTATCGTCAAATTTACCAGGCCGAAGCTTCTTGCTTTTTGCCTCGGCATCGCCTATAATAACTTTTGCTGTCCTTGATTGATGTCATGCGCCCGTGGTCCAACGGATATGACGCAGGCCTCCGGAGCCTGAGATTGGGGTTCGATTCCCTACGGGCGCGCCAAATTCTAGCATACAGCACAACCGACCGTTCCATACGGTCGGTTTTTTGTTTTTTTCGACGCCGCACGCACCTTCGCCATCCGCCGAAATAAGTAAACGACGTTTACTTAAACCCCCTCGCAACCCACCATCCGCCGAAAAAAGTAACCCACATTTACTTAAACCCTCACGCACTCCCGCCATCCGACGCAATAAGTAAACCACATTTACTTAACTCCGCTCATCTCCCGCCCTCCACAACTCGAGCCCTCCCACACAATCACGATCCACCACTATCCCGCGAAGCCCCGTCCATCCACCAAACCCACGCGCACCGTCATTAGTAAAAACGCGGGTGTCCAGAGGGCGCAGCGCCTCGGAATCCCCCTTCCGGGGAAGGGGGACTTAGGGGGTTGGCGGAAGAAGTTAGGGGGAAAGCGAAAAAATGGGTATACTGAAAAAGTTACCATCCCAACACTTTGACTTTCTTTGACTTTTGATTCCGAATTGGATATGATGAGATCATGAAATGGGTAAAACTTGATGAATCAAGCGAATCATTCCGCTAAGGAGGGACTTCCCACATGAGTTTCGTACCTATGGTCGTCGAACAAAGCAACCGAGGCGAACGGGCCTACGACATTTACTCCCGTCTCCTGAAAGACCGCATCATCTTCCTCGGCACGGCGATTAACGACGTCGTCGCCAACTCCATCATCGCGCAGCTGCTGTTCCTGGCCGCCGAAGATCCGGAGAAAGACATCCACCTGTACATCAACAGCCCGGGCGGTTCCATTACTTCCGGCATGGCGATCTACGATACGATGCAGTTCATCAAGCCGGACGTCTCCACGATCTGCGTGGGCATGGCCGCTTCGATGGGCGCGTTCCTGCTGGCTGCCGGCGCATCCGGCAAACGCTTCGCGCTGCCGAACAGCGAAGTCATGATCCACCAGCCGCTCGGCGGAGCCGAAGGCCAAGCCAGCGACATCGAAATCCGCGCCCGCCGGATCCTGAAGCTGCGCGACAAGCTGAACCGTATCCTGTCCGAACGTACCGGCCAGCCGCTGGAACGCATCGAGAAGGACACGGACCGCGACAACTTCATGGAAGCCGAGACGGCCAAAGAATACGGCCTCATCGATAAAGTCATCGAGAAAATCTGATTCTGACGATCGATACGGCGCACCTCAAGCCCCCTTCCACCTTGGAAGGGGGCTTTTCATATCACGTTTTTTTATTTCCGTCAACAAAAATTCAAAACTTTGAATACCCCCTCTTTCTGTCTCGAGATCCGTGTTATCCTTTTGCAAAGAGGTTGTTCCATAAACCTCCATTTCTAGTTATCACCTAGGAACTACATAGGGGGATACCACCATGAATCAAAGGACCTATCCTTACCTCGTGACCCAGCAGTCGAACGACAGCGAATCTTACGCGCAACCCAGCGGCAGCCCGTCCGATATGCTGGCCGCCCGCCGCTTGAGCGATAAAGCATCCTTGCTTCGCCCGCTGCAAGACGAACATTTGCTGGAAGTCTACCGGGAAGCCAAGAAGATGAATCTCTCCAGCGAATTCATTGAACTGTTGGAAGAAGCGATTTCCATGCGCCAGCTCGACCATCGCCGGGAAGCATGATCCCGCGCGCAAGATCCTTCATCGATTAACGCCGCTCCGGACCGGAGACGGCGTTTTTTTCGTCCAATGCCCTGTCAAAGCCGCCCCGATAGCCCATAGAGCTTCGGGGTCGACAGGCTTCTTTAAAAGGGCTTCAAGACCATAAGCACGATTATGGCAATCATCATTGCTTGCGCCACCGAATCGAACGGCACGATCGTTCTCATCTCTTGCGTAAATTCGCGCGGGATCTCATCACCTTGTTGTTTGTTTTCGGACATCATCCGCATGATTTTCTTTACTCGCGGCTCGATCATAGCGTCGATCAAGACGATCAATAGCAACGATAACAGGATAGATAGATTCAGCCACATTTGGGTGAACCCTATCCCGCTCTCGATCATGAGCCAAACCCCGGTCGCGATAAGGACGACTCCGCCGATTTTGGGCAGGAAGGCCAGCTTGGCCGAGACATCGAAAGCATACCGCAGCTGACCTGCGGTCCTGGCGGATCTGCGGATGACGGGCACGACAAGCGCGGGGCCAATGACGGCAAACGCCGCCAATACATGAATAACGAGCAGCCAGCCAAACAAACCGTTCATACTCGTTCCCTCCTCAGCGGGCCGGAATATCGCTTCGATAAGCGAGTCCGACCCTTTTCCGTTTATACGGCCCATCGAGCTCGACATGGTTCAGCATCCAATTCGCCACGTCCTCGTAAGAGACATTCAGCTCTTGCAACCGGCTGAACAAAAGACCTGCGATATCGGACTCCGAAAGTTCCTTGATCGTCTCCGGCACGGACAAGGGCAAGGCGTCCGTCGTCGCATGAAGACGAACCGGCTCCGGGTGCCAGGTCGAATCGACCATCGTTCCCGGGCACATCACGGACCAGTCGAGCCGAGACTGCCTCAGCCGCTCGAGGTTCCGATTGTGCGTCTGATACATGGGCGGGAAGCCGGGCAGATTATTGCCGATGAGATCGGTATGCGGAATATCCAGCAAGCCGGCTCCACCCATTAGCCATACCCGTCCGGCGAAGCTGCGGTGGTCCTCGCATTGGCTGACGATGTTATCGACGATACGAACGAATTCATCTCCTTGCTCCGCGTTTCCGGCAGCGATAATCGCGGCGTCTTGTTGCGAGAGAGCCTCGCGGACGCCGTGCGGATCCATGATATCTTGCGCAATCACGTTCACTTGCCTTGCGGTATCCTCACCTTGCTGTTCATGCAGCTTCTCGGGACTTCGAACGAAAGCGGTCAATTCATGACCCATCCGAACCCCCTGCGCCAGCACTCTCCGGCCCGTATTTCCCGTTGCTCCGAAAACGATGATTTTCATCTTTCTTGCCCTCCTTCAGAATGTTTCCTTATTTTTCAACTTTGGGTTGATTGAAGCATAACATTGCTCTAAGATCTTGATAAGAACGCACTTTCATGTCGGATACTCACTTGAAAGTAAGCAATAGGCGAGGAGGAATATCATGTTTGTCCGCGCGGAGACAGGGCAGGACAGGAAATGCCCCATCGAGACCGTGATCCAAGTCGTCGGCGGGAAATGGAAGCCCTTGATCTTGTGGCAACTGCTGGAATCCTCCAAGAGGTTCAGCGAGCTGGAGAAGTCGATTCCCGGGGTCACCCAGAAGATGCTGGCGCAGCACTTGCGGGAGCTGGAGATGGACCGGCTGGTGACGCGTACGATCTATCCATCGGTCCCTCCCAAGGTGGAATATTCGTTTAGCGAACACGGCAAGACGCTGATTCCGGTGCTGGAAGCCATGTGCGAGTGGGGAGACACTCATAACGGGCAGAGCCCGAAGCCGATTGCCGGGGCAGTGGCAAATTCGGTATAAGTCTGCTATAAACGCAAATAAGCCTCGCCTCATCCGGGCGGGGCTTATCTACGTTTAATTGCACTTGTTACATCTGATACTGAACGGTCACGCTCGCGCTGATTTCGATCTGCCCCGTCTGCACGGACGTCGGCGCCCCTGCCGAATCCGCCGAAGCGGAAGCCAATTCCTTGGCAGCGTACAACACCGGAGGCGGCGTGGACACACCCTGGACGATGTTGATGACGCCTTTCACCGTGCGCTTCGCCGAAGCCGCGAGTACGTTCGCTTTCGCGTCCGCGTTCGCCATCGCCTTCTTCAGCGCGTCCAGCTCGTATTGGTCCGCTTTCTCCGTGCCGAACTGCACGCCGTCCATTCGGTTCGCGCCTGCGGCGGACATGGCGTCCAGCAGCTTGCCGATGTCCTCCAGCTTCCGGTAGCTCACCTTCACGGAATGCGTCGCGGTATAGCCGGTCAGCTTGCGGCCCTCTTTCTCCGTGTAGTTATACTCCGGTTGCACGTAGAAACCGGTCGTCTGCACGTCTTTCTTGCTCAGTCCGAACTTATCGTAGAGCACCTTCTCGACGGCCGCGAAAGCATCCGCGTTCGCCTTCTGGGCTTCCCCTGCCGTCGCGCCGTGCGTCTCGACGGCGGCATTCACGTAAGCGACATCAGGGTCAACCTTGACCGAGCCGGTCGCGCCTACCGTAATAGTGTTCAACGCCGCCGCATTTGCCGTCACCGCCACCGATTCCGCCTTCGCGATGCCCTCGCCCCCTCGTCCGAATCCGAACCATCCAATCAGAGCAGCCGCCAATACGACAGCCGTCACCCGCCAACCTCTCGCCATCATTTCACCATGCCCCTTTCGCCGTTTGACCTATGGACGCAGTATGGACAAAAAAGGTTTCAGTTTAGCCGGGTAAAATTCCCTGAAAATGCAAAAAGCCCCTCCAGGGGCTTTGAGCGGTTAATATTATTGGTTTTCGAGCTCTTCCTTGCTGACCAGCTGCACTAAAGCGGTTACAGCTTGCTCTGCATCGGAACCTTCCGCGCTAATGGAGACCTCTGTGCCGGAGCTGATCGCAAGGCTCATGATTCCCATGATGCTCTTGGCGTTCACTTTCTTGTCGTCCTTCTCCACGAAGACGTCGGAGGAGAATTTATTGGCTTCTTGCACAAAAAGCGCCGCCGGTCTGGCGTGAAGCCCCGTTTTGAGCCGAACAACCACCGGCTGTCTCGTCATTGGAACGGCTACCCCCTATCTTTGATTCAACGCACCGCACAACATGCCATGCATGGTTTCGAACAATATTATAACATTGTTTGGAACAAAAGCGCCATACGCTTATGCTCCGCCGTTCCGGATTTTTTCCGCCCATTCGTCAAGCTTTCTCAGCCTGTGGTTGACCCCGGACTTGCTCACTTGACCCTTCAGCAGGTCGCCGACTTCCTTCAAGTTAATGTCGGGATGCTTCAGCCGGATTTCGGCCACCTCACGGAGTTTGTCCGGCAGGTTCTCAAGCCCGACTTCCTTCTGCAGCAGCTTGATGTTGTCGATTTGGCGGACCGCGGCGCCGATCGTCTTGTTCAGGTTGGCGGTCTCGCAATTGACGATCCGGTTGACGGAGTTGCGCATGTCCCGCATGATGCGGACGTCCTCGAACTTGAACAGCGATTGGTGGGCGCCGATGATGCTCAGGAATTCGATGATTTTCTCGCCTTCCTTGATGTACAGGATGAACCCTTTCTTGCGTTCGATGAACCGGGCGTTGAGATGGAACTTGTTCGCCAGATCCACGAGCGAGCGGCAATGTTCCTCATACATCGAGGCGATTTCCAGATGGTAGGACGAACCCTCCGGATTGTTGACGGATCCCCCCGCCATGAACGCCCCCCGCAGGTAGGCGCGTTTGCAGCAGGGCTTTTTGATGAGGTCCTTGTCGATGCTGGGATGGAATTGGAACCCTTCCGACGTGATGGACAGCTTTTTCAGCAGCTCCTCTACGCCTCCGGGCACCCGTACCATATAGACATTATTCTTCTTCAGCCGCATTTTCTTGCGCACCAAAAGCTCCGTCGGGACGGCAAAATGGCGCTTGAGCAACGTGTACATCCGGCGTGCGATTGCGGCGTTTTCGGTGGAAATGTCCAGCACGATGCGCTTGTTCGTCAGTCCGACCGAGCCGTTCATCCGGATCAGCGCGGACAACTCCGCTTTCTCGCAGCAGGAATCTGCATCCACCAGCGTTAATTCTTTTTTGGTCTGGGCCGCAAAAGACATCGGTCTTACTCCTTCCGAAGCATCCAATTCTCCACGAGCTGATAAATATGGTCGCTCAGCTTCGCGGCGTCATGGCGCAAATAGGTTCTGAACAAGACGAGCCGGTCCGCGATCACCTTGTACCCCCGGCGGGTCACTTCCTCCAGGTCCAGGTGAACCGCTTGGGCTCCTTGCTCGGCATAAAGATCTTGCACTTGGGGAGGGATTTCCCCATCGTTGACGATGACATAATCGAATAAATGATGGCCGATATGGGCATGAATGGCGTCCAGATGGTCGCCGACCGAATAATTGTCCGTTTCGCCGGGCTGGGTCATCACGTTGCACACGAAAAGTTTGACGGCGTCCGAGGCGACGATCGCCTCCGCCAGCTTCGGCACGATGAGATTGGGAATGATGCTCGTGTACAGGCTTCCCGGACCGATCAGGATGGCATCCGCCTCTCGGATCGCCTCGACGGCTTCCGGCAGCGGCTCCACTTGTTCCGGCTCGGTGAAGACGCGGCGGATCGCCTGGCCCGCCTTCGGGATCGACGACTCTCCGACGACGATGGACCCGTCCGCCATTTCCGCTTTCAATACGATCGCTTGGTTCGCGGCCGGCAATACGCGTCCCCGAACGGCGAGTACGCGGCTGAGTTCTTTGACTCCGGTTACGAAATCTCCCGTGATTTCGGTCATGGCAGCCAAAATCAGGTTGCCCAAACTGTGTCCGGCCAAGCCGGTTCCGCTATTGAAACGGTATCTTAGCATTTCATAAAGCAGCGGCTCGGTATCCGCCAAGGCCGTCAGCACGCTGCGGATGTCTCCCGGAGGCGGGATCTGCAGCTCTTCCCGCAGGATCCCCGAGCTCCCCCCGTCATCGGCGACCGTCACGATCGCCGTAATGTCGAGGGGTTTCTGCTTCAAGCCGCGGAGCATGACGGACAAGCCCGTTCCTCCGCCGATCACGACGATACGGGGCTTGCGGGACAGTATCTTGTTCAACTCCATCCCTTCACCTACCCTTGCCGCTCGCGCTCGGCGTCGCGGTGATGGACCCTGACCGTCTCGGTTTCGCCGACGGCCAGCATTCTGCCCAGATACTCGGCGAGCGCCACGGAACGGTGTTTGCCGCCCGTACAACCGATGCCGATGACGATCTGGCTCTTGCCTTCCTTCTGGTAAAGCGGAATCAGATACTGGAGCATATCCAGCAGCTTCTGCAGAAAGGTCTGCGTCTCCGGCCATTTCATGACATAGTCGTAGACGTCTTGGTCCTGGCCGGTTTTCGGCCGCAGCGTTTCCACGTAGTGCGGATTCGGCAGAAAACGGACGTCGAAAATGAGATCGGCGTCGATCGGGACGCCGTATTTGAACCCGAACGAGGTCACGTTGATCGAGATCGCGTTGCGGTCGAGGTTCGTGAACCGGGAGACGATTTTCTCCTTGAGCTGGGCCGGCTTCAGGCTGCTCGTATCGATGACCTGAGTGGCCCACCCCTTCAGGTCTTCCAACAGCTTGCGTTCCAGGTGGATACCTTCGAGGGGCATCCCCTCCGGCGCGAGCGGATGGCGGCGGCGGCTTTCCTTATACCGCTGCACGAGCACCGAATCGGTCGCGTCGAGGAACAGAATCTCGTATTGGATCGTGTAGTGCTCGCGGACGAAGCCCAAGGATTCCGACAAGGCCGTGAAAAACTCGCGCCCGCGCAAGTCGATGACAAGCGCGACCTTCGCGATCCGGCCCTGCGACTGCTCAATCAGTTCCGCGAATTTCGGAATGAGGACGGGGGGCAAGTTGTCGACGCAGAAAAATCCGAGGTCTTCCATGCTTTGAACCGCGATGGTTTTACCCGCCCCCGACATGCCGGTGATAATGACGAGCGTCGGCTGTGTACCGTGCAATTCCATGTCCGTATCCCCTCCTGAAATGACAGGGCGCCCGGCCGCCGCGAAGCTTGCGACGGAACAGGCGCCGTTGAAACGGATTTAGGCGTTGTGCATCAAACCGGCGGCTCCGACAACTCCGGCATTGTTGCCGAGTTCGGCCGCCACGATGTCGACACCTTCTTGCGCCTTATCCTGCGTATACTTCTGGAACACTTCGCGAATTTGGGAGAACAGGAACTCTCCCGCCTTGCTCACCCCGCCGCCGATAATGAAGCGCTGGGGGTTCACGACGACGGCGACCAGCGCCATCGACTTGCCGAGGTAGAAGGCCGCCCGGCTGACGATCCGCTGCGCGACTTCGTCGCCGTTCTTCGCCGCGTCGACGACGTCCTTCGCCATGATCGTCTCGACGAGGGACAGCGAGGTCCGATCGCCTCTCTCGACGGCGTCTTTCGCCATCCGGATGATGCCGGTCGCCGAGGATACCGTCTCCAGACAGCCGATTTTGCCGCAGCCGCATTGGATGGCTTCCAGGTCCGGCACGATCGAAATGTGGCCGAGCTCGCCAGCCATGCCGGAGAAGCCTTCGATCAGGCGCCCGCCGACGACGATGCCGCCGCCGACGCCGGTTCCGAGCGTGTAGCACACGACGCTGGATACTCCGCGTCCCGCTCCGCCCCAAGCTTCGCCGAGGGCCGCGACGTTCGCGTCGTTGTTGACTCTTACGGGTTTATTTAACGCTGCCTCCAAGTGGTCCTTCAAGGGCACGTTGGTCAGCGGAAGGTTCGGAGAAAACTTAATGAAGCCTTTGTCGAAATCCATGAAACCCGGGATGCCTACCCCAACGCCGGCGACCTGCTCCCACGTGTAAGGAGATTCGGAAACGACATGCCGGGCGTAATTGGCGATTTTGCTCAGGATCGCGTCGGTCCCTTGCTCCGTTTCGGTCGGACCTTCGTACGTTTGGAGAAGATCCCCGCTCTCGTTGCAAATGCCCACCTTGATTGCGGTACCGCCGATATCCACACCGACGTAGATTTTATCCGACATTTTCAGGCACACCTCAATGTTAAGAATACTGGCCAATTACAGGGTACAGAATCATTATAACTATAAGGCAACGGACCCCAGCGGTCAAGAAAAAGCGGGCGCGCCCGAGAGCCGGCGATAATAAAGAAAACCGGAGTTTCCTCCGGTTTTTCCTGCTATTAGGAAAGGGCTCCCGACCAGTCGTGGACGGCCGAGCCTTCCAGGAACTTCTCGGCGTCAAGCGCCGCCATGCAGCCGCTTCCGGCCGCCGTGATCGCTTGACGGTATTTGTTGTCCTGCACGTCGCCGCAGGCGAAAATGCCCGGCACGTTGGTCTCGGAGGTACCCGGCTTCACCTTGATGTAGCCGATCTCGTCCGTGTCGATCTGGCCGTTCAGGAACTTCGTGTTCGGCGTGTGGCCGATCGCGACGAACAGGCCTTGCGTTTCGATGATTTCTTCTTGGTTCGTCTCGTTGTTCAGGACCTTCAGCCCCGTCACGCCCATGCCGGTCGCGACGACTTCGAGCGGCGTGCGGTTGAGGTTCCACGTGATTTTCGGGTTTTCGCGGGCGCGGTCCTGCATGATCTTGGAAGCGCGCAGCTCCGGCCGGCGATGTACGAGAACGACCTCGGACGCGAATCTCGTCAGGAAGTTCGCTTCTTCCATGGCGGAGTCCCCGCCGCCGACGACGATGATTTTCTTGCCGCGGAAGAAGAATCCGTCACAGGTCGCGCACGTGCTGACGCCGCGACCTACGTTGTCGCGTTCGTTCGGGATACCCAGGTACTTCGCGGAAGCGCCGGTGGAGATGATCAGCGTCTCGCCCTGCAGCGTTTCCCCGCCTTCCAGGGTCAGCGTGAACGGACGTTTGGACGTATCCACCGAGTTGACCCAGCCGGTACGGAATTCGGCGCCGAAACGCTCGGCTTGCTTGCGCATGTTGGCCATCAGATCAGGGCCCATGATCCCTTCCGGGAAGCCCGGGAAGTTCTCGACTTCAGTGGTCGTGGTCAATTGTCCGCCCGGTTCCGGTCCTTCGATGACCAGCGGATTCAGGTTGGCGCGCGCCAGGTAGATGGCCGCCGTCAGCCCGGAAGGGCCTGTTCCGATTACGATCGATTTGTACATGGTTCTCTTCCTCCGTCTCTCTCTATATAAGATATAAGCTTATTTAGGCTCCTTGAACGCGGGAGTCGTTAAATCCAATTTCTCGCGGATGCCGCAGGCTTCGTCGATCCGGTTGGCATACCGGCTGATGCTCGCCTGGGACGCCCCGTAACGGTTCACCAAATCGGAATAGGTGATCGTCCTGCGATGCATCTTGGCGGTCCAATACTCGAGCGCCGCGGCCCAGCCGGAAGCCTTGTGCAGCTTCGGCACTTCCGGGTACACGCGGGACAAGTAATCGACCCACAGCGTCATCATGTCGTGCTGCTGCACGACGTCGTAGCGGCCGGACATGTTCTCGAGCGCCTGCTCCAGCACCGCCTGCCACGCGCTGTCCCATACGGGAAGCTTCGCCGATTTGCGGCGGGCTTCCAGCGTCAGCGTGCGGCCGCTGAACGTCACGACCAGCGAATCCTGCACGCCGATCGAGCGAAGAACGAGCACCGCCACGCGTTTGAGCTCGTCCTCTTCCTCCGGGTCTACCAGGAAAGCCTTCAGGGCCTCGATCACCTCATCGTCGGCCACGAGGCCGAGCGCTTGGATGACCTGGACCTTCGTGCGGCGGTCTCCGTGGCGGAGCGCCCAGAAGAAGGACGAACGGATGAGCGGATCGCGTTTCAAAGCTTCCGACACGAGGCCGGGACTCGTCTCCCACCGCTTGAACTGCTCTTCGAAGGGCAAGTGGTAGTGATAATGGACCGGCGGCTTCTCTTCCCCCGCGCGGATCTTCTCGAGCTTCTTCAAATAAAACGCGGGCACTTCCGAATCCGGATCCAGCCGTCCCGCCTGCCGCCAATACCGGTCCGATTCGTCGAAGAGGCCGAGATTGGCCGCGGCCACGGCCGCGAAGTGGTGCAGGCTGGGTTCGCCGGACAACTCGCCGGTCTTCAGCAGCCGCCGGAAGTGCCGGTAGGCTTCCCGGTGCTCGCCGACGATCCCAAGGGTCGTGGCCAGCTTGAACACGTGCTCGGGATGGAACGGCACCGTCTTCCGGAGCTTCTCCATCAGCGACCGAAGCGCCGCGTCTCGGTTGGCATGCTGGTAAAAAATCGCCAGATTGCAGAGCGCGTGCAGGTTGCCCGGCTCCGCGTCCAGCACCTCGGTGATCGTCTGGACCGATTTGTCGAACAGGCCCATGTAATAGTATGCCAAGCCCAGATTGTTCCGCGCGGCCAGGAAGTCCGGCTGGCGCTCGATAATATCTTCCAGGATTTTGACCGCTTCGGCGAACCTTCCGGCCTCCAGGAGCTCGCGCGCCTTATCGTGCGCGTACATGTTCTCCTTCGACTTGATCGTGGCGATCTTCGTCGGGCGATTCAGCTCATAGCCGAGAAGGTCCAGCAGTTCGTCCGCTTCGTCGAGGAACTGGCCTTCCGGGTCGTTCTCCAAATAGCGCACGAGCGCTTCTTCGGCGGCCTCGTAGAGCTCCATGTTCGCGTAATTGTTGGCCAAGTAATAGTAGCACTCGGTCATCGCGGGATCGATCTGGTCGAGAACCGACCGCAAAATCACGTTCGATTCCTCGTAGCGCCCCATTTCCGACAAAATGCCGGCCATATTGCAGTGGTTCACCGGATTTTCCGGTTCGTATTCGACAGCCCGGCGAAAATACTTCAGTGCCTTGTCGTAATGAAACCGATCCAGCGACTGCACGGCGCGTTCGAAGAAAAAAGTCGCGTCCAGACGCATCGGAATCACTTTCGGACGACGGCTTTTGTTGCTGGCCGCGCGTTTCCGCTGACTCATCGGCAAGGCACCTCCCCGGTTGTACTCGCGTTTAAGTTCACGCTATGCCTCCATGCGTTTCCCCTCTTCATCACCCAAGATTATATCACAGCACTTGCCATCCATAAAATAAAAACGCGCGCCCGGGGAGGACGTTCAATTTATAATCATTATAATCTAAGTTTCATTTTAAACAAGAGGGTCGGTTGAAAATTAGAGGACACCAAAAACAGCCTTAGCTCGGCGAAAGACCGAACGAAGGCTGCCCCTACCGCTTGTTTTCGATTATCCGATTCATCAACTGTCCAGCGCGTCGCCAAGCCGGTCCAGCAACGCTTTCGTTCCATGTTCGCGCTGTTCGGGCGTGTCATGCCCGTCCAGGAAAACGCCCTGTTCGGTGAAGATCAGACGGGTGCCGCCGCTATCCGACGTTTGGAACTCCACCGTGGCGACGGAGACGGAAATCCGGGTGTCTTCCATGTCCATCACGTACGAGTAAACGATGCGCTTGTCCGGAACGATCTCCTGATAGTGAGCATCGAACGTATAAAGCGGGCCTCCTCCCGGCGGACGTCCTCGATTGAGTTCGCGGCCGCCGACGCGGAATTCGAACTCGTCGGCTTTCGGGAACCAGGCGGCTTTGGCAGACTGGTCCGACCAAGCGGCAAATACTCGCGCCGGCGAGTGTTTATAGCTCCGTTCGATGACGAATGCGGCATGTTTCGCGGATGGTTCCTGCATGTTATTTTTCCTCCTTGTCCGGTTCTTCCGGATTGTCATCGAGATACTCGCCAAGCCGGTCGAGATGGAGATCCCAGCTGCTCTTCCGCTCGGCGAAAAACTTCTCGTGATTCAAACGCATCACTCGCATGATTTCGGCGAATTGTTCGACGGTAAAAGGTTCGTTTCTCTGCATCCGGCCAGACACGTTCTCCAATTCGCTCAGGAGCTTCTGTTGAACGCGGATATTTTCCTTCAGCCGTTCCATTTGCAGCGAGACGATGTCAAACAGGCTGAGCTGATCTCCGGCCAGAACCGATTTGATCTCCTCCAGAGACAGCCCTAACTCTTTCAGGGAAAGAATTTGCTGCAACCGGGACAGGTCCGATTCGCCATAAAGCCGATATCCCGCAACGGAATGGCCGGAGGGCGAAAACAAGCCGATTTGGTCGTAATAACGCAATGTACGAATCGTCAAGCCCGCCAACTTCGCAAGCTCTCCGACTTTCCACTCCTTTGGCATGATCATCCCCTGTCTTTTTCGCCAGCTGTTTACCGGTAACTTTACTATAGACCATGACGTGACGTAAGGGTCAAGCGTTATCTGCAAACTTTTGCCAAAAAGAAAAACCACCGGACCCGTTAAGATTCAGTGGTTGTAACATATGAACGATTCTCTTTATCTACATTAGACGCCCGCGTTCTTGAACAGCGTGCTGATCGAGCCGCCTTCCATGATGATCCGGATCGCTTCGGCCAGCATCGGGGCGACCGACAGAACCTTGAAACGATCGGGATGCTCTTCCGGAAGCAGGATCGAGTCCGTCACCACGACCTCTCGGATGAACGGGTGGTCCAGCTTCTGGATGGCGTTCGCGGAGAACAGCGGGTGCGTCGCGCAGACGTAGACGTCTTCCGCTCCGCGTTCCTTCAAGCTTTCGACGACGTTGACGATCGTCGTGCCGGTATCGATCAAATCCTCGATGATGATCGGCGTGCAGCCTTCGACCTCGCCGATGACGTGCGTGATGACCGATTCGTTGTGCGCCGGGCGTTTCTTGATCATGATCGCGAACGGAGCGTTCAGCTGGTTCGCCAGCTTCTCGGCCGTCGAGGCTCGTCCCGCGTCGGGCGAAACCACGACCGGGTTCGGCAGGTTCAGCGATTTCAGGTGATCGCTGATCAGGTCCAGCGCGGTCAGATGGTCTACCGGAATGTTGAAGAAACCTTGGATCGCCGGAGCATGCAGATCGATCGTAATGACGCGTGTCGCGCCTACGGTCGTCAGGACGTCGGCCACCATTTTGGCGGAAATCGGCTCGCGCGGCGCCGCTTTGCGTTCTTGGCGAGCATAGCCGTAATAAGGAAGTACGACATTGATGGTGCGGGCCGAAGCGCGTTTGGCCGCATCGATCATGACCAGCAGCTCGACGAAATAGTCGTTGATGGGATGGGAATAGGACTGGATAAGGAAAACGTCGCAGTTGCGGATCGTTTCCTCGTAGTGCACATACACCTCGCCGCTTTTGAACCGGGAAAGCTTGATCTTCCCGAGCGGGAGTCCTAGCTGTTCGGCGATCTTGCGAGCCAGCGGCTCGTTGGACGATCCCGAGAAAACGCGGAGTTTACTGCTGCTGTACATGTGCCCCTCCAAAAAAATCGGATTGTGCGACAATAACCGACTCATTTCGTTCCTTACCCATTATACATGACATGGGAGGTTTTTCACAAAGGAATCCTATCCCTTTTCCGTCCCTGGAACGTGGCAATTTCGTTAAAACCGGCGGCCCTCAGGAGGCGCTCCGCTTCCTCGCTTTTTTGTCCAACGCGGTCGGGGTGGTGAGCATCCGAACCGTACGTGACGGGGATGCCCAGCGTATGGGCCCGCTCCAACATGCGCAAGGACGGGTACATTTCCTTAGCCGCCGTATGGATGCCTGCCGCGTTCAACTCGATGGCGAGCCCGTGTTTCGAGACGGCTTGCAGGGCGCTGTCCTCAAGCTCGGTCACGTCTTCTTCGGGGCGATAGCCGAAGCGCTTGATCGCGTCAATATGGCCGATGTAATCGTACAGTCCCGTGGCGGCGGCTTTGCGGACCGCATCATAGTATTGCTCATAAACTTGGAAGACGCTGCGCCCTTCCCAGTTGTGCACCTGCCGGAAGTCGGTCACGTCCCAAGTCCCCAGAAAATGCACCGAGCCGATGACGTAATCCCAAGGATACGCCTGCACGATTTTAGCGATCGCGTCCTCGTACCCCTCGATAAAATCGCCTTCCAGCCCGACGCGCACGGAGATTTCGTTTTGATACTTGTCCTTCAGTCTGAGGCACTCTTCCACGTAACGGGGCAGCTCGTCCATCGGCATCGCCATTTCGGGATAATACGCCGCCGGGTCGACATGAAGAAGAGGCATGTGATCGGACAAGCCGATCTGTACCATGCCTTTCGCAATCGCGCTTTGCACGTATTCCTCGATCGTTCCGACGGCATGGCCGCAGCGGACGTTGTGTGTATGGTAATCGATTTTCATCCGGTCCACCTAGTCTTTCTTGACCGGCTTGCGATGACGGAATTCCAGTTCGGCCAGCACGTCGTCCAGCGGAATCCCCTGTTCCCGGAGCAGGACCATCAAGTGGAAAATGAGGTCCGCCGCCTCGGCGCGCAGCTCTTGAGCGTCACGGTTCTTGCCCGCGATGATGACCTCCGCCGACTCTTCCCCGATTTTCTTGAGGATTTTGTCCAGGCCCTTCTCGAAAAGGTAGGTGGTGTACGAACCTTCGGTGCGCTCGGCATCGCGCTGGGCGATTGTCGACTCCAGCTGGCTGAGCGGCGCGAAGCGGTCCGGGTTCGGCTGGGCTTCTTGGCCGTCTGCGCTGCGGTAGAAGCAGCTGTAAGCGCCGGTGTGGCAGGCCGGGCCGGCTTGCTTCACCGTCACGAGCAGCGTGTCGCCGTCGCAGTCGTACTTCAGGGAGACGACCTCTTGCGTGTGGCCGCTCGTCGCGCCTTTGTTCCACAGCTCGTTGCGGGAACGGCTCCAAAACCACGTTTGCCGGGTTTCCAGCGTTTTGCCCAGCGATTCCCGGTTCATGTAGGCCAGCATCAGCACTTCCTTGCTGATCGCGTCCTGCACGATCGCGGGTACCAGTCCTTGCTCGTCGTACCGGATTTGTTCCATCCATGCCGTATCGGTCACCTGACGTTCACTCCTTTGCTCCGCAGCTCTTGCTTCACTTCGTTTACGGTCACTTCTTTATAGTGGAAAATGCTCGCAGCCAGCGCTGCGTCGGCGTGTCCGAGCGTGAGGACGTCGGCAAAATGCCGGGCGTTTCCCGCTCCTCCCGAGGCGATGACCGGAATGCCGACCGCGTCGGAAATCGTCCGGGTGAGCCCCATGTCGAAGCCGTCCTTCGTGCCGTCGGCGTCCATGCTGGTAAGCAGCAGCTCGCCCGCGCCTCTCCGTTCGGCTTCCTTCGCCCATGCCAGCGCGCGGATGCCGGTCGGTTTGCGCCCGCCGTGCGTGTAAACTTCCCATTCCTGCCACTCGGCATTGAACTTCGCGTCGATCGCGACGACGATGCACTGCGCGCCGAAGGTCCGGGAGCCGTCCGCGATGAGGTCCGGATTCAGGATGGCGGCCGTGTTGATGCCGATTTTGTCCGCGCCTGCGCGGAGCAGGCGCTTCATGTCCTCGACGGCTTTGATGCCGCCGCCCACGGTGAACGGAATCGAGACTTCCTCCGCCGTGCGGCGGACGACGTCGACCATCGTTTCGCGCCCTTCATGGGAAGCCGATATGTCGAGGAACACGAGCTCGTCGGCGCCTTCCTTGTCATAGAGGGCGGCGAGCTCTACCGGGTCCCCGGCGTCCCGGAGGTTGACGAAGTTAACTCCCTTGACGACCCGGCCGTCTTTGACGTCGAGGCAGGGAATGATTCTTTTGGCGAGCATGGGCAATCTCCTTTCGTAACCGGATCAGCCGGCGGCGGCAAAACGATTGCTGCCGATTCTTAAGCCTGCGCGGACGCTTTGCGGACGGCTTTGGCGAGGCTGATGCTGCCGGTGTACAGCGCTTTGCCGACGATGGCGCCGCCGACGCCGTCGTTCGCGTGCGCGGCGAGCCGGTCCAGGTCCTCCGGACGGCTGACGCCTCCGGACGCGATGACCGTGCGGCCGGATACTTGCGCGAGGCGAACGATCGCCTCCACGTTCGGGCCGCCCATCATGCCGTCGCGCGAGATGTCGGTGAAGATGAAGGTTTGCGCGCCTTCGGCGGCGAGTTGTACGGCAAGGTCCTCGGCTTTCACCTCGGACGTCTCCAGCCAGCCGCGGATGGCGACGAGGCCGTTGCGCGCGTCGATGCCGATCGCGACGGCGGAGCCGTGCTTCGCGAGCACGCGCGATACGAACGCGCGGTCCTCGATGGCCGCGGTGCCGAGGATGACGCGGGAGACACCGAGTCCGAGCAGGCGCTCGACGTCCTCTTCCTTGCGGAGGCCGCCGCCTACCTGAACGGGCACGTTCACGGACTTGGCGATGCGGCCGATCAGCTCGTCGTTGACCGGATGGCCGGCTTTGGCGCCGTCCAGGTCCACGAGATGGATCCATTGGCCCCCCTGCGCTTCCCAATCGCGTGCGACGGCTGCCGGGTCTTCGTTGTAGACCGTTTCTTGGTTATAATCGCCCTGCACGAGCCGGACGCACTTGCCGTCGCGGATGTCGATGGCGGGGTAGATGATGAACTTGGACATACGGTGAAACCTCCGAACGCGGCCCCTTGCGGGTCCGCGGTGATGGGTGGTGTGAAGGGCGGGTGCTCCAACGGTACTTTCTCACGTTACAAGTCACAAAGCCGCGCTTTTCAGCGCTCCAACGGTACTTTTTACCGTTGCAGACGATTGAATCGACCTGGCAGCCGCTCTAACGGTACTATCTACCGTTGCAAGACTTAGATCAGTCCGTTTGGATGCTCCAACGGTACTTTCTACCGTTACAGCCCTGCCGCCGCGCGCTAGTGCGCTCAGCCAGCCTGACGGGCGGTCAGCTCGAGGAAGCGCCGGAGCAGCAGCGTGCCGAGCTCGCCGCTTTTCTCCGGGTGGAACTGCATGCCGAACAAATTGCCGCGTCCGACGATCGCCGTTACCGGCTGGTGATAGTCGGTCACCGCGAGCAGATCTTCCTTCCGCTCTGGCAGCGCATGGTACGAGTGCACGAAGTACACGTGGCCCGGCTCTAAGTCCGCGAACAGCGGGCTGTCCTGCAGAAACTCCAGGTCGTTCCAGCCCATGTGCGGCACCTTGTAAGAGCCTTGGAACCGCACGACGCGGCCGGGAAGCAATCCGAGGCCCTCATGCCGGCCGTGTTCCTCGCTCTCGGAGAACAGCAGCTGCATGCCCAGGCAAATGCCCAGCAGCGGCTTGCCGCTCGCGGCGTATTCCTTCACGACCGCGTCCAGCCCGGTCTCGCGCAGGTTCGCCATCGCGTCGCCAAATGCGCCGACGCCGGGCAGGATCGCGCCGTCCGCGCCCAGAATCTCGGCTGGATTCGAAGTCACGACCGCCTCGTACCCGAGCCTTTCGATCGCTTTGCTCACGCTGTGCAGGTTGCCCATGCCGTAATCGATGATCGCGATCATCTTACAGCACTCCTTTCGTGGAGGGCACGCCTTTCACGCGGGGATCGATCGAGGTCGCTTCGTCCAGCGCGCGTCCCAGCGCCTTGAACACCGCTTCGATCATGTGGTGCGTATTGCGGCCGTAATGCACGATGACATGCAGCGTGATCCGCGATTCCAGCGCCAGCTTCCACAGGAACTCGTGCACGAGCTCGACCGTGAAGCTGCCCACCGTCGCAGCCGGAAATTCCCCGCGCATCTCGAAATGCGGCCGACCGCTGATATCGATAATGACCTGGCCCAGCGCCTCGTCCATCGGAACGAACACGCTTGCGTAGCGCTTGATGCCCTTCTTGTCGCCGAGCGCCTTATGCAGCGCCTGGCCGAGGCAAATCCCGATGTCCTCTACCGTGTGGTGGTCGTCGACGTCGACGTCGCCCCGCGCTTCCACCTTCAGGTCGAACTGTCCATGCCTGGCGAACAAGTCGAGCATGTGGTTCAGGAAAGGAACGTCGGTCTCGATCGACACGTCTCCCGATCCGTCTACGTTCAAAGCCAGCTGTATGTCCGTTTCTCCCGTTTTACGGGATACGGAACCTTGGCGTCCTTCCGCCCATTCACTCATTGCGATTCCCCGCCTTCCAATCGGATTTCCACCGCGCGCGCGTGGCCTTCGAGTCCCTCGTGCCGGGCCAGCGTCGCAATGCCGGACGCGTCCCGCAGAAGGGCTTCCTTGCTGTATCTTATCAAGCTGGATTTCTTCAGAAAATCGTCCACGTTGAGCGGAGACGAGAACCGGGCGGTCCCGTTCGTCGGCAAAATGTGGTTCGGCCCCGCGAAGTAGTCGCCCACCGGCTCGGAGCTGTACGGCCCGAGGAAAATCGCTCCTGCCGTCTCGATCCGACCCAGCAGCTCCAACGGATCCTCCGTCATCACCTCGAGATGTTCCGGAGCGAGCTTGTTGATCACATCTACGCCCGCATTCACATCATCCACGAGCAAAATCGCCCCATACTGCTCCAGCGACTTTTCCGCGATCTCCCGGCGAGGCAGCAGCGCGACCTGGCGCTTCAGCTCCGCCTCGACCTCACGGGCCAGCTTCTCCGACGGCGTCACGAGCACCGCCGACGCCATCTCGTCGTGCTCCGCCTGCGACAGCATATCCGCGGCCACGTACCGCGGATCCGCGCTGTCGTCCGCCAGCACGGCGATCTCGCTCGGGCCCGCGATGCTGTCGATGTCGACCGCGCCGAAAACGGCGCGTTTCGCCAACGCCACATAGATGTTGCCGGGCCCGCAAATCTTATCGACGGCGGGAATGCTCGCCGTCCCGTAAGCCAGCGCCGCCACCGCCTGCGCGCCCCCGACCCGGTAGATCTCCGTCACGCCCGCTTCCGCGGCGGCGACGAGAATGTACGGGTCGATGCCCTCGCGCCCGCCCGTCGCGGGCGGCGTCACCATCGCGATCTCCGGCACGCCGGCGACCTTGGCCGGAATCGCGTTCATGAGCACCGACGACGGATAAGCCGCTTTGCCGCCGGGCACGTACAGACCGACCCGCCGCAGCGGCCGGATGACCATGCCGAGCATCGTGCCGTCCGGCGACACGTCCATCCAAGAATTCCGCTTCTGCTTTTCATGAAAAGCCCGAATGTTCGCCGCCGCTTGCCGCAGCGCAACCAAGAAATCCTGCTCCACGAAACCGTACGCGGCCTGGATCTCTTCTTGCGTCACGCGAAGCCGCTCCGGCGTCAATTCCACTTTATCGAACGAAGCCGTGTACCTCAGCAGCGCGTCGTCGCCTTCGCGGCGAACCGCCTCGACGATCGTCGCGACGGCAGCGTTCTGCTCCGGCGTGCCGTATTCGCTCTCCCGCTCCAGCCGAAAACCGGAAGCCAATCCGATATACATGCTCACACGCCTCCTTGAACCGCAATCGCGCGCCCAAGCTGGTCGCACAGCGTTTGGATCGCCGTATTTTTCAGACGGTAGCTGACGCGGTTGGCGATGAGCCGGCTGGTCACCTGGAACATCTCCTGCATCTCCACCAGCCCGTTCTCCCGCAGCGTCTGCCCCGTTTCCACCATATCCACGATGCGGTCGGCCAGGCCGATCAGCGGCGCCAGCTCGATGGAGCCGTTCAGCTTGATGACCTCCACCTGCTGTCCTTGCTCGCGGAAATATTGAGAAGCCACGTTCGGATACTTCGTCGCCACGCGCGGATGGATGACCGGCTTCCAGTCCGGCAGCCCGATCACCGACATCCGGCAACGCGCGATGCCGAGGTCCAGCAGCTCGTATACGTCCTTCGCTTCCTCCATCATGACGTCCTTGCCCACGACGCCGATGTCCGCCACGCCGTATTCCACGTAAGTCGGAACGTCGACCGGCTTCGCCATAATGAATTCCATGCCCGCTTCCGGCACGGGAATGATGAGCCGCCTCGAGTCGTCGAAATCCTCGGGGATCGGAAGGCCCGCCTGGCGGAACAGCTTGCTCGCCTGCTTGTAAATCCGCCCTTTGGGCATGGCCACCTTCAAAACGCCGCCGTTCTCCGTCATACGCGTCCTCCTTCCCCGAAAACGATCATTTCGCCGTACTCCGTTCCCCTGTGCGAGAAGACACTGCCTGCCGCAGCCGCTTTCCGCAATTCCGCAGCCAACTCGGGATCCGCCGCCATTTCCGTTACGACGACGCGTCCTTCTCCGCGCAAGCGTTCGGCTGACGCCAGAGCTTGCCCGCGCGCGGCCGGCGCATACACGATCAGCGTCTTGCCGGCCGCTGCCGGCTCTTCCTCCACGACTTCCAGGATCCGCGTCGTCTTAAGCGCGAAGCCGGTCGCCGCCGCAGGCCGCCCGAACTGGGCCAGCAAGTTATCGTATCGGCCGCCGCTGCAGACCGGGAAGCCCAAATTCGAAGCGTAGCCTTCGAACGTCATGCCCGTATAGTAAGAGAAATCCCCGATCATCGTCAGGTCGATCAGGACATGCTCTTGCACGCCGTAGGCTTCCAGCACGTCCCAGATTTCGCACAAATGGCGGATCGCCGCCCGCGCGCCGTCGCTGCCGCTCAGCTGCATCGCTTGCTCGCATACCTCTTGGCCGCCGCGCAGCCGGAGAATGCCTTCCAGCTCCGCGCGTTGGGATTCGTCCATATCCAACGAACGCAAAATGTGCCGGTACCCGACATGGTCCCGCTGCAGCAGGCAAGCTTTGAGCGCCTCCTGCTCCGCTTCCCGGCCGGGCAGCGTTTCTTGGAACAGCCCGTTCAGGAAACCGACGTGGCCGAACGCGATTTTGAAGGAACGCACTCCCGCAGCCTGCAGGGAGGCGATCGCCAAAGCAATGATCTCGGCGTCCGCTTCCGGCGACGGATCCCCGACGAGCTCGACGCCCGTCTGGAAAAACTCCGCTTCCCGCCCCGCATCCTCTTCGAATGCGCGGAACACGTTGCCGTGATAGCTCAGGCGCAGCGGAAAAGGCTGCTCCTTCAGCAGCGAGCCCACGACCCGCGCGATCGGCGCGGTCATGTCCGAACGCAGCACGATCGTCGTGCCGCGCTGATTGAGCAGCTTGAACAGCTTCTGGTCGGACGTCGCGCTCGCCACGCCGACCGTATCGTAATATTCCATCGTCGGCGTCATGATCTGATCGTAGCCCCAGCGATGCATGCATTCCAATACGCTCCGCTCGATATGGCGCAGCTTGGAAACGGCATGGGGCAAGTAGTCTTTGACGCCGATCGGCTTCTCAAAACCTTTGGGTTTCGACACTCCAAACACCTCGTAACGCTTTAGTAAGTTAATGTGCTACCATGTTACCATACTGCCAAAATAAAGGGTTTGATCCACTTTAGCATGAAACCGATCCATCGTCAAGAAACGAAGGCAGCCCCCCGATCGCTCGAGGGGCATACCGTTTATTCATACTTCACGCCGACGTATTTCTCCATCAAATCGCGGATCAGCATGAACGTATCGCCGTTCGTCAGCTTCTCCGGATCTTTGATGCCGTCAATCGTTTGCTGCGCCAGCCACCCTTTCGAGAGCAGCGCCGCCTCCGCCGAATCCGGCGTCAGTTCGAGTCCGCCGGCCAGCCCGATCGTATAGGCCGCTTGCTTCAACGACAGCGCGTGCTTCGCAGGATCGGCGATCGTCGTGATCGCCTTGGAGGGCTCACCTTGGAAGAAGCTCGGATGCACCTTCTTCACCCCGAGCATCGCGTTGACGAAACGCTGAGGATTCGAGGCTCCGTCCAAGTCGAAATGCTTGTTGTCATAATCGCCGAAGGCCAAATTCATGCTGACCGCGGCGAGAAGCCCCGGATAAGCGGGGTTCTTGGCATAGTCCGGCGTCTTGATCTCCGGCATGGTCAGATCCATGCCCTGAGCCGTCAACCGCTTCCGCAGCTCCGCGATATCCGTCTTCGAACGGGACAGTTCCCGGAAGCTGACGCCTTTCTCGATGGCCAGCTTGGCTGCGGCGCCTGCCGCTTGTCCCGTCGCCATGCCGAGCGGAATGACGCGCGCGCTTCCGTGCGGCAGCGAGTCGAAGCTGGCGGACCGGCCGACGACGAGGAGCCCGTCCACTTCCAGGGGGACCAGCGTACGGAACGGAACGCCGTACGCTTGGGGCTTCAACGCGACGGCGCCCGGGTCATTCGCGTTCCGGCTCTGAATGTCCACCTGATAAGAGCCGTACGCGACGGCGTCCCATGCGTCCCGGTTTTGCATCAAATCCGTCATTTTCAGCCGGTACTCGCCTTCGATGTGGCGCGATTCCCGCACATAAAGCTCGGGTGCGGTCCCCGCGTATTCGAGGTTACGGAATTCCTTGAACGTCTTCTTTAAGTATGCGGCAATGAGGGGGGCTTCCTTACGCCCGATCTCCAGTCCTTCCCGCACGGATGCGGGATTCAACGGATCCACGTCGTAGATGTGCATGGCGTTGATGAGGATCGTGTTGTCGTTTTGCCGGCCGATGTTGAGCCCGCGGAGCTTGACCCGTTTCGGGTTGCTCGACACGTAATCCTTGGCGGTGGGAAAGCCCCAGGCGCTCATCTTGTCGATGCCGGAATCCTTATGTTTGCCGAACGACTCCCAGACCTCCTGGGTGACGCCGCTCATCTTGAACACCAACGTAACCGCCATGCGCGCGCTCGGCTCTCCGATGTCTTCCCGACCGAACGTATAAGGAACGCCTGCCGCAGCCGCGATGTCCGCGTCCTGCGTGGCGTCAATCAGCGCCTTGGTCCCGATTTCCGCCGTGCTTCCGTCTTCCTTCACGATCCGAAGTCCCGTCACCTGGTGGCCCGTGAGCATCGGTTCCATTTTGCGGACCTTCAGCAGGACGTCGATGTTCGATTCCGCCGCGACCATCTTATTGAATGCATTGGCCGCCGTGTTCACGTCGAACGACGTTCCTTCGATCTGGTCGTACCATTCCTGGAAAATGCCTTTATTCAAAAAATTGTGCTTGCCCGTCAGCGGCTGCTGTTTCGGAGAATAGTTATTGTCGAGGGAGTTGAGCCAGCCGAGCGTCATCAAGCCGCCCAGAATATTGCGGTCCCTTCCGTCGACCAGCAGAACCTTCAGCCCGTTGCGGGCCGCCGATACGGCTGCCGTGACGCCTTCGGGATCCGTTCCCGCGACGATGACGTCGTAGGATCCGGAGAGCTTCGACGACACCTTGACCGGCTGCAGCTCTTGGCGTTTCGCTTCATTGACGACCTCACCGCGGAATTTCCAAATGAAAAATGCCGTAATCATTCCAATGAGGACCAGGACCAGAAGAAGGACCTGTTTCTTGCGCGTGGATAAAGCAGGCATGAAGCCACTCCTGTCGGGGATGAAAAATATACGCGAGCGGCTCTAAAGCTCTCTGAGCGGATTGCCTCCCACCCTCGCGTGAGCGGGAACGTCGCGGTGCACGACGGAGCCGGCCGCGACCACCGCGTGATCGCCGATCGTCACGCCGGGCAGCACCGTTACGTTGGCACCTATCATGACGTTGGAGCCTATCGTAATGTTGCCGAGCCTGTACTCGGCAATCAAATATTCATGGGTGAGCAAAGTCGTGTTGTAGCCGATGATGGAGTTATCGCCGACGGTAATCCGCTCGGGGAAAAACACGTCGACCATGACCATCAGCGCGAATGCCGTGCGGTCCCCGACTTTCATGCCGAGTACGTGACGGTAGATCCAGTTCTTCACCGGAAGGCTGGGACAATACCGAGCCAACTGGATAAAAACGAAATTCCGGACGGCTTTCCATCTGGATACCGTCCGGTAGACTTGCCAAAGCGAATTCGGTCCTTCCACCGGATACCGCTCTACGTTTCTCAAGCTTCCGCACCCTCGATTCCGCATAACGTCAGCAGCTCTTCCATGCGATGAATGACGAGCGCCGCTCCCGCTTCTTCCAGTACCGCTTGTCCTTTCAGCGACCATGCGACCCCGATCGGCATCGCGCCCGCGCGGATCGCCGATTCCATGTCGACCGTGCTGTCGCCCACCATCGCGGTGTGGACCGGCTCGGCTCCGATCGCCTCCATTGCTTTCTGAACCGGCTCCGGATGCGGCTTTGCATGTTGAACGTCGTCCAGCGTGATGATGATATCCATGTGCTCGAACAGTCCGAACATCCGGAGCGCTCTTTCGGTCGTGGGCCGCATCTTGGTCGTCACCACGCCCATGCGGATCCCCTGCGCCTTCAGCCTGCGCACGACCTCCGCCACGCCCGGAAATAGTACGACCATTTCGTCATGCTTCAAATAGTTGTATTCCCGGTAGGACTGGGTCAGCGCCGTGACGTCCTCGAGACCGGAGAACAGCCGAAGCTGGTCGCTGAGCGGCAGTCCCATGCTGGGGATGATGTGCTCCCGGCCGAAGTCTTCCGAGACCGTTCCTTTCAAAGCGTGCAGAAACGATTGGATAATCAGCTCGTTCGTATCTACGATGGTGCCGTCCAGGTCGAACAAGACGGCTTTGATTTCTTTAGTCATCCTTGCGCGTGTCTCCATTCTGTTCTGGCTCGGCCGGAACATCCGGAGATGCTTCAGCCTTGTCTTCGTTGTCGATTGGAGCGGCATCTTGTACGCTGACCGGTTCTTCCGCGTTTTCCGCCACGACTGCCGACTCCGCTGGCACCGCGGCTTCCGCCGGGACCGTTCCCTTACGTTCAACCGGATCCAAGTACCGTTCTTTGGCGGCTCCGGTCACCCTGCGTACGACGATGAAAACGATGCCTGCAACGACCAGAATCAGCGCCAGCAGTTGGGAAGTTCGAACGTTGCCGTAAGCCGGATCCAGGTAGCCTTCTTCGAAAACGGCGGTCATCGGCGACCAGATGCCGCGAAGCAGGGAGGCCAGCCAGTCCGGGCCTTGAAACGCCAAGCTATCCGTGCGCAGCGCTTCAACCAAGAATCGGCCGAACGAATACCAAATCAGGTAAAACGCGCACAGCTCGCCGACCCTCAAGAACCTCATGCGCCGGATGATGAAGATGATCGCGAGGCCGACCAAGCTCCACAGCGATTCGTACAGGAAAGTCGGATGGCGATATATGCCCCCGATGTACATTTGGTCCACAATGAAGTTCGGAAGGTGCAGCGTGTTCCGCAGGAAATTTTCGTTCGTCGGACCCCCGTACGCTTCCTGGTTCATGAAGTTGCCCCAGCGTCCGATCATTTGGCCGATCAGCAGCGACGGCGCGCAAATGTCCACGATACGAATGAACCGGTAACCTTTGGCCCTGGAATAGATGAAGCCGCATAAGAAGGCACCGATCAAGGCGCCGTAAATCGCGATGCCGCCGTTCCAGATCTGGACGATCTCGCCCGGATGAGCGCTGTAGTAATCCCATTTGAACGCGACGTAGTATATCCGCGCGCAGATGATGGCCGAGGGAACGCCATACAGCAGCAGATCAAGGAAAAAGTCCGGCATGATGCCGAACCGCTTGCCCTCTTGTATCGCTAAAAACAATCCCGCCAATGCGCCCAGGCCCAAAATGATCCCGTACCAATGTACCGTTAAGGGCCCGAGCGTAAAAGCGATCGGATTCAAGCTAAGTGGAAGCATGTTCGTCCTCCGTCCCGACTATTCTCTTGTCACTCGTAATCGTCGTCCGCGATCGCTTCGGTCAATTTGTTCGTGAATTGCAGGGCTGCGTTGTAGCCCATGCGCTTCAACCGATAGTTCATGGCGGCGACTTCCAAAATGACCGCAAGGTTGCGACCGGGCCTTACCGGCACGGTCAGCAGCGGAACCTCGGTATCGATGATTTTGGTCGTTTCTTCGTCCAGCCCCAGCCGGTCGTACTGCTTGCCCTGCTCCCAGTTCTCCAGCTTCACGACGAGGCTGATGCTCTTCTGGTTGCGGACCGCGCCGGCGCCGAACAGCGTCATGACGTTCAAAATGCCGAGGCCGCGGATTTCGAGCAGGTGGCGGATGAGATCCGGCGCGCTGCCGAACAGGTAGTTGTCCGCGGTTTGGCGGATTTCGACGGCATCGTCCGCTACGAGACGGTGCCCGCGTTTGACCAACTCAAGGGCGGTCTCGCTTTTGCCGATGCCGCTGCCTCCTGTGATGAGCATGCCGACTCCGTATACGTCGACGAGTACGCCGTGGATCGTCGCGGACGGCGCCAGCCGCTTCTCCAGGAAGTTGGTAATCCGGCTCAGCAGGATCGTCGTCGCGACGCCGCTTCGCAGCACGGGAATGTGGTGTTCATTGCCGATATCCACCAGCTCTGCCGGCGGTTGAAGGCCTCGCGTAATGATGATACACGGGGTCTGCTCGCCGCACAGGCGTTCCATGCGATCCCGGCGCATCTCCGTCGTCAGCGTCTCCAGGAAGGCCAGCTCGGTGCGGCCCAGAATCTGTACGCGCTCCGCGGGATAGTAATTGAAATAGCCGGCCATTTCCAGTCCGGGCCGGTTCAAGTCATCCGTCTCGATCGTGCGCCGCAGCCCGTCTTCGCCGGCTGCGACCTCGAGATGAAATTGCTGCACGAGTTCGGAAACCTTCACTTTTTTGGGCATCGTACAGCTCCTCTCCGATTTTCCAATACAATCGTAACGAAAATGGGCGGTTAAAGCAATGATGCATATTCCGCCGCGGAAGGTAAAAAAAACCGCCCGGCCAAAGGCCGGACGGTTCGCGGTTGAGAGATTAGTTAGCCTCGAACACGTTCAGTTCGGAGTCCTTGTCGAACACGTGAACTTTGTTCATGTCGATCGCCAGTTTGACGTTCTGGCCTTCTTGCAGGCCGGAGCGGCCGTCGACGCGGGCGATGACGTTGTCTTTGCCCAGGCCGTTCAGGTAAAGGAACATTTCGTGACCGAGGTTCTCGGAAACTTCGATGTTCGCGTTGATGATCGAGTTCGGGGAAGCTTCGATGAAGACCGGCTCTTCGTGGATATCTTCCGGACGAACGCCCAGGATGATTTCCTTGCCGATGTAGCCTTTGCTGCGGAGCAAGCTAGCTTTGCCTTGCGGCACTTCAACGTTGATGCCCGTAGCGCGGAAACGAACGGCGCCGCCTTCTTCAACCAGTTGGCCCGGCAGGAAGTTCATGGCCGGAGCGCCGATGAAGCCTGCAACGAACAGGTTAACCGGGTGGTTGTAGAGCACTTCCGGAGTAGCGGCTTGCTGGATCAGGCCGTCTTTCATGACGACGATGCGGTCGCCCATCGTCATGGCTTCCGTCTGGTCGTGGGTAACGTAGATGCAAGTCGTTTCCAGACGCTTCATCAGCTTGGAAATGTTCGCGCGCATTTGCGTACGCAGCTTGGCGTCCAAGTTGGAGAGCGGTTCGTCCATCAGGAACACTTGCGGTTCGCGGACGATTGCGCGGCCCAGGGCAACGCGCTGGCGCTGACCACCGGAGAGAGCCTTCGGCTTGCGCTCGAGCAGGTGCTCGATTTCAAGCGTGCGAGCGGCTTCGCGAACGCGGCGATCGATTTCGTCCTTGCGGAATTTGCGCAGTTTCAAACCGAAAGCCATATTTTGATAAACGTTCATATGCGGATAAAGTGCGTAAGACTGGAACACCATCGCGATGTCGCGGTCTTTCGGAGCAACGTCGTTCACGACGCGGTCGCCGATGTAGAGTTTGCCTTCGGAAATTTCTTCGAGGCCCGCGATCATGCGGAGGGTCGTGGACTTACCGCAACCGGAAGGTCCGACCAGAACGAGAAACTCTTTGTCTTCGATGTCGAGGTTGAAGTCCGTTACGGATGCTTTGTCCGAACCCGGATATTTTTTGAATACATGTTCCAAACGTACGCCTGCCATTGCATTTCCCCCTAACGCTCGTTTAAGGTACGTAACCATCTTACCTCGGACCGGGCGAATTGACTATGCACAAAGCGTACAAAAAATTCATTTCCTTTTCGTGACTTTGTACAATAGCAATAAAATGCGCACCAAAACCGCGTCGTTAAAGGAACGGACGTCCAAGCCCGCCTCTTGCTTGATCTTATCCAGCCGGTACAGCAGGGTGTTGCGGTGGATGAACAGTTTTTTGGCCGTCTCACTGACGTTGCAGTCCATGGAGAAGAAGGCGTCCAGCGTCGATACCGTTTCCGGGTCGTTGAACAAATCCGGCCTGCCCATCATCTCTTCGACGAACCGGCTGCGGACCGCTTCGGGAATGCCGCTGAGCAGCCGTTCCAGATGGATCAACCATGGCAAATGAACCTGCATGCCCATGTGGAATCTCCGCCCAAGCTGCACGGTCTCCCGGAGAATCGCGACCGTATGGACGACGCTTTCGGCCGGATCGATCGGTTCCCCGACGGCCACATGACACTCTCCGCCCCATTCGCCGGTCACCATTTGATGAAGTCCCGAAGCCAGCGACGCCAGCACCGTCTTCCCTTCATCGCTGTCGACGATCTCCTCGTCGGCGCCTTCGGTTTCGGCCATCATCCGGTCGGGCGCGAGGATGAGCCATTCATGTTCGCGCAGCGGAACGAGCAGCGTATCTTCGCTCAGGAAAGAGCGAAGCGCTTTCTCGAGATCGGAATAGGAGGGCTCCTTGTCTTCCGCTTGCTCGCACATGAGCAGGAAAGGAATCATCCCGTCGAACAGCCGCGTCCGAAGCTCCATCCGTTCGGGAACCTCCGCCCGCGTATCACCTCCCGACACGCATTGAATGATCCATTCGCCGAGCTTGCGCGCCTGGCGTTCCAAATCCGAGGCGCCGCCGGCCGGGGCACGGCCGTTTCTTTGCCGAAGAAGCAGGCGAAGAAGCTCCTGCTCCAGTGCCGTGAATTCCCCTGCAGTGTCGTACACGGTGATCTCGGATCCGGCCGTCCGCGCGACGAAACGCGTCCCTTCCGGAAGCTTCACCGAGTCCCCGGCTTCGGGATACTTGCTCCCGCCTTCCCGTTCCCACTCCGCGGCCGTCATCGTCCTGGTCGTCACTTTGGCTCCCAGCAACTGCTCCAACTGCTGCCATTTCGCACTCTGCATCGCGCTTCCCCTTTGCCGGCCAACGTTTTCTGCGTGTATTGTATCATATTTCGCAGGACCGGGGGGAATGCCCTCTTAACGGAGCATGAGGAGAACGACAATTGAAAGGAGCGAAAAAACCGCCGCGATCAAGTATAGGAAGGATACGGTCTGAACCTGGGTGAGGCCCCATTTCATGAGACTGTGGTGCGTATGCAGATTGTCCGCGCGGTGCAGGCCTTTGCCTTCAAGGATCCGCCTCGTGAACACGATCACGGTATCGAGAATCGGCACGCCCAGCGCAAGCAGGGGGACCGACAGGGAAAGGAAAGTCGCTCCCTTCAGGGTTCCGTCGACGGCAATTACGGCAAGCGTATATCCCAAAAAGGTGGCGCCGGCGTCACCCATGAAAATGCGCGCAGGGTGGAAGTTGTAGGCGAGAAAAGCGAGACACGACCCGGCCAGCGCGATCGCCACGACCGCGGTCACCTGCTGGGACTCGATCAGCGAGGCGAAGAAAATCGTCAGCGAGGAGATGACGCAGACGCCGGAGGCCAGTCCGTCGATTCCGTCGATGAAATTGACCATGTTGATCAAGGCAAAGACCCATACGGCGGTTACGATGGCGGAAATGACGGGAGGAAACAAAATCATGGCGGCTGGCGATGGGGAGGAAACGCCCTGGATCGTGATCCCGTGCCAAACGGGAATGAACGAGACGGCTATGTACAGAAGCAAACGAGGCCACACCGGGAAATCGCGTCCGCGCGATTTGAAGGAATCGTCCAACAGGCCGATCGCCACGAGAATCGCTCCGCCCGTCACGATCGTGCGAAGCAGCGGATGGCTGCCGAGGAACAGGAACGAGCTGAGGATCACGCCGGCGAAAATCGCCACGCCCCCGGACAGAGGGATGGGTTTGGAATGGATTTTGCGTCCCGTGGGGCGATCCACGAAACCGAGCCGAAGCGCGGCCGCGCGAACGACGGGAACGAGCGCCATTACCGTGATGAACGCAACGGCCAATGCATAGAGATAGGTCATGGGCGGTCCTCCGGAATGAACTTTGTATTAACAGTTCCCCAACCGGGCTTCGGCCATCCGCCGTTCTTACCATGCATTCGTACAAAACAAAAAACAGACGCTCGCGCATCTGCCTCGTTGTTATGACTGGTGAGCCATGAAGGACTCGAACCTTCGACACCCTGATTAAAAGTCAGGTGCTCTACCAACTGAGCTAATGGCTCGTAAAGAAATGGTGGAGGCTGATGGATTTGAACCACCGAACTCAGAGAGAGCAGATTTACAGTCTGCCGCGTTTGGCCGCTTCGCTAAGCCTCCACGATGTCCGCCTTTGAGGGGCAAACAATGGTGGCTCGGGACGGAATCGAACCGCCGACACGAGGATTTTCAGTCCTCTGCTCTACCATCTGAGCTACCGAGCCATATAAATTGTTATTTGTAAATAAAATGGCGGAGCCGACGGGATTCGAACCCGCGGTCTCCTGCGTGACAGGCAGGCATGTTAGGCCTCTACACCACGGCTCCGCGTTGTAAAGAATGGTGGAGGCTGAGGGGATCGAACCCCCGACCCTCTGCTTGTAAGGCAGATGCTCTCCCGGCTGAGCTAAGCCTCCACGGGAAGGAAAGAAAGTTGGTAGCGGCAGAGGGGATCGAACCCCCGACCTTTCGGGTATGAACCGAACGCTCTAGCCAGCTGAGCTACGCCGCCACGTCCATTACCATTTCAGGGCTTGCGCCCTGAAAACCGGATAGCGAAACTTGAAAGCAGTGCTGAAGAAACAATCACCTGTGTTAACTGCGTAGGATAAGCCCTCGACCGATTAGTACCCGTCAGCTGCACGCGTTGCCGCGCTTCCACCCCGGGCCTATCAACCTGGTGTTCTTCCAGGGGTCTTACGAATTGGGAAATCTCATCTTGAGGCGGGCTTCGCGCTTAGATGCTTTCAGCGCTTATCCCTCCCGCACTTGGCTACCCAGCGGTGCTCCTGGCGGAACAACTGGTACACCAGCGGTGCGTCCATCCCGGTCCTCTCGTACTAAGGACAGCCCCTCTCAAATTTCCTACGCCCGCGACAGATAGGGACCGAACTGTCTCACGACGTTCTGAACCCAGCTCGCGTACCGCTTTAATGGGCGAACAGCCCAACCCTTGGGACCTACTTCAGCCCCAGGATGCGATGAGCCGACATCGAGGTGCCAAACCTCCCCGTCGATGTGGACTCTTGGGGGAGATAAGCCTGTTATCCCCAGGGTAGCTTTTATCCGTTGAGCGATGGCCCTTCCATTCGGTACCACCGGATCACTAAGCCCGACTTTCGTCCCTGCTCGACTTGTGGGTCTCGCAGTCAAGCTCCCTTATGCCTTTGCACTCTTCGCGCGATTTCCAACCGCGCTGAGGGAACCTTGGGGCGCCTCCGTTACTTTTTAGGAGGCGACCGCCCCAGTCAAACTGCCCGCCTGACACGGTCCCTTCACCGGATTCACGGTGACAGGTTAGAACTCCGATACGATCAGGGTGGTATCCCAACGTCGCCTCCACCGAAGCTGGCGCTCCGGCTTCTAAGGCTCCCACCTATCCTGTACAGACCGTACCAAAGTCCAATATCAAGCTGCAGTAAAGCTCCATGGGGTCTTTCCGTCACGTCGCGGGTAACCTGCATCTTCACAGGTACTAAAATTTCACCGGATCTCTCGTTGAGACAGCGCCCAAGATCGTTACGCCATTCGTGCGGGTCAGAATTTACCTGACAAGGAATTTCGCTACCTTAGGACCGTTATAGTTACGGCCGCCGTTTACTGGGGCTTCGGTTCACAGCTTCGGGTTGCCCCTAACCGCTCCCCTTAACCTTCCAGCACCGGGCAGGCGTCAGCCCGTATACTTCGCCTTACGGCTTCGCACAGACCTGTGTTTTTGCTAAACAGTCGCTTGGGCCTCTTCACTGCGGCCCCCTCGCGCTATTCACGCTACCGGGGCACCCCTTCTCCCGAAGTTACGGGGTCATTTTGCCGAGTTCCTTAACGAGAGTTCTTCCGCGCGCCTTAGAATTTTCATCTCGCCTACCTGTGTCGGTTTACGGTACGGGCACCTTCGCCTGGCTAGAGGCTTTTCTCGGCAGCGTGAGCACAAGACCTTCGGTACTGCAATTTTCCCTCCCCATCACAGCTCAAGGTTATAGTGTGCGGATTTGCCTGCACACACCCCTCACTGCTTGGACGAGCTATTCCATCAGCTCGCGTCCTTGCCCTCCTGCGTCCCCCCATCGCTCGTAACGGCTTACGGTGGTACAGGAATTTCAACCTGTTGTCCTTCGACTACGCCTTTCGGCCTCGCCTTAGGTCCCGACTTACCCTGGGCGGACGAACCTTCCCCAGGAACCCTTAGGCTTTCGGCGGACAAGATTCTCACTTGTCTTTTCGTTACTCATACCGGCATTCTCACTTGTATGCAGTCCACCAGTCCTTCCGGTCTGACTTCTACCCGCATACAACGCTCCCCTACCCAAGACACCTAAGTGTCATGCCATAGCTTCGGTGGTGTGTTTAGCCCCGTTACATTTTCGGCGCAGAGTCACTCGACCAGTGAGCTATTACGCACTCTTTAAATGGTGGCTGCTTCTAAGCCAACATCCTGGTTGTCTTCGCAACTCCACATCCTTTCCCACTTAACACACACTTGGGGACCTTAGCTGATGATCTGGGCTCTTTCCCTCTTGACGACGGATCTTAGCACTCGCCGTCTGACTCCCGAGTATACATCCATGGCATTCGGAGTTTGACTGGACTTGGTAACCCTTGGCGGGCCCCGCACCCAATCAGTGCTCTACCTCCATGATGCTAAACCTCGAGGCTAGCCCTAAAGCTATTTCGGGGAGAACCAGCTATCTCCGAGTTCGATTGGAATTTCTCCCCTACCCCCACGTCATCCCAGAGCTTTTCAACGCTCACGAGTTCGGGCCTCCAGTGCGTATTACCGCACCTTCACCCTGCACAGGGGTAGATCACACGGTTTCGGGTCTACGACCACGTACTTAAGCGCCCTATTCAGACTCGGTTTCCCTTCGGCTCCGCCTCTACAGCTTAACCTTGCACGTGAACGTAACTCGCCGGTTCATTCTACAAAAGGCACGCCATCACCCATTAATCAGGCTCTGACTTCTTGTAAGCGCACGGTTTCAGGTTCTTTTTCACTCCGCTCCCGCGGTGCTTTTCACCTTTCCCTCACGGTACTGCTTCACTATCGGTCGCCAGGGAGTATTTAGCCTTGGCAGATGGTCCTGCCGGATTCCCACGGGGTTTCACGTGTCCCGCGGTACTCGGGATCCGTCTCGGAGAGAGCAGGCTTTTGGCTACAGGGCTCTTACCTTCTATAGCGGGACTTTCCAGTCCTCTTCGCCTAACCTGCTCTTTTATCACTCCATGTGAGACGTCCCACAACCCCAGGGAGCAAGCTCCCTGGTTTGGGCTAATCCGCTTTCGCTCGCCGCTACTGACGGAATCACTCTTGTTTTCTTCTCCTCCAGGTACTTAGATGTTTCAGTTCCCTGGGTGTGCCTCTTCATGAGCTATGGATTCACTCATGAGTAACTGCGCATTACCGCAGCTGGGTTTCCCCATTCGGAGATCCCCGGATCAACGCCTACTTACGGCTCCCCGAGGCATATCGCTGTTCGTCGCGTCCTTCGTCGGCTCCTGGCGCCTAGGCATCCACCGTGCGCCCTTATTAGCTTAACCTTGCTGTGGATCCTAAGATCCGCAGTTGCAGTCAAGGCACAAGGTGCTTGATGTTTTCTTCAGCGCATTGCTTTCGTTTCGCTATCCAGTTTTCAAGGTGCAATTCCTCGCTGCCTCATTGGCAGGAAGATCATCTTATCACGGCTCGCTTCG